>CAVQKI010000007.1:0-121726 GCA_963713145.1 uncultured Thermoplasmata archaeon | reverse complement strand
ACGGCCGGACCTAGGCCTGCTGCGGCGAGGCCCGATGGGCCGGGCGGGGCAGGGAGGGCTCGGGGCCGATCGGCGGGATGGGAATGGGTGGGAGGGGCCTCACGCGAACCTCACTCCGATATCAGGCGGTCGAGCTTGGCGAACAGCTCGCCGACCTCTTTCTCCTTCTTCCGGCCGCCTTCCCAGCGTGCGTTGACGATCTCGACCAGCAGGTCGGCGACCTTCTCCATCCACGGGCCTTCCTGCGCCTCGAACCGCTTCTTGACCTTCTCCCGGAGCAGCTCGTTGTAGGCCCGGTAGGCCGTCCAGACCCAGGGCCCGTATCCCGATCGCCCGTGGCTCCACTCAGACTCATCCTCTGTCATTCGCGTTCCTTCCTGACCGATCCGGTCACGGAAGGTTCACCGCCGAGGGGAGGATATTGAGCGGGTGGAGAAAGGCCCGGTCACAACGGACCCGGGGGCTGTTCACGCCGCCCTTCGATAACGACAACGTTAGCGCCCTGCTAAATCCGTGCTCCGGGCTTTCGAGGGCATGGGAACGTCCCGAGGGGCGGATGACAGGCCCGCCAACGGTCGGTTGGACGAGCGAGTCCTCGAAACCCTCCAAGGGCTGCGCGGCCGGTTGGCGTTCAGCGGGCTGCGCCGAGTTCTCGGCGCCCACCCGGAGTCCCTTTCGAGTGCGCTCAATCGCCTTGAGCGCGAAGGCCTGGTCGAGCGGGTCGATGGCGGCTATCGTGCGCTCGGGCCGTCGCTGCCCCTCGCTGCCGCCTCGGTCGAAGCGCTGCGCTCCATCGCTCGCGTAGAGCTGCCGCCGAGCGTCTCGCCCCCTGCGCTTCTCGGGAGGCTTGCCGGCCGGTGGTTCGGGACCCTTCGCTGGGTCGGAACGATCGACCGGCCCGAGGAACGGCTGCTCGCATGGGCTCGGCGTGACGGGAGCGGACTGGCGCTCCTCGGCGTGGGCGGTGGATTCCTGCAGGTGTACATTCCCGCCGGAACGGGCCAGGAAGACCCTGGTGAGGCCGAGGAGGCCGCATTCGAGCTCCTGTTCCACGCGGTCGAGGCCGTTCGACCCGTGAGCGGGACGGAACCGACAGACGGGCTCCTGCTCCGCGCGTTCCGGGCGGGCACGCCGGCCTGGACGCTCGAGAACTGACCGGGCCGGGCGTCAGGGTCCCGTGCGGGCACCCGGTCCCTCAGAGCGGCGCGCCGCAGGTGGGGCAGCGGCCATTGACTTCGTTGCCCAGCTGGCCGCAGGTACCGGCACCGGATCTTGACGACCTCGCGCTCGATCGTCTGGACCACGCCCTCGGACCCCCGCGGGAACGGAGGAAGCTCCCGGCGGGCCTCCGCGATCGCGCTCGCCCAGGACTCCGGCTCGAGCACGTCGAACGTCGGCCGCCCGTCGACCAGCTCCAGCACCAGCCGCGCACGACCGAGCCGTCCTTTCCGGACCGACACGTTCCGGAGTTCGTGGAGTCCCACGTCCAGCCGAATCCGGGCCTCCTTGCCTCCAACGAAATCCCGGACGACACCGCGGGAGACGTGCGATTCGAAAACGAGCCGCCGGTTCGTTAGGTAGAGGACCCCCGGACCGCGTCCTCCCGCGGCGTCGCGGGGCGCGTCCAGCACGGCGTAGGCGCTCCGTAGGACGCTCTCACCCGTTTGGAGCAGCATGGTCGACCCCGGGGGTTTCGCACTAGGTGCTGGTGCTCCCTCGGAAGGGTGCCCCGGGCTGCTCTCGAGCCGACACGGACCGACGCCCTACCAACCGACGGGGGCTTGGCGATTCTGCTCGTCCAGCCAGCGGCGAAGGGGTGCGAAGGTACCTCGAGCAGGCCCGTGGCGTCCATCCGACGATCCCCCGTGACGGCCTCGAGCGCGTCCGGCCACTCCCGGCTCGCCCCCATCGAAAGCATCTCCGCGAGGCGGCGGCCCGCCTCCTTCGACCCGTAGATCGAAGCCCGATGGAGCGGACCGCTGATGCCGGCGGTCTTCACGAGGGCCCGGTGGAACTGGAACTGGAGGATGTGCGCCAGGAAGTACCGCATGTAAGGCACGCTGGAAGGGACGTGGAACTTCGCTCCGGGGTCAAATTCCTCGTCGTCCCGGGGCCGGGGGGAGCGACACCCTGATACTTGGCCCGCATCGCCCACCAGGTCCGGTTGTAGTCGGCGGGGGCGATCTCGCCGGAGAACACGGACCACCTCCATTTGTCGATGACGAGGCCGAACGGCAGGAACGCGACCTTTTCCAGCGCTCTCTGCAGGAGCAGCCCGGTATCGCTCGAGGCGTCCGGCACTTGCTTCAGCAGTCCGATCCGCGAGAGGTACTCCGGGGTGACGGAGAGGTCAACGGTGTCCCCGACCGCCTCGTGGAAGCCATCGTGGGCGCTGCCGCGGTAGAGGAATGGCAGGGAACCGTACGCGCGCTGGTAGTAGTTGTGTCCGAGCTCGTGGTGGATCGTGTGGAAGTCCTCGCCGGTGATCTCGATGCACATCTTGATCCTGAGGTCCTCGGCATAGTCGATGTCCCAGGCGCTTGCGTGGCAGACAACCTCGCGATCCTGTGGGCGCACCAGCATCGAGCGTTCCCAGAAGGAGGCGGGGAGCGACGGGAGCCCCAGCGAGACGAAGAACCGTTCCGCGTAACGGACCATCTCGGTCGGCGTCGTGCCCCGGTCCACGAGGAGCCGGGTGAGGTCGAACCCAGGGTCGGAGCCCGGCGGAGCGAGGAGCGGATAGACCCCTTCCCACGACTGGGCCCACATGTTCCCCAACAGGTGCGCCGGGATCAGGCCCCTCTCGGGAACCCGGTCCGGACCGTAGACGGATCGGAGACGGTGGCGGACGAAGCCGTGAAGGGAATCGTAGAACGGACGGACCTGGGCCCAGAGCCGGTCGACCTCCTTCGCGAACGCTTCGGGGTCCATGTCGTACATCGACCGCCACATCGCGCCCGTGTCGGCAAAACCGATCTCGCGGGCGCCCCGGTTGGATAGGTCCACATACTCCACGAACTCGGGGCGGACCGTTCGGCCCACCCGGTGCCAGCCGGTCCACACATCCTCGAGGACGGCCGGGTCCCGACTCTCCGTAAGGATGCGGGAGAGCGCCTGGAGGTCCAGCGGCGCCTTCGCTCCGGCGGGGGTGTGACGCCCCTTCGCGTATGCGCCTTGCATCGAGGCGACCAGCTTCGTGAGCCGCTCGGACAGCATCGGATCCCCGGGGGCGACGGTCGTCAGCGACAGCCTCAGGAGCTTCGCCTTTCGGGCCTGCTCGGCCGAGAGTCCCTTCGGCGGAAGATGCGCGGCTTCCTTCACAAGCCGAACCGTTGCGTCGATGAGGCGGGCGGACGCCTTCGACGAGAGCGCCTCCGAGTCCGGGGTGATGTACGTGCAGTACACCCAGTCCGCCTGCTGCGCCTCGACCGAGGTTTCGAGAAGCTCCTTCTCGGCCCTTCTGAGGAACTCCACGGGTTCCGTAGGACGCGGATCGGTAGGCACGGACAACTCCGTCGGGCGCGAGCGAAGGCACGCTTAACTATCTATCCCGCGGCCGTGGCCGGCTCCCCGGCGCGGTCCGTTCGGGGCCGCTTCACGGCCTCAGGAAGGGACTGCACCCGCAACGGCACCCTCTCCGAGGCGCTCCGGAGGGCCGTAGCCGGGTCGACGGCCCGAGTCGAGCGTAACGACCAGTCTAGGTCGCGGCTGGAGGCCGGGAGGGGTCCAGTGGGTCCGTCGACGCGACGGCGAATCGGTCGGCACTTTGTCCGCCAGTCTCCTCCGATAAGGAGGCACCCTCCCCACCCCCCCCTTTCCACTCGAAGTAGGTGTTTATGTATGACATGCGTCTGACAATCACCGACTGACAGTGTCGGACGCACAAGATCGACACGTGTTCCTAGCCGCCCTCCCGTTGGATGCAGATTTCCGCCGCGAGGCGCCCACCCCCCTCGCGGCCCTCCCATGTCTACGCCCCCTCTCGGGCCTTCCCCAGTATCCTACCCCGCTTCTGCGCGGGCCATGGAGCCCGCCGTGAGGGGTGCGTCGGCCACGGGCCCCAAAGTCGAGCCGCGAATCACCACGCCCGTCAGCCTAGGCGTGGGGCAGCCCCGCGGCTACGGGATCCCGCCGCGCCTGTCCCCGGACGCCGCAGCCGCGTTCGCCACGTATGTGGACACGGCTCGCGCGCGCGCCGCGGTCGAGGGGCGGACCTTGGTCTACACCGTCCGCTGGAGCTAGGGCTCGTCCTCGTCCGGCTCGTCGTCGGACGCGATCACGACCGTTGCCTGCCGTCCCTTCGGAGGGGAGTAGGCGGCCTTCTCGAGCGCCTGCTTCGAGAGTAGGTCGGCGCGCTGGTTCTGAGCGCGGGGCACCCAGTGAAACTCGACCTTGGGGAACCGCAGCGTAAGCTGCTTCAGCCAGTCGTGGTAGGCCTGGAGATGTTCCTTTCGTACACGGGTACTCCCCCGTCATCTGGCGGATCACGAGCTGACTGTCGCCGCGGACGACCACGTCCCCTGTGTAGCCGTTACGAACCAGCCATTCCAGCGCACAGATCGCCCCTGAGTACTCGGCGACGTTGTTGGTCGCCCTGGCGTGGAACGGCGGCACGGCAAGGCCCTGGCCTTCGTACGCGAAACCAGCACCCTCGACGGTGAACCCGTAGGTCGCGATCGATCCGTTCCGGGTACGCTCGCAGGCGCCGTCGAAGTGAACCTCGACCTGCCCGGACCCGGGTATCGCGACGCCGCGTGGGATCTCAAGATCGTCCGTGGGGCATCACCGCCCGGAGCCGTGCCCGTGGAGAGGAGCGCTGTCGGGTTCCTGCACGAGCGCCGCGCAGATGCAAAGAGCCTCCGGGTGCGCGCAGCGCGGGCACGTGGCTCGGTCGAGCACGAGCCCTAACGGCCGGCCGCAACGCCTGCAATCGCGCGCTCGCGCGCACCGCGGGCACTGGGCAAGATCGGCCGTGATGTAGGTCCGGCAGTGACGGCACGACGCTGGTTCGTTCGTGCCGATTGGCCGGAGCCGGGGTGGCGGGACCGCAGGGACCCGCCGCCGGGTCGCTGGCTCGTCGGGGTTCCCGAACGCTCCGCCGACCGTCGTCTGGCGCGGGTCGTGCGCGACCGCCGCGAGGAGCACGACGAAGAGACCTACGGGCGCGACGAGGAGGCCGGCCTCCTGCTCGATGTCGAACGTCTCCGAACCGCCGACCACGATCGGGAACGAGACGAGCGCGATGCCGGTGAGGATGACCCCAACACCCAGATACGCGAGCGACCGATTCATCCCGTGCGGCGGCGGCGACCTCCCTCCGCCCGCGTTCGACTACCCGGTTCCTTCTTCATAAACCGGAGGGCACCACTCGGCCCGCCGAGCGACTTTTAGCCCCTCGCGACCGTGGCGAGCCATGCCGAATCCGACCGCAGCCATGCGCACCACCCTCGGCGATGTCCGGATCGAGCTGTTCCGAGACCGCGCGCCGAAGACCTCCGAGAACTTCATCAAGCTCAGCCGACAGGGCTTCTACACGGGCCTCACGTTTCACCGAGTGATCCCCGGATTCATGGTGCAGGTCGGGTGCCCGAAGGGAGACGGTACGGGCGGTCCCGGTTACACGATCCCGGACGAGTTCGGGGCGGGGCTCCACCACGACGCGCCCGGCATCCTGTCCATGGCGAACGCCGGTCCGAACACCGGCGGCAGCCAGTTCTTCATCACCCTCGCCGCGACGCCCTGGCTCGACGGCAAGCACGCTATCTTCGGTCGGGTGCGCGGGGGTCAGGACGTCGTGGAGAAGATCGGGGCGGTTCCCCGCGACTCGAACGACCGCCCTCGCACACCGGTCCGTATCGTGGAGCTCACGCTCTCCGGGGTCTGAGGAGCAATCTTCCTCGCTACGCCCCCCCGCAGGACCGACCGGGGGAACGGCCGCCACCCGAGATGCCCGGCTGTCTCTGAGAGTGAGGACCGACCCGTGGCAGCTACTCCGCCGTTCCAGTTGATCGACCTGGTCGGCGACGACCGGGAACGGGCCCTTCCGATACTGAAGGAGTCGTTCGAAGGCATCTACCGGTGGCACGCAAAACGAACGATGCGTGACATCCCGGTGGTCCGAGCGGTCGAGGTCGACGGAATGGTCCTGGGGGCGTCGATGCTGGACCGCCTGGCACCCGAGGTGGGGTACGTCTACTACGTCTTCGTGGGCCGGGAACACCGGCGGCGCGGCCTCGCAGGAACGCTGCTGGACGACGCCCTCGGTCGGTTCCGGTCGGAGGGTGTCGAGGTCGTCTTTGCCGCCGCCGAGAAAGAGAACGCCGCCTCCCGCGGTCTGTTCCGATCGCGAGGCTTTCGGGAAGTCGGGCGAGACGAACCGGGATGGCAGGAGGGCGGGTTGGGAGCCTGGGGGCTACGGACTCGGATGCGCCTCGTATCGGGCGAGGTCCTGATGGGACTCCGACTGGATTCCCGGCCCAGCGGACCAGCTGCCGTTCCCGCCTAGCGAGCCCGCCGTCGCTACGTGGCGGACGCACCGAAGACTGTTGAGCCGTCCGGGCTAGTCGTGCCACTCGCGAGCCACGCCACTAACGCTATCGCCGGATCAGCCGCAAGGGCGGAGGAGGGCGACCGGCTCCCTGCTCGAGGAACCTAGCACCCAGGCGACGGTCGGAGCGAACGACGCTGTCGTTCCTACGCCGGCGCGGACGAGAGAGGCCGTGTACTGGATCGTCACGGTAGTCACCGCGTGGGGGACGACCACGGTGATCGAGCCACTCTCCGGGTGGGGGTGGAGGCCGCTGAAGTTCAACACGGTGAAGGTGTAGGTGCCGTTCACGAGAAGGAACTTGAGGGTGGCCGAGATTCCGCCCCCGCTCTCGTTGATGGGACCGGTGAGGCCCACCTGCCAGAGCGTGCTCCCAGGAAGGCCAACCTCTCGGAACAGCACGGTCGCGGTGAGCAGCTTGAACTTGAGGCTCTTCGTCACCACCGGCTTCGCCACGCCGACCGCACCGTGCGAGGGGGTCGCCGCGTAGATGCTCGGCTTGGTCGTGACCTGGAACTTCCACGACCCTCGGACCACCGAGAAGTTGATCGAGGTGCCCGTCGTGTTCGCGTGCTGGGAGGGGGGGCCACCGTGGGCTGCCGCCGGACCGATTGTGACGCCCCAAGGAGTGCCGGCGGACAACCCGGTCTCCACGAACGACAGCGTCTCGATCGGGCCGAACTTGACCGCGAGGGTGATGGGGGCGGAGGTGAGGACGGCCACCGACTGGGTCGGCGACCGGGGGCCCGTGACGCTCGTGACCCCGTAGCCGAGCGGAGGGAGGATGGAGTAGGAGAGATTGCCCGTTTCCTCGACCAGCTTGATCGTTCCGCTGGTCCGCACCGTGGTATTGGTCACGAGGAGAGGCGGTGACCCGACGGAGAGTGACCACGTCGTGTGGTCCGGCAGGCCGCTCGCGCGGAAAGTGACCGAGGTAAGGGTGAACGTGCTCACGTTCCCCGAGCCTTCGTCCGCCACGTACACGGCTCCGTTCGCGGAATCTACCCCGACGGCATCCGGGAGGTTGAGGACCGGAACGGACGCCACCACGGCGTCCGTCGCGACGGAGATGACGCTCACGTTGTTCGAGCCCGAGTTCGGCACGTAGACGGTCCCGAGCACGGCATTGATCGCAATCGCCCCATTGAGGGATGGCTGGTCGCCCACGGGGATCGTCGCGATCACCTCGTCCAGTGTGGTCGAGATCACGCTCACGTTATTCGAGTAGCGGTTGGCGACGAAGACCTGGTCCTTAGCCGGGTCGACCACGAGACCGCTCGGACCGGAACCGACGGCGATCGTGGCCAGGAGGGTGTGGTTCGTCCCCCCGATGACGCTCACGTTGTTGGAGCCGACGTTAGCGACGAACACCTCGTTGTGGGCAGGGTCGAACCCCATCGCGTCGAACGGCCCAGGAGCGGTGCCTACCGAGGTCGTGTTCAGTACCAGGTTGGTCGATCCCGAGATCGAGGTCACGTTGTTTGACCCCGCGTCCGCCACGAACACCTCATGGTTCACGGAATCCACCGTGATGGCGTCCGGATCGAACCCCACAGGGATCGTGGCGAGAACCAGGTTCGTGACGCTAGAGATGATCGTCACCGAGCCGGTGCCCCCGTTGGCAACGTAGACGTCCTTGTTCGCAGGGTTGAACGCTATCGCGTCCGGGCTCGCCCCAACCGGGATGGTCGCGGTCACATACTGGTACGGCACGGAGATCGCGCTGACGTTGTTGGACCCAGAGGTCACGACGTACACCGTTGCGTTCGCAAGGTCGAGGGCCATCGCTTGGGCGGCCGGTTGGGAACCGACAGGGATGGACGCAACGACGGCGTTCGTCGGGAGAGAGAGCTGGGTGACGTTACTGCTCAACTCGTTGGCTACGAATACGGTATTGTTGACCGGGTCGACAAGCACCGCGTCCGGGCCCTCGCCCACGGGGATCGCCACGGGCGGATCGATGAGAGGACCGATACCGGGAAGCAGGTGAGCGGGCGTTGCCGGTGCGACCGCGGCGTTCTCGGCGACGATCCCGGCGGCCCCGCCGCTCGCTGCACGGAGACCCGAGGCACCCACGAGAGCCGACGAACCCAAGACAAGCAGGGCCACGACGACCACTCCGCCGGGAAACCTCATCCGCATCCACGCCCCCGCCTGCCTAGACACAGCCACTCCTCTTGGCTCCTTCGACGGGAACCCCTCGATCGGAAGCTACCCGAGCCGCAGGCCCGCGATCCCGCGCGTGAGCCAGTTCGCGAGCTGTTCGCCGGCCGAGGCGAGAGCCGGCGCGCGAGCCGGGGCAAGCGCGAAATGGATTGCGATGGCAAGGGGCGCCCCCGCGACCAGGATCCGCCCGGAAGCCGGGGTCGTCACGTAGCCTCGGATGTGCGTCACCGAGAATCCGTACGAGTGGTTCGTAAGGTCAAGGACGATCGTCGTCCCGGTCGAGGTGCCCGACACTCCGCCCGAAGCGACTTTCCACAAGGTCCCGCCGGGGAGGCCTGACTCGGTGAAGGTGACCGGATAGGTAAACCGGACCTGGAACAACCGGCTGGGACCGACGGTCGTCGAGCCGCTCGGGCCAACGGGGGCCCCTCCCAGTTTCACGACCGTGGTCATCCCCCCGAACGCCCCGATGGCGTAGCCGTACGTGCCGGGGGTAAGGTTCTTGAACGCCACGTTAGCGGTCGTGGTGCACGTAGTCGAATCGATCGTCACGCACCACGACGTCAGGGTCTGGAGTCCGACCTCGTGGAAGGTGATCGTGTACGTCGGGCCACGTAGGAACGTTACCCCGACCGCGAGGCTGGCCCCGTTGACGACGACCGAGCCCGTGGGAGGCAGAACGGCCGAGACCTCGTATCCCGAGGGTCCGTTGATGCGGTACGCGAAACTTCCGTTCGGCACCGAGAACACAAGGGGCGTTCCCACGCTGCTCTGAAGGAGGCCACCTACCGCGACCGACCAGCGCTTTCCGACGCCCGGCAGGCCGCTCTCGTGGTACGTGATCGTGTACTTGATCTGGGTAAAGGGTACGGCGGTCGACAACGGGCCCCCGTTCACTACCACGGACCCGGTCGGCGACGCTGGCGCGTATCCTGGGACCAACCCGATGGAGTACCCGTACGTGCCGTTCGGCTCTGCGAAAAGGACCGCGGCCCCGGTCGATGTATGGGTGGTCACTCCGATAGTCACGCTCCACGAGGTACCTCCTGGGAGGCCAGACTCGCTGAACGTGACCGCATATGTCACCACCGTGAATGCGATCCCAACCGATACGCCGGCGCCGTTCACGGTCTTCGATCCGAACCCCGGGCTCGGGCTGTAGCCAGGCACGAGGCCCAGGACGAAGCTGTAAGTCCCGTTCGGTTCGGTGAACGTGAGTCCGCTGCCGGTGGTGTTTTGCGGAGTCCCAGCGAACGTGACGGACCAGTTCGTTCCGCCGGGGAGGCCGCTCTCCGTAAAGACCACGGAGTAGGTTTCCTGGGTGTAGACGAGAGTGGGTTCGGTCACGGCGAAGCCCGCCACCAGAACGGTACCACTGTACGGGAGGGTCGACTGACCCCAGCCCGAGACATCGGCGATGGTGTAGCTGGACGTCCCGTTCGGCGCGAGGAAGGAGAGCGTGTCATTCCCTCCGTCCGTGGTGACGCTCTGGACCTCCCGGCCCACGGTCACCTGGAAGTTCTGGTCGGCAGGGAGACCCACTTCGGAGAACGTGACGACGTAGGTGAGCTTGGAGTAGACCAGGGTAGGCTCTGTGGTCGTCCCGCCGCTCACCGTGACGTTACCGCCGTATGGGAGCGTCGACTCGTTCCAACCCGAGATGGCGGTGATCGAGTAGGCGTACGTCCCGTTCGGGAGGCCCGTCCACGTGAGCGTGTCGGTGCCCACGGTGGTCGCGAGCATTTCCATGACACCGTTGACCGTCACCTTCCAGACGAGACTGGCAGCCAGACCGCTCTCTGAAAACACCACAGAGTACGTCACCTGTACGTAGGCCAAGGTCGATTTCGAGACGGGGGCGCCGTTCACGACCACGTTCCCCGCGTACGGAAGGGTCGACTGGTGCCGAGCCGGAGACGTCAGCGATAGAGTACGCGTACGTCCCGTTCGGTTCCAGGGCGGACAAGGAGTCGGTAGCCCCGTCGGTGGTCAGCGCGAGCGGCACGCCCCCGACCCTGACCTGCCACGTCTGCCCTGCCGGCAGGCCGCTCTCCGAGAATGTGACGGCGTAGGTTACCGGCGTGTAGACCGCGGTCGGTTCTGTCACCGGCGCGCCGCTCACGACGACCGTACCGGTGTAGGAAAGGTTCGATTGCTGCCACCCCGCGATGGGCGTTATCGAATAGTTGTAGGAGCCGCTCGGCTCGGTGAAGGTGAGGCTGTCGGTCCCGCCGTCGGTGTAGTACGACTCCGACACCCGGCCCACCGAGATGGCCCAGGTAAGATTGGCCGCGAGGCCGCTTTCTGAGAAAGTGATGGCGTAGGAACTGTCTGGGTGGACCGACGAGAGGGCCTGCGAACCGGCGGCAGCGGTCCCCGACGACAGACCTAGCGACGATGCCGTCGGCAGAAAGGCGACCTCGGACCTGGGAGCCGTGACAAGGATCGCGGCAGAAGACCCCACCATGACGAGGACGACAAAGACGGCGGCGAGCCGGTAGGCCAAGATTCGCGGCATCGTTTAGCAGAGGGGCCCGCGCTACATAATATTGTGGAAGGCGCTGCGAGGAGGTGGATTCGTCAACGGACCGGTTATACACAACCAGCACCCCTGGTATTCGGCTGGTGGCCCTCCGCTCGGTCAAGCGTTCGAGAAGGAGCGGACCGCCGCCCGTCGCGGGTGGCAGCCGTTCGACCAGGCGATCAATCCCCCGGCGCCGCGCGCAGAGAGGGGAGCCACTGGAGGGCTAAGCCGATTAGTCCAACTCCCTTGAGGCGAAGGAGTCGCGGGGGGGGTTAGCATAACCGCTAGCCCCAAAGGGTTGGTTCTGCTAAGGAGGGTCCCCGGGGCTTGCCAATGTGCACGATTTGGACATGACGCTCGTAGGAGCGCACTGTCTATCTTCCGGCGAGCCTACAGTTCGCCGTGCGGTTTGAGTATGCAGGAATTCGAGTCAGGAATCTGCGCCGATCAATTCGGTTCTACACCCAAGCCCTCGGGCTCCAGGTGGTTAAGAAGGGGGATACTCGAGTCTGGGGAGGCGGGTTGTGGGTACTGCTCCGAGACCCGCGATCCCGTCGGCATGATCGAACTCAACTGGTACCCTCGGGGGTCGCTCTTTTTCGGCCCATATCGTTCCGGCGACGCACTGGATCACCTTGACTTCACGATTGGTGTAGCGAGTCGTGCCTCCTTGGAGAAAGTCCATCGTCGGCTTTTGTCGAACGGCGCCAGAGCTACACGATGGACCCCAGCCACAACCGAGGGATGGAGTACACATGTGCTGGACCCAGACGGGGTCTGGATTACAGTGGGGCGACGACCGATCCAGGCCGAGCGGCAATCCACCCGCTGAAGCCTGTCTCCCAATAACTACCGTTATCGAACCCAGAGGAGGTACTAAGGGGTCCCCCTGTCTGTCGGGACCTAAGTGAGGTTTTGACCCAGGACTTCCGTCTCGAGGCGGGGCAAGAAGGCCCGAAGCCACCGGGAGTCTCGTGTTTCTGCAGCGTGGATGACGCCATGGATGGGGGCGATTCTAGCGTAGAACCCTAGGCGCGCATCGAAGGAGATGTCAGCGCCAGCTCTGCGCTTCCGGGCCCACCGAGCGAATCCCGACCGCCCTACCGTGCGCAATCCCGTAAGGTCAAACGCGGGATCGCCCAGACACAGGTCTTCCCAGTCGAGGACACCCGTCGGCCGACTCGTGACCGGGTCCCGAAGTATGTGATCCGGGCCTAGGTCGCGGTGCGTGGGGACGGCGCGATAGTGGGCACCATGGAGGTCCAGGTAGAAGCGTTCAAACTGCTGGGCGATCGCCCTTCGAAGACTGGGAGGAGTCATCGAGGCACCGTGGCCTGCAAAACGCCTCTGGAGCCTCCGGAAGCGATCGCCCCATGCGCTCGGGCTGCCCGGTGCCGCTCCGATACGAAGTAGAGAACGAGGGGGGATTGCGGCGAGTTCTTGGAGAAGTGTGTCGACGAACTTGTTCAGCCTACGCCAGCCTAACGAATCGACAGGACCTGAGGATGACAAGGGTAGCCCGGGGAGTTTGGGGTAAGCGATGAACGGCCACCCGGCGGGGTCGCGAAGGGTGGCGACCCGAACCGGGGTCGGAATCGGAACGGAGAGATGGCCAGCCAGAAGCTCCAGAGCGCGCACCTCGAAACCCAAACCTTCCGCGACCTCGCGTCGGCGCGGAAAGCGGAAAATTATGCTCTCGTCCGCCTCTAGGACGAGATTCGCCCAACCCCCGTCGTGCACCCGGAACTTCTGAAGCCGCCGCTCGGGCCATGCTCCTCGGGCCGCGTCCTTGAGCGTTCCGAGAATGGGCAGTGACGATGACATTCCCCGCTCTCAGCCGTGAACCGGTAGAGCGACGAAAGAGATAGGGTGACCTTTCCTAAACGGACCCGTTGATGGCGGGTGCGCGGTCAGTGGCCGACTGCGAGGAGCACGTGGGCCTCGGCTCGACTCAGCCGTACATCCGATCAGCACGCCACCGGAGCGAAGCACGGCCTCGGACCGCCTCCGTCGAAACGGCTAATCCTCAGGTTGACTCGCGATACCCGTGGACCCCACGAAGTTCGGAGCAACCGCTTTCCGGCACCGGGACATCAATAACCCGTTGAGCCCGGCTACCATCGACCGGGTCATTGGCCTTTGCAACCCTCCACCCTTCTGTCGAGTCTTGGATGTCGGATGTGGGAAGGGAGCATTCCTTCTTCGGCTCGCAGAGCTCCGACCGGTCCTAGGCGATGGCGTCGACGTATCCGAGCAGGCGATCGGACTCGCGCAAGCCCGGGCGCTGCAACGCACCTTGCGAGGCGCTCTAACCTTCCGATGCGCAGACGCGAAATCCCTCGACGAACCGCGGGAGGCATACTTCCTTGCCGTGTGCCTCGGGGCGACTCACGCCTTCGGGAACCTTCGGAGGACCCTCGACACGCTCAGGAAGTGGGTCATGCCAAACGGCTGGATTGTCGTCGGGGAAGGATTCTGGAAACAACCTCCCTCCGCCGAATACTTGGAGGTGCTGGAAGCGACACCCGATGAGTTGCTCGACGACCCTGGCAACATGCGGGTGGGTGAGGAGTTAGGGTTGAGGCTCGCTGAACACTGGTCGAGCACGGACGAGGAGTGGGACGACTTCGAGGATGCGTACCTAGAGGGAATCGAGAGCCATGCGAGGGAGAACCCCGACGACTCGGACGTGCCGGAGATGCTCCAACGCATCCACCGGTGGCGGGAAGGCTACCTGCGGTGGGGCAGGAAGACACTCGGGTTCGGGGTCTACGCGTTTAGGACGGGGCCCGTCGGTCCGACAGCGCGACCTGAATCTCCTCGAGGGCGTTGACCGGTGCGCACGAACTATGGCTCACGGTGAGGAGCGCGGGCCCAATCACGGCCCGTACCGGCACCCGTTCCCTCCGGAAACACACCCGTTTCGTGAAGGCCAGAACTCTGGCCTAGATCCAACGACCCGTAGCTCGCTTGGCGGGCCTGGGCCCCAGTCGCAATGGAGCCCTGCAAAAGGGAGTTTGATCTCAGAACATCGTCGGCTCGCTGCTACGTTCGTAGCGGCATGGGACAATTCGAGGCTTGGGAAGGGCCAGCCACTGGAGGGACTTGAACCCCCGACCTGCTGATTACGAATCAGCCGCTCTGCCAGGCTGAGCTACAGTGGCACCGGCGGCGGACGACCGGAGTCCGCCTATAATAATGGCGGGAACAGCTACCGCGCGGCGTCCAGCGCTTCGGAAACGTCGCGGACGAGGTCCGCCGGCTCTTCGATCCCGAGCGAGAGGCGAACGCACCCATCGTCGATCCCCCGGGAGGAGCGTTCCTCGGGCGTGAGGTGGGTATGCGACGTCTGGCTAGGCACGCTCGCGAGGCTCTCGACGCCGCCGAGGCTGGGAGCGACCTGGACGATCGCGAGATGGCGAAGGAACCGGTTGACCGCCGGAGCCCCGCCGCGGAGCGACAGCGAGACCATTCCGCCGCGCCCCCGCATCTGGCGGGTGGCGATCGCCTCGTCCCCGGGATCCGCGCGGCCCGGATAGTGGACACGGACGACCGACGGATGGTTGGCCAGGGTCTCGGAAACGACACGGCCCGCCTCGTTGTGGCGGTCCATGCGGAGGGCCAGGGTCTTCAGGCTGCGATGGAGAAGGAACGCCGCGAACGGGTCGAGAGGCGCCCCCAGGATCCGCTTCGGGTCGATCTGGTCGAGGAGGCGGGCGGAACCGACCACGGCGCCCGCGACCAGGTCGGAGTGCCCCCCGAGGTACTTCGTCGCGCTGTGGATCACGAGGTCCGCGCCCAACGCCAGGGGCTTCTGGTTGATCGGCGTCGCGAACGTGTTGTCGACGGCGAGGATGGCGCCGACCGAGTTCGCGGCCTTCGACCATCGCGCGATATCGTGCACCCGGAGGAGAGGGTTGGTCGGGCTCTCGAGGTAGACGAGGCGCGTCGCGTTCGACACGACCTTCTCGGGTTCCCGCGCCTCGGCGTCCGTGACCTCGACCAGGGAAACCCCGTAGCGGGGCAGGACGTCGTGGAGAAGGTCCGTGGTGCCCCCATACAGGTCGGAGAGGGCGAGGACCTCGTCGCCCCGCCGCACGAGCGAAAGGAGAGTGGCCGAAATCGCGCCCATGCCCGAGGCGAACAAGCGAGAGGCCTCGCCCCCCTCCAGCTCGCGGAGCGCCTCGGCCGGTCCCTCGACCGTCGGGTTCGCGTTTCGGCTATAGAGGTAGACGTCACCGTGACCGGACGCCTCGGAGAACGCGGCGGGGTAGTGAAACGTCGAGGTTTGGTAGATGGGCGGCGCGACCGCCCCCGCATTGAGGTCGGGCCGCCGACCCCCGTGGACGGCGCGGGTGGCGGGACTCGCCCACGCCGGGCAGCGGATCGAACCGGCGCCGAACGGGCTGTCCCGGCGGGGAGCCTTCGGCCGGCCCGTCGGTCACGGACGTCCCGGTTGGACGGAGGGGGCGTGGCCCAGCCGCAACGCGGCGAGTCGGGCCGGCGCACCGACCTCCTCGAGGTAACGGGCCACCGAGGGGGGGACCAGCGCCTTCCACGCGCCGCCCGAGGCGAGCTTCTCCCGGATCTTCGCTCCCTCGGTACCGGTCGCGCTCGATCAGCGGCGAGGGCTCGACCGGGTACCCCGCCTTCTCGAAGAGGAGCCGCGTGAGCGGGTTGTTGGTGTAGACCTCCCAGAACGGGGGCAGGAGGCCCTCGAGGTAGCGCACCCAGAGCGCGTGCCGGCGGATGTCGGCCACCGGGACGATCTCGATCCCGGATACGCCCGCCTCCCGTACCGCGCTGGTCGATCATCTCGAACCGCTCGCCGGCGGTGAACGGGTTCTCGACCGTGTACGACTCCTCGGCGGTCCCGATCCCGATCAGCAGCGGATCGTCGGGTCGCCGGGCGCGGATCGCCCGGACCAGGCCGAGATGGCCAGAGTGGAACGGTTGGAAACGGCCGATGAGAAGACCGCGCACGGGAGCCGCGATATCACTCGGGGCTCAAATCCTCCACGTCGTCCAGGAACTCCTCGATGTGGGGACAGCGTGGGGTCAGGTAGTGCCGGCAATGCTCGCAGTAGCGGTC
Source organism: uncultured Thermoplasmata archaeon (assembly GCA_963713145.1). Lineage (GTDB taxonomy): Archaea > Thermoplasmatota > Thermoplasmata > Lutacidiplasmatales > UBA184 > Lutacidiplasma. Next base: position 105,397 of record CAVQKI010000007.1, on the reverse strand, counting down.
GTTCCACGCGGGCAGCAGACGGTGGTTGAACTCGTAGCACGGGCGGTCGAAGAAACGATGCTCCTCGTCGACCGGTTCGGCGGGAGCCGCGGGCCGCGAGGCGGCGACCGGATGGGGGGCAGCCGGAACGGACCTTTCACGATCCCGTGGGGCGCCCGGGCGGAGCGGGTGGAATGGGGGTGCCCAGGACCGGGGCCTCCTCCCCCGACCGGCTCGTGGCATGGACCATCGCAGCCAGACGGCCGAGGAGGGACTCCTTGCGAGCACCCTGTCCGACGAGGGCGTACTTGAGGACGTCCCGGAGCGTGCGCACTGGGATCACCTCAACCATTCCGCGGTAGCGGGCCTCGAGCACGAGGTCCTCGACGTTGTCCGCGGGGATCAGGACACGCAGGATCCCCGAGTCCGCGGCCGCCTCGACCTTGGCCGTGACGCCGCCGACCGGAAGCACCTGGCCCCGTACCGAGAGCGACCCGGTCATCGCCACGCCCTGGTCGACCGGCACGCCTTCGAGCGCGCTGATCACGGCGGTGGCGATCGAAACGGAGGCGCTGTCACCCTCGACGCCGTCCGAGGTCCCGACGAACTGGATGTGGATGTCGTAGCGCGAGATGTCCTCGCCCGTGTACTTCTTCACGAGGGCGCTCACGTTCTGGACGGCCTCGCGCGCGATCTCCCCGAGCTTCCCGGTGGCGACGACGACCCCTCCGTCCCGGGTCTGGGCCGGCGTTACCTCGGCGACGATCGGGAGGACGATCCCCGAGAATTCCGACATGCCGGACTGGGCGTTGATGGCGGCGAGGCCGTTCACGACCCCGACGGCCGAGCCCTCGGTCGCGAACATCCGGTACTCCTTGCGTCGCTCGATGTACCGGTCTGCGATCTGCTGCTCGAGCGAGCGGCTCGCCCGCTTCGCCTTGATCACCTGCTCCGCGTGAACGATCGGGACACCCTCGGAGAGGGCGATATCTCCCGCGACGCGCACGAGGCCGCCGAGCTCGCGGAGGCGGAGCGTCAGCTGGCCCGAGCGGCCCGCGCGACGCTGGGCCTCCCGGATCACCTCCACCATCGCATCGCGGTCGAAGTGCGGGATCTTGCGGTCCTTGAGGACCTCCTGGGCGATGAACCGAACGATCTTCAACCGGTTCTCGGGAACGTCGGGCATCGTGGTCTTCACGTAGAGCTCGTAGCCGTAGCCCCGGATACGCGACCGGAGCGCCGGGTGCATCGTCTGCACGCTGTCGACGTTCCCCGCGGCAACCAAGACGAAATCGGCGGGGACCGGCTCGGTCTTGACCATCGCGCCGGCCGACCGCTCGGACTGGCCTACGATCGAGAACTTCCGCTCCTGGAGCGCGGTGAGGAGCGAATGCTGACTCTCGATCTTGAGGAGGTTGATCTCGTCCAGGAACAGGACACCACCGTTCGCCTTGTGGATCGCGCCGACCTCGACCCGCTCGTGCGGCGGGGTCTCGAGACCGCCGGACTGGAACGGGTCGTGTTTCACGTCCCCGAGGAGCGCGCCGGCGTGAGCGCCGGTGGCGTCGATGAACGGGGGCTTGTCGTCGGGCGAATGCGTAACAAGGAGCTTCGCGACCCCCGGACCCGAGTCGCTCCGCCCGCCCGAGAAGCGCGAGAGCGCGTAGATGAACACGACGATCAGCACGCCCAGGAGCAGGGCCGTCAGGTCGTCCTGCGTGATCACGATGTAGAGGACGACCGCCATCACGGCGAGGGCCAGCACGACGAACAGGATCGTCCGCTGCTCCTTCTTCTGGGCGGCCTCGACCTTCTGGGCCGCGACGATCTCCTTCCCCTTCCCGGCCGGGACGACCCGGATCTTCGGTTCGTTCGGGTCCTCGCTGTTCGGGTAGGCCAGGATGTCCTGCAGCTGCTCTTTGGGCAAGAAGTCGACCATCGCCCGCGCGAGCATGCTCTTGCCCGTCCCCGGGTCGCCGATCAGGATCATGTGGCGCTTCTGGGTCGCCGCCTTGCGGGCGACCTCGACCGCGTCGTCCTGCCCGATCACCTGCTCGAGGAGACGGGGCGGTACCTCGACGTCGGCGCTCGACTGGTACGGCAGGGTCTTCCCCCACGCGTCGAGCTCGCTGTGGGGCGAGGTTTCACCGGTGGTCCCGGACGGTGTTCCCGCTCCCTCTTCCATGTGGGCGTCTCGACCGAGCCCTCACGGGAGTCGCGTCGCCGTGGGTTCTAGATGGCGGCCCGTATAAATCCTCTCGGTAACGCCGGGGCGATTTCTCGCCCGAAAACCCGACGCCCGCCGGTTCCGTGCGCCGTCACAGTACGGACCTCTGGTGAGCCGGTCGTTATCTATCGAGGCGGACTCGCACCGCACGGGAGGGTTCGAGATGACGATTCGGCTCGAAGGTCGGCCGGTCGCGGAGGCGATCGACCGTGCGACACGCTCGTCCATCGCGGCGGTCGGCACCGCCGCACCGGCCCCATCCTTGGTCAGCCTCCACCGCGGCGAGGACACGCCGTTCCAGTTCTACCTGAAACGGCAGGCGAAGGCCGCCCAGGCGCTCGGGATCGTGTTCCGGGACGAGACGCTCGCCCCCGGAGACGGGGCGGCCGAGCTGATCGCCCGCGTCCGCGCGCTCGACCGGGACCCATCCGTGCACGGAGTGCTGCTCGAGCACCCGCTCCCTCCGCCGTTCGACTTCTTCCGAGCGATGGAGGAGCTGCGGCCGGAGAAGGATGTGGACGGGGTCGGCCCACGCAACCTGGGCCGGCTGGTCGCTCAGAGGCCGGTCCAGGTCCCGGCGGTCGCCAAGGCCGCGTTCGCGATAGCTCGCCACTACCAGCTGCCGGTCGAGGGAGAGCCGGTCGTCGTGCTCGGCCGGTCCGAGACCGTGGGCCTCCCCCTAGCCCTGTTGCTCGCGGGGCGCCCGCCCGGCGGCAACGCGACCGTGACGATCGTCCACTCGAAGTCGCGCGACATGGCGCGCTCCCTGGCCGGGGCCAGCACGATCTTCTCCTGCGTAGGCCGCGCCGGACTGCTCGACCGGTCCGTCGTTCCCAAAGGGGCCCACGTCGTCGACGTAGGGCTCTCGAGCGTGCCGGACGCCGACCGCCCAGGCGCTAGCCGGGGGGTGGGCGACGCGAACGCCGCGTCGCTCGAAGGCTGGGCCGGATCGCTCACTCCGATCCCGGGCGGGGTCGGGCCCGTCACCGTCGCCGAGCTGATGGCCAGGACCCGTGAGGTCCTGGAAGCTCCTCGTCCGTGGCGAGGGTGGGTCGTGACGCCCGAACCCCCCAATCCGTCCCGGGGCCCGAAGGCCGCCCGTGCGGCGACTCTCCACTGCTTGGACTGCCCGATGTGGTACGGCGCGGAGGATGACGGCTGGGGCCCCTGCTCGATCAAGAACCGGCGAGGCGACGTCCGGTACCTGACGTACGGCGGGCACCTGTGCGACGAGGGTTACGTTCCGCCGTCCCCGACACCGAGCCGGAGCCGGCTGGAGGCGTTGAGGGGAGCCCGCTCGACCTCGAGCGCGTCCGACGTAGGATACTCCTCGACCTCGAACGCCGGCCAGGGCAGTCGCCGCGCGACCCGACGAAGGGTTCCCGGCGCGAGCTCCACCCGTCGGCGCGGGACGTCCAGGCGGTAGCTGCCCTCGGTCGCCCCGACCCGTCGCGCGACGCGCGCGGCCCACCGGGGAAGGTCTCCGCCCGCCGGTGCCTCGACCACGCCGTAGACGACCGTGCCGTCGGGCGTCCGCTCGGCGAATGCCGGAGCGGTCCGCTCGGCGCGGCGCAGCAGCCGCTGGCGGAGCTGGACGCCGTCCTTGAACCGAGACGAGCAGTAGTGGACCGGGATGGAGAGGCGCATCTCGCGGACCAGGCGCTCGGCGGTCGCCCGGCTACCTCGGACCCCCCAGCCGTTCCACGCGTCGACCCGGTACCCTTTCGAGCGCATCTTCTCCTCGTTGGTCTCCGAGAACTCGAGCTCGTTCAGGTTGACGAAATCGACCCCGATCCGGTCGAGAGCGCGGAGGAGGCTCCGCAGTTCCCGCTCCTTCTCGGGCAGGACGGGGATCTCGACGCCCCGGCGCACGCCCCAACTGGGTGCTTCCTCCAGGACGGCGCGGTAGGCGCTTCCGTCGCCCGCCAGCGGTCCCCAGAGGTAGTGCGGGATGTGGAGCCGGAACTCGTCGAGCCCCGCGGCGGCCAGCGTCCGCAGCTTCTCGGCGTTCGGCTCGTGGGTGTAGAGATGGATGTTGTGGGACGGTCCGAACGTCCCCTTGAGGAGCCGGACATAATGCTCGACCCGGTCGCCCACGCCGAGAGGGTCGCCGCCGGTGATCCCCGTGCCGGCAGCCCCGATCGAGCGCGCCTCGTCGATCACGTCCTGGTCGACCTCGACCCGGCGCTCGTTCGCGTAGACGACATCGTGCTGATTGCGCGTCGGGGAGACGGGGCAGTAGAAGCAGCGGAACCGGCAGAGGCCGGTGACGAAGAGGACCATCTTGCGGCCCTCGCTGCACTGCTGGCAGGCCTCGGAGAGCGCACCTCGGTGGCTGGACGCCATCGGGAGCCGGTGCAGCGCCTCGCCGACGACCATCGGAGAGTCGACCCCTCGCCCCGGGCTTAAGCGTTTCGAGGAGCCGTGGGCGGTCGCGGGGCCCCCCGCCACTTCACCACGGTGGAGCCACGCCACCAAGTGGGGTGGAGGGGGGCCGAAGGCTCAGCCTCAAATGCCCCACCCGTTACGGAAGCCTCGATCTCGGGGGAAAGACACCGATGGAGATGCAGCCGGGCCAGATGGCCTACGACCGCGCGAGCACCGTATTCTCGCCCGACGGACGACTGTTCCAGGTGGAGTACGCCCTGCAGGCGATCCAGATGGGAGGCACGGCCGTCGCCGTCACCTACGAGGGCGGGATCGTCTTCGTTGCCTACCGCAACCTCCCGGTGAGCTCCTTGGCCGAATCGGGCTCCATCGAGAAGAGCTTCGCGATCGATACCGGGCTCGGGTGCGTGACCGCCGGGCTGATCGCGGACTCGCGGGTGCTGGTCGAGTTCCTCCGGGTGGAGGCCCAGCGCCACCGCCTCTCCTACGGGGAGCCCGCGCCGTACTCGGTGCTCGGGCATGCGCTCGGCACGCTCCTCCAGCAGTACACGCAGTTCGGCGGGACCCGCCCGTTCGCGGTCTCGCTCCTCCTCGGAGGGTTCAACGGTCGCAACGCCGGGCTCATCGAGCTCGACCCCAGCGGCGCGACCATCGGCTGGAAGGCCTACGCGATCGGCCGCAACCGGCGGGCGGTAGCGGACTTCCTCGAGGAGAAGCTCCCTGAGAAGGCGACCGAGGAGACCGCGTTCCGGTTCGCCGTGCAGGCCGTCGCGGAAGGCTCCCCGACCCCGTTCCCGCCCGAGGCGCTGGACGCCTCGATCCTCGAACCGGAGACGGAGCTGCGCCGCCTCACCACGAGCGAGGTGGCGCGCCGCGTTTCGGGCCTTCCGTTCATCGGCACCCCGGACAAGAAGAGCTCGTCTCGATAGACGGGCCGAACCGGGATGACGACCCGACGCGCCCCACGGACACGCACGGCGCGCTCGGCCCCGCTTTCGCAGGACGGCGCGGTTGCCCTGTTCGAATACAACCGGGCCGTTTTCGGGCGGTTCGCCCGCAGGGTCCGGGGCCTTCCGGGGAAGGCCGCCACCCGCCGGCGTGGGATCGGGCACGAGTCGCTCTTCGATACCCTGGTCCACATCCTCAACGTTCAGGAGGTCTGGCTCGTCTACATCGTCCGCGGACGAAACTCCGAACGCCAGCTCCGAGCTCTCTTCGAGGAGCCTCGCCGCCATCCGCACGACTGGAAGGGGTTCGACGAGTACGCGGAGCAGGTCTGGGCGGGCGTCGAGGCGACCGTGCGGGGTCTCACTCCGCGGACCCTCAACCGGACGGTTTCGGTGTTCTGGATGCCCGGCCACTACACCGCGCGGGACGCTCTCTTCCAGACGACCATGGAGGAGGCGCATCACCTGGGGGAGATCATAGGTGCCCTCTGGCAGGACGACCGCCGGTCTCCTGACATGACGTGGATCGACCTCAAGCGGGCCTCGATGGCGCCGCGGCGACCGCGCAAGCCCCAGTCGTGCCTAGGCGCCGAGGCTCTCGGCGGCGTCCTCGAACTCGTTGCGGAGGCGGATCCGTCGCCGGGTGCGGTGGTACGTCACCGCGAACCGGTGGGACTCGTCCCGGACCGCCCGCAGGAGCAGCATCGGCGGGGCGTTCGGGTTGGGGCGCATCGGCTCGGCGCGGTCGGGCCGATAGATCTCCTCCTCCCGCTTCGCGAGCCCGATCGTGGGGATGCGGTCCGCGAGGCCGAGCGCGGACAGGGCCGAAACGGCCGCGGTGAGCTGACCCGCACCCCCGTCCACGACCAGGAGATCGGGGAGCGGCTCCGACTCCGCGAGGCGCCGTCGGTAGCGGCGCAGGACGACCTCGGCGATCATCGCGAAGTCGTTCATCCCGGGTACAGAGCGGATGCGGAATCGCCGGTACTCCGAGCGACGCGGCGCGCCCCGCTCGAAGACGACCAATGAGCCGACCGCGTCCGAGCCCTGGAGGATGGAGATGTCCGTTCCCTCGATCCGGTTCGGGATCGTGGGGAGGTCGAGCAGCGACTGGAGCGCGGCGAGCACCGACCGGGGCGCCGGGCGGGCGACCACCTGGTCGACCGTGGCGTGCGCGAGGCGCTCGGCGAGGCCGGCGAGCGACGCGTAGCGGCCCGTCGGCCGGAACCGGACCTCGATCCCCCGCACGCCGAACAGCTCGTCGACGGTCGAGTCGATGCCAGCCGGTCGCGGCCCGGCGATGTAGATCCGGTCGGGCAGCTCGAGACGGCCGCCGTAGTACTGCGTGAGGAACTGCCGGAGGACCTCGCCCGGTTCGGGGACGTCGTCCGCGGGGATCGCCACCAGGTGGGGTTCGGTTCGCCGTACCTCGCCGTCCTCCACGTGCACCACTCCGACGGCGACCCGCAGCGTGGACGGCTCGTTCGGGTAGGCGAGCGCGACCACGTCCGCCCGGCCCGCGCCCGGCCCGACGATCGCCTGGCGCTCCGACAGCGCACCCAGCCCGGCCAGGGCATCGCGCAGCAAGGCGGCGCGCTCGAACTCCTCTTTTGCTGCCGCACGTCTCATCTCCTCCTCGACCGTCGGTCGGACGGTCGCGACCTGGCCGCGGAGGATGTCGACCGCCCGGTCGACATCCTTGCGGTACCCGTCCGCGTCGATCGCCCCGATGCAAGGGGCGCTGCACACGCCGAGATGGTGGTCCAGGCACGCCGCTTTGGGGAGGCGAACGCAGCGTCGGAGTCGGAACAGGTCGCCCAGCAGCCGCTCCACGCCCCTCGCCTCCCGGACGCTTGTGTACGGCCCGAACAGGAGCAGACCGGCGCGGCGACGAGGCCGGCGGACGAGGAGGATGCGGGGAAACTCCTCGTCCAGGGTGACGGCGAGGTAGGGGAAGCTCCGGTCGTCCTTCAGAAGGACGTTGTACGGCGGCTGGTACTGCTTGATCAGGCTCGCCTCGAGGAGGAGCGCCTCGCGCTCCGTCCTTGTCGGGACGAACTCGACGCTCGCGCTGCTCGCGACGATCGAGCCGTCCTTCTCGATGCGGGCCCTTAGGTGGTCGAGGACGCGGCGTCGCAGGCTCCGGGCCTTCCCGACGTAGACGACCTCGCCCGCCGCGGACCGAAACAGGTACGCGCCCGGCAGGTCGGGTCCCGCGCGGAATCCCTCCTGGGTCTCCGCCGCCAGCTGGCTCGCCGGAACGAATGCGGGAAGCTCGGGAGGACGGCGGTCCGTCATGTCCGGGAGCGCGGGGCCGTCGCGAGCGTGCGGCGGAGGAGCGCGGAGAGGAACTTTCCCGTGTGCGACCGTGGCGACTTCGCCACGTCCTCGGGGGTCCCGGCCACGACCACGTGGCCGCCGGCGTTCCCGCCTTCGGGTCCGAGGTCGATCAGCCAGTCCGCGCTCTTCAGCACGTCCATGTTGTGCTCGATCACGACGATGGTGTTGCCCCCCGCGCGGAGCCGGAACAGCACCTCGAGCAGCTTCTGCACGTCGGCGAAGTGGAGCCCGGTCGTCGGTTCGTCGAGGAGGAACAGCGTCCTCCCGGTGGGCGGCTTCGACAGCTCGAAGGCGATCTTGATCCGCTGGGCCTCCCCGCCCGAAAGCGTGGTCGCGCTCTGCCCGAGGCGGACGTAGCCCAGGCCCACGTCCTTCAGGAGCCGAAGGCGGGACGCGATCCGACGGTGGTTCTCGAAGAACCCGAGCGCCTCCTCGACCGTCATGCCCAGAACGTCGGCGATAGTCTTTCCCTTGAACGAGACCTCGAGGGTCTCGGAATTGAACCGCTTCCCGCCGCACTCCTCGCACACGACGTCACACGTCGGGGAGGAAGTGCATCTCGTAGCGGAGGACGCCGTCCCCTTCGCACGCCTCGCATCGCCCGCCCGCGACGTTGAAACTGAAGCGTCCGGGCGCGAACCCGCGGGCCTTCGCTTCCGGGAGGCCCGAGAACAGTTCCCGGACCGGGGTCATGATCCCCGTGTAGGTAGCCGGATTCGACCGGGGGGTCCGACCTATCGCCGACTGGTCGATGAGCAGCACGCGGTCGATGGCATCGATCCCCTCGATGTAGTCGTGGAGCCCGGGGGTGTCACGGCCCACGCCGAGGTGGCGCCGGACGGCCTTGTAGAGGATCTCCTCGAGGATCGTCGACTTGCCGCTCCCCGAGACGCCCGACAGCGCGACCAGCGTGCCGAGCGGGATGCGCACGTCGTCCCCCTTCAGATTGTGCTCGCGCGGGCCGTGAATCGTGAGCCAGCGCCCGGCGGGCGGGGCGCGCTGGTCCGGCACAGGGATCGATCGGCGTCCGGACAGGTAGTCGCCCGTGAGCGAACGCGGCGTGCCCGCGATCGTGTCCGGCGGCCCCGAGAAAAGGACCTCGCCGCCGTGGACCCCGGCGCCGGGCCCGAGGTCGATCAGCCAGTCCGCCTCGCGCATCGTCATCTCGTCGTGCTCCACGACCAGGAGCGTGTTGCCGAGGTCCCTCAACGTCTTCAGGGTCGCCAGGAGCCGGGCGTGGTCGCGCGGGTGGAGACCGATCGAAGGCTCGTCGAGGATGTAGAGAACGCCGACCAGGCCCGAGCCGATCTGGGTCGCGAGCGCGATGCGCTCCGCTTCGCCCCCCGAGAGGGTACCCGAGCCCCGGTCGAGGGTGATGTAGGTCAGACCGACATTCTCCAGGAACCCGAGCCGCGCCCGGATCTCCTTCACGACCTGCCCGACGATCTGTTCGTCACGGTCGACGAGCCGGATCTCGCGGAACATCGTGGCGGCGTCCAGAACGGTCATCGCGGCCACGTCGGCGATCGACTTGCCCTCGACCGTCACCGCGAGGCTCGCGGGCTTGAGGCGACGTCCGTTGCACGAACGGCACTTGACGAACGACATGAACCCGAGGTAGTACTCCTTCGCGCTCTCGCTCTTCGTGGCCTTCCAGCGCCGCTCCACGGCGGCGACCAGGCCCTCCCGCAACCACCCGGTCGCCCACCAGTGGCCCGGCCCTCGCACCCCCGGACCGATCCCCCGGTCCGAACCGTACATCAGCGCCTTCCAGCCCTTCTCCGACAACTCCCGGATCGGCCGGCGGGGGTCGTAGCCGAACGCCGTCCCGAACCGCTCAAGGGCGTTCGGTTCCGGCGTGAGGCCCCATACCGAGATCGCGCGGGCGAGCGGCTTGTCCTTGTTCGGGACGATCCGCTCGGGGTCGGCGTGGAGCGTGGCCCCGATCCCGAGGCACTCCGGGCACGCGCCCATCGGATTGTTGAACGAGAACATCCGCGGCGTCAGCTCTTCTATGGAGAATCCGCAGCGCGGACAGGCGCGGCGGCTGGAGAACGTCGTCCGCTTGGACCCCGGCCGTCGCAGGATGACCAGGCCGTCCCCGAGCTGGCGAGCGAGCGCGACCGACTCGGCGAGCCGGCTCTCCTCCTCTCCGGCGACCTCGATGGTGTCGACCACGACCTCGATCGTGTGCTTCTTGTTCTTCTCGAGGCGGATCTCTCGCCCGGGAAGACGGATCTCGACACCGTCGATGATGAACCGTCGGTACCCCGCCTTGCGGAGCCGGTCCAGGACCTCTCGGTGCTCGCCCTTCATCGCCCGAACGGCGGGTGCGATCACGTCGACCTTCTCCCCGCCCGCAGCGCGCCGGACCGCGTCCACGATGCGGTCGACCGACTGCGGGGCGATCTCCTCCCCGTCGTTGGGGCAGTGCGGAACCCCGATCCGTGCGAACAGTAGCCTAAGGTAATCGTACAGCTCGGTGACGGTGCCCACCGTCGATCGCGGGTTGCGGCTTCCGGCCCGCTGCTGGATGGCGATCGCCGGGGACAGTCCTTCGATCGAATCGACGTCCGGCTTGTCCATCTGGCCGAGGAACTGACGGGCGTACGACGAGAGGCTCTCGATGTACCGCCGCTGTCCCTCGGCGTAGAGGGTGTCGAACGCGAGGGAGGATTTCCCGGAGCCGCTCACGCCGGTGATGACGATGAACTTGCCGCGGGGCAGGTCGAGGGATACGTCCTTCAGGTTGTGCTGGCGCGCGCCGCGGATGCGAATGGCACTGCTCGCCTCCGCCATGGTCGGGCGGTTCACCCGGGCAGGAGCGTGCGAACGGTCTCGGTGAGCCGGTCGAGCACGTAAGCCTGAACGCGGTTGCCCAGCTCGGCGGAGGCCGGCCTCGTGTCGCCGATCACGCTCTCGGGCCAGGCCTCCGGTGTCGGGCTCCCCGGGACGAACGGGCTGTGACGATACTCGACCACGGGCCGCTCGGTACCCGACGGTCTCGGGTGCGAGGGCGAGGACCCGCGAGGTCTCGAGAAGGCCTCCGTGGCCGTCGTTGGGGGGAGACTCCTTGCCTCTGAGCTCGTAGACGAAATCGTAGTCGGAGAGAACGACGATGCGCGCGGCCGGTTCCTGGCGCACGGTCCGGTCGGCCGCTTCGCGCAGGGCGGCCATGTGTCCGCGCTCGGCGTGGCCGGAAAGGACGAGGAGCCGCCGCACTCCGGACCGGACCAGTTCGCTCAGGACCCCCTCGACGTGGGTCTCGAGGTCTCCGACCGAGAGCGACACGGTCCCCGGGAACCTCCTCGCCCCTGGCGCCGAGCCGTAGGCGATGGCAGGGGCAACGAGCGCGTCGACGCGGTCCGCCAGGGCGAACGCGGTCGCCTCCGCCTGGATCTGGTCAGCGCCGAGCGGCAGATGCGGCCCGTGCGCTTCGAGCGCTCCGACGGGCAGGATCACGAGCGGGTTCGAGGCCAGCCGACGCTCGAAGGTGCGGGAATCAAGCTCGAGCAACCGTCGAGAGGTTTTCACGGTGGAATGACCGAGCCGGGCTATTTAACGCGGGCCGAGAGGTCCAGGAACACCGGGGGCGCCGGACGCGGGGCGGCGAACTCTTAGTCCGGGCGGCGGTCGTGTCCGGTTTCGCGAACGCTCACGGCGGAGCGGGCTCGGGTCCCGGTGCGGCCTCCGCGGCGGGCGCCGCGACCGGCTTCCGACGGGCGCGGGTCTTCGCCGGCGCTTTCGGCGCCGCAGCGCGGCGCGCCTTGGCGGCCGTGGCCCGCTTCTTCTTCGTTGCCGTCTCAGCGCGGGCGGCCTTCGCCTCGTTCGCCTTAACGCGGGTCGGGCACTCCGGGTTGATGCAGAGCGTCCACGGTCTGCGGCCCGCCTCGATCGCGGTCACGACCGGGGCGCGGCACGTGGGGCAGGGAGGCTGGTCCTTGTCGAGCTTCCCTCGCTGGGGCAGAGGGTAGGTGACGCGGCAGCTGGGGTATCCGGAGCAGCCGACGAACCGGTTCCCCGCGAACGAGTACCGGATGTTGAGCGGGCTGCCACAATTCGGGCAGACCCCGATGCGGAACGCCTTGTGATGCTCCGCGCACTCCGGATTGATGCAGTAGAAGTCGGGCCTCTGGCCGCGGAAGGTGATCTTCACCCGGGGGACCTTGCAGGTCCCGCACAGGAACTCGGGGGCGGGTTCGATGAACCCGGCCGACGGCAACGAATAGTTGGCCGTGCAGGAACCCGGGTTGTTCACGCACTGCACCCAGCGCGCCCCTCGCGGGCTCCGGGCGAGCCGGAGCGCTCCGCCGCACTTCGCGCAGGGGCCGACGAAATGCTGCCGGTCGAGGGCCCCCGTGAGGGTCTCCTTCACGCCGGCCGCGTTCGCGGAGAGCAGGCTGTACGCCTCCCGAAGCATCTCGCGCGATTCGGCGAGCACCTCCTCCTTCGGCTTCTTCGACTCGGCCACGAGCTCCATGTCCTCCTCGAGGCGGTGGGTCATCTCGGGCCGCGTGATCACGGGCGCGTGCGCCCGGAGCGCCTCGGTGACCGCGATGCCGGTGGACGTCGGCTCGAGCTGGCGCTGATTCACGTAGTGGCGGTCGAACAGCTTCTGGAGGACGTCATGACGCGTGCTCTTCGTGCCCAGCCCGAGCCGCTCCATCTCCTGGATGAGCGTGCCCTGGGTGTAGCGACGGGGAGGCTTCGTGTGGTCCTCCCGCAGGTCGACCGATAGTATCCCGACGTTCTCGCCCACGCGCAGCGGGGGCATCGCGGACTCCTCGGGTTGGGAGTACGGGTAGACCCGGTACCATCCGGGTCGAGGATCTTCTGGCCCTTCCCCTCGAAGCGCTCCCCACGAACCTCGACCGCGACCGTGCGGCTGCGGCCGATCGCATCGGGGGCGACGGTCGCGAGGAACCGGCGGACGACGAGCTCGTAGACCTTCGCAGCGTCCGGGCGGAGCTTCTTGGGGTCGACGACCCCCGTCGGGTAGATCGGCGGGTGGTCTGTCGTCTCCGACCGGCCCCGTGTCGCTCGGAACGACGGCTGGGTCAGGACGAACTCCGCGGCCTCCTTGAACGGGCCGTCCTTGAACTTCTCGACCAGGGTGCGCAGCCCTAGTCCTCGAGGATAGACCGTGTTGTCCGTACGCGGGTAGCTGATCAGACCACGGGTGTAGAGGTCCTCCGCGATCCGCATCGCCATCGCCGCGCCGAGCCCAAGGCGCACCGATTCCGCGACGAACAGGGTCGTAGAGAACGGTATCGGCGGGCGCCGGCGTGTCTCCTCTTCCAGGAACTCGCGTACGACGCCCTCCTTGACTCCGGAGAGCTTTCGGAAGACGACCTCGGCCTCCTCCTTCTTCTCCCAGATCCCGCGGGCGTGCCGCAATGAGAACGCCTCCGCTTCTTTCGAGCCCTGGGCGGTGATCTCCCAGTACGGCGTTGGCACGAACTCCTTGATCGCCTGGTCCCGCTCGACGAGCAGGGCGAGGGTCGGCGTCTGGACCCGGCCGACCGATAGGAACCCCCGGCCGCGCTGATCGGCGGTCAGAGACAGGTACCGCGTGAGGAGCGCGCCCCATACGAGGTCGATCTCCTGGCGCGCCTCCGCGGCCGCGGCCAGGGCGTGGTCCATCTCCGCAGGGTGCGCGAAGCTCTGTTCGATCTCGTCGCGCGTGAGCGCGCTGTACCGGGCCCGCTTCACTCCGATCGACGGGTGTACCTTGAGGAGGAGCTCGAGGCACTCCTGGCCGATCAGCTCCCCTTCCCGGTCGAAGTCGGTCGCGATGATGACCCGGTCGAATCCGCGGACGATCGATTGGAGCGTCCCGACGATCCCTTCCTCCGTGACCCGCTTCAACGGGGTCGTCTCGAGGAGTTTCGGCAGGGTGGCGAACGACCACTCCGAGAGCTCCTTCGGGTAGTCGAGCTCCACGATGTGCCCGCGCAGGCCAACGACCGCGAACGGACCTTCGGGCCGGTCGAACTCGAAGACGTTGGTCCCGGCGGTCCGCGAGCGCTTCATGCGCCCCTCGGACAGGACCACGGCGATTCTCAACGCCGTGTTGAACTTCTCGGCGACAACGAGCGTTCGGGTCACGTGGCAGCGTCGAGGCGGCCCGTCGTAAATAAAGGAACGGGACGGCCGGCGTCCCCGGCGGTCCTTGAACGTGTGCGCGCGCGTTCGGCCGGCGCCGACCGGGGCGGCCGAGCCTCGCAGACCCCCGGATGCGGCCGAGCATCGAATCCGCGACCATCCTTTATAGCAGCCGGACGGTCCCCTCGCTCGGCGCCGCGGTAACTCAGTTTGGGAGAGTGCAAGACTGAAGATCTTGAAGCCGCCGGTTCAAGCCCGGCCCGCGGCACCTCCCCTCTGCTGATCCGTTCGGACCGACCGAGACCGGATCCGGCCCGTTCACCGTGACGGGCCGACCCTTGCGCGACGCAGGGTTCAGCGGCCGGCGCGATCGAGGACCCGCAGAGCGGTGGTCGTGATCCAACGGCTCGGGCGGCCGGGCGCTTCGAACCACATCGGGTACATCGGTCCCGGCGGGCGGTAGTCCGGGTCCTCCGAGTCGGGGTGGAGGGCGTCCATGTCCCAGCTCCCGTCGGGGTTCCGCCGCTTCTCCAGCCTGTCGAGGGCGGGGCGCATCCGCGGGTCGTCCCCGTAGCCGAGGGCCGTGAGGAAGTCGAGCCCGACCAAGTAGTCGTAGTAGTAGTGGGCGGGGAAGTGGAGCCGCAGCCACGGAGCGTAGGGAGCCCGCCCCTCCCGAAGGAGGCCCCGGTCGAGGTAGAACTCGGCCCCCCGGGCGATCGAACGGCCGATTGCCGGCGTCCTCAGCTCCGGTGGAAGCACGGCGAAGGCGCTCAGGGCTTCCCAGCCGTCGAGAGTCCCGCTGCGTGATCGGAAGCAATGCCAACCGCCGTCCTTCTTCTGGTGACGCACGAGCCAGTCGAGAGAGGAGCGGAGGGCGGGTTCGTCCGTCCGGCCGAACTTGCCGAGCATCCGGGCCGCGTTGCCGGTGAAGCAGACCTCGCTGCCCTTCCCGCCAAAACCTCCCTTCGGTCCGCCCATGACCCGAAGGAACAGAGCGAGGGCCTTCGCCACGCGCGGGTCCGCGCCCGAGACCCCGAGGTCGGAGAGGACCAGAAGCCTCCAGTTCGTGGCGATGTACTTGGGACGGTAGAGCTCTCGGCCCGACGAGCCGGGTGTGTCCCACTGTCCGCCGGGGTGCTGCTCTTGGAGCATCCGGGCGGCCCAGCCGACCTTTCCGATCTCCTTCCGCGCGCGAACCACGGCGGGGTCGCGCGGAGGGCGGCCCAGCAGTTCGGTCAGCACCCGGTACCGTACGCTCGGGTCGGCTCCGTCGAGAAGCCAGGATTCCAGCCGCTTCGACACGCGCACGAAAAGGCCGACGCACGGCCCCGTTTATAGTCCCGGAAGCCGCGCCCGACGCGAAGGCCAAGAGCACGCCCGGTTTCCCGGCAACGTTCATCTGGTGCCCCCCAATGGGAGGTCCCGTGAGCGAGCCTCGTCGCTTGGCCCGGTTCCGGGCCGAGCCGCTCTCGGGACGCCCTGGCATCTTCCGTCTGCCCGATGACGGGCTCTGCCTCTCGTCCTTCCTCCTCGTGCACCCTGTTGGCATGCCCCACGAGGCGCTCGTAGGCCGGATGGACCCGAAGGGGCCGTGGTCCGAGACCGCGGCGGTGGACCCGGAGCGCATCGCGACGTTCCAGGGACGCTGGGTGCTACCGGCGTGCCAGCTGCTGTTCTTCGAGGACCCGACGGCCGCGGCACGACGGATCGCCTCCGAGCAGCTCGGGCTTCCGACCCTCGGGATCGCACCGCCTCAGGTCTTCTCCGAGGCGTACGGTCGGGAGGCGGGCGGGTCGCGCGACCCGCACTGGGACTTCCATTTCGTCAGTCGCGCCGAGTGGCCGGGTGGGGACCCGGCCCGGTCCCGAGGGCGTCTCTGGCAGGAACTCCAGTTCGTGGACGTGTCCAGGACGCCGCGGTCGTCGTTCGCGCGCGGCCACGGCGACATCCTCGCCCTCGCGGGGCTTACGCCCCTCGACGAACCGGGCCGCTAGGTCTTCGCCGGGACGAACCAGACGTCAGTGATCCTGTAGCGCGCGGCCTCCGCGAAGCGGGCCTCGACCGGCATGCCGACGTAGAGCTCCGACTCGACCGCGTCCTTGAGACGAGCGAGGAGGAGACTGTCGGCCCCCTCGAACTCGATCATCGCGAGGTTGTAGGGCGTGTCCTTCAAGAACGCCTCGCCGCCGTAGTGGCACGTCGTCCAGGAGTGGACCCGGCCGACCTTCGGAAGTTCGGTCCATTCCGTCGCTCGGCCGCAGACCATGCAGTGCGAGCGGGGCGTCGCGAACACGAACTTGCAGCGCGGGTTGCTGCAGCGCGAGCCGAGGAGCCGGCCCTCGGCCAGCGCCAGGAAGAACGGGGAATCCTCGGCGTAGCTGTGGATGTACTTGATCGAGTACGGGTCCTCGATGATCAGGCTCTCGACCGAGTCCTTGTCGCGGAAGATCGCGGCCCCCGTCTTGGACAGCTCCTCCTGAACCTCCCGGAAATGCTCGAAGACCTTCGGACGCGCCATCGTCACCACCCCTTCTCCAGGATCGAGACGGTCACGGCCGATCCGGTCCCCGCGTGGCTGTGGATCGCCCCGCGCTCGTGCGTCCTTGATCTGCAGCGTTCCGTCGCCGAAATGCCGACGGATGGCGCCCTGGAGCTGCCAGAAGGCGAACACGCCCTGCATGAGGCCGGTCGCTCCGACCGGGTGGCCGCAGGCGATCGAGCCCGCCCGAGGGGTTGACCGGGATCTTGCCGGCGTCGCGGACCTCCAGGCCGTAGTCGACGTTCTTGAGGAACGGCGCGCCCGAGAGCGTGAAGTCGTACCCCTCGCCGTACCTGCACAGGCCGAGGTCCTCGTACGTCTGGATCTCGCTGGACGCGTAGGCGTCGTGGAGCTCGATGAAGTCGAGCTCCTTCCGAGGGTCGGTGAGCCCGGCCATCCGGTACGCCTCGAGCCCGGCCGCACGCCCGGCGCGGAAGGAATGGACGCCCGGATACGGGAGCTTCGCGTAGTCACTCGCCTTCTCGTGGGGGAAGAGCGGGACCTTCCCGAACGGGCGGTCCGCGAGACGCATCGTGTCCGTCCCGCAGCCTACGCCCGCGATCCGGACCGGTTTGTCCGAGAACTCGCGGGCGCGCGTCTCGTCGCATAGGATCGCGACCGCGGCGCCGTCCGACATCGTGCAGATTTGTTCGCGCATGAGCGGGTAGGAGATCATCTCGGAGGAGAGGACATCCTGGACCGTCAGACGCTTCGGGTACTGCGCATACGGGTTGTGGAGCGCGTTCCGGTGGTTCTTCACCGAGACCAGCTCATCACCCGCTGGCCCTCCGCGATCGCGAGGCGCTGGGCCTCGCGCTCGTCCGTCACGTGGCCGAACTTGCCGAGCCGCAGGTACTCGTAGATGTGGCGCATGACCATCAGGGCGTAGTAGCCCGTGTAGAACCCACCGAGCGGGAAGTCGAAGTTCGTGTCCGAGGCGAGGGCGATGAACTCGTTTCCCTTCCACGTGGCGACGCGGCTCATCGTCTCGAACCCTGCCGCCAGGCAGACGTCCATCCGTCCGCTCGCGACCGCCTCGTACGCGGCCTGGAAGCATTCGCCGCCGGTCGCGCCGCCCCACTCGATCCGGACCGATCCCTTCGGGTTCATGCCGAGGTAGTCCTGGACCATGCTGGCGGCCTTCAGCTGGCGCGAGAAGTGGTCAGAGAAGTAGGCGATCCGGGTCCCGTCGATCCGGTCCTTCGTGAGGTTCGGGATCCCCTTCAGGGCGTAGTCGTACGCGCGCTTGACCATCAGGCGGAAGTCCATCGCCGGATGGGCCTTCGCGAACTTCGTCACGCCACCCGTGACCATGTAGACCTTGCGTCCGCGCGACGGGCGACTCTTCTTCCTGGGCGCGCGCGCCGGCGGGCGGCGCGCGCTCCTACGGGGACGTGCCGGCATTTCTGTGCCTCGCGCGGCGCAGCAAGGCCCGGGTCTTAACGTTCGGCCGGATCCGGCCCGGGGTCGGAGGGAGCAGGCTTTTCACCGCGGGACCGCTTCTCCGGTCGATGGCGCGACGGGCGGCCAAGAAGGACCTCGTTTCTCTCGCCGATGTCGCGGCCGACCTCCCCTCGCTCCTGGCCCAGGCGGCCCATCTCAAGGCCGGGAGAAAGCGGACCCGCCAGCGAACCACGCTTCGGGGACGGAACCTGGCGATGATCTTCGAGAAGCCGTCGACCCGCACGCGGACATCGTTCGAGGTCGCCATGAACGACCTCGGCGGGCACGCGCTCTACCTCTCCGCGAACGACCTGCAGCTCGGCCGGGGCGAGACGATCGCGGACACCGCGCGCGTCCTCTCTCGGTTCGTGGACGGCGTCTGCTACCGAGCGTTCCGTCATACGTCGATGGTGGAGCTCGCGAAGTGGGCGACCGTCCCCGTGATCAACGCCCTGGACGACGCCGAGCACCCGTGCCAGATCGTAGCCGACCTGCTCACGATGCGGGAACGCTGGAAGGGCCGGTTCGGGGAAAGGCGGCTCGCATGGATCGGGGACGGGAACAACGTGTTCCGTTCGCTGATGATAGGCGCGGCCGCGGTCGGGCTCGATCTTACGGCCGCGATCCCGAAGGGCTATCGGCCTCCCGAGGAAGCGGTCGCCGCCGCTCGATGGTACGCGACCCGGACGGGCGCGGCGCTGTCGTTCGTGGCGTCGCCCTCGGAGGCGGCGAAGGGCGCGGACGCCCTCTACACGGACGTCTGGGTCTCGATGGGCGACGAGGACGCGAAAGCCGCGCGGGAGACCGCGTTCCGAGGCTACCAGATCAGCGAGGCCCTGCTCGACCGTGCGTCGCCGGAAGCGTTCGTGCTACACGACCTGCCCGCCCACCGGGGTCAGGAGATCACCGACGCCGTCCTGGATGGGCCGCGGTCCGCCGCGTGGGACCAGGCCGAGAATCGCCTGCACGCCACCAAGGCGATCCTCGAGCGCCTCCTCTCCGCCTCGTGAGCGACGGCGCCGCCCGGGCCGGTCGGGGCGATCCGAGAGATGGAAGACCGTCCGAGCCCCTACTCGCACCGTGACCGACGGGCCCACCGGGCGATCTGGCGGGCTCTTGGAGCGTT
Source organism: uncultured Thermoplasmata archaeon (assembly GCA_963713145.1). Classification (GTDB taxonomy): domain Archaea; phylum Thermoplasmatota; class Thermoplasmata; order Lutacidiplasmatales; family UBA184; genus Lutacidiplasma. The sequence goes on along the minus strand of CAVQKI010000007.1, from coordinate 86,303 downwards.
GACGGGCACGGGCGGCGCACTGATCAGCCTCGCGCTCCTCAGCCCCCGGTACGGCTGCGCCCGCCGCGGCGATCGCCGGCCTGGCCGGGACTGGGGCGGTCTACCTGGGGTGGGGGGACCGACTCCTGCGCGAGTACGACCAGGACCTCCGGACGGTGCGAACCGGGGCCGCGGCTTCCGGATTCGTCAGAGTGGAAGTGGGGAGCGAGGTCGGGCTAGAGCGGGAGGTCGGGAGACCGACGGGGCGCTCACCGCACAGTCGAAGGCACCCGATCGCGGGCACGCTCCCGCGGGATCGACCGCCGACTCAGCTCTGAGCCGTCGTCTCGGGGGATGCCCGAAGCCGGACCTTGAGCAAATGCTCGAGCTTCCGGACGAGCGCGTCCGGGGGATGCATCGTGCCGGACTCGATCTTCAAGACCACTGATTTCTTCTCGTTGAGCTTCTTCCCGAGCTCCTCGGGATTCCAGCCGAGCGTCTCGCGCGCGATACGGACCTTGCGGCCCCAGTCCGGGGCGAGCTCGAGCTCCCCGATCTCCTGGTAGAGGTCCCGTTCCTCCAGCCGTCGCGGACGGCCTTCCGGACGCGTGGCGGTAACCACCGCGCCCCCGCTGTGGCTCCGGGACGTGACCGGCGAGCCTTCCTCCGCCGGCGCGGGTGGAGGCGGGTCGACCGGAGTTCCGAACTTTGCGCAGTCGGGACAAAGCCCAAGAACCGTTCTCTCGAGGCGCACTCGGCTGGTCGTTTCGACATCCTTGCCACACATTTCGCAAAGCATCCGATTCACCTCGGTTTCTGGCGGGACTGACGGCGGGCTTCCATCCTCCGGCGGCCCTCCTCGAATCGACGACGGTCCGCGTCGGACACGAGCACGAGGGGGGGCACGGGGATAGGGTGGCCGGAATGATCGACCGCGACCATCGTGACGAACGCATCGCCCACGCGTCGCAGTGGGCCTCCCGCGAGCGACTCCGCGAAAACGCTCACCCAGACCTCCATCGACGTCCGTCCCACGTACGTGAGCTGGGCGCTGAAATCGACCACTTCACCTATCCGGACCGGCTGGAGGAAGTCGACCCGGTCGAACGACGCCGTGACGCAGGATGCCTTCGCGTGGCGAGAGGCCGTGATGTACGCCGCGCGGTCGATCTCGGAAAGGATCGCCCCGCCGAAGACGGCGCCCGCGAAGTTCGCGTCGGTCGGGACCATGAGTCGGACGACCGACGCGCGGCTCGAGTCGACCGTACCGGGCGAGGTCTCGTTCACGCGGAATGACCCAGAAGCCGATGGAGGCGGAGGGGCCGACCTCCTAAATCGCTTGTGGCAGGGCGGTGCGCCGGGGCCGCGGTTTGGAACGGAGGCCGCGGGAGCGTTGCGCCATCCCGCCGGCCCTGTCAAGAGTGGCGCGGCCATAGGGGAGCGAAGGTAGGTATGCCAACCTCCAAGAAATCAAGGGCGCCCGCGAAAAGAAAGGCGAAAGCGAAGACGTCTCGGCCGGTGTTCGCAAGCATCGCGCTGGTCGTCTCGGATCGGAAGAAGGCCGTGGAGTGGTACACGGAAAAGCTGGGCCTCGACCTGACCACCTCTGAGGATCACTGGATCACCGTCGGGCGCAAGGGCCACGAGGGGGAGATCCACCTCTGCCGGAACCTGGACTACGACCCGAAGGGCGAACTCGAGCCCGGGAATTCTGGCGTCATGCTCCGGCTCGGCGGGGATTTTGAGACGTCGTGCGCGGCGCTCAAGTCGAACGGGGTCACGTTCTTCGTAGGGCCGGTCAAGGAATCGTGGGGCTGGTACGCGGGTGTTCGGGACCCGGACGGGAACGAGCTCTGGCTCGCGCCCGAAGCCTAGCGGCTCTCGGTCTCCTCGGACGGGTCGCCCGGCGGACGCTCGAAGAGGGTCCACCCCGGGCGGAGGTGGGTGACCTCACGGAAGCCCCGAGATCGGAAGATCGGCGAATCGTCGTCCCCTCGCCATCGAGGCAATGCGACGACCGCCAAACCCCCCGGTCGGAGGACCCGCCAGGACTCCTGTACCGCGGCGGGCACCGCCTCGGGCGCGAGGCAACAGAGCACACCGAGGGACAGCAGGACGTCGACGGCCCGTTCACCGATAGGCAGGCGGGCCGCGTCGCCACACACGAGCTCCGCGGGGACGCGATGGGCGGCCGCCAGGGCGAGCATGCCCTTCTGCGCGTCCACGATCACCGGTCGCCGGAACGCACCGGGTGGGGACCGCTCCACTGCGAGGCGCGCACCCACGCCCGTGCCTCCGCCGACGTCCAGCAGGAGCCCTCCTCGAGGGTACCGCCCGTCCAGCATCGTGAGAAGCTTCCGGACGCGCCGCTGCCTCCAGCCCAGTTCGAGAAGCCAGGCCCAGCGGACTCGCCCGGGGGGAGGCGGCGGCCAGCGCATCGACCGCGCCGGCGACCTTCCCTCGCCCGGCCTGGCTAGCACGGTATCACCGTCACACCGTCAGCCGGACCGCAGGCATAGGGCTGGCGCGGGTAAGCCGCCTGACGAGGATTCGAGGGGTTTTTCTCGCCGGTGCGGCGCGACAATGCCTAAATAGGGGTACCTTTTGGGCGCGCCCGGAGCCACACCCAATGGCGCAGAAGCCGCATCTGAACGTCGTCTTCATCGGCCACGTCGATCACGGTAAGTCGACGACGGTCGGCCGTATCCTGCTCGATACGGGGAACATCCGCCAGGAAGAGATCGACAAGTTCCGCGCGGAGGCGGAATCGAAGGGGAAGGCTACGTTCGAGTTCGCGTGGGTGATGGACGAGCTCAAGGAGGAGCGAGAGCGCGGCGTCACGATCGACATCGCGCACCGCCGCTTTGACACTCAGAAGTACTACTTCACCATCATCGACGCCCCGGGACACCGGGACTTCGTCAAGAACATGATCACGGGGACGAGCCAGGCCGACGCGGCCGTGCTCGTCTGTTCGGCCGCGGAAGGGATCCAGGAGCAGACGCGGGAGCACATCTTCCTCTCGAGGACCTTGGGCGTCTCGCAGTTGATCTGCGCCATCAACAAGATGGACCGGCAGGAGGTCGCGTTCTCCGAGGCAAAGTACAACACGGTCAAGGAGGAACTGACGAAGCTCCTCAAGAACGTCGGGTTCAAGGTCGCGGATCAGGTCGTCTTCGTCCCGATCTCCGCCTTCAAGGACGACAACATCAACAAGGCCAGCCCGAACATGCCCTGGTTCAAGGGACCGACCCTGCTCCAGGCGCTCGACAACCTCAAGGTTCCCGAGAAGCCCACGGGCAAGGCTCTGCGGCTCCCGGTGCAGGACGTCTACACGATCACGGGTATCGGAACCGTCCCTGTCGGCCGCGTCGAGACGGGTACCCTCAAGATCGGCGACAAGATCACCTTCATGCCCAGCGGGAAGTCGGGCGAAGTGAAGTCGATCGAGATGCACCACGAGGCGGTCACGGAGGCGATCCCGGGCGACAACATCGGGTTCAACATCCGCGGGATCGACAAGAACGACATCCGCCGCGGCGATGTGGCCGGGCCGGCGTCGGCGCCCCCGACCGTCGTCGAGAGCTTCATCGCGAACGTCCAGGTGCTCAACCACCCGAGCGTCATCACCGTCGGCTACACGCCGGTGTTCCACTGCCACACGGCGCAGGTCGCCTGCGAGTTTACCGAGCTCCAGAAGCGCCTCGACCCCAAGACCGGCCAGACGGCCGAGGAGAACCCTCAGACCCTGAAGACGGGCGACGCCGCGGTGGTCAAGATCACCCCGAAGCGCCCGCTCGTGCTCGAGAAGTACAAGGAATTCCCCCAGCTCGGGCGGTTCGCGATCCGCGACATGGGGCAGACGGTCGCCGCCGGCGTCGTCGTCGACCTCAAGAAGCGCGAGTAAGCCCGGGGACGGGCGACCGGTCGGCCAGCGGAAGGGGCTATCGATGGTTCAGAAGGCCCGAATCTCGCTGAGCGGGACCGACGCGCGCAAGGTCGACTCGATCTGCAAGATGATCCGGGAGATCTCGTCCAAGATGGGAGTCGCGATCGCCGGCCCGATACCGCTCCCGACGAAGAAGCTCCGCGTCCCGGTCCGCAAGGGGCCGGACGGGGGCGGCACGAGCACGATCGACCACTGGGAGATGAGGATCCACAAGCGCCTGATCGACATCGACGCCGACGAACGGGCGCTCCGCCAGGTCATGCGGATCCAGGTCCCGGACGGCGTCAACATCGAGATCGTTCTCACGGGGTGAGCGGGTGCTCGCCCCGGGAGCCCTGCGGCTCGTCGGGCCGGTCTCAATCGTCCTCGTCCTCGTTCTCGCGGTCGTGGTCCTGGGGTGGTGGCACCCCGGCCCGGCTTCGGTCGCCGTCCTGGCGGTCCTCGTCGGGCTCACGACGTTCCTGCTGATCTTCTTCCGGGACCCCGAACGGTCGCCGGGGGAGGGCATCGTTTCCGCGGCCGATGGGCGGGTCCGGGCCGTCGAGCGGGCGGGAGACCGGTGGCGCATCTCCGTGTTCATGAACGTAACGAACGTTCACGTGAATCGGCTTCCCCTGGACGGCGAGGTCCAGACGATCGAGGCCAGCGGCACCGGCTTTCGGCCGGCGTACCTAGCCGCCGCGGACCGAAACGTACAGCGACGGTACATGCTCCGGACGGCGCTCGGGCCGGTCGAGATCGTCCAGATCACAGGGGTCGTGGCCCGCCGCCTCGTCTCGTTCGTCCGGGTTGGCTCTGTCGGGCGCAAGGGGGAACGGTTCGGAATGATCGTCCTCGGTTCGCGGGTCGACGTCCTCCTCCCGTCGGACCGAGCCCGGCCCTCGGTCGAGGTGGGTCAGCGCGTCTGGGCCGGCCGATCGACCATCGCAGTTGAGATCCCATGACGGACCGCTGGCGGGTCGCGGCGAACCTCGCGACCCTCGCGAACGGGCTACTGGGCGTGGGGGCGATCCTGTACACGCTCGGTGGAAACAAGCTCTGGGCGATGCTGCTCATCGGGTGCGCCATCGGTTTCGACGGGTTGGACGGGATGCTCTCCCGCCGCAGCCCGAAGCCGGGAAGCCGCTTCGGGCGGGTCGCGGATTCCGTCGCGGACGGCATAACGTTCGGTCTTGCGCCGGCGTTCCTCATCGCGGTGCACACCGGGAACGTCGCGACCTGGGCGCCGTGGGAGCCGCTCGCCGTCGCCCTCGCGGCCGGTTACTTCGCCGCCGCGATCGCCCGCCTCACGTACTTCACGGTGAGGACCCACGAGCTGCCGCACTTCCTCGGGGTCCCGACGCCCGAGAGCGCGCTCGCCCTCGTGGTCGCGCTCCTGTTCCACGACACCCCCGCGTTCCAGAGCGTCCAGCCGATCGGGCTCTTCGCGGGCGTGGCCGTCCTTTCGGTAATGATGGTCGTTCCGGTCCCCTACCCGAAGGTCCGCCGGGGTTCGCCGCTCCGTCTCGTCGCAGCCGCCACGGGGGTCCTCGCGGGGCTCGCGCTCGTGCCCCTCCAGTTCCGCCCGCCGCCGGGTTCGGCGCTCTACCTGTTCTCGGACATCGCGTCGCTCGGTATGCTGGTCGGGGTGGCGAGCTACTATCTTCTCGGCCCGTTCGTCGTTCCGAGGGAGCGCCCCGCCTCCGGGTGAACAACCGTGCGACCACGAGAACCCGTCACACCGTCGCTTTCTCGGCGGGAGGCGCTGCTGTTCGAGGCGGGGATCAAGCTGGGGGGCGTGTTCCATCAGTACGTGGGCATGCCGGTCTCCTCCGCGACGGCACCCGCGCTCGCCCGCGTGATCGAGGCGGCGGTCGGCCTCCAACCGTTCGTCCGGGAGGTCCGGGTCTCGGTCCGCCCCGAGCGAGGGCCTCCGCTCGGCCGCGGTCGCTACGCCTACCGATACCTCTCACCGGAGATGCTGGACGTCACGGTCGTCCTCGCGGACGGGGCGGTGGACGTCGAGGCGCGCCTCGAGCACCGACCGGACCTCCGGTACACGCTTATGCGCGTCGTGCGGGCGGGACCCGGGAAGCGGACCGGACGACGCCCGCCGAGAGCGCGCCCGCCTAGGCCCGCTGGTCGATCGGCACGTAGCTGAGGTCGGTCGGCCCGATGTACTTCGCCGTCGGCCGGATGAGGCGGAGGTCGTCGTACTCCTCGAGCACGTGCGCGGTCCATCCCGCGACGCGGCTCGACGCGAAGATCGGCGTGAACAGGTCGTGTGGTATCCCGAGCAGGGAGTAGACCGACCCCGAGTAGAAGTCGAGGTTGGGGTAGAGCCCCTTCTCGTGGTGGACGACCTCCTTGATCTTCGCGAGTAGGTCGTAGTTGCCCAAGTTCCCCTTCTCCTCGCCGACCCGTCGCAGCCATTCGCGGAGGATCGTAGCGCGGGGGTCTTCCACCTTGTAGACCCGGTGGCCGAAGCCCATGATCTTCTCGTGACGGGCGAGCTTCGCTCGCACGACGCCCTCGGCGCGGGACGGTTCGCCGATCTCGGTGAGGAGCTCCATGACCCGTTCGTTCGCTCCCCCGTGGAGCGGTCCCTTCAGGGTCCCGATCGCGCTCGTGACCGAGCTGTAGAGGTCGCTCAGGGTCGACGCGGTGACGCGGGCGGCGAAGGTCGACGCGTTCAGCTCGTGGTCCGCGTGGAGGATGAGCGCGACGTCGAACGCGTGCGCGTCGAGGTCGCTCGGCTCGCGGTCCGCGAGCGCATACAGGGTGTACGCGGCCTGGGAGAGGTCCGGGCGGGGCACGATCGCCTTACCGCCGGTCCGGCGTCGGTGGAACCGGCCGAGGATCGTCGGAAGGACCGCGGTGAGGCGCTGCGCGCCACCGATCGAGCTCGGCCCTGGGCGAGTCTCCTGGGGCTCGAACAGCGCGAGCGCGCTGACGGCCGTTCGCAGCATGTCCATCGGGGACGAGTCGGCGGGAAGGGAATCGATCACCTTGGCGAGGGAGTCCGGGATGGTCCGAAGCTCCGCCATCCGGCGCTTGAGCTCAGCGAGCTGGGTGGCCGTGGGAAGTCGGCTGTACCACAGCAGGTACGCGACCTCCTCGAACGTCGAGCGCGCGGTGAGCTCCCGGATGTCGTATCCGCGGTAGATCAGCCGCCCCTGTCTTCCGTCAATGAAGCAGATGCGGGACTCGAGGGCGACAACGTCCTCGAGGCCCCGCTGCACGGCCGAGGGTTCCATGTTTCTGTCCGGTAGGGTGACCCGGCCCAGATTAATGCGCTTTCGCGGCCACGACCCCGTCGGCTACGCCGACCGTTGCCGGAGGGTCGCCGCCGCGATCCGGAGGAACGGCTGGCGAATAGCGCCGACGCGCGTAGGCGATCGAGGCGGCGGTCCAGAGGGGAAGCGAGGCCAGCAGAAGACCCCCCGAGACGAGGAAGACAAGCCGGAAGCTCCCGAACAAGGAGAGGACGGCGGCGAGCCCCGCTCCCGCGACCGCCGCGCCACCACCGAGGGCGCTGTTGACCCCGAGGAGGCTCCCTGCATCCCGGCCCGCGAGGCCGCGGAACAACATCAGGGAGCTCGCGGTCGTGTAGACGGCGATGGCGCCCCCGAGGAGGGCGTAGACGAGGATGTTCGCCCCGAACGACGCGCTCCGCGAAAGGGCGAAGAGCGTGAACCCCCCGGTGGCGAGGTACCCGATCGCCCGGAGGTACGTCGAGCGCTGGACGAGCCGGTCCGCGCCCACCCGGTTCGCGAGGCCGCCGGTCAGCGGGAAGACCAGCGTCTGCGTGACGTTGTTCGAGATGTTGACGAGGAAGATGGAGGAGGCCGCGAGACCGGCGGCGTAGAGGTAGGGCGTGTAGGAGATGTTGAACAGGTTCGCCGAGAGATTGAACAGGAACGAGGCGACCATGATGAGCGGGAGCTCGTGGTGGAGCTCCTCGCGCGCCCACTTTCGGAAGCGGGCGACCGGGGCGGGCCGAGCCGGGGGCGGTGCGGGAAGAACGGGATGGGCAGTTGGAACGAGAGCACCGGCCGTAGCCGCGAGAACAGGCTCTCCGGGTGGCGGACGACGCTCGCGGTCGTGAGCGTGCGCTTCGAGTCCGTGATGCCGAACCAGATCGCCACCGCGCTCGCGAGCGCGAGGCCGGCGAGCACATAGAGGAGCGTGAGGAGCGAGTCGCTCGCGAGCGTCCAGAAGTATCCGATGACGAGTCCCACCACGGAGCCGATCATGCTCATCTCCTGGAACGACGCGAAGGCCGTGGCCCGCTCGGACTCCGTGAACTTCTCGAGGATCAGGAGGTTCGAGGCGCTGGCACCGGCGGGCGCGATCGCCCCGATCACCGCGTAGGCGGCGAACAGCTCGGGGAGAGAGCCGACGTGGGTGAGCAGCAGGTAGAGGCCCGCGTACCCCCCGTAGTTGATCACGAGGAAGGTGCGGCGCATCGGGTAGCGATCGGACAGGTGCCCCCAGACGACGGAGGACAGGATCACCGCCGCGTTGAACAGTGTGGCCGCGACCGCGACGTCCGCCCACGACCCGTGCAGTGGGATGAGGATCAGCAGCGGCAGGACCACGCCGAACCCTGCGGTCGCCGCGTTGATGGGAACGAAGCTCAGCAGCCATGGCCGCGCAACGAGCCGACCGGGCCACGTGCGAAAAGGGACCTTCATGCGGACGGCCCGGGGCTACGTGCGGCTTACTTAAGCGCCGGCGACTCGACTCGCTGCGACGGGTCCCGGGAGGCGCCCTTGCCGCCGAGCGGTACCGCGGTTCTCGACACGCTTATTAAGGGGGGACCGTGTCGCGGGCCGTCAAGAGAGTGTGCATCGCGTGGCGATCGGTTTCGTCCTTATCAGCACGGCACCCGCGAAGGAGCACGAGGTGTACACGGAGCTGCTTCGCGTGAAGGGGATCGTGGAACTGCACCCCCTCTTCGGGGAGTACGGCCTGATCGCGAAGGTCGAAGCCGAGGACTTCAACGCGCTTGGCCTCCTGGTCGTCGACAAGATCCGGTCGGTCGCCGGCGTCATCGACACGAAGACCCTTACGGGAATCAAGTTCTAGAAGGAAGAGGATGTTCGAACTCGTAGCAACGTCGCTGAACGTCGGTGGCTGGCAATTCCTGGCGATCCTGCTGCTCGTCTTCTCGCTCTTCCTGATCCTCGCGGGCATCTTCACTGCCTATTTCGGAAGCGGGAAGAGCCGCATGGTCGGCGTCGGTCTGCTGGTCGGCGGCCTGGTCGTGGGCCTGCTGGTCGGGTACACGTACTCGATGGGGTGGCTCGACGGCGGGACGAAGGGCCAGCTCACATCGCTCCTCTGGGAGTCGTTCCTCGTGATCGTAGCGGCGGTCATCGGCGCCCTGGTAGCGGTCGGGATCTTCCTGGTCGCCATCATGAAGTCGTAGGCGGCGCCCGCCCGTCTCCCGGTCATGCCGCCCCTCGGGGCCGGTTCGGTTCACGTCTGGTCACCCTGTCCACCGACGTCGGGACCGCGTACGCGGCCCAGATGAAAGCCGTCCTCGTGCGATCGCTGGACGCGTCCCGTATCGTGGACCTCGTCCATGACCTGCCCCGCCACGGGATCGCGGAGGCGGCCTTCGTGGTCAGGGCGACCGCCGGCGGGTTCCCGCGCGGTACGGTCCATGTCGTGGTCGTCGACCCAGGGGTCGGGGGAATCCGGGCTCCGATCGTGCTCCGTTGCCCGGGACGGCTCGACCCTGGTGGGTCCGGACAACGGAGTACTGCTGCCGCTGGCCGAACACCTCGGCGGCGTCGCCGCGTCGTTCCGGATCGATCCCGACCGGCGCGGCGCGAACCGTCGGGTAGGGACGACCTTCGACGGGCGCGACGTCTTCGCGCCGGCCGCTGCGCTGCTCGCCCGCGGGATTCCGGCGTCCCGGCTGGGGCGCCCGATCGATCCCATCGTCTACCGGGTCCCGGACGCGGTCCGGATTTCCGGTGGAGCCCGCGGGAAAATCGTCCACGTCGACCGGTTCGGGAACCTGATCACGAACGTCCCCAGCGAGTGGGTCCTACCGCGGGCCGGGCAGCTCCGGCTCACGGTCGGGCGACGCAGCCGGATCGTGCCGTGGGTCCGGAGCTACGAGGCGTTGGGACCGCGACGGGTCGGCGCCCTCGGGTCCAGCTTCGGGACGCTGGAGGTCGCGGTCCGCGAGGGAAGTGCCGCGGTCCGGCTCGCAGCCCGGACCGGGACTCGAGTCTCGGTCGTGTGGGCGCCAGGTGCCAGTCGCGCCACTGAGATGGTAAATAGCGTCCGACCTACGGTCGGCCTGAGGGAGCGATTCCCTCGCGATCGATGGCGAAGCGCGACTACTACGAGGTCCTCGGGATCCCGAGGACCGCCAGCGCGGACGAGGTGAAGTCCGCGTATCGCCGCCTCGCCCGACAGCATCACCCGGACGTTTCGAAGGAGAGCAAGAAGATCGCTGAGGAGAAGTTCAAGGAGATCTCCGAGGCCTACGAGGTCCTGGCGGACGTCGAGAAGCGGCAGTCGGTACGACCAGATGGGGTTCTCTGGAGTCGAGTCCGACTTCGGTCCCGGCGGGTTCACCTGGCAGAACTTCACCCATGTCGGCGATCTCGAGGACCTGCTCGGCGCCTCCCCCATCTTCCGGCAGTTCTTCGGGGACCTTGGCGGCCAGTTCGGCATGGGCTCGCGAAGGGTGGAATCCCGCGGGCGCGACGTCGAGCTCACGGTCCGTCTCCCGCTGACCGCCGCCGTTACAGGGGCGCACCCTACGGTCGACGTCCCGCGGTCGGCCCCGTGCGCCGACTGCCGCGGCACGGGAGCGAAGTACGGGACCGCGATCGAGACGTGCTCGGAATGTGGTGGGCGGGGCCAGGTCCGCCGCGTCCAGAACCGGGGGTTCACGCAGCTGATCTCGATTGGGGAATGTCCGCGGTGCCACGGGACGGGCCGGCGGATCTTGGAGCCGTGCCCGACCTGCGGAGGAAAAGGCGAGCTCCGGTCCAACGTCCGTATCGAGCTCAACGTGCCCCCGGGGATAGAGGACGGGGCCATCCTGCGGGTTCCGGGTCACGGCATGGGTGGACGCCCGGGCGCTCGGTCGGGCGACCTCTACGTCCAGGTGAGCCTCGAGGCCTCCTCGACCATCCGCAGAGAGGGGCTCGACGCGTACTCGGAGGCGACGGTGCCGCTCGCGACCGCCCTCTTAGGAGGCGAGATCACCATCCCGACCATCGAGGCCCACGCGGCACTCAAGGTCCCCGCCGGCACCCAGCCGGAGACCCAGTTCCGCCTCCGGGGCAAGGGATTCCCCCGGCTCTCGGGCGGCGGGCGAGGCGACCTGATCGTAACGCTCCACGTCGAGGTCCCGCGCTCGCTCAGCTCGCGGGAACGCGACCTCGTCCGCGAAGCGTTCGGGTCGTCAACGGAGGCCCCCACGGGGCGGCGGGAGTCGATATTCCGGCGGAGGTCGTCGTGAGCGAGGACGACGGGGGACCCGTCACCGAGCAGTACTTCACGGAGCGCCCGAGGTCGGCGTCGGTCAAGCGGGAGCTCAAGTTCCTCTACCGCGGCGAGCTCATCGCGTTCCGCGTGGACGCCGGCGTTTTCGCCGTCGCACGGCCTCGACCCCGGGACCGCGCTCCTGATCGAGAACCTCGCGCTCCGTCCGACCGACCGCGTCCTCGACCTCGGCTGCGGCTGGGGGCCCGTGGGCGTCGCCGCCGCCAAGGCGGCTCGGGAGGGCCATGTCACGCTCACGGAGGTCAACCGGCGCGCCGCGCGCCTGGCCCGCGACAACCTCGCACGGAACGGGGTACGGAACGCCGAGGTCCGGGTCGGCCGCCTGTTCGGGCCCGTGGTCGGAGAATCGTTCGACGTGATCGCGACCAATCCGCCGTACCGGGCGGGTCGGGAGCTCGTCCTCGAGATCCTCGCGGGCGCGCCGTCGCACTTGAACTCGGGCGGCCGGCTCGTCCTCGTGGGCAAGGGGAGCCAGGGGATACGATACTACCAGGAGCAGCTCGAAGCGAGCTGGCCCGGGTCGGTCGAGGTCCTGGCCCGGGGCTCCGGGTATCGGGTCCTGGAGGCCCGCCTGCTCCCCGCCGGGGCCACGGACGCCCCCGGGGGCCCGGCTCCGCCGGTAGAGCCACCTGTTTCCCCCGAAGCCGTTAAGAGCGGAAGGATTCTCGGCGGCCGCTCCGCCATTCGAGGGGACGGACGGTAGGCTCGGCCTCCCGTTCGCTCTGCTCGGACGAGGGGTACAGAACAGGGGAGTGAGGGTCGCGCCCAAAGAGTCGAAGGAGCCGAAGGAAGCTCCCAAGGACGCCGCGGCGGAGGCCAGCCGGGCGGAACCCGTCCCCGAAAAGGGCGCCAAGAAGGAGAAGGCGACCCCCGGCGGCAAGGGCAAGGAGACGAAGGAGCCGAAGGAAGGCAAGGGGAAGGCCAAGCCCGGCGCCCCGTCGAAGGCCCCCAAGTTCGTTTCCACCAACCCCAACTTCCGTTACATCGTTCGAGTTGCGAACTCGGATATCGACGGCACGCGCCCGACAGGGCTCGCGCTCACGGCCGTTCCGGGCGTGGGCCTCCGCGTCGCGGAGACCGCCTGCCACCTGGCTCACGTCGACCCGACCGTGAGGATCGGGGAGCTCGCCGAGCCGACCGTGGAAGGTATCGAAGCGACTCTGACGGCCTTCTCGACCAAGGTCCCGGCCTGGATGGTCAACCACCGGACCGAACCGATCATGGGCACGACCCTTCACTACGTCGGCGTCGACCTCGACACCCGGCGGCGGGACGACGTTAACCAGATGCGAATGATCCGGAGCTACCGGGGCGTCCGCCACGAACGGGGCCAGAAGGTCCGGGGCCAGCGGACCCGTTCGAACGGTCGGACTGGCATGGCGGCCGGGGTCCTGAAGAAGACCGCGAAGGAAGCCGCGGCAGCGGCCGCCAAGGAAGAGTCGGGCGGCGGCGGCGCCGGCAAGCCCGCGGCCGCCGCGGCGGCACCCGCCGCGCCCGCCAAGGGTGCCGCTGCGCCCGCCAAGGCCGCGGCGGCCCCCGCCGCGAAGAAGGAGTAGGGGCGATGGGCGATCCGAAATTCCTCCGGCGTCTCTACGATACCCCCAAGCACCCGTGGGAGGCGAGCCGCATGGAAGAGGAGCGCAAGCTCCTCGACCGCTACGGGCTCAAGAACAAGCGGGAGCTCTGGAAGGCGCAGTCGGTCCTCCGCGGGTTCCGCCAGCAGGCGCGCGAGCTCCAGGCGAAGCTCAGGACGGGGGCAGAACAGGCGCGACGCGAGACCGACCAGCTGCTCGGCCGCCTCGCCCGCCTCGGGGTCCTTCCCGTGGGCTCCCCGACACTGGACGACGTTCTCGCCCTGACGACCGAGGACCTCCTGAAGCGCCGGCTCCAGTGGATCGCGTTCACTCGCGGACTGGCCCCGACGGTCAAGGGAGCCCGGAAGTGGATCGTCCACGGCCATTTCTCCATCGGCGACCACCGCGTCACCCGCCCCGGCTACCTCGTGCCGTTCGCCGAAGAGGGTCAGCTTGCGTTCACGCCCACCAGCCCTCTCGCGAGCGAGGACCACGCCGTCCGGGTCGATCATGCGCGAGCGGGCCGAGAAGGGATCCGCCCCGGTTGCGCCGACCCCCCCGCCCGAGGGGGTCTAGGCCATGGCGAAGATCGGGATCGCGCACATCTTCGCGAGCTACAACAACATCCACATCACGGTCACCGACATCACCGGAGCCGAGACGCTCGCGAAGGCGACCGGCGGCATGGTCGTGAAGGCCGCCCGCGACGAATCCAGCCCGTACGCGGCGATGAAGGCGGCCGACCAGGTTGCCGCGCTCATCAAGGAGAAAGGCTACGACACGCTCCACGTTCGGGTCCGCGCTCCCGGAGGGAACCGTTCCCGCTCGCCTGGCCCAGGAGCTCAGGCGGCGATCCGTGCCCTCGCTCGGGCGGGCGTCAAGATCCAGCGCATCGAGGATGTGACCCCGGTTCCGCACGACGGCACCAAACCGAAGGGCGGGCGCCGCGGGCGGCGGGTGTGAACGTGCCGACCACGATCGAGTCCCTCAAGCCCCGCTCGGCCTCGCTCGAGCTCGAGGGCGTCACCGCCTCCCAGGTCAACGCGATCCGGCGGACGCTCCTCGCCGACCTGCCGCGGCTCGCGATCGACGAGGTCGAGTTCCACCTCGGACCCATACGCGACGAGGCCACGGGGAAGGACTACGACTCTTCGACCAGCATGTTCGACGAGGGCGTCGCCCTCCGAATGGGCCTGCTTCCGATCCCTACCGACCTCTCGCAGTTCCGGCGCAAGTCGGAGTGCACCTGCGCCGGGGCGGGGTGTCCGCACTGCCAGGTGATGTTCTCGGTCGACCGGAAGGGTCCCTGCACGGTCTACGCGAAGGACATCGTCCCGCTCGCGGACCCGTCGCTGGCGATCCTCGAGCCCGACGTCCCGATCGTCCGGCTGGGCGCCCGGCAGGCCCTGCTGGCGTACGCGACGGCCATCGTCGGCTCCGCGCGCGACCATGGGAAGTGGCAGGTGGCCCACGGGGTCGCGTCGTTCCCGCACCCACACGTCCGGATCGCGAAGAAGGAAGGGTGCACGGAAGCGTGCCTCAAGCGGACCGCGGCCTCGTGCCCGGTCAACATCCTCGAGTTCGGCGGAGGCAAGCTCTCCGTCACGGAGGAGACGAAGTGCATCGACTGCGGCGCGTGCGAGAAGACCTGCGAGCACGGTTCCATCCGCATCGAGCCGGACACGGAGAAGTTCTTCCTTCGGTTCGAAACGGACGGCTCCCTCTCGGCGAGGGAAGCGTTCCGCTACGCCCTCAAGGACCTGAAGCGTCGGTTCGAGGAGCTGCGCGAGGGGATCCAGGCGATCCCGTAGTGCGGCCCAAGCTGGTCCAGTCGTAGCGCAAGACCGCGGCGATGCCGCCGAGCGCCGTGAGCTTCTTTCCCGCCGCCTCGTCGGCCCGAACCAGAAGATCCGGCCGCGACCCGACCGGGCGAGGTCGAGGAGGCGGGCAATCTCCGGGTCCGCGAGAAGCTCGTCCGATACGAGCGCGGTCTCGACCGCACCGGCTTCGATCGCTTCGGTGACCTCCCGGCGGCCCACCGCTGCGCGGGTACCCGTGGCCAGGGCCCGGACGAGCTGTTCCACCACCTCCGCCTCCTCGGCGGCCACGCTGGCCGCCAGGACCTCGCTCGCCCGGCCCGAGCGGAGCAGCTCGTCCACGCCGGCGCGCCCGGATTCGGCCGTTGGATAGACCCGGGTCCGCTTCGCGAGGGCAGGAGCCTTCTCCGCGAGCCGACGGCTGAGCTGCTCCTTGAGGAACCCGGGCCCGCACACCACGAGGGCGTTCGCCGGCTCTCCTTCTCGGACCACGACCGCGAGGAGGTCGTCGAGGTACGCCTCCCGGTCTCGCTCCACCGGCCCCGTCCCGGTACCGCTTTCCGGCGATGGTCCGCCGTACATCGGCGAGCGGTTCGATCGCCCGTCCCCGGATCCGGACGACCGAGGAGTCCCCCCAGTCGACCGACGCGATCACGATCGTCGGCTCACCCTTGCCCGAGAGGCCCTCGTCGAGGAGGGCGCGGTCCCCGGCACCGAGCGTGGGCTTCAGGATCGCGACGTCGTCGCCCTCGGCGAGGTCGAGCGTATGGTGGCGGCCGATGTCGAACGGCCCCTCGACGATCGGACCCGTGAGCCGGACGTGGCCTGAGAAGCCGTGGAACTCGACCTGCTCGGTACGGATGACCAGGTAGACCCGCCGGCGGGTCCGCTCCGCGCCGGGAACGTCCGCCGGCGCTTCGGGGTCACGGCGGGTCGTCGACGCGCCGACGATGTCCCCCGGCCGTACGAGGCGGGAGATCCGCCAGAGGTCGCTCGGGGTCTCGAGCCGGAGCCGGTGGAGCCCCGTGACCGGATCGCGCGAAAGGAGACGCACGCAAGGCTCCCGGCTCCGGCGGACGGAGGAGTCGTACATGCGGGTTTCGGCCCGACCCACGACCCCTTCGAACGGCCCCGACGATACGCTTATCGAGCGGATGAGGGGTCCCGGGACCGGTTTGACGGAGAGCTTCTCCGGCGGGTACGCCCAACTGTTCCGCCGCCCGTCGTTCGTGTCGTTCCTCCTGGCCGGAGCCCTCCAGTTCGCCGCGCCCTCGACCGCGCTGGTGATCCTCCTCTTCCGCGTGGCATTCGCGTACCCTCGCGCCGAGTGGGGGACGTACGGCGCCCTGGCACTGGCGCTGCTGGGTCTTTCGTCCGCGCTCCCAACCCTCGCGGGGGCCCTGTTCTCAGGCCCCCTGGCCGACCGCCACGACCGGGGCCGCCTGATGCGGACCGCGAACCTCCTGTCGATCATCGCGACCGCAGGGCTCGGCGCGGACCTGCTCGTCTCCTCCATGCGCCACGTGAACCTGCCCGGGCCCCCGGGATTCTACCTTCCGCTCTGGGTGCTGCTGGCGTACCCGTCCTGGGCGCTCCTGGCGGCGAGCTCGACCCTCTTCCGGCCGGCGTTCAACACGTCGGTTCCCCGACTGGTCGAGACGGCCGAGCTCGGGCACGCCAACGGGACGATCTACGCCATCGCCGCGACCACGAGCGGCGTCGGCACGGTCGCGGCCGGGGTCGCCATGAGCCTCGGAGCCGGATCGTACGCTATCGCCATCCCGTTCGCGCTGTTCGTGGGGGCCCAGGTCGCGCTGCTCTGGGTGCGGGCGGACCTCTCGGTGAACGACGCGAGCCGACGCGTTCGGTGATGGCCGAGATGGTGGAGGGGTTCCGCTACATCGTTCGCCGCACGGCCCTCTTCGAGCTGACGATCTCATCGCTCGTGATCAACTTCCTCACGGCGGTAGCGCTGGTCGAGCTCGCCCTCTACCTGGCCAGCTGGCTGGGCGTCTCCCAGGGCTACTGGTACGGTGCCTTGGTCGCGACCGCGATCGCGGGTTCGGCGTGCGGTCTTCTCGCCGCATCCCACCTCCGGTTCGAGGCACGCGCCGGCCGGATCATCATCGCGCTGGTGATCGTGACGGGCCTGGCGATCCTCTCGCTCGCGCTCGTCCGGTCGATCTATCTCGCGCTCCCGATCATCTTCGTCTACGGATTCGCCCCGGGTATGATCACGACGATCTTCCTTTCCGTAGTCCAGGCGACGGTGCCGGACGAGAAGATGGGGCGGGTGTTCGCCGCCGACGAGGTCGGCAGCCTGGCGCTCGTCCCGTTCGGCCAGCTGGCGGGAGGGCTGGTCACTCTCCTCCTCGGTGTGCGAGGGACGTACCTGGTCGCTGGGGGCGCGATCATCGTCCTCGGCGTGGTGATGGTCCTCACGTTCGCGGCGCTCCGTCGGCTCGGCTACCAGCCCCGCGAGGCGACCCCGGACGAGGCCGTCGTCGCCTAGGGCTTGGGTGCCGGAACCGGCACCCGATGGCCGTTGTACCAGTCGTGGGTCGGGCCGAGCGACCGGACGAACCCGACCCGCTCGTAGAGACGCACCGCCGCGTGGTTCCCCTCGGTCACGTTCAGGTAGACCGCATGGTCTCCCGCGGCACGGAGCGCCCGAAGGCTCGCCAGCAGCATGGCTCGGCCTAGGCCGCGACCCTGACTGTCGGGGTCGACCATCACATCGGCGATGAGCACTCCTGCCGAGGTCCGGACCGAGAGGACGGCGCCGACCGGCCCGGTCGGCTCCTCCGCCACCCACGAACCGCCCTCCACCAACGGTCCCCAGCGGCCGCCGAAAAGATCCGCGGTGTGCTTCTTCGCGTCGAGCTCGTCGTCCGCCTCGTTCCAGAAGAGGTAGCGGTCGAGCTGGCCCCGGTACGCCCGGGCATGGAGACGCGAGATCCCTTCCTCGTCGCTGAGGCTTTGTCGGCCGGAGCCGAACGGCTCCCGCCGGTGGAGTGTCCGGCAGCGCGGAATCCTCCTTCAGGCGCATCTCGCTCCGACCGAACGGGACGTACCCCAACCCGGTCATCAGGGTCCGCTCCTCGCCGGAAGAGAGACCCCCGAGCGGCCCGCCAACGAACGCGATCGGGCCCACGAGCGACTCGACCGAGGAGAGGAACCAGTGGTACCGATCGGTGGACGCCGCGTCCGGTACGAGATAGAGGAGCTCGACCGTCGCACCGAGCGAGCACGGCTCTTGCCAGACGGCGATCCCTAGCGGGAACTCGCCAAGGAGAACGAGGCAGCCCGGCAGCAGGTCGGTCTTCAGCTCCCCTTCGAGCTTGGCGACGACGCGGGTCGCCTCGTCGCCCGGACCCTCTCGAGAGAGGGTCGCCGCCTTCACGAGCGCGAGCGCCGCTGCCGGGTTGACCCGGAACGGTTTCAGCGTCGCCGACACGGTGCGCGGACCCGGAGCGCAGGATAAGCTGGCCGCCGGCGTCCGTGGATTCATATAGTCAAAGTGGGATATGTCAATCGTCAGACAAAAAACACACTATTGTCTGACAAGCATGGTCGACACATCCGAGCGGGTCACGGTGCGGATCCCGCAAGAGCTCCTCGAGAAGCTCAAGCGCGTTCAGGAGCTGAAGAGCACGCCGACCATCTCCGACACGATCCGAGAAGGGCTCGAGCAGTTCATCGAGCTCAGCCTTCCACCCCAGCACATCCGAAAGGTCGTGGTCGAGCTCTCGAGGCAGGACAACAACCGTCTCGAGGAGTTCGTCCGTGACGGCAACTCTGTGAGCGTTGACGACGCGGTCCGGTCCGCAGTCCGGGAGTACATCCGGGCCCGCATCGACCAGCTCGCTCCGCCGACGCGCGCCCACCGAAGGGAGGGAGACGCGGTCGCGGCCGAGGGCTCCCCTCCACCCTGACGGGCCCGGAGGGCCGTTGTCCGACCAGCTGCTCACTCCCGAAGCGTTCGGCGCCCTCGCCGTAACGCCGTCGGTCGCCGTCGTAGGCCTCGGGGGCGCGGGGAGCGAGGCGGTCGAGGACCTCGTCTCGCTCGGCATTCCGGGCGCGGTGGCGATCGCGATCAACACGGACGCCGCTCACCTCTCCCGCGTGAAGGTCGAGGAGCGGATCCTCCTCGGGCACCGGGTCCTGCGCGGCCGCGGGAGCGGCGGGGACCGGACGCTCGTTCTCAAGGCCGCGGAGGAGAGCCGGGATGAGCTCCTTCGCCGACTGGAGCGATTCGAGCTCGTCTTCCTGCTCGCCGGCGCTCGGGGGCGGGACGGGTAGCGCTCTCCTCCCCTACCTCTCGAAGGCGCTCCGGGAGACGGAGACCCTGCCCGGTCCCGGTGGTCTTCCTCCCGTTCCGGGTCGAGCTGGAGACGAACCCGGGTCGGCGCGACAACGTGGACGCGACCGTCCAGGACCTCGAGGAGATGGGGGGCCTGCTCCTCGCCCTGGCCAACGAGAAGCTGCGCAGGTTCGAGTCGTTGCCGATCAACCGCGCGTTCCAGGTCCGGAACGCCTACCTCCACTCGCTGGTGGCGAACCTCGTCGACATGGTCGAGAACCCGTCCCAGCTCAACGTCGACCTTTCGAGCCTGAAGAACCACTTGCGGCAATCGGGGCTCTCCACGGTCGTGGTCGCGGAGCACCACGTTTCCGAGCCAGAGCGGCTGGTCCACCAGGCCCTCCACGACTCGCTGCTCGACTTCCGCCTGCCCGAACGCCCCTCCGTCCTCGTTCACCTCGAGGCCGGGAGCAACCTCACGCTCCGCACGCTTGACCAGGTGCTGACCTCGATACGCACCCGCCTGAACGAGCCGGACCAGCTCGTCCTCGGCACCCGCATTCGTCCCGAACCGCGCGAGGTCGTTCGACTGACGGCGATCCTGGGTGGCCTCAAGCCCCGCACCGTGCGGGACGCGATCGCCCCGCGTCCGGCGCCCCGACCCCGAGCTCGTCGCCCGCTAGGCGGGCGGGTGGGCCGCGGCCTCCCGCAGGTCGAGCTCCCGGTGGACCGCGTCGATCACCTGGCTCGTGCGGAGCGAACGGGGTCCCACCGAGATGCGGGGGACCCCGCTCTGCTCGAGCAGGAGCCGCTCGGCATGGGTAGGGTCGTACGGGTCGGAGACGACCGCCGCCACGCTGTCCGAGCCGGCCGACCAGGTCGATATCGGCAGGCCGCCCTCGGTGAGCCAGATCGCCCCGGGGAGGGCAAGGAACTCGCGCAGAAGGGTCTCTGGGTCGGCTGGGCCGACCCGGAGCCCGGGCGAAGACTCGAAGGCGGTCGGGAAGTTCGCCGCCCGGATGAGGGCGTTCTTGAGGAGCGCCGCGGTCGAGCGCTCGTCCGGGTTCATGTAGCGCAGCCGGGCCCCGCTCATGTCGATCCGCCGGGCGGCGGGCGGGGGCTCGGCGACGAAGGCCACCGAGACCTCCGTATCGCGGCGGAGGTCGTTCGAGAGCGTGAAGGCGGTCGACACCGCCCGCGCGACCTCGTCCATCCGACCCGCTCCGCCCGCGAGGTCGTTGAGGGTGAACTCACCGCGAGGAGGGACGCGGTGGGCCAGGACCAGGAACCGTCGCATCGCCGTCCGGGACTCGGACGGTGCGGATAACCGCTCGGAGCGGAACCGGGTTTACTCGTGGTGCGCGGGGCGCCGCCCGCGGGGACCCGCGGGCGCGCTGGGCAACGGGTTCTGTCGCCGTTCGAGCCAGATCTCGTCCCCGAGCTCGTGGTAGACCGCGTGGGCCGGAAGGCCGGTGCCGGTCTCGCCGTGGGGTAGCAGGAACCCGCCGGAGCGGTTGGCGATCCGGGAGTAGACGACCTCCTGCTCGCCGGCCGCGATCATCGCCGCGGACTCCTCGCGAGCCAGCTCGAAGATCCTGTCCTTTCGGAACATCCAGTAGTGGATACGCCACTCCCGGCCGTCGTACAGGGTCGTCTCGTCGCGCTCGGTCTCGAGGATGCCCGTGTCCTCGAGCATGTAGAACGTGTCGCGGTCGTCCGGCTCGAGGACATTGTCGATGATCCTCTCGTTGAACCCGAAGAAATTGAGGACATGGGCGGCGATTGTCCGGGCGTCCTCCGGTCGCATGCCGTCATGGCCGACCGAGCGCCGGATCGCCTTCGCGAGGGAGTCGAAGTCAACCGGGCCGGTGCCGGACGCCAGGGTCGAGTCCGGCGGGATACCCGCGCGGGTCGTCGCGATGTCGCCGGGGGTCCGAAGGGGCACCGGATTGCGGAGCGTGTAGCTCTTGGACATCGGCTGCGACGGTGTCCGATTCGAATTCCCGCGCATGGTCAAATCTATCCTTTGGGGCGGTATATATAAATTGGGAAAACGCACTTCAAACGGCCCCCCTCCCGCAGGCTCAGAGGACCACCCGGCGCCCCCTTCCGACCCGCTGGAGGGCCTCCACCCCAGGCCTCCATTCCTCGTCCTCGATGCGAAACTCTAGCTCCGCCAGCTCCCCGGGGCTTGTAGGGCGGTGGAAGGAGGGACTTGGCGAGATACACGTGCGCGAACGGCGCCCCCGAGGGTCCCGTCCAAGCCTTCCCTCGCTCCACGACCGAACGGTACTCGTAGGTACTCGGGGGCCGGCGAGGAACCAGACGAGGGAGTCGTCAGTGCCCCGGACCCGCGGACCCCGAGAGTAGACGTGCAACCCGAGGTGCTGCACGACGGGGGCGGGGAGGGTGAAGAGGAGCCGCTCTCCCGGTCGGGCGCTGGAGAGGAGCCGCCCTCGGACGGTTTCGACCGCGAGCGCCTCCCGGGCGGGGTGCGTGGCGATGACCCGAGCGACCCCGATGCCTCGGGAGAGGAACGATATCGACCGGCTGGCCGGTGTCGGGTCCTCGCCGCCGGGCGCGAACCGGATCATCTGCGCTACCTCCGTGGGCAGCTGCATCGTGAGCCAGGTCGGGTGCATCGCCCGGACGATCACGTACTCCATCGAACCCTCGAACCCGGGCCGCGCTATAAGAAACCTGTCTGCGCGACCCCCCACTGTTCAGCCGGGAGGCGCCCGATCGGTGGTCCTGGAAGGGGTATGGAGGGGCGAACCGGCCGAGGAAGGAAGCCGCGGCTCAGGACCGGCTGCCGATTCCCATGAGGATCCCACCGATCCACAGGGCCGCGATCCCCGCCGTCGCGACCGGCAGCATCCGGACCAGGGCACCGGGCGCGGACGGAAGGAGGTCGGCGAGCAGGAAGAGCCCGACGAGCGTCAACAGCAGTCCCAGCCCGATCTTCGCTTGTTTCGAGAGGCGAGGCCTCCGGGAAGAGGGTCGGGGTGCGCTCTCGGCGGCGGGGCCCTGGGTCACGGGGGCGCCGACGCCGGCGACCAACATAACCGTGCCGGCCGAAGCAGGTATGGGCGCGGGCAGGGTCCCCGCCCCGATGGTCCGGCAGAAGCGGGCGCGGGTAGCCCCATCGGGGGAGGGCTCGGACTCGACGGGGCTCACCGACCGGCGGTCGCGAGCGCTCGAGGAGCCCCTCGAGGCGCGCCTGCTGTCACGCCGCGCCTACCCTCTCCTCGAGGTCCGCAACCCGGTCCATCGCACGAGCTACCTCGTGATGTTCCCCGAGTTCCCCTCGGAAGCGTCGGCGATGTGCACGTGCACCGACTTCGCCCGTCGCGGCCTCGGGACGTGCAAGCACATCGTGGCGGCCGAACGGTGGCTCCGCGCGAACCCGGACGTCGTGCCGACAGGGCACGACCCGATAGCCGAGCGCAGGGTCGTGGACGTCTGGAAGGAGATCGACCAGAAGCTGGGCGACCTCGGGCCGGGACACGGCGCCGACGTGCGGAAACTGGCGCGCCCGGGCAGCTCGCTCTTCGACTGGGTCGCCCCGGGCCTGCTCGCCCGGAGCTGTGCCCAAGAAGAGAGGAAGGAAAGGGTTGGTTCGGGGGCGACGCCCTCGACCTAGGTCGACGCCATGCCCGGGGCGCCCTTGAGCGCCCGGACCTTGTAGTACTCAGGGTCGACGATGACCTCGCCGTTGACGCCCATCGTCTCGATCGTCTTCAGCTGGATCCCGCCCTGGGACTTCGCGCGCTGCCAGTCGGGGATCGGGATCGAGAACTTCCGCTCCACTTCGGTACGGTAGATCGGGCCCGAGTTATACGAGCAGAACGGGATGACCCGTCCGTCCGGGACCGCGTAGTGGATATCGCAGCGCATCAGACGCTGGATATCGTAGTCGTACGCGTCCTGGAAGTGCATGTTCCCGATGTAGAGCGTGCGCCAGGTGAACTTCGCGAGGGCTTCCTTGTTCCCTTCCGTGAAGATTCCCGCGATGACCTTGACGCAGTTCTTCTCGTTCAGGCCCTCCGGGGCCTTCGAGAAGTCGAAGTACTTCGCGACGTCGTGGAGCAGGCGAGCCCCCGCGACCGCGGTGCGGACCCGGGCGAACCGTGCGTCCCGGTACTTCTCGATCATCGACTCGACGTTCTCGAAGAAGCCGTCGACGTCCATGAACCTCGGGAGCGGCGTGATCTTCTGTCCGTCCTTCGAGATGAAGGCGAACGTAGCGCAGCCGCAGCCGGGGTGGGTCGTGAGGGTCATCTTCTCCTCGCCGTGGATGATCGAGACGAGCTCCGAGATCGGAGCGACCGACGGGACGGGGAAGAAGTCCGACTTGTCGAACGGCCCCTCCGTGCAGAGGATCCGGACGAGGTCCGACTGGGTGAACCGCATCTGGAACCGGTCCTTGTCGGGGATACGGGCGGTCAGGGCGACCGGCTGGAAGTTGACGCCGCGGACGACATCGATGTTGTCGATCGCGAACTTGACCGTCGGCCAGATCTCCTTCTCGTTGAACCCGCCGACCAGGGTCGGGACGAGGACGACGGAAAGGGGCTTGTCCGGCTTGCCCGCAACCAGGTCCGACGCCGGGGAATGGGTCTCCCGGGCCGGCCTGGATGGCCTTCTGCTTGACCTTGAGGAGCGGGACGCCCCGGACCTTTCGGGTAGATCTCGTCGTCCAGCCCATCGAACTGCAGGTAGAGCGTGTGCAGGCCCGCGTCACGGCACGCCTGGGCGAACCCGGGCTCGTTCGCGACACGGATCCCGTTCGTGGCGACCTGGACCTGCTTGAAGCCGAGGTCACGGGACATCGTGACGGCATCCAGGAACAGCGGCGAAAGGGTCGGTTCCCCACCGGAGAACTGCACCGCGACGGTGCCGACCGGCTTCTGCTCTCGCAGGGTCTTGAGCATGAAGTAGATCTGCTCGCGGGTGGGCTCAAAGACGTACCCGGCAGCGTTCGCGTTCGCGAAGCAGACGGGGCACTTGAGATTGCAGCGGTTCGTCAGGTCGACCAGCGCAAGCCCCGTGTGGGACTTGTGGTGACTGCACATTCCGCACGTGGTCGGGCAGCCGATGAACTTGTCGTAGTAGGGGTTCTCGTAACCGACGCCCGTCGTGGGCGTAGACCTCCATCCGGAGGTAGAAATCGACGTCGTTCGAGATGATATCCCAGAAGTAGCCGTGCGCGCGGCACGTCTTCTCCATGATCACGCGGCCTTCCTTCTCGCGGACGACCGCGGGGATGACCTTGATACACTCCGGGCACACGGAGGCGGTCTTGCGGGGTAGGCCGCGGGGCGCCTGGAACTCCTTCATCACTCGCGCTGGCATGTTTGCATTCCTCGCATTTTGGCCCGGCTTTCGCAATCGGGCTTAGCATGCCCAGCAGTCCCGCCCTACATAACCAATCTGTCGTCTTTGCCGCGACAGAACCCGCCCCCCGTGACGTATAGTCGCACGGTCGGACTCGCTACAAGGGGCGGTGGGCCATGGCTTGGAGGGCAGTTCCTACGAGGAGGTTCCCGCTCCGTGTGGGCGGCAGCTTATGGCCGCGGACGGCTGGGCCGATTGGGCGCATGGCGACCAACAAGCGGGCGAAGGCGAAGTCGGCACGGCAAAAACGGGCGGGGCGCGCTAAGTCCCCGGCTCCGGTGAGGTTCGTAGGGCGCGATGCGTCGCCCGTCCTCGAGCGATACCCGCCCAGGGCCAACGCTCCCGCTCCGCCGCCACCCCTTCGCCAGGTCCCGGCTCGGAGCCTCCCTACGGCGCCCGCCGCGGCGCCATCCACGACCGCGAGCGGCACGCCAACGCCTTCGTCCACGCCCCTGATCCGTCTGGAGCGCCCATTCGACCTGGATGACTTCTCGACCCTTCTCGGCGAGACCTCCGTGAGGGTGAACGTCCCGCGCGAGAGCCTCACCGAGGTGCTACGCCGCGTTACGGACTTCATGGGGTTCGGGATCTACGTCTACTCCGTCAGCATCCGGCCCGCGCCGTCCGAGCTGCTGAAGGAGTTCGTGGTCGAGCTGCAGAGGGTCGACTTTTCTGCCGAGAAGAAGGCGTGGCTCCCGTTCGTGGACAAGGGAGCTTCCGAATCGCCGTTCGGGCCGTCGGGGACCCCGACCTGAGCCGGCTCTCGGCCGTTACGCCTTCGGGGCCAGGGCCCTTCGCGCGAGCAGGATCGCCACTACGATGATCCCGACCGCCCACGCGGTCAAGCCCAGCAGGTAGACCGAGGCGTCGTAGGGGTAGTAGCTGGTCGCGCCCGCGAACAGATTCTCACGGATCACGTTCACGGCGAGGGTGATCGGGTTGTAGGACGCTACGCTTCGGAACCAGGCCGGCATCAAGCCCCACGGGAACAGCGCAGCGGACGTGAGCAGCACGGGCAGGTTGATCGCGTTCACGGCCGCGAAGTAGGTCTGGGGCTGCTCGATCGTGAACCCGATCGCCAGGAACAGGGATGCGAACATCACCGAGAGGATCAGGACCGCGAGCACAACCTCCGCCGCGCCCACGAACGTGAGCGAGGCGGTGAGGTCCAGACCGCTCAGACCAAGCTTTCCTAGGGCAACGGCCAGCCCCAGAACGAGGAACGCGAGTCCCACCGGCTGGATGATCCCGGCGAGGAGCCGGGAGCCGAAGATCGCCGTGGCGCCCGCGGGAGTCGAGGAGGTCCGCTTGAGGACGCCGAACAGCCGGTCGAAGATCACGTTTGCGCCGATGAACAGAGTCGCCGTCACCGCTACGAACCCCGCCATGCCCGCCGCGAAGTAGGAGAAGTAGGTGGGAGCGCCACGGACCAGGAGCAACAGCTCCATGGGTGGAACGGCGGCGCTCAGGTTGAACGCCTGTCCGAAGAGGAGCAGATAGAGGATGGGCAGGAGAAGGGAGGTCATGATCGCCTGGGGGTTCCGGGCGAGCCGCAGCAGCTCCCGGCGTGTGAGGGCGCTCAGCTCGCGGATCATCGGCGGCCCCCGAGGCGGTTCTGAACCCGTCCGAGCATCACCGCTCGGTCGGTCGCGCTCAGCCCCTCGTCCTCACGGTACTCCCGTCCCGTGAACTCGAGGAACACCTCGTCGAGGCTGGGCCGCTTCAGCGAAACCCCGGCGAGTCCGACGTGGGCTTTCGTGCAGGCGTCCACGAGGGTCGGTACGAGCCCCTCGCCGTTCTGGCATTTCACGCGGACGCTTCCGTCCTGGGCGCTGACGGAGAGCACGCCAGGGACAGGACGCAGAATGTCGACCAGGCTCTGGTCGGTCTGGGTCGGTCGGATCGTGATGATATCTCCGCCCAACTTGTCCTTGAGCTCGGCCGGGGTCCCGCTCGCCACGATGTGCCCGTGGTCGATGATCGCGATCCGGTCGCACATCCCGTCCGCTTCCTCTAGGTAGTGCGTGGTGACGAAGACGGTCATGCCGTGGTCCCGCCGGAGGTCCTGTACGTGCCTTCCAGAACCCGGCGCGACCCTGCGGGTCGAGGCCGAGCGTCGGCTCGTCCAGGAAGAGAACGCTGGGAGAGTGGACGGTCCCGACGGCGAGCTCCAGGCGCCGTCGCATTCCTCCCGAGTACGTCTTCGCGAGGCGGTCGGCAGCATCTGCTACCTGCATGCGCTCGAGCAGACCATTGACCCGGGCCGCGACCTCGCCACGCGGCACGCCGTAGAGGGCCGCGGAGAGCTCGAGGTTCTCGCGACCTGTAAGGTCGCCGTCCGAGGTCATTTCCTGGAAGACGATCCCGATCCGCCGCTTGACCTCCTCGGGGTGGCGAAGGACATCGACTCCGTCCACGATGGCCCGTCCCGAGGTTGCACCCAGTCCAGCCGTCAGCATCGACACGGTGGTGGTCTTCCCGGCCCCGTTCGGTCCGAGAAACCCGTAGACCTCGCCCTTCGCGACCGAGAACGAGACTCCGTCCACGGCCCGAACCTTCCCATTGAAGACCCGGGTCAGCTGGTCGGCCACGATGGTTCCCCGTTCTGCCGATGCGGCCATGAGACACTCCGGTGCGGACTCCGCCTACGCCACGAGGTTATCAAGTCGCTGAGCCGTGTTCTTCAGCAACGGCTTGGCGGCCTCGAACTCCTTTGCCTGGGAAGTGCGTAGGTCCTCGAGGTAGGCTACAAGGCCGGAGATCTCCCGCACCGCGTCCTGTGCGTTCCGGGGACCAAATCCCCCGAACGGCCAGCCGCCCTGAGAACGCGCGGTCTCCGTCAGGGCGTACCGGCCGTCCGGGTTCCGCCGGAGCACGCCCTCCGTGGCCATCTCCTCCAGTAGAGGGTAGACCGATCCGGGGGACGGCCGCCAGAAGCCTCGCGTCACCTGCTCCATCTCGTCCATGATCTCGGCTCCCGACTTCGGACCGCTCGAAAGCAAGTGAAGAACGGCAGTCCTCAGGCCCCGGCGGTGATGCGAAAACCAGGGCGCTCCCCAGTGCGACATCGATATTCCGATATCGATATTTCGATATAAAGATGACTCACCGATGTGACCCGCCCGTGGCCGAGGGAGCCGTTCGGAGGCATTTGAGCGCCCTCGCTCGCGGTCTGACTACGCCTGCCGAGCGGGCGACCCTCCGAAGGGAGGGGCGTAATCTATCGACGGAAGTTGGCGGTGGCGAGGGATTCAATTGCCGCTTCCGCAAGAAGGTGACCGTTGGGAGGCCGAACTCCGTGCGCTCCGAGAGGACCTCAAGACACTGCGGGAGGAGCAGCGGGAGATGGCGGCCGCGATCAACCAGCTCGTGACCACGTTCCGAACCCTCGCAACGCACCTGGGGATCGCCGCCGAGCCGTACACCCGTCGAGAGGCGAACACTTCGGCACGGGACCTTCCCGGCTTCGGCTGAATTCCTACGGCCGCGGTAGAGCTGCCGCGCGGCGTTAGGTAGACGCGCGAAGATGTTTCGTGCCCCCCTTCAAGGGGGATCCGGTCCGTTCGAGGGACCGAGCGGGACGGCCTTCCTCCCGTATCTCCACTCACCGTCGATGGCGTAGAGGCGACGCAGACGAGTTCCCACGCGGTCATTGATGCGAATCTCTCCGGCAGCGGCGTCCGCCACGGGAAGGGTTGCCCGAACACCTGGTTCGAGCTCGACGATCACTACCCCGTAGGGTCCGCTCGCCTCGACTGCCGCATCGAACTCCGTCGGTTGGCCGCCTCGGCCGATCCAGGTCGAGGCAAGAACGGTCCCGCCGTCCATCGGAAGCGGGTGTGGCTTGAGTCGGTCGTCCCGGAGGCACTGCCGGCATCTCCCCCGCGAAGGAAAGGAGACGGCCCCGCACGCCGTACAGTGGTCAGCGACGAGACGCCAGCGGCTCGCTCTGCCTTCGAGGTATCTCGGCTTCGGCAGGTACGCGCCCTCAGACACGCGTACGGGAGGCGGGTCCGACGCGAGGTTACCCCATTGCCCCGCGGGGCGACCCTTGTCGAGAGCGGCATCCCAATCACCCACCCAGCGGAGGGGCGAGGCGGAACCGTGAACCCGGTGCACGGCAGCGAGACGTGGCATCACGTAGGGGCCGGGAGGAAGCGCCCCCAGGTCGATCGGCGGGGGCGATCCCTCTGGCGCTTCATCGACGAGGAATGCCACGGCGCCCTCGGTCGGCAGGACGACCCGCGCAGAACCCGCACCGCTAGCGTCCAGGTCTGAGGTCGACGGCCACGACCAGGTGGGGTCCGGTACCGTGGACCGCCTGGGAGATCTCTTCGGTCAACCCCGCCAGGCCCATCGGACCTTCGTGGAGCTCCACGGCCCCCCCAAGTACGGCCGAGAAGCCATCCGAGCTGTTCGCGAGTACCCGGGCTGGTGACTCGGACCGTCCAACGCGACGGACCCGCCGTGCTCCCGTGGACCGCGCGCTCGACCGCGGTCGCCGCCATCGAGAACGCGTCCTCGTCCGGGGCGCGAACCCTTCGGCCCCGATCGGTCCAACCGGGCTGGTACGCGGCCGCCTTCAGTATCCCGCGCATCGGTTCACCCCACCGAGAAGATCGTGACGGCGGCGGTAGCTCCGGCGCCCCCGACGTTGTGCGTGAGCGCCATCCGGGCGTTCGGGACCTGGCGGGCGCCGGCGTTGCCACGCAGCTGCAGGAAGGCCTCGTACGCCTGCGAGACTCCCGTCGCGCCGATCGGATGCCCTTTCGCTTTCAGGCCCCCGTCGGGGTTCACGGGCAGCCGCCCATCTCGGGCCGTAGCGCCGGACAGCGTGAGCGCGCCAGCCTCGCCTCGGCCTGCGAACCCGAGGTCCTCGAGCCCAAGCAGCTCGGCGATCGTGAAGCAGTCGTGGACCTCGAGGAACGACACCTTGCTCCGCTCGGTGTCGGCCGAACGAAACGCACCTTCCGCCGCGCGCCGAGTTGCGTCGAACCGTGTTATGTCGGCCCGTTCTTGGACCGCGAGCGTGTCGGACGACGCGCCGATCCCTTCGATGTAGACCGGAGCGTCGGTGAACCGGGAAGCGACCTCCGGGGACGCCAGTAGGAGCGCAGCCGCCCCGTCGCTGACCGGGCAGCAGTCGTACACACCGAGTGGGTCGGCGACTCGGGGTGCGGCGGCGACCTGCTCGGGAGTGACCAGCTTCTGGAAATGTGCGTTCGGATTGAGCGCCCCGTTCCCGTGGTTCTTCACGGCCACCGCGCCCAAGGCCGCCCTCGGCACCGAGTGGACGGAGAGGTATCGGTCCGCGATCAGCCCGTACACGCCCGCGAAGGTGAGCCCGGCCTGTCGTTCCCATTCCGTGTCCCCGGAGACCCCCAGCCAGTATCGTCGCCGGGCGTTCGAGACGTCAGTCATCTTCTCGAGACCGACCACGAGCGCGACCTCGGCCTCGCCGGACCGGATGGCGTTCACGGCTTCGTGCAACGCGAACCCGCCGGACGCGCACGCGTTCTCCACCCGAGCGCTGGGAAGTCCCGGAACGCCGGCTTCCTCACCGAGAAGAGCGGAGGCGTTGCCGATCTGCCAGCCGCCGAAACCGAGCGTGGCGAGGTACCCCCGGCCGATCGATCAGTCGTTCGATCCCCTTGTCGACGCTCCCGATCGCCAGGTTCACCGCGGCGCGAACGAGAGACCGCGGTCCCTCCTCCAGCACACCGAATCGGGTGTGACCGGCGCCGATCACTGCCGCCCGATGCCCCACCGTATCCGGCCTCGCGAACCGTCTTATCGCCCGAGTCGTTGAACCGATTTAACATCGGGGACCCCTTGTGGCGGAAGAACCTCCCGTAGTCGTCGGAGTGACCGGGGCCAGCGGCGCCCCGATCGCGGTGCGGGTGCTCGAGGCCCTGCACGCCGCCAAGGTCCCCGTAGCGCTCGTCACGTCGGCAGGCGCGCGGGCCGTCCTCCGCGAGGAGATGGGGATCGAATCGGCCGCGCTGGAGCGGTTCGCGACCCATTCCTACGCCGACACCGACCTCGCCGCGCCCATCGCCAGCGGGTCCCACCCCACGCGAGCGATGGTCGTCGTCCCGTGCTCCGCTAACACGGTGGCGAAGATCGCGCTCGGCCTAGCCGACACCCTGATCACGCGCGCGGCGCACGTGCACCTCAAGGAGCGCCGCCCGCTCGTGGTCGTCCCCCGGGAGACCCCGTTCCCCACGACGCTCCTCCGGAACCTGACCGTGCTGAGCGAACTAGGGGTCGTCGTCCTGGTCGCCTCCCCCGCATACTACCTTCGGCCCGTGACGATGGACGACGCGACCCGCTACCTGGCCGGCAAGGTCCTCGACCACCTCTCGGTGCCGCACTCGCTCTACGTGGGATGGAAGTCGGATTCACGATGAACGAGAGCGACCTTGCCATCGGCCGGCGGTCCCACGGACGGTTCGCCTCGGCGTTCCCCTGGCCGTTCGTGGGCACCGCGGTGATCCTCTCCGTCCTGGTCCTCCTTACCCCGGTCCTGATATCGAATGGCCCGCCCGCGCCCGGTTCGCTCGAAGCGCAGGCCGTCCTGATCGTTGACCGCGCCTCAGGGTCCGGCACCACGCACTTCTATGTGCGGGCCGTCGGCTCTAGCGTGCGGTACGACAGCATCTCCATCGGCGTGGCCAGTGGATTTGCCTGGAACGGCGGGAGCTTCGCCTGGCCGACCAACTGGACGTGGACCAACGAGACGCAGGTCCTCGAGCTCGGGGCCAACTCGACCCAGAACCCGGTCGCCATCAACATAACGGCCGTCTATGCGGTCAGCGGAGCGGTGGCCGATTACGCCGGGATCCTGGCGTTCTACGTCTCCGGCTCTGGCTCGGGCGAGACGCTGTCGATCGCCGTTTCCTCGGACACCCCTGGGGTCTCGGCCCCGTCGAGCGTGCCGGACAGCCAGCTGCCCGAGCCCCTCCCGCTCCAGGACTTCGGGTCCGGGGGTCCTCCATGAGGGTTGCCCGTTCCGTCACGATCGTCTGGGTGATCGTCATCGTCGGTCCTGCTCCTGCTCGAGATCGCGGAGCTCACGCACTTCTTCACGCTCCCGCTCGGCGCCGTGCTCGCGGACCCCCTGGCGTTCATCTTCTCGCTCGTGTTCACCTCGATCGTCTCGATCATCGGCGCGATCTTCATCGGGATCTACATCTCGCAGCGGCTGATGAGCCAGTCCGGGTTCACGCCGTTCGAGGAAGAGATGCTGAGGATGCGCACCGAGCTCCACTCGATCCGCACGAGCGTCGACGAGATCCGGCGGACCGTCCGTTCGGACGGCTCGGGCCCCGACACGCGCGCCCCGCGCCAGGAGCGGCCGTGATCATCCCCGTCGTGGACAACGGCGGCCAGTGGACCCACCGGGAGTGGCGGGTACTCCGCGACTTGGGCGTCGAGAGCCGGATCGTATCCAACGCCACCCCGTACGAGGCGATGAACGCGGATGGGATCGTGCTCTCGGGGGGAGCGCTGAGCCTGGAAGGCTCGGCCGGGCCGCTCGGGGCCGTCGACGAGTGGATCGACCGGACGGCCGTCCCGGTCCTCGCGATCTGCGTCGGCCACCAGTTCCTCGGCCGCCACTTCGGCGGCCGCGTCGACCGGGGCGGACCGGAGTTCGGCTCCGTGGAACTGACGGTCGATCGACCCGACCATCCGCTGTTCGCGGGGCTCGCGCCGAAGCTCAAGGTCTGGGCCAGCCACAACGACCAGGTCGCCGTGCCTCCGGCAGGCTGGACCGTCCTCGCCCACTCCTCTTCCTGCCCCGTGGAGGCGATGGCGCACCCCACGAAACCGATCTGGGGGGTCCAGTTCCACCCCGAGGTGGAGCACACCGAGGGAGGCCGCGAGATGTTCCGGCATTTCGTCGACCTCTGCCGGCGCTAGTCCGTCGCCCTCCCACCGGAATATGTACCCCCCGCCACTCGGGCGCCCGGGCGAACCATGGCTCGTATCCGGAAAGCGTCGGGAGTCCGGGAGCAGGATCTGGTCGCCCGAGCGAAGGCGCTCCGCGGCAGCGTGGACCCGCTGCTTCCCCGACGGACGCCGGATTGCCCTTCGGACCGGTTCGACCGGCTTCGCGCCGAGCTCGAGGAGGTCCGCGCGTCCGCGGACGACGAGCCACGGCTCGCGAAGCTCTCGAAGTGGGGGGAGCCCATGGCCCGGGCGTACGCGGGGCTTCTCCACTTCGCCCTCGAGCCGTCGGTCCCGGTCGTCGTTGCGTTCGCCGTGGCGGGCGGGGAGGTCTCCTACGCTCCGCTCTCCCGGGCGGACCGGGAGGCCGAGGTCGCGGTCCAGCAATCGGACGATCCCTCCCGACTGATCCTCGGGTAAGTCGACTGGGCGCGCAAAGGGTTCCACTTCTTCGCCACTCGCAAAGCCCTCTGGTGCTCGGGTAAGTCTCCGCGGCCCCCGGCCGAGTTCGTCGCCGAACGGCTCGAGAGCCTCCCCTACCGACTCACGGACACCAAGGGGCAGGGCCGTTTCGATTGCGTTCACCTCGCGGCGGACGAATCCCGCCCGTACCTGGAGGTCGCCTGGCCGGGGGCCGAGCGAACGTTCCGCGTCTGCCGGCGGTGCGCCAAGGACGACCGCCACCTGCTCTCGAGCCTCTCCGACGGGGCGGCCGTCCCCGACCCTGAGGGGGACTTCCCGGTCGACGCGTACCTGAACGTCCGGTGCCAGGGCGGCCCGGAGTGCATCCACGCCGTCCTTCCAGGCCTCCCGCGGGCTCTCCTGAAGCGATACGTCGTCGGCCGGCTCTCCGACGGCCAGCTCCTTGACGCGTACCTCGACGAGCTTCGCCCCCGGATCGACCGAACGGACCGACGCACGTTCGTCGCCGCCGGGGTCTGCTACGGGGGCGACCTCACGGCGTTCCTCGACGCCCTGCACCCGACCCCGGTGGAACGGAACGCCCTGGAGGCGGTCCTGAGCGGGCACCGCGGGCTCTTCGAGCTGGACGAGCCCGCCGCCAGTCGGGCGCTCGAGAAGCTCTGGGCGGACAACGCCGAGGAGATCGTGCGGACCATCGTGCCCGACCCGGAGGAGGCCCGGCGCTGGGTCGAGGAGGCCCGGGCCTCGCCGGGCCGGGTCTCGGAGATCATCAAGCGGGCCGCCCGGATGAGCGCCGACCGCGAGCTGCTCGACACCCTTCCCCGCTACTCCCGACTCGTCCGGGAGGCGGAATGGGTGGACCGCGTCGCCCGCCAGTTCCGGACCCACGGAGGCGCGGGCGCCGAGCGGGCGATCATGCAGTCGATCCCCCGCGACGGGAAGGAGCGAGGCATCGCCTACGGGTTCCTCCTCGCGCTGGGACGGGGCGTCTCCCACGCGTGGCAGTTCTCCCCGACGGAGAAGGAGTTCGGCCAGGCGCTCGAGACGAAGGCGAAGGCCGTCCTGAACGCGCAGGCCGCCGGTTACCACGGGGCGCTGGACGAACTTCTCCACGCGGCGGGAGTGGCGGACTGGGGAACCCTTTCGGCGCCGAATTCGGCCGAGCAGGGTTAGGCACAAGTAGATGGACAAGGTGCGCCCATCTATCTCCCGAGCGGGCCGAACCGTCACCCGCCTTCGGAGAGGTGGTCCCGGGTGCTGAGCGCGTCGGACGGCCAGGATAGGACGGCTGTCGTCGCCGCCGGCGACGAGGAGACCCGGATCCTGCTGCGAGGGCTCCTGAGGCTCCACCATTTCCGGGTCGACGGGGAGGCCGAGGGAGCCGTGCAGGCGCTCGCCCTCCTCCGGGACCACCATCCGGCGCTGCTCGTCACGGACATCAACCTGGCCGAGGGAAGTTCCTCGAATCTCATCGCCGAGGCTCGGACCGTGCTCCCGACGATCCGGGTGATCCTGGTCGCCCCGGCGTCTCGACCGCCACCCACGCCCGGGCCCGGCATGGGTCCGAACGTCGTGCTCCTACGCCCGTTCCGGATCCGACAGTTCGCCGAGGCCGTCAAACCCGGGGCGTAAGGCCGCCCTGGCCAGGATAGCCCGCCGTTAGGGGCAGCGGAACCGCTCCAGGGCCGCAGCTTCCTCGAAGTGCAGCTCCGGGGCCAGGACGACGATCGCCTGGAGCGGGGATCCGAAGTCGACCCGACGCAGCCGAGCGAACGGCCCGAAGAATCCGGCGGCGTCGTCGCGCCCGACACGGGCGGCGACCGCGATGAGAGCTTCCTCGGGGAGGACCCGGCAGTCCGGGTCACGCTCCCGAAGGATCGCCAACGCCTCTGCCGCGCCAAGGAACCGGCCCTCCTGCGGTCGGAGGTCGAGCAGGAGCAGCGTGTGGAGGCCCCGGGAACGGTTCCCCTCGATCTGCTCGAGAGGGGACCGCGGAGCGAACCCCGCGGCGGGTAGCGGCAGCGAGACCGGTCGACCGAACCGGTAGTGCATCAGGCCGAGGAACCCGGCAGCCGCCGTGAGGATGCTCGCGTTCGGCAGGTAGTGCCAGGTGTGCCCCGCGCGTTCCGCCGCGAGGCGCAGCGCGACGTGCGTGGTCGCGGCGAACGGATCGCCCACTACGAGGAGGCAGACCCGGGGCGAGCGGGCCAGGGCCTCCAGGACGGGCGTCTCCGACTCGAGGGCCGCCCGGTCCAACGGCACGACGGCGCGCCCCAGGATGGCGGACAACCGCTCGACCGTTCCCGGAGGGGCGACCGCAGTATACTCCTCGGCGAGGACCTCGCTCGCGGAGAGGATCTCCATCGCGCGGCGCGAGAGGCCCCGTTCGTCCCCGAGGCCGAGCCCGACGAACCAGAGCTCGCCCACGGTCCTCCGCTACGCCGGGTCGCGCAGCGCGAGCACCGGGCACGGGGCGGCGCGGAAGAGCTCCTCGAGGAACCTCCGGGTGAGCAACGGGCCGCTCGTCCTCGCGGAGTCCTCGCCCACAAGAAGGAGACCGTACCGCTCCCGTGCGGCCGCCTGGAGGATCAGCTCGGGCAACCGGTGGCGTCGCCCGAGGATCGAAGCCGGGAAGACCGATCGACGGTGCGCGATCGGCACGCCTCGGGAACTTTGCGCCGCGCCGGCTTCGTCGCCCCGACGTGCGTCGGCCACGCCGAGGGAGAGCGTGATCACCGGCGCGCCGTTCGCGCGGAGGGCGATCTCCTCGGCGAGCTTCATGCGGGCGGCGGGCGCCTCCGAACGGAACGTCGGAACGAGGACGCGGGGGATGCGATCCGCCGCCAGCGCGAGCCGGTTCAGGACGAGGACCGCCGAGCTTGCGTGATGGAGTACCCCGCTCGCCGTGTGGCCGACGAACGGATTGCGGCTACGACGGTTCCCTCGGAGCGTGAGCAGGATCGCGTCCACTCCGTGCGTCTCGGCGCTGTCGAGGATCTCCCCCGGAACGTCCGTCGCGGCCCGGACCTCCGGGTCGACCCGGACGTCGAGCGCGGCTCCCGCCTCGTGCGCGGGGACGACGAGGTGCACCGAGGCGCGCCACTCCCGCGTCACCTGGGGCAGCGTGGTCGTCGGGATCACGTGGAGGACCCGGATCTCCCCGTCGGTATCGAGAAGCGTCGACGCGAACCGGACCAGGGGTTCGACCTCGGAAGGCTCCTGAACGGGCACGAGGATCTTTCGGTACATGGCTCACCACGCAGGATTGCCCGGTATATTCGAGGAGCGCGATGTCGAGCTCGAGGACGTTCACGTAGGCCACCCCCACGTCCGGAAGGATCGGCTGGACGATATGGCTGTTCACGAAGCCCATCAGGAAGCCGACGGTAAGGCTGTTGTTGGCGGCGACCCGGGGGATCTGGACCAGCACCGCCTGGGGCACGACGTCGGGGTCGACCGACGAGGCCGAGGGAGCCACCCACCAGAACGGGAGCGTCGCGTTCACCGTGAAGTTGCCGTAGAGCTTCATGTACGCGATCGTTTCGTTCAGCAGCGCCCCGAGCGCGGGGTCTGTGGGTCCCGGCGGCGAGTCGGCGCCCAGGGTCGTGTTGTAGTCGGTGAGCGACGGGCGTCCCCAGAAAAGGTCCGGACCGAGCGTTCCCGCGCTCATGTTCTGCGCGATCGCGGAGGAGCCCTCCACGGTACCGTTGGGGTAGTGGATGAGAGAGCCGTCAGCCGCCCCCGGGTCGATCACGCTCGCGATCCCCGTGACAACG
The DNA here is from genome assembly GCA_963713145.1 of uncultured Thermoplasmata archaeon. Classification (GTDB taxonomy): domain Archaea; phylum Thermoplasmatota; class Thermoplasmata; order Lutacidiplasmatales; family UBA184; genus Lutacidiplasma. The sequence goes on along the minus strand of CAVQKI010000007.1, from coordinate 49,617 downwards.
GCCGGATAGGCGAAACCCGCCATGATGACGACCAGCACCATGAACGCGACCCCCGCCCGGAGGTGGCCGGCGAAGGAGTGCGCCCGGGGCGGAGGCGACGTTGCCCTCGTCCGGGGCCGGAGGGTGCGCTCACAACCCTCCGAGTGGGAGCACGTGGCCGACCGCCACCCCCAACGCCGAGACGCCCGGGACTCCGGCGAGCCAGGCGATGAACAGGTAGCAGAGCTTGATCCCGACGAACGCGCTCACCAGCCCGCCGAACCCGTAGTAGACCAGGTTTCGGCGCAGCAGTTCGATGGCACTCCGGGGACGGAACGGTACGCCGATCAACGCGAGCGGGATGAGGCATGGAATGATGAGGCAGTTGAACAGGAGGGCGGCGAGGACCGCGTACTGCGGGTCCGTCAAGCCCAGGACATTCATCACGGAGATCCCGGGCAGGCCGCCGGCCCCGGAGGCGATGAAGATCGCCGGGATGATGGCGAAGTACTTCGCCACGTCGTTTGTGATCGAGAAGGTCGTGAGGGCGCCGCGCGTGATCAGGAGCTGCTTGCCGATCGAGACGAGCTCGATCAGCTTGGTGGGGTCGTTGTCGAGGTCGACCATGTTCCCCGCCTCCTTCGCGGCCCCGGTGCCGCTGTTCATCGCGAGGCCCACGTCGGCCCGGGCAAGCGCCGGAGCGTCGTTCGTGCCGTCGCCGGACATCGCCACCAACCGTCCCTGAGCCTTCTCCCGCTCGACGAGCAGGAGCTTCGTCTCGGGCTTCGCCTCGGCGACGAAGTCGTCGACCCCGCTCTCGCGGGCGATGGCGGCCGCCGTGAGCCGGTTGTCGCCGGTGCACATGATGGTCCGTATGCCCATCGCCCGCAGCTCACGGAGCCGGTCACGGATACCCGGCTTCACGACGTCCTTCAGGAGGACCAGGCCGAGAGGCTTCTTCCGGAGGGAGATGACCAGGGGTGTCATCCCCTCTTTCGATGCCGCGGCCGCTTCGTCCCGGAGCGGTGGCGGCAGGACGGCTCCGTACCCTTCCATCGCCTGGGTCGATCCCTTGTACAGCTTCCGAGCCGTCGGGCAGGGTGACGCCGCTCATCTTGCGCTCCGCGGTGAACGGGAGCACGCGGAACGTGTCCTTCTCCAGACGGCGGGTCGGGACGTTCCGGCGAGCAGCGAGCCGCACGATCGAACGTCCCTCGGGCGTGTCGTCGAGGCTGGAGGATAGGAGCGCTCCTTCGACCAGTTCCTGCATGGAGACCTCTGGGGCGGTGATGAACTTCACCGCGAGCCGGTTCCCGACCGTGATCGTCCCGGTCTTGTCCAGAATGAGGACGTCGAGGTCGCCGGCCGCTTCGACCGCCTTCCCCGACTTCGCGATGATGTTCGCTTTGGCGGTCCGGTTGATCCCCGAGATCCCGATCGCGGGAAGCAGCGCGCCGATCGTGGTCGGCATCAGGCAGACGAACAGGGCGACGATGGTCGCGAGGTCGATGACGATGATAGTGGTGAAGTTGGCGAGGTACACGAACGTCATGACAATGACGAAGAGCGAGATCGTGAGGGCGGAGAGGAGAACCATAAGGGCGAGCTCGTTCGGCGTCGTCTCCCGTCCCACCCCTTCCACGAGGTGGATCAACCGGTCGAGGAACGAGCCGCCGCTCGCGGCCGTGACCCGCACCCGTGCGGTTCCCTGGACCACCTGGGTTCCACCGAGGACGCTCGTCTGGTCGCCTCCGCTCTCCCGGGTCACGGGTGCGGATTCGCCGGTCATCATCGACTCGTCGATGAGGACCGCCCCGGAGATCACATCGCCGTCCATCGGCATCGGTTCCCCCGCCCGGACCTCGATCGTGTCGCCCACGCGGAGGACGTCGGAGGGCACCCACCGGACCGAACCGTCGGGCAGCACCTGGCGCGCCCGGACCCCGCTGCGGATCTCGCGGAGCGAGTCGGCCCGGGCGCGGCCCTGGGCTTCCGCGATCGATGTCGAGATGTTCGCGAACCAGAGGGTGAGGAACAGGATGATCGTGACCCAGAGGTAGTAGCCCGCGGCGTACGTCCGGGCGATGTCCGGGAACGCCCGCGGGACCAGGGTCAGGACGACCAGGAAGAGGAAGAGCACGTAGACGCAGAACATCACAGGGGAGCGGATCTGCGCCCGGGGGTGGAACATCCGGATCGAGTCGGAGAGCACCCGGGCGACAGACGTGTGCGGGGAGCGCCGCACGGAGACGTGAGCTCCGGAGGCGGACATCCTAGCTCCCTCCTACGATCTGCGCGAGAGGCCCCATCGCGATCACGGGCAGGAAGAGGAGGACGGTCACGATGACCAGGAAGAGCGTGATGTAGACGGTGAACGTCAGGCTCGCCGTCTGGAGCGTGCCGTGGCCGGGCGGGAGGGGTGCCTGCTCGGAGAACATCCCTCCCACCTTCAGCATAGCGTAGATCGGGACGAATCGACCGAACAGCATCACCGCCGCTCCGGCGATGTTGAAGAACGGGGTCGTGTCGGTGAACGAGCTGGACCCGCCCGCTGCCAGGGCGCTCCCGTTGTTGGCGGATTCGGACGTGAACTCGTAGAGGACCGAGGTGAACGTGTGGGCCGTCGCGGGGACCGAGCCCGACGATACCGTGACGAACCCGCCCAGTATCGCTACCGCGAACGGCACGAGGATCCCCGCCGGATGGCTGAGGAGTGCGAGCGCAGACCAGCGGACCTGCCCGGTCCCGATCTTCTTCCCCAGGTACTCCGGGGTCCGGCCCACCATCAGGCCGCCGACGAAGATCCCCAGCACCGCGAACAGGAGCAGCATCCCGAACCCGGTGCCCTCGCCGCCCGGCGTGCTCTGGGTGAACATCCCGAACAAGAGGACGAGCTGGCTGACCGGAGCCAGGGCTCCGATCTGCATGTTGTTCGCCCCCACGTTGGAGTAGACGCTGACGACCTGGAACAGCGACCCTGCGGGGAGGCCGAACCGGGTCTCCTGGCCGACCGGGTAGGCCCCGACCTGCGGTCCGAGGCCGGGGATCGAGCCGACCGCAGGGTTGCTCGCGAACTGGTACGCGATGAAGAGGCCCAGCGCGACCACGAAGACGATGAAGATCGTGCCGACGTACGGCCACGCCTCGGCCCGCTTTCGGACGATGTGTCCGAACGCGAACGGGGTCGAGAACGGGATCAGCATCATCACGAACACCTCGAACAGGTTCGATATCGCGGACGGGTTGGCGAGCGGAGAGGCGCCGTTCGCCGAGAAGAACCCTCCCCCGTTAGTCCCCAACAGCGTGATGGAGGTGTAGGAGGCGACGGGGCCGAGGTAGATCGTCTGGGTCCCGCCGGTGAGGGGGTACGCCGTGACCGTGTTGGTGAACGTCTCCGGGACCCCGAAGAGGACGAGAATCACCGCGAAGAGGATCGCGAGGGGGAGGAGGAGTCGGGTGATCGTGCGGACCAGGTCGACGTAGAAGTTGCCGATAGTGCCGTCACGGCGGACCAGGCCCCGCACCATCGCCGCCATTACGGAGAGGCCGGTCGCCGCGGACACGAACAGGGCGACGGGCCAGGCGATCACGAGCGAGCCCAGGCTGAGCTGCGACTCGTTGGTAAAGTGCGTGAAATCGGTGTTCGTCGTGAAGCTCGCGGCCGAATGGAACGCGAGGTCCCAGGTCATCCCCGGGGCGCCGGTCCCGTCCATCGGGAGGGCGGACTGGAGAAAGAAGAAGAAGAACAGGAAGCCGCACGTCAGTGCGTTCACGACGAGCAGGGCCAGGAAGTACTCCCCCGCCCGCATCGACTTTCGGGGCGAGGTGCCGAGCGCCCGGTAGACGGCGGACTCGATCGGCCCAAGAACCGAGTCGCCGGCCATGGGTCGGTCCATGTAGATGCGGCCGAGGTAGCCGCCGAACCACGGAGCCAGCGCGGCCACCAAGGCGACGAGGACAATCACGTCCCAGAGCGAGCTCAGGTCGAACACGGGGTCCTGCTCGTCTCAGAAGCGCTCTGGGTGGAGCATGGAATACACGAGGTAGCCCGACAAGGCGAGGGCCAGAATCGTAAGCGTGGCCAAGCCCAGGTTCTGCGCGAGTGCTTCGAGGGGACCCATCGGGTGCTGGGGCGTTGGAGCCGGAGTTCGCTATTTAGCCTCGTTGAGGCGAGGCCCCTTTGCCGCGTCCGCGCGAACCATTATAGACCACCCTGGCTCGCCGCCGCCTCCCCCTCCGGAGGCTTCCGACGAACGGTTTTTCGGCCGGTTTCGGCGGCCCTGGCCTCCGAAGAAAGGCGGCGCACGATGCGGTGCATCGCCTTCTCGCGGCGGACCTCCGCCACCTGGTAGCGGACGTCCCGCGTTGCCCGGGTCAGCAGTACCGGTGACGCTGCCCAAGGAGCTCCGACCGGTGCGTCCCCTCCTTTGGATCGCGCGTATCTCGCTGGGGACGGACTCGAAGAAGACGACCCGGTCGACATCGGGGACGTCAAGCCCCTCCTCCGCGACGCTGCTCGCGACCAGCACGGGGAACCGGCCCGCCCGGAAACCGTCCAGGATACGCGCTTGCTCCTTCTGGTTCATCCCCGGGTCGCCCTTGTCACGCGTAGCTTGGCCTACGAACCGCCCGACGGTCCATCCCTCCGCCTCGAGCGCCGCTTGGATCGTCGGGATGGTGTCCCTGTACCTGCGCGAAGACTAGAACCCGAGGGGGGTGGTCCGATGCCTTCGCCAGGGTCTCCCGAATGACCCGGACGAGCGCGTCAAGCTTCGGGTGGGACTTTTCCAGCGTGTTTCGTTTGGACTCTTCCGCGATCTTCCTACCTTCCGCGACCTCGGGAAGCTTCAGGAACGCGGCGTCGCCGCGACTCTTCTTCTCCTTGGCCTCGACCCGCTCCACGTACTGGACGAACGGCTCGAGACCCTGGGTCTCGAGCCGCTCCTGGGCGTGGTGGAGATGCAGCAGGACGAGCTGGTGGAAGAGCGGACCGAACCGGCGCACCATCGGGCCGGGGCGGGCGAAGATCTCCGCGCGCAGGGCGATGAGGTCCTTGACGGAGAGCGAACCGATCGGCTTCTTCCGGAGGTAGCCCATCTTCTGGAGCTTACGGGCCGTGGCGTGCGCAGCGGCCTCGAGCCCCTCACGGATCCGTTCGGCGCTCGCAGAGAGGTCGACCCAGACATACTCGACGTCGACCGCTTGGACGTACTCCGCGACCCCCGGGTCCTCCCGCGAGCGTGCCTCGATCCGCTCCACCCCGAGGGCGCCCACGACCTCCTCGATGTGCTCGATCTTGCCGCCGGGGGAGGCGGTCAGCCCCAGGACGCGGCCGCCCGCCGGGCGCTGTTCGCGGTACCGCAGTGCGAGAGGGACGTAGACGTACCTTTCCCACCGCATGGTGGGCCTCGTCGAAGACGACCAGCGAGACTTCGCGGAGGGTGTATCGCTCCGCCTTGAGGTCGTTCTCGACCATCTCGGGGGTCGCGAAGACGAGGTCCGCGTCCGACCAGCTCCCCTCCCGGATCGGGCGCTTCACGCTGCCCGTGAACCGTGCTGACCGGACCGGGACGAGCCAGCGGGCGAACGAGTCGGAGTGCTGCTGGACCAGCGGCCGAGTCGGGGCGAGGACGAGCACCTTCCCAGGTCCACGGCGAAGGACTTCCGCTGCGACCAGGGCGGCGATCACCGTTTTTCCGAGTCCGGTCGGTAGGACGACGAGCAGGTCCTCCGTCAGACCGATCCGTGCCAGATCGACCTGGAACGGGAGCGCCCGCAGCAATCCGGGGCGGAGGTACGGGTGCTCGATCATCCCGTCGACCACCCGCCAGGTGCCCACGAGCTCGGCCGGATGGGGTCGTCCCGCTGGCGGGGGCCGGGGCGGCGCCACGGGGCCGTCGCTCGAGAAATCGTCGAGGACCCGCTGGTTGCTCACCGCGCCGTGCCTTCCGGAGTTAGCAGCGCGCGACCTCCGAGGTAGGGGCGGAGGACCTCGGGGATCTGCACCGACCCGTCGGGCTGCTGGTACTGTTCGAGGATGACCGCGAGCGCGCGGGAGGTGGCCACGGCCGTCGAGTTGAGCGTGTGGGGCACGAGCTTGCCGGGCCGACCGGCCTTCCCCATGCGGATCCCCAGGCGACGGGCCTGGTAGTCCGTGCAGTTCGAGCAGCTGACGACCTCGCGGTACGCCTGCTGGCGCGGGAACCACGCCTCGATATCGTACTTCTTCGGCCGCGACGGTCCCGACGTCACCGGTACAGACGTTGACGACCCGGTATGGGACCTTGAGGCGGCGGAAAACCTCCTCGGCGTTCTCCCGGATCTCTTCGTGCATTGCGGGAGACTCCTCCGGGCGGCAGAAGACGAACTGTTCGACCTTCTGGAACTGGTGGACGCGGAACACCCCCTTCTGGTCGACCCCGTGCCCGCCGATCTCCTTGCGGAAGCAAGGGCTCACCCCGGCGAGTCGTATCGGGAGACGGTCCTCGTCCAGAATCTCGCCCTGGTACAGAGCCGCCAGCGGGTGTTCGCTCGTAGCGACGAGGTAGAGGTCCTCGCCCTCGATCTTGTACATCACGTTCTCGAAGTCCGCGAGGTCCGTCACCCCCTCGTACGGGGCTCGTCGAAGCATGTACGGGGGGCTCACGGGGGTGAACCCGCGTTCCGAGAGCAGGTCGAGGGCGAATCGCTGCAGGGCAAGGTCGACCAGGACGATCGGTCCCTTGAGGTAGTAGAACCCGGCGCCGCTCGCCCGGCGGGCGCGGTCGAAGTCCGCCATGCCGAGCGCCTCCAGGGCCTCGGCGTGCGGCTTGAGCCAGGCTGCTCCCGGAGCGGGTTCGCCCCACTTCTTTACCATGACGTTCTCGGAATCGTCCTTGCCGTACGGGACGGAGGCGTCGAGGAGGTTGGGGAGGCGCCGCACCAGGGCGTCGCGGGCCAGGAGAAGCTCTCCCTCCCGCTGTTCGACCTCCTTCACTAACTGGGGGATCGCCTTCGCTTCCGCGTCAAGGGCGGCCGATGGCTCGCCCTTGGACCGCGCGTCGGCGATGCCCCGGCTGAGCTCGTTCCGGCGCTTGCGCAGCCGGTCCGCTTCGAGGAGGCAGGCCCGCCACGCAGCGTCCTTCTCCCGCGCCTCCGCGAGAAGGCGCAGGTACTCGGGATTCCTTCGCCGCCCGAGGTTCTCCTCCACCAGAGAGGGCTCCTTTCGGAGCAGTTCGATGTCGATCACGGCGACGGCGCTAGGAGCCGGCCTCGAAAGTCTTTGTGCCCCGCACGGCTGGGGGGCCCGGGTCTCCCGCAAACGCCTATGTAGCCTCGTGGGGGGTTCGGTCCTTTGAGGGCGTTCCGAGGTATTCCATGGAAGCCAGCTACGGACTCTTCATCGACGGTCGATGGGCCGCGCCTCCCAAGGCGAAACGATTCGAGACACGGAATCCGGCCACGCGGGAGCCCGTGGGCTCGTTCGTGTCGGGTACCGCCGAGGACGCCGTCCGGGCGGTCGCGTCCGCGAAGAAGGCGTTCCCCGGCTGGCGTGACACGCCCGCGCCCAAGCGCGGCGAGATCCTCCTCACAGCCTCTCGCATCATGCGGGAGCGAAAGGCGGAGCTGGGCCGACTCGTCACGACCGAGATGGGCAAGGTCATCGGCGAGGGGCTCGGCGACGTCCAGGAGTCGATCGACTTCATCGAGTACATGGCCGGCGAGGGACGCCGCCTGGCGGGCGAGACCGTCCCCTCCGAGCTGCGCTCCAAGTTCTGCATGACGGTGCGGCAGCCGAAGGGGGTCGTCGTCTGCATCACCCCGTGGAACTTTCCCACCGCGATCCCGAACTGGAAGATCGCCGCCGCGCTGATCTCGGGCAACACGGTCGTCCTGAAACCGGCGTCCAACACGGCCCGCTGCGGCGCCGAGGTTGTGAAGGTCTACGAGGCCGCTGGAGTACCTCCCGGCGTGCTGAACTTCGTCACCGGGCCGGGGAGCATCGTGGGCAACGCGCTCGTGTCGGACCCCAACGTGCGGGCCGTTTCGTTCACGGGCGGTGTCGAGACGGGCCGGGAAGTGTACCAGCTGGGCGCCGAGGGGCTGAAAATGGTACACCTCGAGCTCGGTGGAAAGAACCCGGTCATCCTGATGGACGACGCCGACCTTCCGCTCGCGCTCGAGGGCGTCCTGTTCGGAGCGTTCGGGACGTCGGGGCAGCGGTGCACGGCGACGAGCCGGCTCATCGTCCACGAGAAGGTCTACGCGACGTTCCTCGAGATGCTGGTCGAGCGGCTCGATGAGTTCACGGTCGGTGACCCCCTGAACCCGAAGACCGGCATGGGCCCGGTCGCGTCCGCGGACCAGGAGCGAAAGATCCTCGAGTACATCGCGATCGGAAAGAAGGAGGCAAAGCTCCGCCGCGGGGGCAAGAAGCTCACCGGCGGGGAGTACGACCGGGGCTACTTCCTAGAGCCCACGATCTTCGAGACGAAGCACGGGACGCGGATCTCGAAGGAGGAGATCTTCGGGCCGGTGCTTTCCGTGATCCGGGTCGGCACCTACGAGGAGGCGGTCCGGGTCGCGAACGATGTCGACTACGGCCTCTCCTCGGCCATCTACACGCGGGACGTGAACCGGGCCTTCCGAGCGATCCACGACCTCGAGGCCGGCATCACCTACATCAACGCCCCGACCATCGGGGCCGAGGTCCAGCTCCCCTTCGGCGGCGTGAAGAACACCGGGAACGGCGGCCGGGAAGCGGGGAGCGTCGCCATCGAGGAGTTCACCGAGATTAAGACCGTTTTCGTGGACTTCTCGTCGAAGCTCCAGAAGGCCCAGATCGACACCGAGTCGTCGCCATGACGCCGTTCCGAGGGTCGGACGAGCAGATCGAGCGCGAGATCTCCGCCATCGAGCAGATCGTGCGAGTTCGTATCAACCGCGCGGCGCGCGAGCTCCGGGACCTCGAGAAGGACCTCCGCGAGCTGAAGCGGGAGAAGGCCCGTCGCAGCGTCGAGGCCGAAGAGCACCTCGTCCAAGAGACCGTCGAGGCCCCGACGACCTGAAGGGACCGGCGACGCGTCCTAGAGCGGCCCGGTCCGGTTGGGGTTGTCGAAGTTCGTCAGGAGCGTCTGGCCCCGGCTGCGCGGCCGCCCGACCGGAGCGATCAGCGGGTCCTCCTCGAGAGCGGGCATGGTCTCCGAGATCGGCACATCCACGATGATCTCCCGGGTCCGCCCTCCGCGGCCGCGCGAGACGATGGTCGCGCGAATCAGCCCGAGGGTCTCGAGCTCGGAAACGTAGTTCGAGATCGACCGGGAGTGGAGCGGCTGGAGGCCGAGGCGTTCCGCCAGTCGCCGGTAGCTGTCGTAGACCTCGCCCGTGAGGACCCCATTCCGTCGCCGTTCGAACAGCTGGAGGATCGCGTAGAGGAGGACCTTGCAGTGCGGCGGGAGCGTGCGGCAGCATTCGAGGATGATATCCTGCTCTAGCCGGTTCTTGGCCTTCACTACATGGTCGGGCGTGATCCGCTTCGCGTGGTCGCGCTCTGCCATCTCGGCCGCCAGCCTCAGGAGAGCGAGCGCACGACGGGCATCCCCGTTCTCGAGCGAGGCGTACGCCGCGCACCGCTCGACGACCCCCGGGTCGATCACGTCCTCCTTGAACGCCTCCTTCGCGCGGTCGCGGAGGATATCCTGGAGCTGCGTGGCGTTGTACGGGTGGAAGACGATCTTCTCCTCGTTGAGGCGGCTGCGGACGCGGGCATCGAGGCTGTTCGTGAACTTGAGGTCGTTCGAGATCCCCAGGATGGAGAGACGCGCGGTCTCGAGCTCGGTGTTCAGTTGGCTGAGGGTGTAGAGCACGGTCGCGCCGCTACGGGCTACGAGACGGTCGATCTCGTCCAGGACGAGGATGATCGTGCCCGCGCGGTCGTCCATCAGGCGGCGCATCGCGGCCTGGACGCGGTCGAGGGACCACCCAGTGGGGATCCGGTCCGCCTCGGTGCGCGCGAACGTGTTGGCGATCGTCTGGAGAAGGCTGTAGGCCGTGTCGATGTTGCCGCAGTTGACGGTCACGAACGCGACGTTCTTGGACTGCTCGGCACGCCGCTGGATGTCCTTACGGACCTGGGCGACCACGGCCGTCTTCCCGGTCCCTATCTTCCCGTAGACGAGCAGGTTCGAGGGCAGGTCGCCTCGCAGCGCCGGACCCAGGACCTCGGAGACCTTGCGGATCTCTTCCTCGCGGTGCGGGAGGCGGCTCGGCACGTAGGAGTCCCGCAGGACCTCGCGGCTCCCGCGGAAGAGAACGCCGGTGTTCTGTAAGATCGCGTCCAGGAACTCCGAGGCCGAACTCCCACCGGGAGGCGGCGCGGTAGCCGAAGGAGAGGCGGACGCGCCCAGCGGGCTCGCGCTCGGGGCGCGGTCTCCGACGGGTGCGACCGCGGGGTTGGTCGAGCCCTGGGAGGCGTTTCTCGAGGGAGATTCCTCCGGGCGGTCTTCGGGATAAGGTGACACTGCAGACCTGCCCGGGCCGCGGGCGAAGGTCGCAGGTGAGGCGGCCATATCTATCTTTTGCAACGAGAATCGATTCTCGACGCCGTCCGACGCGTCCGGACCCTGCGGCCGTGGGCAACGGCCCCGGCGTGACACGACCGAACCGATTTGAAGGCGGGTGGCTGTCGAACGGCCCGATGACCGGGCACGAGACGGCCCCCGTCTCGAACGATACCGTCCGCGCGAGCTCGAGCTGGATCCTCCTCCTGATCGGCGCGGCCGTCCTGACCGGGGCGGGACTGCTGGGAACCGCCTACTGGCTGATCTCCGACTTCTCCTGGATGTTCTTCGCAAGCCTGATCGCCGTGGTCGTCGGGGCGTACCTCCTGTTCACCCGGGCCAGCGGCCCCGAGCACGCGTAGGCTGGTTCGCCGGCATGGGATCGCTAGCGGTCGGCCCGCGGCCGCCGGTCCTCGTCAAGCTCGGCGGCAGCCTGATCACCCGGAAGCGTGAGGAGGAGAGGGTCCGACCGAAGGTGCTCGCGCGGCTCTGCCGCGAGATCGCGAGCGTGGCGGACCAGCGGGTCGTGCTCCTTCACGGCGCCGGTTCGTTCGGGCACTCTGGGGCTCTTCGGTTCGGTCTCGACCGGGCTCCCGAACCCGGCGCGGCCCCCTCCGACCGAGCCCGGGGGGCGGCGATCGTCTCCGCGGAGATCCGACGGTTGCATCTGGCCGTGGTCCGCGAGCTCGTCCGCGCCGGAGGCGCGCCATTCTCCGTCCCCCTCTCGACCCACGCCCGGAACCGGGGAGGCCGTCCGGCAGAGGTCGACGCCAGCCCGATCGAGGCCGCCCTCGAGGGCGGGATGACTCCGGTCTCCTTCGGGGATGTGGTCCCCGACGACGACTGGGGATTCTCCATCCTCGGCGGCGACGCGATCGCGACCGAGCTCGTGCCGATCCTTCATCCCGCGCGCGTGATCTTCGCGAGCGACGTCGCGGGCGTGCTCGGGCCGGGACGGTCCGGGCAGCGGTCCCTCGTCTCCGAGGTCACCGACGAGATCGCCCAAAGCCTGGGGAGCGAGGGCGGGGCTCCCGGGGGGACGGGCGGCATCCGGGGAAAGGCCCTCGCGATGCGCGCGATCGCCCGCTTCGGCGTGGACGCAGTTCTTATTAGCGGACTGACGGATGGAGCCCTCTCTCGTGCGATACGAGGGGAAGCGGTCTATGGCAGCTGGGCCCACGCGAGACCGCGCTAAGGGCCCGGACCGCGAGGGGCTCGACCTGAGCCACCGGAAAGCGGAGCACGTGAAGGTCGTGCTCGGACGCGACGTCGAGGGCCGGTACCGCTACTGGGACGACATCCAGCTCGTCCATCGGGCGCTTCCGGAGATCGACTTCGACGAGATCGACCCGTCGGTCACACTCCTCGATCACAAGCTCCGGGCCCCCATCGTCATCACCGGGATGACAGGAGGGTTCCCGGACGCCGCGAAGATCAACGACAATCTCGCGCGCGCGGCCGCCGAGGTCGGGGTCGCGATGGGCGTCGGCAGCGAACGGGCCGCTGTGCTCAAGGGCCAGTATCCCGAGAGCTACTCCTGCGTCGCGCGGCACGCCGTGCCGCTCAAGTTCGCGAACATCGGCGCCCCCCAGATCATCCAGCAAAACCCGGGTGACAAGGCGGTCGGCCCCGACGAGGTCCGCGCGGCGATGGAGCTCATCCACGCGGACGTGCTGGCCATCCACCTCAACTTCCTCCAGGAGATGGTGCAGCCCGGAGGGGACCGGCGGGCCCGGGGATGCCTCGCCCGTATCGGAGAGCTCTCGAAGGCGTTCCCCGTCCTCGTGAAGGAGACAGGCGCCGGGATCTCGCGCTCGGTTGCCGAGTCCTTGCGCGATCGTGGCGTCCGCGCGTTCGACGTCAGCGGGACCGGTGGGACGTCCTTCGCCGCGGTCGAGTACCACCGGGCCGTCAACCAGGGTGCCGAGCGCGACGCGCCGCGTCGGCAAGACGTTCTGGAACTGGGGGATCCCTTCCCCGGTGTCGGTGGTCGAGCTCGTTCCGCTCGGGCTCCCCGTGATCGCGAGCGGGGGGATCCGGTCGGGCCTTGACGTCGCCAGGGCGGTGGCGCTCGGGGCGACGGCCGCGGGGACCGCCGGGGGCGTGCTCCGCGCGGCGTCGACGGGATTCGAGGCGACGAAAGCGGAGCTCGAGACCCTCGTCCACGAGCTCAAGGTTGCGATGTTCCTCACCGGCTCCCGAACGGTCGCCGAGCTCCGCCACGCGCCCTACGTCGTGACGGGAGAGAGCCGTCCGTGGATGCGTCGGTAGACGACCCGGGGTCCCCCGGGGGCCTCCATCGGGCCAAGCTCGCGTCGATGAAGCATGCACCCGGGGTTCGGGTCCTGTCCAACGTCGAATGGCTGCGGGGCCAGTCCCCCTCGGACCGCGAACGGTTCGAGGGCGGGGTCGCCCGCAAGCCGACCCGAACGCTGTCGGGCGTGGCGGTCGTCGCGGTCATGACCGCCCCCTCCCGGTGCCCGCACGGACGGTGCACCTACTGTCCCGGAGGCCTGGAGAACGGCAGCCCCCAGAGCTACACTGGCGAAGAGCCGTCCGCCCTGCGGGGAGCCCAGTTCCACTTCAATGCCGAGGCGATCGCCCGCCACCGCATCGCGGCGCTCGAAGAGATCGGTCATCCGACCTCGAAGGTCGAGGTGATCGTGATGGGCGGCACATTCCCGGCCCGTGGCCGCGGGTACCAGGAGGAGGTCTTCCGGGGGGTCTACGACGGGCTGAACGGCGCCCGGTCGGCATCCCTCCTGGAGGCCCAGGTACGCAACGAGCAGGGCGCGCACCGGGTGGTAGGCCTCACGGTGGAGACCCGACCGGACTGGTGCGACGGGCGTGTACTTCCCTTCCTCCTGGACGCGGGCGTCACCCGTATCGAGATCGGAGTGGAGTGTCTCCACGAGGATGTTCTTGCAGCCGTGGGGCGCGCCCACGATGTGGGGGACGTCGCCCGGGCGACCCGGGAGGCGCGCGATCGGGGGTTGAAGATCGGATACCACCTCATGTTGGGTCTCCCCGGTATGGACCCGGACCGGGACCTCGCCGACTTCCGCCGCCTCTGGAGCGACCCCGACTTTCGACCGGACTTCCTGAAGATCTACCCGACCCTCGTGCTTCCCGGAACCGCGCTGTTCGAGGACTGGCGCGCCGGCCGGTACCGACCGTACGAGACGGCTGCCGCGGCCGACCTACTTGCCTCGATGAAGAGGGAGCTACCCCCGTGGGTCCGGATCCATCGGATCCAGCGCGACATCCCCGCGCGGCTGATCGCAGCGGGGGTCCGGTCGGGCAACCTTCGACAGATCGCCCTCGCGCGACTGGAGCAGGAGGGGGGCCGCTGCCGGTGCCTGAGGTGCCGTGAGGCCGGGCGTCGGTCGTCGCCGCCCTCGGACGCATTCCGACTCACGCAAGCCGAATTCTCGGCCGCCGGGGGAAAGGAGGTGTTCCTTGCCTTCGAGGAACCGGAGTCGGATTGCGTGGCGGGGTACCTCCGGCTGCGTTTCCCCTCTGAAATCACCGAGGGGGGGCTCACAGCACCGGTCATCCGCGAGTTGAAGGTCCTGGGTCGCGAGCTGCCCGTCGGGGGACAGGCGACCCGAGCGGCCGACTACCAGCACCGCGGGTTCGGAGGAAAGCTCCTGGCAGCGGCGGAAGAGATCGCCCGGGACCGGGGGTTCGACCGGGTCTTTGTCACGAGCGCCGTAGGGACCCGGGAGTACTATCGCGCGCGGGGATTCGCGAGCGACGGCCCCCATATGGCGAAGCAACTTTTCGCCGGACACAACGCCTGAGCCGCCGGCGGCTCGCATGCGTCGTCTTCGCTCGCGCAACCGTTAAACCCACCCCCGGCTCCGCCGACCGAAGGGACCCCCACATGGGCCGGAACATCCAGGTCGAACCGCTCCACACTACGCACATCGAGGACCAGGCCGTCGAGCTGGTCGAACGAAAGGGTCTCGGACACCCGGATTCCATCGCGGACGGGGTCTCGGAGTCGGTCAGCCGGGCCCTCGAGCCGGCTCTACCTCGACGAGTTCGGCAAGATCCTGCACCACAACACCGACGAGACCCAGGTGGTCGGGGGCGGGTCCGAGCCGAAGTTCGGGGGCGGCCGAGTGACCTCTCCGATCTACTGTCTTCTTGTCGGGCGGGCGACGACCGAGGTGGACGGAGAGAAGCTGCCGTTCCGTGACGTGGCGATCAAGGCCGCGCGCGATTACGTCGGCTCGGTCTGCAGCCACCTGGACGTCGATCATCACATCGAGTTCGACTGCCGTATCGGTTCGGGATCGGTCGACCTTCGCGGCGTGTTCGACCAGAAGGCCGTCCTCGCGAACGACACGTCGTTCGGTGTCGGCTTCGCCCCCTTTTCCGACACCGAGAGGGTGGTGCTCGAGAGCGAGCGGTTCCTCACTCTGAAGCTCAAGAAGAAGCTGAAGGCCCTCGGGGAGGATGTCAAGGTCATGGGTTACCGCCAGGACCAGAAGATCCACCTGACGGTCGCGGCGGCGCTGGTCGACAGCGAGATCGCCGACCCGACCGAGTACGCCTCCGTCTGCGAGGAGATCCACGACAAGCTCATGGACCTCTCTACCAAGTTCACGGGACGCGAGGTCACGATCGACGTCAACACGGCCGACGACCCCGAACTGGGCCGATTCTACCTCACCGTCACCGGCCTTTCGATGGAAGCCGGGGACGACGGCTCGGTACGGCCGGGGCAACCGGGCGAACGGCCTTATCACCCCATGCCGCCCGATGAGCCTCGAGGCGACCGCGGGCAAGAACCCGGTCAACCACGTCGGCAAGATCTACAACCTCCTCGGCAACCTGATCGCGAACGACGTCGTCAAGGAGACCGGCGGGGATGTGAAGGAGGTCCACGTACGCATCCTCTCCCAGATCGGGAAGCCCGTCGACCAGCCTCAGGTGGCGAGCCTCCAGGTCCTGCCCGCGAACGGCGTGAAGCTCGCGTCGCTCAAGGCCAAGGTGGAAGGCGTCGCCCAGGGATGGTTCGACCAGATCGACACGATCCCGCGCCGCCTGCTCACGGACAAGCTGACAGTCTTCTGAGCGCCAGCCGACGGGGAGGGGCCCGTCCCTCCCCCGGTCTTGCCGACCGTCCGGCTGACTGACCGGATTCTCTGGGCCGAGGCGGTTCGGACGGGTCGTTCTAAATACCCAGGGTTAGCAATCACTTCCCATCCACCTCCAGGCAGCGTTCCTCGGAGGGAAGGGGATCTCAGCGATGGCCGACCTGTCGACCGGGGAGCAGTACGCGCTCGCTACCGGGATCGTGCTCACGGCCGTCCTGCTCGTGGTCGCGTTCTACGCGATGCGCCACCTCAGGCGACGGCGCGAGCATCTTCGGGAGAAGCGCGAAGACGATCCGGCAGTGGCGAGCGACCGGGCGTTCAACCGGCTCGCGATGGCCCGGACGGAGGCGGACCTCCTCGAGAGGCAGGGGGTGGACGTGGCCCGGGCCCGCCAGCTCATCGGCCTCGCGGAGTCGTCGTTCGGGACTCGCCAGTTCGACCGGGCGTTCGATCTGGCCCAGTCCGCCCACAACACCCTGGTGGCGGCCCGCAAGGCCCCAAAGACTGCCCCCCCCGCCCAGCCACCGGCCCCCGCGGCTCCTTCTCCCGCTCCGGCGCCGTTCCGGCCCACGGTCTTGCTGCCCGCCGCCGGTGCGAACGCCGTGGATCCACCGGGACCCACGGTGTCGAAGGTTCCCAAGAACCGGGCCGAATCGCACTTCGAGCTCGGACTCCTCGAACGCGACCTCGAAACGGCGAAGCGGGAGCGGCCGAAGCAGAACGGCACGAGGAAGGGGGAGGCGACCCGCGCCGTGGCTCAGGCTGCCTACGACCGCGCCGACTACACTGAGGCGTTCCGGCTCGCTCTCAAGGGGCGTCGCGAGGTCGGAGGCCGAGTCGAGACGCTGGCCCCGGCGGGGTCTGTGCGCACCACGGGCGGGTCTCCAGAGGCGCCGGAAGCGCCCCTTACGAGCGACACGCCGGCCCAGGTGGCGGAGACCGTGGCGTCGGCGGAGCGGTGCCCGCAGTGCGGCCACCCGACCCAGTCCTCCGACGCGTTCTGCCGGGGTTGTGGCACACCGCGGGTCCCCGCGACGTGTCCGAAGTGCGGT
Organism: uncultured Thermoplasmata archaeon; assembly: GCA_963713145.1. GTDB lineage: Archaea > Thermoplasmatota > Thermoplasmata > Lutacidiplasmatales > UBA184 > Lutacidiplasma. Next base: position 32,940 of record CAVQKI010000007.1, on the reverse strand, counting down.
TCCGCGAGGCTCGCCACCGATACGTTCTGCGGCGTCTGCGGCCGGAAGTACGGGTAACGTTCGGCGACCCTACGAGGCTGCCGGCTCGAGCCATGCGTCCAGCCGACGTTGGGTCCTCGCCTCGTGAAGCACGGCGCTCGCCCCGAGCCAGCGGTTCAGGGGGATGGCGAACGTCGACCCGATCCGTTGGAGCAGCTCCCCCATCGTGGCCAAGGGTTCTGGAGCTGTCCGCAGAGCCGCCCGCAGGTGTTCCCGCACGTTCCAGACACCGAGGGGCAGGATCTCGCCCGGATGCACCTCGCGGAGTACGACCACGCCGGCCTGCCGGCCCCTCGCTAAGAGAGCCTCGCTCGTGGCGAGGCGGGCGGCGTAGTAGCACCCCCCGATCGAGGCGTAGGTGGTCCGTCCGTTGTACCCTTCGTGGTCGCCCATGATTACGACGTTGTCCGAGCTCGGGTTCCAGAGGGTGTTGGGATACCACGCCTCGATCGATTCGTAGCGGTAGGCGCCGGGGAGAAGGACGACCAGCCAACGGTTGTCGAGGGCCGTGTATCGATGCAGCAGGATCTCGGAGAGCTGGGGGAGGTCGCGTACGCGCTCCAGGTTCTGCTTCGAGATCAGGTCGTCCACCGCCGTGATCGACCAACGGGTAGGGACCAGCTTGCGGCGTCCGCCTCGCCCGATGGTTCCGGCGCTGAACGCCCTCTGGATCCGACTGACCCGGACCCCCCGACCGTAGAGTTCGGTCACGGCTACCCGGGCGTTCGCGTGCACATCGGACGAGAGTCGGTCGAGCTGGGGGTCGACGCGGCGCACGTCCAGACGAACGCTCTCCATCGGGGCCGAGGGGCCGAACGGGGGCGAAGTGTCCGACAGCGCGATCCGTCCTCGGGGCGGCCTGCGGAACGTCGCCTCGCTCTCGACGGACTCCGCTGCGAGACCGAGGAGCTGCACCTGCTCGAGGAGACGGATCGGCTTCTCCGCGTCGAGCACGTTGACGCGCATGGTTCCGCGGACGAGGCCCGTTCGGAAGCCGACCACCTCCTCCACCGAACGTCCGACCCACTCCTCGGGGGTATCGAACAACTCGGTCGACCCGTGCTCTGGGGAGAACAGCGGCCCTATCGATACCCGGGGGTATCCGAACCGACCGACGAACAGCCCCGGCGGAGAGCTCCCCTCGAAATCGGTCCCCCCGACCATCGGGAGGGTCCTCGAGAAGGCCCGATACTTGAGTAGGATCGGACAGACCGGCTTACCGCAAAGGAGCTGCGCCGACCGGCACCGGAGGCAGAGGGTCGGGTCTTCCCGGAGACCGGGGACCGTCCACGTCAGGTCCTCGACGGGGGCGAGCCCCGGGAAGGGAGAATCGGCGACCGCGGCCGGCATGAACGCTAGGGAGACGGCGGCCGGCCTCTACCCCCTTGCGGAGGGGTGATGAAACACCCGACGGAGCGACCGCCCGGGCGCACCCTCAAATAGCGGGGCCGAGTGGTCGGGCCCCGACTGGGACTGTGGGGTAGCTTGGTCCATCCTTCGGGGTTCGGGACTCCGAGACGCCAGTTCAAATCTGGCCAGTCCCACTCGACCCGGGCCCGCCCAGGTCGCCGGTCGCGTCTCGGAGCCACCGGCCGAACTCAGCGGAAGCTGTGTACCAGGGTCCGTACGACCCCGCCGCCGTTCTTGAGGATGGGGCCCCCGTGGTAGGTCAGCAGAGAATCGACCGATAGCTGGCTCATGCGCCGCGCGGAGATCTGCGCGGTGGGGGTGTGGTGCGTGTAGTCGGCCGGGGTGAGAACGACCTTCTCGCCGTCACCGAAGAAGAGGTCGCCGGAGAAGAGGATCTTGCGCTCGGCCTGGTAGTAGGAGGTGTGCCCGGGGGTGTGGCCCGGTGTGTGGTAGGCGATGAGGCCGCCGCCGGCGTCGATAGTGTCCCCATCCTTGAACGTCTCGTCCACCGTGAACGCCTCGGCCGGCGGGCTGCCCGGGCCGTCGTACTTCGGGGAGTTGGCGATGTAGGCTGCCTCGATCCAATGGGCGAACGTCCTCGCGTGGGTCTTCGCGGCCATCTCCTTCAGCGAGCCCGTGTGGTCCCGGTGGAGGTGCGTCAGGAGGATCCGTTTGACCGCCGTCGGTTCGACCTTGATCTTGGCAAGGTACGCGAGGGTCGCGGCGTGGGCTCCCGGGAGCCCGGTGTCGATCAGGGTCCAACCGGAACCCTTGTCCTTCACGAGATAGACGTGCGTCGAAAAATCGGGAGAGGGATCGACCCCTTCGACCTGATGCACTCCGGGCAGGATCTCCGCCATTCGAACCACCGTGACCGCCGATGCGCTGCCGGATTAAAGGCGGTTCGGGGGGCGACTGCCAGTCGTGGGCCTCTACGCGGCGTGCGGAACTCGGGTGGCGTACGCCGACCCCGACGACCGCCATAGCTTTCCGAGCGCCCCCACCGAGCTGTGGACTTCCGTGGGGTCGAGGCCCCCGAAGTCGAAGACCCCCAGGATCTCGTCGACGCCGAGAGCAGCGAACGCTCCGATCTTCTCCGCCACCTGCTCCGGGGACCCGAACGCCGCGAACCCGCTTTCCTCGATGGCCGCCGCAGAGGCGTGGCGCGGGTCGCGCTGCACCTTCTCGCGATAGAACGTGGACTGAGTCTGCAATCGGCTCTCGAGGTACCGTTGGAACGCCTCTCGCGCGACGTCCGGCCGCGCGCCGGCGTAGACATGCATCGCGATCGCCACCTCGGCCGGGCTGCCCGCGGGCAGGTTCGCACGGAACTCCCGGACCACACCGGCCAGCTCGTTCGGGCCGGACAGTGTCGCATACGGGATGAGCGCCACCGAGACTCCGCGGCGGGCGACGTAGGCGATCGCTTCCCTACGCTGGACGGCTATCCAGAGGGGCGGGTGCGGTCGCTGTATCGGTAGCACGTTCAATCGGACCGGGGTCGCCGTCGCGCCTTCAGCCCGAACTTCCTCTCCGGCGAACGCGGCGAGCACCGTCTCAAGGGAGGCGTCGAACCGCTCGCGCTTTGTCGCGGGGTCGACCCCGAACCCCTCGAACTCCATCGGAATGTAGCCGCTCCCGAGACCTAGGTTGAGCCGCCCGCCGGTCAACCGATCGATCATCGCGTACTCCTCCGCCACGTCGATCGGCCGATGGAACGGAAGGACGCTGACCAGAGCCCCGAGTCGAATGCGCCGAGTTCGGGCTCCGCAGGCTGCGAGGAGCACGGGGGGCGAAGGACAGACCCCTCCGGAGTGGAAGTGGTGTTCCGCAACCCAGAGCGTCGAAAGACCGCTCGCGTCCGCGACCTCGGCGAGGCGAATGACCTCGAGGAGCCGGTCCCCTCCGGGGCGGGTGCCGGCAGGGTAGTCGTCCACTACCGTGAACGCACTGAGCTTCAACGTGTCGAGGACCGGCCCCGGGTAGAAGGCGTTTCCCGCCCGGTCGGGCGAATCGTCCCCGACAGAACGAAGTCCTCCCGCGGGTTGGTCCCCTCGTGACGTTCCGGGGTATCCCGCTCGCGCCGGGCCGGGCCGGGGGCGAGACCCACTTGGTCGACGACCCCCTCCACTGGGGAGGTCGCCCGAATTCGGATGTTGCGATCGGTCCTGCCCGCGGTGTGGTGGCCCGCGTCGACCGAAGACCTGCTCGACGTCCGAGCGGTAGTGCTGGAAGGGTCGCCATACGTCAGGGGAGACCCTCCGGGAATCCCGGTCGTGGCGGGGTTCGACAGGGACCTCTTCCGCGAGGGCGAGCGGATGGAGGTGGACGGAGACCGAGGCGAGCTGACCCTGGAAGGGGTCACAGAGCAACCCGTGGTGACCGCGTTCCTTCGTCGGGGCGACGGGAAGATACTCCTCCTCCGTCGCTCCGAGCGGGTCGGGAGCTTCCAGGGGCGGTGGGCAGCGGTCTCGGGGTACCTCGAGGACCCCACCCCGATCGCACAGGCGTATCGGGAGATCGCGGAGGAGACGGGGATCGGAGGGACCGCGCTGTCGCTCGAGGTGGAGGGGGCAACGGTGTACGCCCGGTCGGGTCAGGAAGTGTACGCTCGTCCACCCGTTCCTCTTCCGCGTGAGTTCGGCCGACGTTCGACTCGATTGGGAGCACACGGAGTTCGAATGGGTCGACTCGTCGGAGATCCGGTCGCGGCCGACGGTCCCAAAGCTCGACCGGGCGTGGGATGCGGTCACCGCGGGGTCGGTTCCGAAAAGCTAAGCCAACCCCCGGCCCGTGGCCGCCGGGCGGGCTGGTAGATCAGTTCGGAAGATCGCCGGTTTTGCAAACCGGAGGGCTCGGGTTCAAATCCCGACCAGTCCACCTATCCCTCCGTCGGCTGCGCCGAGCGTCCGCGGAAAACGGACCGTAGGCGCACGCCCCGGCGGGACGCCCGGCGACCCCGGAGTCGCGGCGGGCCGAACGATGATATACTCCTCGAGAGAAGCGACCGCGATGACGCGCGGGGTCTCGGCTGCCCACGCCGGGTCCGTTCGGATCGGCGACCGATCGGTCCACCGGATGGGGCTGGGGACGAATCGCCTCACGGACACCGAAGCGTGTCGGGCGCTGCTCCGACGCGCCGTGGAGCTGGGCGTAGATTTCGTCGATACCGCGGACATCTACCAATCGAGCGCGAGCGAGACGACGATCGGCAACACGTTCGGACGCGACACGCGCGGCGCGCTGGTGGCCACAAAGGGCGGGATGACACGCACCCCCGACGGGATGGGCTCGGACGGCCGTCCCGAGTACCTGCGGCAGACGGTCGAGGCCAGCCTTCGTCGGCTCCGCACCGACCGCATCGAGCTCTACCAGTTGCACCGGGTCGACCCCAGAGTCCCCATCGAGGCCAGCGTCGGCGCCCTGAAGGAGATGCAGGAGGAGGGCCGGATCCACCGGATCGGGGTCTCGAACGTCACCGTCGAGGAACTCGATCGGGCCCGGCGGGTGGCGACCATCGTCTCAGTCCAGAACCGGTACAACCTGCTCGAGCGGGAACAAGAGAAGGTGCTCGAGTACTGCGAGGCTCACTCGATCGCGTTCATTCCGTGGACGCCGATCGCGCGGGGCAAGCTCGCCGAAGCGAAGACGCTCATGGAAGTCGCGGCTGTGCGCGGAGTGACCGCACACCAGCTTGCCCTGCGCTGGCTCCTCAAGCGATCCCCGGTGATGCTGCCGATCCCCGGCACGACCTCGGCCGCTCACCTCGAGGAGAACCTGTCCGCGGCCGACATCGAGCTGAGCGACGACGAGTTCCGGCAGCTGAGCCCGTAATCGCCCCCGATTCCATCGACCGCCAGGAGGGGGCGATTCGACGCCCCCAAGGGGTGGGGCGCCGTGGGCTCGACCCGCCTAGTCGACCTCGAGGACCGACTCGCGTCGAAGCAGAAGGCCGGTCATCTCGACCGCCTCGACGGACGCGTCGTAGGCGGACCCGAGCTGCTGGCGGTCCAGCGTGCTGATCCGGTTGTTGAGCCACTCGAACTTGTGGAACAGCAGCGGGTCCTGCGATGCCTGACGAAGCTGCTGGATCCGGTCGACCGGGTGTCGCATACCGTGATAGTAGCTCGTGATCCAGCCGCCGAACGCCTCCCAGACCATCTCCTGGTCGAGTATCTTCCGCTTGGTCTGGGCTCCGATCAACTCGAAGAACGTGAGGACCTCGAGGCTGGTGATGTCCCCGAGCTCGTTGTTCAGTAGACGCTCGCTCGTGTGGCGTCGCGCCCGACGCATTCGCGGTGAATCGAACCGCTCCCGCAGCGTGATCACGGCGTTCGCGGAGTTGAGGATCCCGGCCTGTCGGGTCTGCCAGTAGAGAACAAGAAGCGTGCCAACCGCAAGGACCCACGTCGCCGCTGCGGCCCAGAGGGCTGCGTCCTCCCAGTCCACCATCCTTCTTCTTGGCCTCCCCGATCGCCCCGCCGGTCCTTCGAGCAGGCGCGGCGAAAGATGAATCCATCGACCACCCTGATATCACCGGCCGCCGGATCGGCTGTCCTCCCGGCCTCTCCGAGGTCCCGGGCCGGCCGAACCCCGCCGCGCGGGCGACCGCGGACCTGCGGGAGGGCGGAACCCATTGTCCTCGGAACCGCGCGCAAACCCTTTAGTTCCGTAAGGCGACCCGGCGCTCGTGACGGAAGAGGGGCTTGACCCGATCCTGATCCAGGTAACGATCCCGCTCCCGATTCCGATGATTTTCGCCGCGTTCACCGACCCGACCAAGATTGCGGGGTGGCTCTGCGACTCCGCCGCGGTGACGCCTCAGGTCGGCGGCGAGTACCGCCTCAAGTGGAACGATCCTCCGGCGTTCGAGAGCTCCGGCGTGATCACGCGAATGAACCCCGACCTCGACATCGGGTTCAGCTGGCGGGCGCCCCCCCCGTTCGTGGCGCTGATGAACGAGCCTACCCCACGCACCGAGGTGTACGTTCGCCTGCAGGAATCCCCCGAGGGAATCGACATCACGCTCGAGCACTCCGGTTGGGGATCGGACGACGCGTGGGGAGAGGCGCGCTCGTGGCACTTCCACTTCTGGGACGACCGCCTCGGTCGGCTGAAGGGCTACCTCATCCGCGAAGCCTACGGCTGAGAGCTCGCAGGGGTCAGCTTCCCGCCAGGGGCGAACCTGCGGCATAGCGCCTCGCCGCAGACCTGGCACGGACCTGACGGGTCGAGCCGGAAGCTGGCTGAGCCCTCCACGGATTTCACGACCATGTGGTGGGTGGCCAAGTGGCCACAGCGGCATCTGCCCCGCGCCGGGGGGTGGGGTGCCCCAGTCTCCCCGCGGGACGCCATCGGGTCGCGAAGCCGTCCGTCGTGGAAAAAGGTTGTCGGCCGGTCGCCCTAAAGGGCCCGCGTGGGCTGGCAGCGTCCGTGGAGATTGAGGGCTGCCCATTGCCCGAGGACCGACTCTACGACCTCGAGAACGATGTCTGGTGGAAGGAAGAACCGGGGACGGGCACCGCGCTCCTCGGCGTCCTCGGCACACTCTCCGCGTTCGCGGGCCGGTTCGTGCAGCTGACGTTCCGGCCGGTGGACACCCCGCTCGCACGGGGCCGAAGCGTCGCGACCGTGGAGAGCGTCCGGTACACGGGCGCGGTCCGACTACCGGTGGACGCGACGATCCTCGAACGGAACACGGCGGTCGCGGACCGACCTCGGCTCCTGAACGACGCGCCGTACGCGGAGGGCTGGGTGGTTCGCGCGAGACCGACCGACCCTACCGAGCCGTCCCGCCGGTTGGAGAGCGCCGCGGCAATCGCCTCCCGTCTCGAGCAGCAGATCCGCGAGCGCAGGATACGGTGCTGGCCGAAGACGCCGGAGACGGAGCTCATCGAGATCGGGCTCGAGTGCTCGGCGGTCCTGACCAAGCTGAACGAGGAAGTCGCCCGGAGGGGTGCCGGGGAGGCCGTCCTGCTCGTCACGGACGACCCGACGAGCCCTATCGAGATGGTCCGCTGGTCCGACCAGACCGGCCATTCCGTTCTCGCGCACCGGCGGGAGGGCCCGCTCCACCAGTTCCTGGTGGCCAAGGAAGCGGTGCCGGTCCCTCGCCGCCGGGGCGGCTAGGACCGGCCCGCCTCGCGGGTCGGCCTACTTCTCGATCGGCGTCCGAACGAGGTTCCCCCACTCGGTCCACGACCCGTCATAGTTGCGGACGTCGGGGTAGCCCAGCAGGTAGCGCAGGACGAACCACGTGTGGCTGGAGCGCTCGCCGATGCGGCAATAGGTGATCACCGGAGTATCCTTCCCGACGCCCTTCGACCCGTAGAGCGTGTCGAGCTCTTCGCGGGACTTGAACGTCCCATCGTCCCGGACCGCCTGGGCCCACGGGATGTTTTTCGCGCCAGGGATGTGTCCGCCGCGCTGGGCGTGCTCGGTGGGGTACTCGGGTGGGGCGGTGATCTCCCCGCTGAACTCCTTGGGGCCTCGGACGTCGACCAGGTTCGCCTTTCCAGACTTCACGTGGGGGAGCGTGCCGCGGACGTCCTCCAGGAAGACGCGGACCTTGGGGTCGGCTGCGTGGGCCTGGAACGTCCCCGTTGCCATCTTCGGGGGGTCCTTCGTGAGCGGCCGGTCCTCGGCGATCCACTTCTTGCGGCCGCCGTTCAGGAGCTTGAGGTTCTTTGCGCCGTAGTAGGTGAACACCCAGAACGCGAACGCCGCGAACCAGTTGTTGAAGTCGCCGTAGAGCACGACGGTCGTGTCCTCGTCGATCCCCGCGCGGCGGAACAGCTCGGTGAGGGCTTGCTGGGAGAGAATGTCCCGGCTAACGGGGTCGTTGATGTCCTTCCTCCAGTCGAAGAGGACCGAACCGGGGATGTGCCCCAGCTCGTAGTTCGCCGCGGGGTCGTAGTCGACCTCCGCGACCCGCACCTTCGGGTCATGCAGGTGAGAGGCAAGCCAGTCATTCTCTACGAGGACCTCGGGGTGGGCGTACGCGGCCATGTCCAGGCGAGTCAGCGTGGCGGGGCATAACCTTGGCGTTCTGACGTGAAGTTAGCTGGCGTTGTTTGTCCGAGTGGACGCCGGCCCTGCCCGTCGGCATCTCACGCGACGTTTCCCGGGGCGCGCTCCGACATCCACCGGAAGTTTGACGCGGGGGCGAAGGCGCGCTAACCGCAGCCAATCAGTGGGACGAGAAGCCGCGCTGGCCCCGCTGGACGGCCCCTGCTGCGGATCCGGTGAGTCGTTGTAGCCGCTCAGAGAGCCCGCTCAGCCGCGCCGGCCCCTCTTCGGAAGGGCGGTGTCGGATACCTCGATCGTCTGGGGGTCGAACCCGAGACGGGCGAGCTCGTCGCGGATGCGCGCCCGGTGGTCGCCCTGCAGGTAGACCTCGCCGTTCACGACCGAACCTCCGGTGGCGAGACGGTTCTTCAGGGACCGGGTCGTCTCGGCCAGGTCGACCCCGGGGGGGAAACCCCCGATGACCGTCGCGGGCTTGTTGTAGCGCCGCGGTTCGGCCCGAACTCGGATGCGCGCGGTCTCCCGGTCGAGCGCGGACAGTATCTCGTCGAATTCTTCGTTACCCATGGACAGGAATCCCTAGGGGCCTCCCGACGGAGGGGAGGAGCGGCTGGAACGGCACCGTGAACGTCCGGCGGGCCGGGAGAAATCGGAGCGGATTGCGGAACGCTTCGGCGAACGCACCGTGTGCGGGATGCCCTTCCCTCCGCATGAACGTTTCCCCACCGCCCTTCACGCCTCCCCCCAGCGGTAGAGTCGGAAGGTGACGAGGAGTCCCACGATCGCGCAGGCCGCCAGAAGCCCGCCGTAGAGGAGCATCTGGTCGGGGGTCGCGGGCGTGATCCCCAGGGCGCCCTGCGCGAGGAGGGCGGCGTAGGTCGTGGGGAGGAACCGGGCCGCGCCCTGCCAGAGGGGGGGCAACGCCGAGAGGGGGTAGTAGAGCGGGGAGAGCATTCCGAGGGTCGTGAAAGTGATGTTGCCGACCGGCCAGATCTCCCGCTGCGTCCGCACGCGGCTGGAGATCGCGATCCCGATGGACGAGAAGAGGACCCAGAGGACCCCCAGGCTGGCGACGATGACAAGGCCGGCGTAGACGGTGAGCGGGTGGCCGTCGCTTCCGCCGACCCACGCCAGGAGGACGGTCAGGACGACGAGGGCCGGGATCATCGCGATCAGGTTCGAGAACGCGATCCCGAACAGGTAGCGCACGCGTCCGAGGGGGCTGGCCACGAACAGGTCCTGGAGGGAGCACTCGATCCGCCAGAGGGCGCTGTCGCCGAGGACCCACGACCCGATGTTCTGCATCGTGAACAGCATCGCCCCGACTATCTCGAGGGGCCGGTACGACGGGGGCGAGATCAGCGAGAGAAAATAGAGGAAGATGAACGGGAGGAGGATCGGCGTGATCGTCACCGCAGGGTTGCGCGAGATCCAGCGCCACCCGACCCAGAAGAACGCGGGAAGCGCCCGGCCCGTCGTCGGGACGTCCGGGTATGACCGTTCCATGGCGTCCATCTAGTTCCCCCGCACCGTGCGACGGGCCCAGTAGACCGCGAAAAGGAACAGCCCCACGCCCTCGACCGCCAGCCCCCCCGAGGCAAGGTAGACCTCCGGCCGCGTCAGCGCCGTGACCCCGATCACCCATTGCACGAGGGCCGCGGCGGCGCTCGGCGGCATCAGCAGCGCGACCGGCCTGAGGTATGCCGGGAACAGGCCGAACGGATAGAACACCGGCGGAAGCACTCCGAAGATGTTGAAGAAAAGGCTCGAGTAGGCCCAGATCGCCCGGTTGTCGCGGAACGCGGTCGAGAAGACGTACCCGATCGACGCGGAAGTCAGCCAGACGGTCCCGGCCAGAAGCATGAGGAGGCCTATCTCAAGGACCGAGAGGTGGATCACGACCGCCGCAAGCACGCCGACGACCACGACCGGGGGGAGGTAGACCAGGAGCACGCCGGCCGACATCCCCAGGAAGTACGCCTCGGCGCTGAGGGGCGAGGCGAGGTACAGGTCGGAGACCTTGTGGTCGATCCGGATGTACGCCGCCTCGTTCAGTACGCGTTGGCCCATCCCGAACATCGAGAACAGGACCGCGCCCACCAGCGCGACCCCGATCAGGCCGGGGTTGAGCACCCAGACGAAGACCAGCAGGACCGCCTGGACCATCATCGAGGTGGCCATTGCGAGCTCCTCGTGGATCTGCACGAGGACCTCGGTCCAGAGGAACGCCGGCAGGCCCCGGAACGCCCGGGGATGGGCTTGGACCTCACTCTTCATTGATCGAGCGCCCCACGACTCGGAGGAACGCCTCCTCGAGCGTCACGGGACCGACGGTCGCAGTGAGCCGTGCTCGCACCGCGACCTCCATCAGCTCCCCAAGTCGCTCGGGAGAGGAGATCACGGTGAGGCTCTCCGCGTCCCGGACGCACGACCCGAAGGAGCGGAACCGCTCGATCTCCCGGGCCCCGTCCGGCAACAGGACCTTCATCGTTCCTCCGACCGAACGCTTGAGGTCCTCCGCGGTTCCGCTGACGAGCACGGTCCCGCGGTCGATGATGTAGAGGCGCTGGCTGAGCGCGTCCGCCTCGTCGAGATAGTGCGTGGTGAGTAGGATGGTCGACCCGCGCTGGGTGAGCGTGCGAAGGGAATCCCAGACCGCGCGCCGGGCGAACGGGTCCATCCCGATCGTCGGCTCGTCCAGGAACAGGAGCGGCGCCTCCGTCGCGATCACGGTCGCGACCATCGTCCGCTGCCGCTGACCTCCCGAGAGCGTGATCGAGAGACGGTCGCCGAACTCGGCCAGGCTCATGCGCTCCAGCGCCTCCTCGGTCCGGGCCTTCGAGACCTCGCGGCCCAGACCCCGCGCCCGAAGGTAGCTGTAGATCTGCTCGCGCGGCGTCAGGTGAAAGAACGGCTTCCCTTCCTGGGGGACGACCGCGATGTACGGTCTCACCTTGTCCGGGTTCTTGTCCGCGTTGTAGCCGAACACCTCGATCGTTCCCGACGTGGGCCGGAGGAGGGTCGACGCGATCCGGAGGAACGTTGTCTTTCCCGCGCCGTTGCGCCCCAGGAGGGCGACGCGCTCACCCCGGCGGACCTCCATCGAGACGCCGGCGAGCGCCTCGACGGCAGGAGCGCCCTTCGAGTGGTAGACCTTGCGGAGATTCTCGCTCCGTAGAGCTTCCCCGCTCATCGTGACGGCCGAGCGCGGGTCGTGCAGCCGGACGCGAACGGCCGGACACCCCGTGGCAAGGGTAGGCTCAGTGGCATGGAACGGCGCACCCGGCGGCGTTCGCGTCGCATCGTGCAGTGGCCGAGAGCGGCCGACCGTACGTCTTTCTTCTCGCGCGAGCCATCGCCCGGTCCTCCGGACGAGGACTATGGGAGCCCCGCTTAACGTCTGCGAAGCGGCACGTCACCTCGCGTCGGGGTCGGCGAGAACGACCGCGTTCCCGGCGGGGGGATCCCGGGACAGGCTCGATCACGGCTGCTTCTTCGAGCTCTCGTCCTCGGGCTCCGACTCTAGGGGCCCGAACGACGGCAACTCGGTCGTCCCGGTGAAGGTCTCGGGGAACTCAGTCGATCGCAGCCCCGGAGCCCTCCCGAGATCGACCGGAAGGAGGTCCAGACTGGACTTGTTCCAACAGAGCCGGCCCAGCGCATCGGTTAACCTACGGGGGAGGCCGATCGATGCGCCAATCTGGCCAACGTCGTTCGAAGTCAGCTCGCCGGTCCCTGCCAGAATGAAGAAGTAGACCGTGAACCCGATCAGGATCGCGGCCAAGAGCTCCAGTGTCGAATTGACGGGAAAGAGGTTCGAATGGTTAAGGAACGAGAAGGCCGCGAAGGTGCCGACGGCGCTGGCCGTGATTCGTGCGATGGACAGAGGGTCGATGTGGACGCGAATCAGGGTTTCCATGAAGTAGGTGTTCAGGCAGAGCGCGGCCACGCTCGACGCGAGGACGGCGACAGCGCCGGCGACCAGTCCGTCCTGGGCCGGAAAGATTCCCCACGGGGGCATCAGCAGGAGGATGGCCGCCACCAGCACCACAACCGACGTGCTCGTGATGTAGAGCTCGAGGCGCTGACGTCCAATTGCGTTGATACTTGATTGTATGATCTGACTCAGCGCGAGCGGGAGTGCGCCCACGACTAGGATCGCGAGGGGGAGAGCCCCCGGGACCGCGTAATTGTGATTCGCGAGGTCATTGAGGAACTGGTAGCGGTAGGTGACCAAGGCGACGACGCCCGGAACGAGCATCATCGCGGAATATCGCAAGGCGTGCCAGGTCACTCGCCGGACCGACTCGTACTTCTCCTGCCGGTGCAAGCCTGCGAGGTAGGGGAACAGGGGTGTTGTGACCGCGAGGGGCAGGGCGAGAACGAGGACTCGATATCCGTTGGCGGCGAGGAAGATCGTGAGTCTCCCTGCCCCGAGCCCGGCGTTGACGATGATAGGGACCATGTTCGTAACGAGATAGTTGAGCATCAGGCTCGCCATCAGTGGCCAGGCGAACTTGTACAACCGGAAGGCCTCGCTCCAGCGGAACTTTCCTCTCAACGCAACGACCGCCGGGATCGTGTAGACCGTGGAGCAAAGCGCTCCTGCGACGTACGCGAGAGTGATTCCTTCGAGGGCGTCCCGCCCGGGGACGTAGTACGCCACTAGGAATAGCGCGGGAAGTCGCGCGATCGCCTCAATGAGCGAGGGATACTGCGCCCGCAGGGAGTCACCGGCGCCGATGTAGTACTGATTGTAGACCGTGGAGAACGACCACGCGATCGGGAGAAGGACGAACAGCCCCAGCGACATGATCTGGAGATTCCCGGTCGCCAGCTGGTGCCCGGCGATCCCGATCGGCGCGATCACGAAGATGATCACGCTCGCGGCGCCGACCATCATCATTCGGACGGTCAGGTAGACGAGGGTGTTGTCCGTAGCCGGCTTGCCCCGTGCGATGAAGTAAGTGTACGCGGTTCCGAGTCGGAGGTCACCCACACCGTTGATGGAGGAACCGATGAGGAGGAAGAACTGGGCGGTGCCGATGAGGAGCCGCCCCTCACCGGTGAGTCCGATGTTACGGTAGAGGAACAGGTTTCCGACGAACCCGATGATCTGGATGGCGAGGGCAGCGGCGAGGTACGGCACTCGAACTCAACGTGAGAGAGAGCTTCTGCGACGGGATCGCGGGCTTGGCGGGGAGTGGGCTCGACGCCGGATTCTCGCTACCCAAGGACGTCCGGCGGGGGATGGCGAAGCCTCGCTCTTATTCCCGTCGCTCGACCCGGGCCACGCTGCCGGCTCGCCTCCGGGCCGAGCCCGGCAAGGTGTCGGCGTGGCCGGCCGGGAGTGGACGGCGTCGCGCGCGGACGGGGGAGGTGGGAGCACGGGGATTTGAACCCCGATGTGCGGGTCTCTCCGTGCGCTCCAGTCACTCGTCATGGGGGCGCTGTGCGCCCCTCCGCAGACCCTAATCACAGGACACGAAGGCCGTGCCCTGACTGGAGCCCGCCGGTCTGCCAGATTAGCCTATGCTCCCTCCCCACGCGAAGGGGAGGTCGGGGGGAGTTATCCTTTGCTCCGGACCGCCCGACGGGCGATGAGCCCCTCTTCGACCGCGGCAACCTTTATGTTCAACACCATTTGTCTCGAATACAATGTCATTGAACCCATCGAGCGCGGGACCTCGGAACGTCTCGGGGAGCGTCCTCCTGGTGGCCATCCTGCTGACCGCCGGGGTGGCGGTGGCTGCGACGGCGGGCTATTACACGCTCTTCCCGGCGGCGGTGGGAGACCTTGCCGGCCCCCACGTGACAGTCGTCGACGATCAGGGCCGGACCGTAACGGCCCCCGTGAACGCCACCCGCATCGCCGTCCTGGCGCCTAGCGTGATGGACCTAGTGTACCGCCTGGATCTCCGCGACCGCGTGGTAGGCATAGGGTGCACTACCGCGATCGCCGGTGGGATGCTGAACGAATACACCCCGAACCAGACGGCGGAGTGGAACCTGACCCCCGCCATGTGCGTCACCGACTTCCCTTCGCTCGACACCGAGACCATCGCGAATCTGTCCGCCCAGCTGGTCCTTGCCTCGACGTTGACCTACGCGAGCGACATTGCCACGCTGACGGGCACCTACCACATCCCGGTCGTCGTCCTTGCCCCGGGGGACCTGGGAGGGATCGTCACGGACGTGAGGCTGCTGGCGCAACTGTTCCCGGTCGCCGCCACGACGGCACTTCCGCTCGAAGCGCAGCTCAGCGGCATACTCGACAACGCGTCCGACCTCATCACAAACCTCTCCTACAACGACACGCCCGCCCCGACCGTCCTCCTGACCTACTACTTCTACGATGACGGCTACGGGGCGTACGGCGCGGATTCGTTCGGGCAGTCGCTGGTGGCGCTCGCCGGAGGAAACAGCCTCACATCCAACCTCACGTTCCAGTACGCGGACCTGAACGCGACGGTCGTCCTCTCCGACCAACCGACCGTCATCCTCTACGGGACGAGCTGGAACGACGAGTGGATCGTGGATGGCCAGGACCCTTCGGCCTGGGCGTCCTCGGCTCCGTACTGGAGCCAGCTGAACGCTACGAAGATCCCGATCGACGTAACGTTGATCACCGAGCCCGACGCGAGCATGATCCAGTACCTTCCGTGGCTGGAGCACTGGTTCTACCCGACGATCGTTCCCGCTCCTGCCTCGTAGGCCGGTGGGGGCCCCATGATTGGACCGGCCCCTGGGTCGGCTGGGGCCCCGCCTTCTCCTCGCCTCCCTCGATGGGTGCTCGCGGTCCTGGGGTTCGCCGCGACGCTGGCGGTCCTGGTGTTCGTCTCGCCGGTCTTCGGCTCGGTTCGCATCCCGTGGCACGTGGTCGTTGCAATCGTCCTCCGCCAGGTCACGGGGGGAGCCTACCCTTCCTCGCCCTGCGGCTCCCCATCGTTCCTGAGCCTCTACTTCTTCGAGAGCGCGGTGACTCGGGAAGGCACCGCCCGCCTACTGTCGGGTCTGTCGACCTCCTACGGGGCCCACCAGTGCGCGATCTGGACCACCATCGCCTGGGATGCCCGAATGCCCCCCCTCCTTCTCGCCGTGTTCGCGGGCGCGGCCCTGGGAATCTCCGGCGGGGCGCTGCAGGGCACGTTCCGAAATCCCCTGGTCGACCCGTACCTCCTCGGTCTGTCCACGGGCGCGGCCGTCGGTGCTTCCATCCTGTTCACGTTCAATCTCGCACCCGCCCAGCAGGCGACCGCCCTCCCGCTCCTCGCGTTCTGCGGGGGCCTCGTCCCGGGGCTCGTCGTCTACGTCGCCGCGAGGGGGGGGAGCAGGTCGGTCGAGACATTGCTACTCACGGGCGTCGCGCTCAACTTCCTCTTCTCCGCGATCCTCGACCTTCTCCTTCTCTACCGCCCGTCCAGCAACCTCAACGTGAACTTCTGGCTCCTCGGAGGTTTGGGAGACGCGAGCTGGACGCACGACGCGATCGTCCTCAGCGCACTCCTGCTCGGAGGGACGGCAATCGGCCTCTACGGGCGGGAGCTCAACATCCTGCAGCTCGGGTCGGACGTGGCCGAGAGCGTGGGGGTGGACGCACGACGCGTGACGCGCCGAGTCGTCCTGGTCACGACCGTCCTGACGGCTACGGCGGTGGCGTTCACGGGAGTGATCGGGTTCGTCGGGCTCGTTTCTCCGCACATCGCCCGCCGCTTCGTGGGACCGGACTACCGGCGCGTCCTACCGGTGGTCGCGCTGGTGGGCGCGCTCTTCCTGACGCTCTCCTGGGATATCGCCGAGACGGTGATCTCGCCGATCGTCCTGCCGGTCGGGATACCGACCGCGTTCGTCGGGGCCCCGTTCTTCCTGTACCTCCTCTACCGACGACGCGCAAGGACCTCCGGGAGCCCGACATGATCGGCGCCGTGCCCTCGGGGCTGCGCGCAGACCGAGCGACGGTTCGGTACGGTGCTCGCGTGGCAGTACGGTCGGTCTCGCTGCAGGTCACCGCCGGCGAGCTACTCGCGCTCGCGGGACCCAACGGCTCGGGGAAGTCGACCCTGCTGCGGGCGATGGTCGGCCTCGTGCCGCTGGCCGACGGAACCATCTCGTACGACGGGCGAACGGTGGGAACCCAGCCACTTCGCGAGAGAGCTCGGGCGATCGGCTGGATGCCCCAGGAAGAGGAAGCCGGGGAGAACGTCTCGCTCGAGCAGTACGTGGAGTACGGGCGGTACGCGCACATCCCCCCGTTCTCGGTGGCGGGCACGAAGGACCGACGAGCCGTCGCGTCGGCGCTGGCTGCGGTGGACCTGACCCGATTCTCGGACCGCGGCATGCGGGAGCTGAGCGGAGGGGAGCGACAGCGGGCGCGCCTCGCCCGGGTGCTCGCGCAGGAGTCTCCCGTCCTCCTCCTGGACGAGGCGACCAGCCACCTTGACATGGGACACCAACTGGACATCCTCGCCCGGGTCCGTTCGATCGCCCGCCAGGAAGGCAGGGCGGTCGTCCTCGCGCTGCACGACATCAACCTCGCCGCGCGGTTCGCGGACCGCGTCGCGGTCCTCTCGCGAGGTCACCTGGTCGCGACGGGGCCCCCGTCCGAGGTGCTCTCGAGCGAGCTGTTCGCAGAAGTATGGGGGGTGGTCGCTCAGCTCCGTCGGGACCCGACGAGCGGCCTGCCCTACCTCGTCCCGGAACTTCCCCGTGCCGCTCGGCCATCGCGGCGGCCGGGGCGGTCCGCGGCCCGGGTCCATGTCGTCGGGGGAGGCGGGTCGGCGTCGGCGATCCTCCGTCGGCTCTCGGACGACGGGTTCGAGGTCAGCGCGGGCGTGCTCCACCTGTTCGATTCCGACACGGTCGTCGCGGACGAGCTGCATATTCCCACGGCGCTCGAGGCTCCGTTCGCGCCCCTGGGAGCCGAGTCCCGCCGGCGCAACGGACAACTGCTCGACACGGCCGATGCGATCGTGGTCGCCCCGTTCCCGGTCGGGCCCTCGAACGTCGCCAACCTTCACGACATCCTGCCGCGCGTGCTCCGCACCCCGACCGCGCTCGTGGAACCCCCTACGGGGGTCCCGTGGGATTACGCGGACGGAGAAGGTACCGCCGCTCGCGAGGCGTTGCTCCTCGCGGGCGCCGAGAGCCTGCCGGGCGCGGAGGCAGTCGAGGGCTGGCTCCGGGGCCGCCTAGCGGCGACGGTGCCCGTTGACCGAGTCCCCGCTACGGGTGCCGACCGCTAGGATCTCGAGGGCGGGCGGCTCCGGACCCTCGAACTGATCGAACAGGCGCGGCACTTCGCGATCAACGACGACCACGGTACAGTCGACGCCGAGACGGGTGGCCTCGGTGACAGCGGCGGCGATACCGAAACGGACGATCGCCCTGCCCGGCACGGCGCGCCCCACCAGGTGGTACGCCTCGAGCCCCTGGGCGGCGAGGAGGCCAGTGGGTGGCGAGCCAACGGCGGCCCGGAGCATTCGGATGAGCCGGGGGTCGTGCAGCCGCTCCGCAGGCAGCGAAAGGACGCGCAGGCGGCCCGTGGGCAGGGGGACGATCCCCTCAAGGTCCACGACCTCCACCAGCTCGCCCTTGCGGGCGGCGGTCAGAGCCGTTCCGTGCGAAGGCCCCGAAGCTCCGGCCCGCGCGGTCAGGGTCCCGTCGCAGATCGAGAGACCCACCTTCGAGCCCGCAGCGAGATTGGACGCGGCAATAGCCCGGGTCGTGCGCACGATCGGCAGCCGGTCGAGCCGTTCCGAGAGGTCGTCGCGAACCGTCCCGAGGGCGGAGTGGAGCCAATCTACCCCGGCGACGGTGGGCCGGTACCGCCCTTCCTTCAGCTCGGCCAACCCCCGACGCGCGAGTCCCCGGAACGTGTGCGAGGCTGCCTGGACCGAGAGCCCAAGGCGGTCCGCGATGGTACGTAGCTGCGCCACCTCACGGGTGGCGCACTCGTAGAGGAACAGGAGGTCGCTGACCGTCCCGATCCTCCGGAGGGCGCCCAGGCCGCTCGGGCGGGCCGGGGAGATGCGGTGGGACGTCGGCACGTCCTCCGAACTCCCGGGCCCCTACAAGAGCGTGGGGAGGGGAGCCCGGGCTCTCGTTACGCGGCCGCGGTTCCGGCCGGGCGGCCCTCCCGGGGGGTCTTTGCCTGTCGCCGGATCTCGTGGATCCGGTCGCGGATCCGCGCCGCCTCTTCGAATTCGAGGCGCTCGGCGGCGAGCCGCATCTCCTCCTCGAGGTTCGCGAGGAGGAGGGGGAGCCGCTCCTTCCACTTCTTCCCGAGGTTCTCCACGGAGAGGTCGCCCGACGGCGCCGCCTCCTCGGGGGCGAGGATCGAGCGGACCTCCTTGCGGATCGTCTCGGGGACGATGCCGTGCTCCTCGTTGTACTCGATCTGGGCGGTTCGCCGCCGGGACATCTCGGCGATCGCTCGCCGCATCGAACCGGTGACCCGGTCGGCGTAGAGGACCACTCGTCCCGAGAGGTTGCGGCTCGCCCGCCCTGCCGTCTGGACGATCGAGGTCTCGCTCCGGAGGAACCCCTCCTTGTCGGCGTCCAGCACCGCGACGAAGCTCACCTCGGGGAGGTCGAGGCCTTCCCGGAGCAAGTTGATGCCAACGAGCGCGTCGAACCGGCCGAGCCGAAGGTCCCGGAGCACCTCCACGCGCTTCAGCGTCTCCACGTCGGAGTGGAGGTAGCGGACCTTCAAGCCCAGGTTCGTGAGATATCTCGTGAGCTCCTCGCTCGTCCGCTTCGTCAGGGTGGTCACGAGTGCACGGTCGCCGCGCGCGATGCACGCGCGCAGCTCCGTGACGAGGTCAGCGATGTGCCCCTTGAGCGGGCGCACCTCCACCGGCGGGTCGACGAGGCCGGTCGGCCGGATGATCTGCTCGACGATCCCCTTCGAGACCCTCCGCTCGTACGGTCCCGGGGTCGCCGAAACGAACACGACCTGGGGAACGTGGGCGAGGAACTCGTCGAACTTGAGCGGACGGTTGTCGCGGCACGACGGGAGCCGCCAGCCGAACTCCACCAGGTTGTCCTTGCGGCTCCGGTCTCCCTTGAACATCCCCTGGAGCTGCGGGACGCCCACGTGGGACTCGTCCATGAACACGAGAAAATCCTCGGGAAAGAAGTCGAGGAGCGTGTACGGGGGCTCTCCCGGCTTCCGGCCGAGAAGTACCGGGCGTAGTTCTCGATCCCCGAGCAGTAGCCGGTCTCGCGGATCATCTCGAGGTCGTAGTTGACGCGGCCGTTGAGCCGCTGGGCTTCCACGATCTTCTCCTCGGCCTTCAGCTCCGCGACGCGTACGTCCCGCTCCTTCTCGATCTCGCCCAGGATCCCCTTCAGCCGCTCGTCCACCGTCAGGAAATGGGTCGCGGGGAAGATCGCGAGCTCGGGAAGCTCCCGGCGCTCCTCCTTCGTCACCGGGTCGAGCTCCGCGATCGCGCTGAGCGTCTTCCCCTCGAGGACGATCCGATGGACGGCCTCGCCCGCCCCCATCACGTCTATTGTACCGCCGCGCACCCGGAAGCGTCCGCGGCGCAGCTCCACGTCGTTCCGGGTGTACTTCATCCGGATCAGCTGCTCGAGAAGCGCCTGCCGGCCGATCTCCTGGCCGACCCGGAGCGAGACCACGGACGCGGCGTAGTCCTCGGGGGAGCCAAGGCCGTAGATGCAGCTCACCGACGCGACCACGAGCACGTCCCGCCGCGTGAGGAGCGCCTGGGTCGCCCGATGCCGGAGCCGGTCGATCTCCTCGTTGATCGCCGCGTCCTTCTCGATGTAGAGATCGATCTGGGGAACGTATGCCTCGGGCTGGTAGTAGTCGTAGTAGCTGACGAAGTACTCCACGGCGCTCGTCGGGAAGAGGGCCCGGAATTCGCTCACGAGCTGGGCGGCGAGCGTCTTGTTCGGGCTGACGACGAGGGTCGGTCGCTGGAGGCGGGCGACCGTGTGCGCCATCGTGAAGGTCTTCCCGCTGCCGGTGACGCCGAGCAGCGTCACGAACTTCTCTCCCCCCTCGACCCGGCGGACGACCTCTTCGATCGCGGCCGGTTGGTCGCCCTGCGGAACCATGTCGGTAGCGAGGTCGAACCGGCCCGGAAGCCGGGGCGCAGGGGGCGGCGCGGCCGGTGGCGTCCGAGAGGGGCTCATCGGAGGACCGGGAGGACGGTGCGCCCGCCCGGATAGCCGCGGGGGTCGACTGTCACGGAAGAGAAGCCGAGAGACTCGAGCCGTAGGGTCACCTCGCTCCGGAGCGGCTCGGCGACGAGGCGGTCGACCTCGTCGGGGTCCACCTCGATGCGGGCCCGTCCCGAACGGACCCGGACCCGCACCCGCCGGAATCCGTGCTCGTGGAGGACCCCCTCGGCGGTGTCGATGCGGGCGAGGAGGGCCCGGTCGATCGGCTCCCCCCGAGCGACCCGGGACGCGAGGCACGCATCGGACGGCAGATCCCAATTCGAAAGGCCGCGAGAACGGGCGCTCTCTCGAACGTCGAGCTTCGTCCAGCTGGCCTCCAGGAGCGGGTGGGAGAACCCAGCCTCGTTCACGGCCCGGATTCCGGGGCGGTCGTCAGAAAGGTCGTCGAGATGGATGCCGTCGAGGTACTGGCGGACACCATGACGCCGCCCGTGGTCGAGGAGCGCGGAGCTTTCCACGGCCCGGCAGAAGTAGCAGCGGTCGGCGCCATTGGCCCGATACTCGGGACGGTCCAGCGGTTCGGCGACGAGGACACTGTCCCGGATACCGATGGACTGGGCCACGTCGGACGCCCGCTCGGACTCGCGAGGGGCGAGGGCCGCGTTAGAGACGGTCGCCGCGAACGCTTCGTCTCCCAGGGCCTCGTACGCGAGCGAGGCGACAAGGGAGGAGTCGACGCCTCCGGAGAGGGCGATCAGGGCGGGCCCCCGCTCGCGGATCCGTGCGACGAGGGCGCTCTCGCTCATTCGGGAGGGCGAGAGCGGGAGGTCCGGGCTCATTCCGACCGCCAGAGGCTGCGCCACCATACCGTTTGCCCTGCGCGCACACGCAACATCCTTAGGGACCACCGGGATTGCCCGCCCGATGCAGGCCGTCAAAGAGGGAGACCGGTTCGTGCTGAAGCTGGACGACGGCCAAGACCTCTTCGAAACCCTATCCGGATTCGCCCAGAAGGAAGGCCTTCGGGCCGGGGCGGTCGTCTTTGGGATCGGGATGTTCCGAAAGGCGACGATCGGTTACTGGGACGGGACGGCCTACAAGCCGCACGAGCTCGCTGTCCCGCACGAGGTCGTCGCGCTCCATGGAACGATAGCCCGGGCCGACGGCAACCCGTCCCTCCACCTCCACTGCGCTCTCGCGGGGCCGGACCATCACCTCGTGGGCGGGCACCTGATCCGTGCCACGATCGGGCTCCTCCAGGAAGTTGTGATCCAATCGTTCCCTGGCCGCACTTTCGGCCGGCCGATGGTCGAGAGCGTCGGGCTGAGGATGCTCGACGTCGAGCCCGGGCCGAGCACGTAGGCGCACCCGACAGTCCTTTCCGCCCACCCGGGGTCTTGGAGAGGCTCCATGGCCCCCGACGTCACGCCCTCGATGCCTGGCATCGATCCTAGGCTGGTCGCGGCTGCCGGCCGTCGGGGTTTCCGAGAGCTGACGGAGATCCAGCGCCTGGCGTTCCCCGTTCTCGAGACGGAGTCGGACGCGCTTCTGATATCCCCGACCGGCACTGGGAAGACGGAAGCGGCCCTCCTGCCGCTCCTTTCGCGACGGCTCGCCAACCCGACCCCTCCGGTCTCGATACTTTACATCACTCCGCTGCGCGCCCTCAACCGGGACCTCGAGCACCGACTGGTCGCACTCGTGGAGGAGGTCGGGCTCACCGCTGCGGTCCGGCACGGCGACACGCCGACCTCCGCGCGCCTCGCCCAATCTCGCCGTCCCCCCGACCTACTACTCACGACCCCGGAGACGCTCCAGCTCCTCCTCGTCGGGAAACTCCTCAGGAAGGCGATCGCGAACGTGCGGACCGTCATCGTGGACGAGGTCCACGAGCTCGTCGGTTCCGACCGGGGCGCCCAGCTCGGGATCACGCTCGAGCGATTGGACGCGCTCGCGGGCCGCAGCGTCCGTCGTATCGGTCTGTCCGCCACCGTCGGCAACCCGGACGAGGTCGCGCGCTTCCTCTCCCCGGCGCCGCGTCCGGTCGAGGTACGCGCGGCCTCGGCTCGGCGCACCCTCGAGCTTACGGCGGAGGAGGCGGCCGATCCGGGCACCCCCCTCGACCCCGCGCTCCTCCTGGAGCTGAAAGCCGACCCTCCTCTGCTCAACGGGGTTCGGGCGGTCGAGCGCGAGATCCGCGCGCACCGGACGACCCTCGTCTTCGTCAACACGAGGCCCACCGCGGAGGGGGTCGTGGCCCGCCTCAACCGACTGGCGCCCGACCTCGCGGTCGCGGTCCATCACGGGTCGCTCTCGAGGGAGGTGCGAGAGGAGGCTGAGCGCGCCTTCCGCGATGGCCAGCTCCGTGGCCTAGTGGCCACATCCTCTCTCGAGCTCGGGATCGATATCGGCGCCGTCGATCACGTGGTTCAGTTCGGTTCCCCGCACCAGGTCGTCCGGCTCGTGCAGCGCGTCGGCCGGTCCGGGCATCGGCTCGACCGAACGATCCACGGCATGGTCCTCGCGCTGGACGATGACGACCTCGAAGAGGCTGCCGTGCTCGCTCGGCGCGCCACCGGGGGTCTCGTGGAGCCGGTCTCCTGGCGCACGCGCAATCGGCTGGCGGCCGCCCAGCAGATCGTGGCGGAGCTCCGGGCGGAGGGACCGGCCGACCGGAACGGTATCGTGGCCCGCCTCCGGCACGCGGCATGCGTCTCCGACCTCAGCGACCGTGAATGGAACGACCTCGTCGACTACCTGATCGCGCTGCACCTGGCCCGGGAGAGCGACGGGCGGCTCGGGTCCGGACGCGCGACCCTCCACCGGTTCTACGCCTCGCTCTCCCTGATCCCTGATGAGCGCACGTACCGGCTGCGCGACATCGCCACGCGTCGGCTCATCGGCACGCTAGACGAACGGTTCGTGCTGACACAGATCCTCGCGCAACCAGAGGAGATCTTCCTCCTCCACGGTCGGACCTGGAAGGTCGTGGAGCATCGGGACGGAGAACTCTTGGTCGAAGGAGTCCAGGAGCTGGGCCAGGAGCCGCGCTGGGTGGGGGAGGACATCCCGGTTCCCTTCGACGTGGCCCAGGAGATCGGGGAGGCGCGACGGACCGGATCATTCGACCAGGTACCCCATCTCGCCGACGGACCGGGGCCGACTCGTGAAGCGCCGGTCCGAGGCGCTCGAGACCGGGTCCCTGGCCACGGACCGCCGCGTGACGGTCTCGGCGCGGGGACGGTTGGTGGTCTACGGGGCATGCTTCGGCACGCGAACCAACGAGACGCTGTCGCTCGCGGTCGCCGGGCTGCTCACCGCTCGGCTCGGCGCCCGGGTCGAGGTCGCCTCGGTCGAGCCGACCTGGTTCGTCCTCGAGCTCCCGATCGCCCTCGACTCCGCGGCGTTGTGCGACGCGGTCGCGATCGACCCTGCCTCGCTCGGCCCGCTGGTGGAACGGCTCGTCCCCGCCGGCTTCGACTACCGCTGGATCTTCCTGAACGTCGCCCGAAAGCTCGGTGTCCTCTCAGCTTCGGCCGACCCCCGCGACCTCCGCACGCTCGAGCCCCTTCTCCAGGCCGCGCTGACCTCCCCGCTGGGAGAGGAGGCGCTCGAGAAGACCCTGCACGACCGCTACGACCTGGTCCACACCGTCGAGGTCCTGGAGCGTGTCCGGTCCGGGGCCATCGAGGTCGTTGCGTGCGCTCCCTCCGCCCTCACGGACGGGCCGCTCGAGCGGCTACGCTGGAGGGCCGTACCCGACGTTCCGCCCCCCACGCTCCTGAAGGCGATCCGGGAGCGACTCGAGAACGAGGCGCTGACGCTCGTCTGCCTCCGATGTGGATTCGTCCGGACGACCACCGCGGTCCGCTACCGGGCCGAGGGAGGGAGCCGATGCCTCCTTTGCAGGGGCGCCCTCTCGGCAGCCCTCTCCCCTCGAAGGGAAGCCGACATCGATCGCCTCTCCCGCTACGCGAAGAAGCGACGACGCAGCGCGAAGAGCCCCCCGCCCACTCGCGCGCGTCGGGAACGCCCCCTGCCGTCGGAGACGGAGGCGCTCGTGCGAGCGGCGTACACCTCGGCGGAGCTGGTGGCCCACCACGGAGACCGGGCGCTCCTAGCGCTCGCCGCGCGAGGGATCGGACCGGAGACCGCGCGGCGGCTGCTCGCGCGGCACTACCGCAACGACGACGCGTTCTTCACCGAGATCCTGAGGGCAGAGCGCGCCTACGCCCGGACCCGTGCTTTCTGGGACTAGTGGGCTCCGGCGAGCTCGACCGCGACCTGCTCCACAACCTGTCGGGGTGCGTCCGTCCGGATCCCTTCCGGTCGGACGTGGGTCCGGGCCGCGCGAAACCCCTTCGCCACCAAGGCCGACTGGAGGTCGTCCCGCGACGGGGGTCGGGCGAGATGAAGGGTTGCGGCGAGCGTGTTCGTTTCGAAGTAGAACGCGCGGTCGATCCCGACCTCACCCGCCACGCGGGAAAGGAACTCCGCGACCTCCCGGGGTCGAGCCGCTCCTTCGGGGACCGCGAGGCGTGCCACGAGGCCCGGGTCGAACAACGGCCCGAGCCATAGGGGGCCGTACGGACCCTTCGTCCCGACACTAGGACCGTCCCAGGCGTGCGGGTCGATCGGTCCCACGGGGTCGGCGGAGAGCGGGCTCGGCGAGACCTCGACGTAGGCCCGAACATAGTGTTCGCGCACGTAGCAGAGCAGGGGCCGTATGCTTCCGCCGCGCGAGCGCGCCTCTCGAGCGAGGAACATGAGCAGGATCCGGAGCCCGGACTCCGGCCCGAGTCGGCCGCGGACCGGGACAGCACCGTACCTTCGAAGCGTGGCCGCGGGCTGGGCTCCGGCGAGGACCATCATGTCCGTCGCCGTCACCGCCAGGGCCCCACCAGCCCGGACGGCCGCGAACGCGGCCGGGATGAACGGCAACGGAGAGCCGTACGGGTCGACGATCGACGTAGTCGAACGCGGACACTCCCGGTGGGTTACGCCCGTCGCCGTGGACCGCGAGGGCTCCCGGATGTCCGCGTGCGTTGCGGGCAAGCGCCTCGAACGCGTCATCGTTCTGCTCGGTGAGCACGAAAGACCCAAACACCCCCGACTCGGCGAGCAGGCGCAGGCCGCGCACTCCGGTCGCCGCCGTTGCCTCCCAACCCGAAAGTGCCCCGCTCGGAACGCCCGACCAGGCGCGGACGAACGCGATCGCGATGTCGCGGTCAGCGGCCATCGTGGGGTTGTAGAAGACCGGCGCCCGGGGGCGGGGTCCGTGGCCGGGTGGGACAGCGGGGCCGAGGAACTCGGTCCGCCCTTCCCGGCTCGGTGCTAGTGAGCCTGCCCCATGATCAGGTGGACGATCTTGAACGCGAGGAGGTTCTTGTTGATCGGCGTCACCTCGAGAAGTCGTAGCTCATCCCTCCGACGGATATCCTGGAGCAGCGGGTTACGGGACTTCTTGTGGAGGGTCATCACGATCGACTTGCTCGTGTCGAGAGTGTCCATGACGCTCTTCGTGAACGCCTCGCTCTCGACCTCCATCTTGCCGACCTCGTCGATGACGATGACGTCGGCCGACTCGCGGGCCTCCGCAAGGGCGCGCATGCCCAGCCCTTCCAGGGCCGCGATGTTCACGCCATAGCGCCCGGAACGGATGCGCGACTTGAGCGTCTCACTCGCGAATACCTCATGCTCCTTTGTCAGCCAGTTCGTGATCTGGAACCCGACACGCCGCTGTTTCACGACGATCGGCTCGGTGACCATCCCTCCGACCTTCACGCCCTCCTCCTCGAGGAGCTCGATGATGCGGAGAAGCGTCTGGGTCTTTCCCGAGCCGGGTAGGCCGGTGATTCCTATCTTTACCGGAGGGGAAAGACGACGAGGCATAGGAGAAACAACTCAGGGCAGTCCTCTTTAGGTCCCCAATCGCTAATAACCCATCTGCCCGAGATTACCCGGACGCCCGTCGCCGACGGCGGGCAGCACACCGCACCGCCGTCGTCCGTCTACCCCGAGCGCGAGGACACGTTTCTGCTCCTCCCGTTCGCTCGGGGCCTCGGCCGGGGGACTCTCCTGGACCTCGGGACCGGTACCGGGCGCCTGGCGCTCGAGGCCGCCCGATGCGGAGCACGGACCGTCGCCACCGACCTGAATCCGGATGCCCTCCGCTACGCCCGATCGCGCGCCCGAGCCGAGCATCTGGACGTCGCGTTCGTGCGGACGGACCTGGCGCGAGGTCTCACACGTTTCGACCGGATCCTCGCCAACCCCCCGTACCTCGCGACCCCGCCCGCCGCGCGGGAGACGGACCGCTGGCAGAGGCTCGCGCTCGACGGCGGCCCGGACGGCTGCCGCGTCACGGCTCGTATCGTCCGGTCGCTGCCCGAGCACCTCGCCCAAGGGGGGCACGCGTTCCTGCTGGGGTCGTCCGTTCAGAACCCTGGATCCCTCGAACGGATCCGCGCCGGTTGGGTCGATCGGGGAGGCTCGGTGACGGTCGTTGCGGAGCGGGCTCTGGAGGGAGAGCGACTGTTCGTCTGGGACCTCGATCTCAGGCGGGAGCCACGCGGACCGCTAGGCGTGCTGCTGGCTGTAGCGCACTACGGCCTCGAGGAACCGATGGCCGTCCCCGAAGCCGGTGGCGGAACCGGACCGGGTCCAGTCGGGCGCCTGGTCGTGGAAGAACGATCGCTCGGGGTGGGGCATCAGTCCGAAGACGGTCCCCTCCGGGTTCGTGAGGCCCGCGATGTCCCCTTCCGACCCGTTCGGGTTCCATGGGTACGAGGCCCGTCCGCCGTCAGGAGAGACCCACCGGAACAGCACCTGACCTCTCGCCTCTAGCTCAGCCCTGCGGGCCGCCGCATCGCCGCCGAGGACCAGCTTGCCTTCCCCATGGGCGGAGGGGAAGAGGAACCGGGACCCACGTGCGACCCGCTCCAATGGAGGGAACCGGCCTCCCGCCCACGCCACGAACGTGGGGCGGCACTCGAAGTGACCCGAATCGTTCGCGATCAGAGCCGCCTCGGGTGGGCCTAGCGGCTTCCCCGGGCGCCCCGGAAGGAGGCCGAGCTCGATCGCGACCTGGAAGCCGTTGCAGATGCCCCCGACCATGCGGCCGGCCCGGACGAACTCCTCCAGCTGGGGCCCGATGGACGCTCGGATCCGCGCGGCCATGATCGCGCCCGCGCGAACGTAGTCTCCGCCAGAGAAACCGCCCGGCAGGAAGAGCAGGTGATAGTCGTCCAGGGTCCGGCGGTCCCGGGCCGCCACGTCGCGTCCCTCGAACTGCTTGAGGCCGATGATCTCGGGGCGCGCGCCGAGGGAGGCAAGCGCCACCCGGAGCTCCTGGTCGCAGTTCGTTCCCTCGATCGAAAGAATCGCTGCCTTCAGCGGGCGGCGGGCCACGCACATCGCAGGGCGGCGGCGGCTTAACCGTTCCCGAGCCCGGGCAGCACGGTACCGGCCCCGAGCGGGGCGTTCAACGCGCAGACCCGAAGCCGTGTGCCGGCCCGAAGCACGCGACGCCCGGGAGGGAGCAGTGCGAACGCGGTAGCGCCTGCCATGCTCGTCACCACCGACGAACCCCGAAACGTCGGATAGGCCTGCCCCTCGCGGAGCGCGAGGGGTACGACCGTGGAGAGGCCTGGGGAAAGGGAGACGGCCTCCTTCCCGAGGGTCGCCCAGGCGTCTGTCCAACCGGGTCCCGGTTGGTGCGCCAGCCGCCGAAGGACAGGCAGCACGAGCCAGTACATGTTCGACAGGCACGACGTGGGGTGTCCGGGCAGCCCGATGACCAGCTTCCGACCGCACCTCGCTGCCAGCGTCGGCTTCCCCGGCCGCACAGCGATGCCGTGGAAGAGAAGCGTGCCAAGGCGCGGAAGAATCTTCGGCAGGTAATCCCGCTCCCCCACGGAGCTGCCTCCCGTTGCGAGCACGAGATCGGCCGAGCGGAGCGCGGAGCGGAGGGTCCGCTCGATCCGGCCCGGGTCGTCCGGAGACGGCGCGTACACCCGGGGAATCCCGCCCGACGCCGTCACAACGGCGGAGAGGGTTGCGTTGTTGCTCTCGTAGATCGCGCCGGGCCTGGGCCGCGCCCCGGGGGCAAGGAGCTCGTTGCCGTTCGGGACGATCGCAACGACCGGTCTCGCGTAGACCCGAGCCGTCGGAAACCCGCAGGCCGCGAGCGCTCCCAAGGCGCCGGGGGACAAGGGTTCGCCTCGACGGACGAGTCGCGCGCCTCGGGCAAAGTCGTCCCCGACCGGAGAGATCCTGTCCCCCGACCGGATCGGCCGCGGGACCCGAATCGTCCCTGCGTCGCGTTCTACCTCCTCGAAGATCACGACCGAATTCGCCCCGGACGGCACGGCCGCGCCCGTGGCGATCGCGACCGCCTCCCCCGGATCGACGGGGCCAGCAAACCCCCCTTCGGCGTAGGCTTCGCCGACCAGCCGCAGGACCGCGGGACGGGCCTTGCGGGCGCTCCGGGTATCTGCGCTCCGGACGGCATACCCGTCCCAGGTCGCCCGCCGGAACGAGGGTACGTTGCGGGGGGACCGAACGTCGATCGAGGAGACGCGACCGAACGCCGCCTCCAACGCGACGTTCTCGCTCCGCTCGACCGGCCGAGCGGCGGCGAACAGGCGCCGGCGCGCGATCTCAACAGGCAGAAGACGCCCGAACGCGTGCACCTCCATGCGAGACCACCTAGAGACCTCGCTCGATCCATCGAGTGGACGAGCGCGTGCCGGCCTCCAGGCAATCGCGGAGGGGGCTGCCGTGGAACCAGGCCGAGTAGAAGCCTCCACGGAACGCGTCTCCTGCGCCGACAAAAGTGCGGACCTTGCGGGCGCGCCGAGAGGAAACGTGGTACGTCGCCGCACGGCTGAACGCGGTAGCGCCATCCGAACCTTCCGTTCGGACGACAAGCGGAACTCGTTCGAGCAGGCGGGGCACCCCTCCGCCGCCAGAGAGTCGTATGGCGTGAGCGATCTCGGCCCGGTTGCCGAAGAGGATCTCTGCGTTCGAGAGGAGGCGGCGAAATCGCGGCGCATCCCAACGATAGAATATCTCCTGGGCAGGGTCGACCGCGACCTTGAGACCGCCCTTGACGGCCCGAGCGATCAATCCGAGGCTGTAGAAGGGGTCCCCCGTCGCTACATGGAGCCACGAGTACTCCTTCAACCAAGGACCCGGGTATCGGGCCCCACGAACGTTCCCCATCGGTCCCTGGTCGATGAGCGTGCGCTGGCGCCCGTCGTGATCCTCGACGATGTAGCAGGTAGGCGTGCCCTGATCCGCGACCTTCTCGACGCCCCGTAGGTCGATCTTCCCGGACGCCAGGCGACGCAGGAACTCCGCGGGGAAGTCCGAGCCGATGCGGGAGACGAGCCCGGTCGCGACCCCTAGGCTCGTCGCCACGCGGGCGAGGGTCGTCGCAGGTCCTCCGAGGGCGACCGACTGCGCGTGGACCGGCACGGTCCGGTCGGCGAGAGGGAACGAGGACACGCGAAGGAAGCGGTCGACGTTGACATGGCCCGAGACCAGAAGGTCGCGCGGCCGATCCGACGCGACCTCGGTCATCCGAACCGTTCCGGTGGAGCCGCACGGTCGGATATCGGTTCGGTCCGGGACCCCGCTCGCCCTTATGCCCCGGGGAGACTCACGCGCGGGCCGTCGATGCTGGTCGAAGGGGCCGTGCTGGACGCGGAAGGACCCCGGCCCGCGTACGTCCTGTTTCGCCGGGGTAGGATCGTGGAGGTCGGCCTCCCCGGGACCGATTCGACCCGGGGCCGGGTCCGTAAGGTCCGGGGCATCGTCATTCCCTCGCCCGTGAACTCGCATGTTCACCTCGGCGACGCGGTCTCGTCCCGTGAGCCGCCTTCCGGGCCTGTTGGTGATATAGTTGCCAGCCCGACCGGCTACAAGTTCCGCCTTCTGCGAGACACCGCGCCGCAGCAGAAGCAGGCAGCGATGCGAGGTGCCTTGCGCCGCATGGCCCGCGAAGGGATCGCGGCCGCGATCGACTTCCGTGAAGAGGGGCGGCCGGGCGTCGAGCTTCTGCGCGCCGCGAGCGCAGGATCCGGAACGCGGGTTGTCGTGCTGGGACGCCCCCTGGCGCGCCCCATCGATCCCCAAGAGCTCGCTTCTCTCCTCGAAGTCGCGGACGGGGTCGGGCTTTCGAGCGCTCGTGACGAAACTGCAGCGAACCTCCGGACGGTATCGAACGCGTGCCGAAAGGCGGGGAAGCCGTTCGCGCTTCACGCGAGCGAGGCGGTACGAGAAGAACCCGACCAGTACCCGTCGGCCCGGCCCCACCTCCTGGTCCATCTGGCGAAGGCGACTCCGGATGATCTCGCGGCCGTGCGCCGCGCGCGGGTGCCGGTCGTCGTGTGCACCCGGTCGAACGCATTGTTCGGCCGCCAACCCGACCTCGAGACGATGGAACGGCTGGGCCTCTCCGTTCTGCTGGGAACCGACAACGCGATGTTCCAGGCACCATCGATATGGCGCGAGCTCGAGTTCGCGTACATGGCCACACGACTTCGGGGTCGTCCGGCCTCGGCCGCGTTCCTCGCGAACGCGGCGCTCGTCGAGCCTTGGAGATGGCTGGGCGAGCCGGACGCCGCGAAGATCGCTCCCGGAACCGCTGCGCGCCCACTGGTCGTGCGGCTTCCGCCCGACGACCCGGCCTACCAGATCGTGACCCGCACGACCGAACACCTTATCGTTCACGCCGGAACCGAGCGGGCGGGCACTCCCGGATGAAGATCGACGAGCTCTACGCGCTCCTCCGCCGCCGAGGCGTCCTCTGGCCGTCGGCGGAGATCTACGGCGGGGCGCAGGGGCTCTACGATTACGGTCCGCTCGGCACGGCCCTCAAGCGTCGTCTCGAGGATGCGTGGGCGGCCTGGTTTCTTGGCCTCTCCCGCGACTACTACCTTATCGAACCGTCGGAGATCGTCCCCGAGGCGGTCGTCCGGGCCTCCGGGCACCTCGAGAACTTCACGGACCCCGAGGTCACGTGCGAGGCGTGCCACACGACGGTCCGGGCGGACACGTTGCTCGAGAAGGTGCGTCCCGAGGGCGTGGACGGCATGAGCCCCGCGCAGATCGGGGAGATCGTTCGCGCCCACGGCGTGCGGTGCCCCTCCTGCGGCTCGAACGCGCTGGGTGTGCCGCAACCGTTCAACCTGATGTTCTCGATCCCGTTCGGCGCAGGGGCGGAGGAACGGGCGTACCTGCTCCCGGAGACG
Source organism: uncultured Thermoplasmata archaeon (assembly GCA_963713145.1). GTDB lineage: Archaea > Thermoplasmatota > Thermoplasmata > Lutacidiplasmatales > UBA184 > Lutacidiplasma. The sequence goes on along the minus strand of CAVQKI010000007.1, from coordinate 1,060 downwards.
GCCCAGGGGAGCTACCTCTCGTTCGCGCGAATGTGGGACGTGGGGCGAAAGGCGCTCCCGCTGGGCATCGGGGTGATCGGGAAGGCGTACCGGAACGAGATCGCGCCCCGGCAGGTCCTTTTCCGGATGCGGGCGTTCACGCAGGCCGAGCTCCAGATCTTCTTCGACCCGAACGACTTCGTCGTCCCGTTCGGATCGATCCACGACGAAAAGGTCCCGGTCGTCCGCTCGGCTCGACGCGAAGCGGGCAACGAGGAGATCGAGTCGTTGTCGGCGGCGGAGCTGGTCGCCTCGGGCCTCCCCGAGTTCTACGTGTACCATATGGTGCATCTTCTGCGCTTCCTCCGGGACGTCCTCGGGTATCCCGTCCAACGGGTACGGTTCTTCGAGAAATCCGAGAAAGAGCGGGCGTTCTACAACCGCATCCAATTCGACGCCGAGGTCCAGCTCGAGAGCCTGGGCGGGTTCAGAGAGGTCGGTGCGATCCACTACCGCGGGGACTACGACCTGTCCCGCCACAGCGCCGGCTCGGGGAAGGACCTGACCGTGACCCGGAAGGACGGGGGCAGCGTGCTGCCCCACGTTCTCGAGCTGACGTTCGGCATCGACCGGAACCTCTGGGCGCTCGCCGACGTCCATCTGACCCGTGAGGGCGAGCGGACCGTCTGGAGGCTTCCCCCGTACCTGGCCCCCGTCCCGGTCGGGGTGTTCCCGCTGATCGCCAAGGAGCACGGGGCGTACGCTCTTCGCCTGTCGCAGGAGCTCGCCTCGGAGGGCGTACCCGCACAGTACGACGAGTCTCGCTCCATCGGGAAACGCTACGCCCGAATGGACGAGGCTGGAACGCCGTACTGCGTCACGGTCGACGGCGGGACGCTGAACGAAGGTCCCGATCGCGACACGGTGACGCTGCGTTCCCGCGACTCGAAGGCGCAGGAGCGGATCTCTCCGGCAGCCCTGGCCGGGAAGCTCCTGCCCACGCTCCGGCCTCCGCGTCCGACCGGCGGGGAACCGCCCGTCCGCGCGTAGGTAGAACAACCGATATATCTCGCGGTCCCCG
>CAVQKI010000006.1:0-247108 GCA_963713145.1 uncultured Thermoplasmata archaeon | reverse complement strand
GCGTTGGAGGAGCTCGAGGCGAGAATCGCGTCCGCCGTCGAAGCGGTCGCCCCGAGCGTAGCGGTGGTCGAGAGCCTGAAGGTCGGGCGCAAGCGCGGCGGCTCACCGGTCGCCTTTCCGTCCCAGGCGACGGGGGTCGTCACCGACCGGTCCGGGTATCTCGTCACGAACCAGCATGTCGTGGACGGCGCGACCGAGGTCCGGGCACGACTGCCGGGCGGCCGCGAGGTCACGGGCGAGGTGGTCGGGGCGACGCGGTCACCGACATCGCGCTCGTCCGAGTCGACGCCGACGACCTCGTCCCGGCCCGCATCGGCGACTCCGAAGCCCTTCGGGTGGGCCAGATCGTCCTCGCCATGGGCAACGCGCTAGGGCTCCCGGGGGACCCGACGGTCTCGATGGGGGTGGTCAGTGCCTTGGGACGCCCTTTGCCAGGATCCGATTTCGTCTTCGAGGGGCTGGTCCAGACCGACGCCGCGATCAACCCCGGCAACAGTGGGGGGCCTCTCGTCGACCTCTCGGGGTCGGTCGTCGGGATCAACGCCGCGATGATCCCGTTCGCGCAGGGGGTCGGGTTCGCGATCCCGATCCACGCGGTCGCGCGGATCACGGAGGAGCTCAGGCTCCGCCGTAGGATCGTACAGACCGTGGCTCGGCGTGATGGTGGCCGAGCTCCGCCCCGACCTCGCGCGGCAGCACGGCCTCGAGCCGCGGTCGGGACTCCTCGTTGCCGAGGTCGTTCCCCGTTCTCCCGCCCACCGCGCCGGGCTGAAGCCCGGCGACGTGGTCGCGGGGGTGGGCCCGTTCGCGGTCCGGACGGTCCGAGAGCTTCTCGAGTCGCTCTCCAAGTTCCCGGTCGGCTCCGAGGTAGCCCTGTCGTTCCGGCGTCGCGGCAACGTCCTCTCGACCAGCGTCCCCCTGCAGGAGAACCCCGAGGTCGCTCCAGACGCTGCCTGATCCTCGGCTCGGGTCGCCCCAGGCCCCGCGGGGCGCGTTCTCGCCCTCAAATACCGCCCGCCGCTATCGTCCCCTGAGATGCTGACGGACGCCTACGGTCGCGGCGTGACCGACATCCGGATCAGCGTCACGAAGCGCTGCAACTTCGGCTGCGTCTACTGCCACGATGAGGGATTGGGGCCCGTCGCCCGGCCCCGCGCGGCCCACGGCGAGGAGATCACCCCCGAGGAGGTCGAGCGACTCGTCTCGGTGGCCCGGGAGTTCGGGATCCGGTCGGTCAAGTTCACCGGTGGGGAGCCACTGCTCCGCGAGGACCTCGAAGCGCTCATCGCGGGGACGGTGCGCCAGATTCCCGACGTGTCGTTGACCACGAACGGCTCGATGCTCGCGGCCCGGGCAGCCGGCCTGAGGGACGCTGGCCTGAAGCGGGTCAACGTCTCGATGGACTCCACCGACCCGGAGCAGTTCCGGTCGATACGCGGCGGCGCGCTGGCCCCCGTCCTGCGGGGGGTGTCGGAAGCCCTCCGCGTGGGGTTGACGCCGGTCAAGATCAACCTGGTCGTCTTCCGACCGACACTCTCGAACATCCCCACGATGATCGACTTCGTGGGCCGGACCGAGGGTCTGAAGCTGCAGCTCATCCAGTTCATGCCCGAGCTTGTCCCTCAGCACGACTGGGCGGTGGACATCGGAACGGTACGGCGGTGGTTGGAGGAGAACGCCACGCGCGTACTCGTGCGGGAGATGCACCACCGCCGGGTCTACCTCTTCGACAAGGCCGAGGTCGAGCTGGTCGACCCCGTCTACAATCCGGAGTTCTGCTCGAACTGCCACCGGATACGCGTTACGCACAAGGGCGAGCTCAAGGGGTGTCTCAACCGCAACGACGACCTGGTCCCGACCCGAGGCCTGGACGACACGGCCCTCCGGGCGGCGTTCCGGAGCGTGATCACGACGCGTCTCCCGTACTACGGCGGCTACATCACGGAGTTCCCGGCTCCGGGGACGCTCGGGGCGCAGCTGCCGATGGTCTCGCCCTCCCGAACCGGACCCGCAACCGATTAGGGTCAGCGGGATTCGCCTTGCCGAGGTAAGGCGATGGTGGTCGATTTCGGCTGGGCAAAGAATCCGAAGCTCCGCGTAGCGTCGATAGCGTGGAAGGGCCCATGGAGCGATGCGAAGATCCGCGCTCAGTTCGAGAAGGTGGAGCGATGGGCGAAAGCCCAGGGGCTGCGCACCGGCCGCTGGATCTTCCAGGAGCCCGGTAACCGCCGTTGGGAAGCCGCGATCGAGGTCAAGGGCTCGGCGCGAGGCGCCGGTCCGGTCCGTATCAAGACCCTTCGGTCATCGACGGTCGCCCGGGTCGTGTTCGACCCGGATGTCGTCTCCCCCCGTGTCATCTACCACGGCCTGAGCGACTGGCTTCGCTGGCGACGCAAGGAGCACGAAATCCGGTCGATAGGGGCCTCGCGCGAGGTCTACCTCGGGAACCCCTGGCGCGACCCAAAGGCGTGGGCGCGGACCGAGGTCCAGTTCCTCGTCCGGAAGTGAGAGAGTTCGCCCCTTGGGGCGCGCCCCCGCGGAGATGCCGACCGGGGGGTAACGGTTCAAATCCCCCCGGAGCGTAGGAGCGTGAGAACGTGACCGGACCCGAGCCCGTCGGTATGCCGAGTGCGGGAGCGCTCGAGGTCGCCACGCTGGCGGGGGGTTGCTTCTGGTGCACCGAGGCGGTGTTCACGGAGGTGGCGGGCGTGAAGCGCATCGACCCCGGTTACACCGGTGGCACGGTCCCGAACCCGACCTACGCGGACGTTTGCACGGGCCAGACCGGACACGCCGAAGCGGTCCGCGTGACGTTCGACCCTCGCGAGGTCTCGTATCGTGACCTGCTCGTCATCTTCCTGACGACCCACGACCCCACGACGCGGAACCGCCAGGGGAACGACGTGGGAACCCAGTATCGTTCGGCCATCTTCTTCGACTCCGCCGCCCAGAAGTCGACCGCCGAATCGGTCCTCGGCGAGATAGAGAAAGCCGGCGTCTGGCGGAAGAAGATCGTCACCGAACTCGTTCCGTCCGCCGCGTTCTACCCGGCGGAGGAGTACCACCGCGACTACTTCCGACGCAACCCGGAGCGAGCCTACTGCCAAGCGATCATCGCGCCCAAGGTCGCCAAGTTCCGGAAGGAGCACGCGGCGCAGCTGAAGCCCGCAGCGCGACCGACGGTCCCTGGCGCCTAGCCCCGGATCGCGAGAACCGCGAAGTAGACGGCGAATCCGAGCAGGATCGCCGCCGACACGTAGCCGATCGCGCGTTGGAGGCGCGGATACCGTCGAGCGCCGGAATGTACCGCGAGGGGGAACGCGACGATCCAGATCGCGATGGCGCCGAACAGCCCGAGCAGGAGAACGGGGCCCCCGAGGTAAGCGAAGGCGAGGCCGGCCGTGATCCACCAGACGATATGGAACGGGTTCGAAAGTCCTAGCGCGAGGGCTCGAGTGAACGTGCGGACGGTCACCTCTGCGCCCAGGGGGGCCTCCGCGGACGAGCGGAGAAGCCTGACGCCGAAGTAGACCATCACGGCGGCCCCGACGGCGTACACGGCACGAACGATGGGGGCGAGATTCACGACCGAGTCGAGCCCGAAGACGAGGCCTCCGAGGACCAGGTCAGCGCACATCGCGCCAAAGCCGGTGACGATGCCTCCCCGAGCGGAGCGGGCCGAGACCGCCGCGATCAGGGCGTTCATCGGACCCGGCGGGATCGTGAGCGAGAACCCAAGGACGAGCCCGAAGAGGAGGCTCCCGAGCAGTGTCATCGTGAGTTCCGGCTAGCCGTGGGCCTCCGGACGAAGGGCTCGGAGCGAAGCTTTGCCGGACTCAACCCGCATCGCGAGCGGAGCACAGGGGGCTGGAGTGGCTCGGGGTTCAGGTCCAGGGTGGAGCGGCGGGGGGCTGGGGAGTCGCGCGAATATCGATCACCTTCGGCTTCCAGAGGATGGCCAACACGCCTCCCACTAGGGCGAGGATGAATCCCAGTACAAAGCCTCCGAGCGCGAAGGGCAGGCTGAGGAGCGCGAAGACGATCGTGACTATCCCGAACACGGTCTTGCCGGACGGTACCACCAGCATCAGCCCGCCCATCACGATCGTAAGGACCCCGACCACCAGGCCGATGAAGAACAGGCCGCTGTAGAAGTGGAAAAAGACGGCGAAGACCGTACCGAAGACCGCCAGCACGAGCCCCCCGAGCCCGATGAACAATCCTCCGATTATGGTCAGCACTGCCGCGGCAACGGGTCGGGCCATCTCCGCTCCTCGCGAACCAGCATCACCGACCCGGTATTTGTGCGGTGCGGCGGACGCGAGGAGGCGCGCGCGGCTCGCGTACGCCCCTCAAGCGGAGTCCGGGTGTTCGTCGTTCGCGAAGGCCGCCATCGCGCTCCGGCGCATCTTGTCCTGCTCGGCCCGGCTCATCTTGACCCTCATCGAGAGCGACCAATGGTGCCCGAACGGGTCGATCAGCTGCCCGTATCGCTCACCCCAGAACTGGTTCTCCAGCGGCATGGCGACCTTCGCCCCGGCTGCGACCGCCCGGGCCCAGAGGGCGTCCACGTTCTTCGAGTAGACGTGGAGCGTGACGGTCGAACTGCCCAGTCGCGCCGGCGAGGCCGTTCGCGACCCCTCGAGGACGTCCGACATCATCACGATCGAATCCCCGACCCGGATCCTGCCGTGGACGAGCCTGCCGTCGGGGGACAGCACCTCGGAGATTCGCCTCGCACCGAACGCCTTCACGTAGAACGCCACGGCCTTGACTCCCCCTTCGAGGGAGAGGTAGGGGGTCACGGTGCGAAACCCCGGCGGGATTGCCGAGGGGCCCTTGCGGGTCCGGGGCGCCGAACGCTTCTTCGCCATCGTGATCGGTGGTCGTAGCCCACCCTCGGATTAAGGGTTCGGGACCCGAGCCTCCGCGTTTCGAGAACGAGAGGACTGCGGCGTGTTCAGAGATGCCACGTGGGGCCGCCGTAGCCGCTCGGGAGGTCGGGGGGCTTGGACCCGCCGAGAGGGTCGGGGCGGGGAGTCGGCGCCTTTCCCGCCTTCTTCGAGAGGTACGCGTCGATCGCCTCCGCGGCCTTCGAGCCCGCGGCCATTGCATAGACCACCGACTTTCCGCCCGCGGCGAACACCCCCTCGACGTCCGACATCCAATCGGGCCGCTTTCCCTGGGGCCACGGATGGGACACCGGGCTCAGGTTCAGCTCCTTCGGGAATCCGGTCAGATCGGCCTGCTCCCCGACGGCGACGATCACAGTATCGCATGGGAGCGTCTCCTCCGTCCCCTCGACAAGGATCGTAGTCGGTCGGCCCGAGGCGTCCGGCGGTCCGACACCCACCCGCTGGAGGACGATCCCCTCGACCTGGCGGGTTCCCAGCACGCGAACGGGGGCCCGTTCCAGGACGAATCGGAGCCCTTCCCCCTCACCCTCGCCGACCTCCTCGGGGCCTGCGGGCATCGACTCCTTCGCGCGCCGGTACACTACCGTAACGTCCTTGCTCTCGGAGAATCGGAGCGCGGACCGTGCCGCGTCCAGCGCTACGTCGCCCCCCCCAATGACCACGACCCTTCGGTTCTTCCGACCGATGAGACCGTCCGGCCCCTTGTTCGCGGCGAGCAGGAAGGGAAGGGCGGGGAACACTCCCGGCAGGTGCTCTCCAGGAATCCCGAGCGCGCGGGGGTCGGAGGCGCCGATGGCCACGAACACCGCACGGTAGCCTTCCGCGAGGAGGCTCTCAGGCGTGAAGTCGACGCCCGCCGCCTTGCCGCCGACGAACGTCACGTCGAGATTTCGAAACCGGGCCAGGTCGGTGTCGAGCTCGGTGCCGTCGAGATGGTACTTCGGGATCGTCTCGATCTGGCCACCCAGGAACTTCTGCTCCTCGTACACGGTCACGGGGTACCCTCGGAGCGACAACTCCCACGCGGCAGCGAGCCCTGCCGGCCCGGCTCCGACGATCGCCACGCGCTGGTCCCTGGGGGCGCTCGGGACGTAGAGGAGGTCCGCCTTTCCGAACTCCAGCGCGGCTCGCTTGAGGTGACGGATTGCGATCGGGGTGCCGCGTCCGCCCATGACGCAGTCCTCCTCGCAGTAATGGTAGCATGTCTTGCAGAGGACATTCGCCAGCGCATTGTCGCGGATCGTCAGGCGGGCCGCGTCGTCGAACCGCTCCTGGGCGATGAGCACGATGTACCCCCGGCAGTCCTGGGTGATCGGGCATGCCTGGACGCAGAACGGCATCGCGCACTCCAGGCATCGCTGAGCCTCGAGGACGGCCTCCTCCTTCGTGTACGCATGGAGGATCTCTTGGAATCCCGTCGTGCGCGCCTCGCCCGGGTCCTCCGGGATCGGGGTCCTGACGTACCGGAACCCGCCCACGTCTGCTCCTGGCCGCGCCGAACGGTCAGCACCCTATAGGTCCGACGGAGGGCATGCCGCGCCCGGAGCGAGCTGCGGCTGCGGGTCCGCGTCCTCCGGTCGGGCCGTAGACGGCAGGGTCGGGTCGAGGCAAACCTATTTCGAGCCCGTCTAGCCTACCACGGGCCGATGGCACCCCCTCCCCCAATCGATGCCGTAGGTCCCCGGCCCGCGGAACTCGTCCTGTACCGATGCCTCGTCTGCGGTTTCCAGTCCCTCCGGGGTGACGACATCGGGGAGCACCTGATGACGCACACCGAGGCCGCGAAGTACACGTTCTCGACGATCGTCAAGTAAGCGGTCTCGAGCCCCGCGGCAACGCCGCGGTCGCGAGCGCGGTTCCGGCGGTGACGCTTTCGCGCCAGCCCTCGGCGGACGAGCCGCCGCGCCCCAACGTTCGGACGAGGCCCTGGCCGGAGTCCCCGGTCAGGGCGCCGGCGTGAAGACCATGGAGATCGAGTTCACGCAGTGCCGGGTGTTCCGGGAAGTGAACCCTTCACCGACGAAGACGTGTCCGAGGTGGCCATCGCATCGGGCGCACCGGATCTCCACGCGTTCCCCGTCAGCATCGGAGATTCGCACCACTCCACCTTCGATCTCACGGTCGAAGCTCGGCCACCCGCATCGCGCGTCGAACTTGTCGTCCGAACGGTAAAGCGGGTTGCCGCACCGCTTGCACGAGTACGTGCCCCGGGCCGTGGTGTGCTCGTACTCCCCGCTGAACGGCCGTTCCGTCCCACGGCGGACGATGACCGCCTCTTCCTGCTTCGTCAGGGGTCGCCACGAGGGATCTGAGGCCCGAGCCATGCACCTTCAGAGGCGCTACCGCTCATAACGCTCACAGCCGTCCACGGATTTGCGAGCGGGGTGCAGCCCCTCCGCGCCGCCGGCGGCAGGGCGTTCGGAGCCGAGCCAACCCCGGACGCCGGCCTACGGACGAGCCCTTGCCTGGTCGACGCGCGACATCACCCGGGCGGCGATGAACGTGATCATCTTGCTGGGTTGGCCCACGGGCTCGAGCTGGAACGGGGTCGGCTTTTGTTTCGGGTGGGAGCGGTACCACTCGGCCATCCCACCCTCGACGTCCGGATGGACCCCGTCGAGGTTCCATCGCCCATCTCGTCGGCGCAGCTTCCGGAGCCAGGCGAGGGCGAAGTCGAGACGCGGGTCGCTTCCGTAGCCCAGCGCGGTCAGGCAGTCAAGGCCGACGAGCATGTCGTAGTAGTAGTGGACCGGATAATGGGTGCGAAACCAGGGCTCGTACCGATCCCCCTGGCGATGCAGCTCGCGTTGAAGGAAGAACTCGGCCCCGCGCTCGACGCAGGACCTCGCAGAGGCCGTCCAGCGTGCCTTCGGGAGCGCCGCGAACGCGCTCAGCGGTTCCCACGTATCCAGCAGACGACCCGAGCCGTAGCAGGACCATCCTCCCTTGGGGTCCGCATCCTCGACCAGCCAGTCGAACGCGCTGCGGATGCGGCGATCGTCCTCGTAGCCGAACTTCACGAGCGCGCGAGCGGTGTTCGCCGTCACGCAGACGTGACTGGTCTTCCCCCCGGGGGTTCCGAAGCCGCCATCGGACCGGGCGAAAGTCTCCATCCAGAGCTCGCACGATTCACGGGTCGGTGCGTGCTCGCGCGTAAGGCCAAGGTCCGCGAGGACCAGAAGCTTCCAGTTCGTCGAGTTGTACTTCGGGACGTAGAGGCTCTTGGGGTCCCCCCACGTACCTCCCTCCCCTCGTTCTGCGAGGATGTCGGCGGCCCAGCCGGTCGAGGGGATCTTCTTTCGGGCCTCTTTCACCTGAGGGTCGGATTGGCTCCGTCCAAGAATCTCGGTCAGCGTGAGGAACCGTACCGCCGGCTGCGCCGAATCCAGGAGCCACTCCTGAACGGGCGCGGAGTGTGGCATCGGCTGCGTGGAGGCCCCGGTCGGATTTGAGGGTCGACGCGGGGCCCGCGGCGCGAAACGGGCTCGAGAATGGGGAGCTGGTGGCCGCTCGTTGGATTGACGTCACAGGCCGGGGGCGCGACCGGCTGGTGACAGCAACGACGCCCCGAACGGGCCGCCCCGTCAAGACGAGGCTTCAAGAAGCAGGACCGCCGAGGTAGGTGACGATGGAGCGAGCGTACGAACGAACCCTGGGGACGGTCCTGGTGGCGATCGGCCTGGGCATTCTCCTCTTCGGCTTCTACCAAGCCTACGAGTACACACAACATCCCCCGACGGGGAGCTACAACGTCTTTTCGCTCAGCGGTGGCGGGAGCGGGAACAGCTCGATCAACGGCACTTTCAACGGCCGCTTCCTCGAAGCGTTCACGTTCCTTGGCATCGAGTACCTGGTCGGTGCGTCGATACTTCGTGGAGGTTGGAACCTTGTCAGCCCGAAAGCGGAGACCATCTCGGTCCGCGTGAAGCCAAGGTCGCTCCAGATCGAGCCCGTGGTCTCCTCCGCACCGCCCGCGGCCGCCCCCCCGCCGACACCCGCCCTGGCGCCATCGGGTGGGGGTCCTGGGACACCGCCCTGAAAAGGGTCCCCCGCGGACACTCCAAGGGCTGGCGATAGCACGGCGGCCACCGCCCGGTTCCACCGGACCTGCCCGGTCCGATTCTTCGGCGTCGCGGACCCTGCGCTCACGCTAGGTAGCAAGGTTCAATCGCGCCAGAGTGAGTGGCCTCCGAGTGTCCGCTACGTTTTGCACCCGGTGCGGAAAGCCGGTCCCCCCGAACAGTGCGGCGTGCCCTGCCTGTGGGAACGCTACAGCCCAGGCCGCCACAGCCCCCCCTTTTGCGGGCGAGCCGACCCCCCCGGGGACCCCCCCACGGACGTGCGGAAACTGCCATGCCCCGATGCGCTGGACCGGGCACTTCAACCTTCGCGCCATGGGGTTCAGTGGCTCGATCAACTACCTTTCGGGAGGGCCCACACCCTCGGAAACCGTGCTTCCGTTCAGTCTCTACTACTGCCAGAGCTGCGGAAAGTTCGACTTCTACTATCCGGGCACCTAAGGGTCGGTCGACGGCCTTGCTCTCGTCGGGCCCAACGGGGCAGTGAGAGTTCCCGGGGCCGAAGGAGATGCCTGCCAGCGAAGGGAACTCAACACAGCTTATCGGGTGGCACGGGTTGTTCCGGCAGAGGGGGTCCGTATGCCGTCTCGCAGGTCCGACATCGCTTCGCGTCGAGCCCAGTGTGAATTCCGCGAAGCGAACGCGCGATGCGTCTTCGTCGACGGGCACCCCGGCTACCACGTGTGCGTCCGCCCGCATGGGTCGAGTGTTCCGATTCGGGGAACCGGGGAATCCCGGACCCGGTCCACATCTGGCCCCGCGAAGCTCACTCTGCCAAGCGAAGCCCCGGGAAGGAGGCTGGTGAAGACACGCTCGGGATCTGGGACGAGGGTATGATCCGAGCGCTGGTGGCCGAGATCCTCGCGTCGGGCGCAGCCCCGCCGTTCGACTGGAACGCGAACCTTCCGAGGCTTCGGACCGAGTCAGCCCGTCTCTCGAAGAATTGAACCACCCGGCGGCCCAGTGGGGAGCGGAATCCGCCCAAAGGTCGAATTCGGCGGTCCGGACCCGCACAAGGCGGTGGCCGGGGCGTAACCGCGCGCTTTATTCGGCTCCCCCTCTGCCGCTACCGATGGGCCTACCCAGCGAGACGATCGGACGGCTGCTCGAGGAGAGCCGGACGCACGAGTGCGCCGGCTCCCCGGAAACATGCGTCAAGATCGTCGCGATCGCCGACCTGCCGACCCGTTTCGGCCAGTATCAGGTCGTAGCCTTCTGGAACGACGGGGAGCGGCGCGACCACGCCGCCTTCGTCCACGGGGACGTTTTCGGACGCGACAACGTCCCGGTCCGGATCCACTCGGAGTGCCTCACCGGCGACGCCATCGGTTCGCTCCGGTGCGACTGCCGAGACCAGCTGATCGCTTCGCTTGAGATGCTCGGGCGCGAAGAGGCCGGCGTGGTCCTCTACCTGCGTCAGGAAGGCCGGGGGATCGGGTTCGCGAACAAGATCCGCGCCTACCAGCTCCAGGACGGGGGCTACGACACGGTCCAAGCGAACGAGGCGCTCGGCTTCCTGCCGGACGAGCGGGACTACGAGGTCGCCGCGCACATGCTCCACTCCCTCCACGTCGGGGTCGATCCGGATCCTCACCAACAACCCGGAGAAGGTGGAGGACCTCCGACGCCACGGGATCAAGATCGTCGGGCGGATCCCCTTGGTCGTCCCGCCGACCGCGGAGAACCGCGATTACCTCGAGACGAAGCGCAAGAAGATGGGCCACTTGCTCGATGTCGAGCAGCGCGACGAGCTGGTCCGATCGTCCGAGGGCAGGTCCCGCTAGTCGGGCAGCTCACGCGACGTGAGCCTCGCGGTTGTGGCGCTGCAGCGCCGACACCGAGAGGAGCCGCGCTCCGCAGACCGAGCATGTGACCCGCTTGGGTGGCGCGGCCGGCGCTACGCCCGGGGGCCCGCCGTGCGAATCCTTCAGGTGCTCTTCGAGGATCTCCGGAGACCGGAATGCGGTGCCGCACTGCGGACAGACGGCCTGCGTCTCGTCGGTACTCCACGTACGGCACGGGTGCCGGCAAGGGGTGGTTCTCTATCCTCCTTTCGGGAGCGTCCGCGGTGACGGGTAGGGCGCCGATTCCATTGGAGTCGGCGTTCTGTCGTGGACACGGTGTATCCCCGGACCGACTCCACAGTTCGCGGGACCGGGGCGTCCCGCTCGGTCGGCTCGCTCAGCCGATGACCTTGGTCTCCGCCTTGGGGGCCTTGAATTCGGCAGTCCGGTGCGAGCCGTCGGATAGCGGCTTCTTCTGGGAGTGGCCACACCGGCACAGCGCGGTGAACACCTTTCCGTCCACCATGACGAGGTTCGGCCCGTTCTCGTTCGAGACGATCTCGACCTTGGTCATACATCGGGCCGAAGGACCTGGATGACGATAAACCCCCGGCTCGAAGGCGACAGCAGGCTGGTCGGGGGTGCCGGCGTGCCGGAGCGTGACAAACTCCTCGACCCGCCCTACCGCAAGCTCAAGTGGTATCGTGAGCCAAGGTGGCCATGGGGCCGATAGGCGCGGGCGGCCGCGATCCCCGCTGTCCACACCCTCGTTCCCACCAGATCCCGGTCGGCGAATGCGTAGCGGGGCACGCCCCTGTTCCCCGTCGGGGGTTCATACCAGGTCGCGCTAGGAGGCAGAGGTAGATGCCCGACCCCGGCGACCGACCTGCCGAGGACGACCGGATGCCGAAAGGGGGACGTCCTGTCCACGCGTGCGAGTTCGAACGGGCATACGAGGAACTCGTGAAGCCGCGGGAAAGGGGAGCTCGGGCTCCGATCGGGACGTGTTCCGAATCGGGGGCTGAAGAACGATCCTTCCCCGTGTCCCCCGGGGGCCGGCCCTACTTCCTCTGCAACGGACATCTGCGGGACCTCTTCGAGGCCTTGGACACCGTTCGGGCCGAGGAGTCCGCGCGGTAACCCCGGAAACCGAGCGCCCGCCCCGGACCACGCAGGTCCGCGGCCACCCCGTGGGAAGGGCAGAGTGGACACGGGGGGATTTGAACCCCCGACCTCTGCTTTGCGAAAGCAGCGATCTTCCGCTGATCTACGTGCCCACCGAGGCGGAGGGATGGAAGAACTCGTTTAACCCCTTCGGCGGGAGGCGAGGCGACACGGCGTACGCAGGCACCCCGGGATTCTGATCTGGGCTGGTTCCGGCATGGGCTGGGTATCGATGGTCCCAACCCGAACGTTCGTTCAAGGCCGGAGCGATGAGCGCGTCCCCGGCTGGGTACGCGGTAAACGGCCCTACGCGAGCGCGGGGAGGGCACCCGGACGACCCGACTCGGGCGGGGCGGCCGCCGGAGTCTTCCTGGCGGGGGCGGCGGCAGGGGCGTTCTCGGGGGGCGCGGAAGGGGGAGAGCGGCCCCCACCGGCCCTGGGCGTCGCGGCCCGGCGGGTCAGCTGAAGGGAGCGCTCTTCCGAGTCATACCGGAACAGGTCGGCGTACCGCCCCCAGTTGACGATGTTCTGAATCGCGTCGTCCGCGCGCACGTTCGTGAAGGAGAAGATCTGGATGAGCTCCTCGTCGGAGAGCCGGTGGTCCGGGTTGTTCTCTAGCGCTCGCACCAGCGTTTTGAAAAGCGTGGTCCGCTTCAGTTGCTCGCGGAGCAGCGCCTTTCGCTCTCGAATCGAAGCGGCGACGAACTTCTTGCCCATGTCGGTGAACGTGGCCCGCCCGTCGACCACCTGGACCAGGCCGAGCACCTCGGAGTACTCGAGGGCGGGGAAGATCTCGTCGATCTCGAGGTCGAGATCGCGCGCCAGCAGGGCGACGTCCTCGGAGCCTTTGTGCGAGTCGAGCAGGACGAGGAGACCGAACATCTCGGTCGGACTGCACTTCGGATAACTGGTTGCCACGGAGGTCCCTACGGAGGAATCACCAATCTGAGGGCCGACCTACTATAAGGCTTGTCGAACCGCGTCCGACCCCGCCGGAACCGCGCCTCCGGTCGGGAGGGGGCCCGGTTGGGTGATCAGCGAGTAGACCTTGTCGGTAAGGTCGTAGAACGCGGGGGACTTTCGGTCCCGCGGGCGGGGTAGGTCGACGGAAACCTCTGCAAGAACCCGTCCCGGCCGACGGGAGAGCACCACGATGCGGTCGGCGAGCTGGATCGCCTCCTCGATGTTGTGCGTCACCAGCAGCACGGCGTCCGGAGGTAGCGCGGGGTCTCGCCACAGCTGGAGGATCTCTTCCCGGAGGCTCTCCGCGGTGAGCGCGTCGAGGGCGCTGAACGGCTCGTCCATCAACAGGACCTCGGGCTCGACCGCGAGCGCGCGGGCCAGACCGACCCGCTGGCGCATCCCGCCCGAGAGCTCGCGGGGGTACGCCTCCTGAAAGCCGTCGAGACCGGTGACGGAGATGTACCTCTCGACCTGGGTCGCGATGCGGGTCTTGTCCCAGTTGAGGGCCTCCAGGCCGAACGAGACGTTCTGCGCCACGGTGAGCCACGGAAAGAGAGCGAAGTTCTGGAACACCATGGCCATGTGACGGCAGACCGTGTCCACCCCCTTGTCGTGGAACGAGATCCGGCCCCGGTGGGGTGGTCGAGTCCCTGGATGAGCCGCAGCAGCGTGGATTTGCCGCAGCCGGACGGTCCGACGATCGCGAGGAAATCCGCGTCCTTGACCTCGAAGGAGACGTCCTTCATGATCGAGATCGAGCCGTGCGCGGTGGCGAATGATCTTGTCGACGTGCTCGACCTGGATGAGCGACATGGCCGAACTCCGGTCCCGTTAGTCGAAGCGGAACCGCTCCGCCGCTCGGCGGTACAGCGGCTTCCATAATAGCTCGTTGATGGCGATGACCGTCGCGACCAGCGTGAGCAAGGCAGTGACCATCAACGGGAGACCGTGCGGCTCCGAGTAGCCGATGTCGATCATCTGTCCCAGCCCCAGGACGCTCAGCGAATGGCTCGAGTTCACGTTGAGGTACTCGGCGACGATGAGGGTGTTCCAGCCGCCTCCGAACGCAGTGATCGACCCGGTCACGAGCGCTCCAAAGATCCCGGGGAACAGCACCCTCTGGAACAACCGCCGGCCTTTGACCCCGAACGCCCGGGCCGCCTCCTCGAGGTCCGGAGGGATCGAGCGCACACCCGAGAGGAGGTTGAAGAACAGATACCAGATCATGCCCGTCATCAGCATCAGGATCGCGACGCCATCCGGCCGTAGGTACGGGACCAGGACGAAGATGATCGCCGGGAAGAGCGCCGTCGCGGGGAACGAGGCGATGACCTCGACGGCGGGCAGCCCGAAGCGGGCGGCCCGGCGGCCTCGGGCGACGAGGATCGCGAGGGGGAGGGCGATCAACACGCAGATGCTGTAGGCCGCCACGAGCCGGAGCGTCGACGCACCGGTCGCGGCGGGAAGCTGCAGGATCTGATGCTGCACCGAGGACGGGATCGGTCCCGCGTAGACGTGGAATACGGCCACCACGATCGCGATCAGCATCAGCCATACGACGATCAGTACCGACCCGATCGCGAGGTAGGAGACCGCCGACCGCCGTAGGGGGCTGGGTTTGTGGCTCGGCCAGATCCGGATCGCGGCAAGCTGGACAAGAGGCGTGCTGATCCGCGTGACCCCGGATCGCACGCCGCGGGTGACGTACGACGCCGCTCGGCGGAACCGGCCCCGGGCAGTCGCCGGTACCCGACGAGGTCGGCCTCGCCGGACGGGGACTGGTCGTACCGGTACCTCTGGGCCCGGCGGCCCAGCGGGCGCCAGACGGCGAAGTCCAGGATGACGATGACGAGGACCAGCACGAGCAGACCGGCGAGGAACTTGGCCCCGTTCCCGTCCGCGGCGGCGTACGAGAGGAAGCTCCCGATCCCCGGAAGCGCCGGACCGTTCGTAGTGAAGATCTCGGCCTCCACGAGGAAGAACCATCCTCCGGTCCAGGAGAGGACGGAGTTGTAGACGAGGCGGTTCACCGTGGCGGGAAAGAGGACCCGCCGGAACTTGAGGAACCCCCGGAGACCGAACGTGTCGGCCGCCTCGCGGAGCTCCGTCGGGAGCGTCTTCAGCGATTCGTAGACGCCGAAGACCATGTTCCACGACATCGACGTGAAGATCAGGAAGACCGAGGCGAGGTTCGGACCCAGGAACGTGCCGGGCCCCGTGATGCTCACGAACAGGACGATCACGACCGGGAAGAACCCGAGGATCGGGACCGACTGGAGGATGTCGAGCACAGGGATCATCACGCGCTCGCTCGACCGCCGTGTGGCCGCGTAGTACCCGTACGCCGAGCGCAAAGCCGAGGGAGAGGGCGTACGCGGCAAACATCCGGAAGAACGAGTACGTGACGTCCACGCCCGCGGTCGGAAGGTAGGACGCGACCTGTCCAGGGAAAGTCCGGGAGCGACCGTGGCGGTCACCACGACGGCGAGGGGAAGTCCCAAGTAGATCGCCGCCGAGCGGTCCGCGGACCCTCGGAACGGGTTCGGCTCTGGTCTCGAGGGGTCGCGCCCGCCGGCGACCCCGCCGCGTTCGCGCCGGCGGACGTACCGACCGCACCGATGGGTCGGGACCGTCGCCTGCTCCGCCATGCGACCTCCCAGGCCGGGACGGTCGGCCGACCTCGCCCGACTATTTGGCACGGACGGTGAAACTCTTCGCCGTACAGGGGCGAAGCGCAACGCTCCGCCGAGGTCGGACAACGTTTATGAACGACCCGACGCTGGGAGCGTCCGTAGCCCCGTAGTGTAGTGGACAATCATGCGAGACTCTGGATCTCGCGACGCAGGTTCGAATGCCGCGGGCCTTGAAGTCCCCGCCGGCCGGAACTCCTGCCGGGGCTACTCTTCCCACGACGTCGCGCTTCCGGTGCGGGGGTGCTCCAGTTCGGCCAAACCGTCGGCGGTCGTCGGCGGGGCCAGCGAGGCAGGGCTTAGGACCCTGTTGCCTAGGGCATTCGCCGGTTCAAAGGGTCGGTCGGTCGCTCAGGCCGGCCGCCGGGAACTCCGGCCCCCCGCATTCCCCGGTTGTGCGTGACCTCGGAGCGTTGTGCCGGCCTCGGTGCTTCCGGACTCGGCAGAGCAGGTCCTCTCCCTCGGCGCGGTCGAGGCCGACACGCTCCTCTCGGAGCTCGAACGGACCGTCCCGCATCGGCCGGCGTTCGTGACGTTGTCGGATAGCCGCTGGGACCGGGCGTTCGTCTTCGGGGACTCCCACGGGGACTGGCGTTCCACTCGGGAGGTGGTCGAGCGGTTCGAGGCCGGAGGACCGGGCGCCGTGCTCGTCGGCCTCGGCGACTACGTCGACCGGTCCCCCCGGGACTGCGGAGAGGGCTCGGTCGCGAACGCGATCTTCCTTCTCTCCACAGCGGCCCGCCACCCCGAAAGGGTCTTCCTGATCCAGGGGAACCACGAGACCGCGCGTCGCGTGGGCGTCTCCCCGCACGACCTCCCCGACGAGATAGAACGGCTGTGGGGACCTCGGCCGGAGCGGTACTCCCGACTCATGGACCTCCTTGAGCGAGGTCCGCTATCGGCGGCGACGTCCAGCGGGGCGTACCTCGCCCACGCCGGCTTTCCCCGACACTTGGGGTCTGGGTCATGGAGCCGGATCTTCGACCGGGTCGATGACGAGCTTCTCTTCGAGATCGTCTGGGCCGAGTGTGCCGCGTCCCGGCTCCGCCGAGGGGCCGCGGAGCCGTGGGGACCCGAAGCCCTCGACCAGTTCCTCGCCGCAAGTGGACTCTCGGTCGTCCTCCGCGGTCATGACCCCGATCTGGCCGGGAAGAGGTTGTACGGCGACCGGGTCCTGACACTGCATACCACTCGGACCTACCAGCGGTACGGTGGGGTCCTTATGGGCGAGCTTCCGCTCGACCGTTCCGTCCACTCCCTGTCCGACGTCTCGATCGACCATCTCCCGACCAAAGGACGGACCTTCCCGGGGCCGGACGGTTCCGCCGTCCCCGCCCCTCGATGAGGCCGCAGGGGTCGCACGGCCCGGGCGCCGTGCGTGCTACCTGGAACTGCTCTCGGCGGGAGGCCCGAACAATGCTCCCTCCGCCTCGACGATCGCCGCGGGGAGCGCGGCGCTCGCGTACCGGTCGAGACGCTCGCGGTTGATCTCGAAGAACGCCTCGCCGCCGGCGAACCCCTCCAGAAGTCGACGTGCCTGCTCGGGGGCCCCCAGGACGTAGAGCGCGGCGGCGAGTGCCTCGGCCGTGTTCAGCTCCGCGAGTCGTCCGAAGTGCTGGGGGTTGGTGGCCAGGAGGAACGGCAAGCGGCGGTGCCCCTTCCCGTCCTGACCCACACTGGCGGGAGGCAGGTCGCCCCGCCCGGCCAGGCGGTTCCAGGAGCAGTCGATCGCGACGACCCCTCCCTTCCGGGCGACGGAGCGGTCCGCGCCGGAGAGGGGCACGGGGGAATGCGGGTCGAGCACGATCGCTCGGGATTGCATCTCCTCCGTGGAACGGATCGAGCGCGCCAGGCCACGAGAGACCAGTCGTCGGCCCGTGCAGGCACGGGGGTGGTCCTCCCCGGCGAAGACGAGCCAGAGCCGAATCGACCCGCTAGGTCGGGGGCTGCGCGTACTCCCGAAAGATCGCATGGAGCTCCCGGGTCAATCGAAGCGCTTCGGCCCTGGGCCGCTGCCAGAGGTTGCGACCGAAGATGATCCCCGTCGCACCGGCGTTCATCGAGGACCGGACCTTCTCGAGGAGCTCGGCGTCGCCGATCTTTTCCCCACCCGAGACCAGGACGAGGGCGCGGCCCGCGCTTTCGACGACCTTGCGGAACGACGCGTCGGGAGAGAGCCGCAACGAGCTGTACGGCGGCGGGCTCTCCGTGTCCTTCTCGGAGGCGACGGGGTAGTTCACCTTCACGATGTCCGCGCCCAGCTCGAGCGCGACGCGCGCCGCGTAGTCGATGGCGTACAGGCTGTCGCGTCCGCCCCGCTTCGCGACACCCTCCCCGCGAGGGTAGGCCCAGACGACGACCGGCATACCCAGCCGCTCGGCGTCCCGACGGACATCGAGGAACTGTCGAAAATCGCGGTCCTGCGAGGGCGAGCCGACGTACACGGTGTAACCGACCGCGTCGGCCCCCAGTCGCACGGCGTCCTCGACCGTCCCCGTGAGGGCGCTGAACGCCTGCGCGTCGGGGGGTATGGAGGTCTTGCCGTTCAGCTTGAGGATGAGGGGGACGTCTCCCGCGAACTCGTGGAAGTACTTCTCGGCGAGGCCGATGTGCAGCGCGATCGCGCTGAACCGGCCCTCGCGCGCCAGCTCGAACTGGTACCGCGGGTCGAGCGCCTCCGGGTTGGTGAAGAAATCGACGGGGCCGTGCTCCAGGCCCTGGTCGATCGGTAGGACCAGGAGGGTTCCCCCGCCGGGGCCGTGCCCGTAGAGGAGGCGCTTCAGCCGGGTCCGCTTGCCCGGCGAGAGTCCGAGCGAGGAGAGGGCGGGCCTAGGGTGCCGTTCCGCCACGGACGCGCGCGAGGGAGTTTCGCTCATCGTGCGTCCCCCCCATGCACCGGGCCTCGCGATTTAACGGTTGGTGCCGAGGGGATGAGGGTAGGCCGTTTCCACGGTCTCAGAACGCTTTATCGCCCACGACCGCGCTGAGTGGTGGTCCCGGTGTCCCGTTCGGAAAGATGCGTCCGCGGTTCATCATCCTCGCAACGATCGCCCTCAACGCGGCGCTGTTCGCGGCCAACCTCTCGGTCGCTCTCGTCTCCGGCAGCCGGACGGTCCTGTCGCAGGCGATCTACACGCTCACGGACCTCGTCGGCGGGCTGTTCCTGTTGTGGGGTCTCTACGTCTCGCGCCGGCCCCCGGACCACGAGCACCCGTTCGGATTCGGAAAGGAGCGGTTCTTCTGGGCGTTCGTCTCGACCGTGGTCACGTTCACGGCGGCGGGGATCGTGGCCCTCGTGGAGGGGATTGACCAGCTCGTCGCCCCCATCCCCGTGACGCACCTCGGCGAGGGCGTTTTCGTCGTTGGAGCCACGCTCACCGCCAGCGTGGTAGGGATCTGGGTGACGCTGAGGGAGCTCCGCATCGCGCGGCAAACGCTCCAGACGCTCCTGGAATCGTCGAACCAGGGGCTGAAGTCGATCTTCTATCAGGACCTGGTCACGATCTACGGCTCGGTGATCGCGTTTGCGGGCCTCCTGATAGTCTACCGCACCTCCGACTACTGGGTCGACGGGGCGGTCGCGGCATTCGAGGGGCTCCTCCTCGTCGTCACCGGGCTCGTCCTGACCGCGGAGAGCCGGGAGGACCCTGATCGGGCGGGCCCTGGCTCCCGAGGTCGCTCGGGAGATGCTCGGGCTCGTGGAGCGGGACGCGCGCGTCACCCGCGTGCGCTCCCTGCAGTCGATGCAGCTCGGCCCCGACGACGCGCTCCTCGCCCTCCGGATAAACTTCCAGGACGGGCTGACGACCGATCAGCTGGAGTCCGCGATCGACCAGGTGACGCTCACCCTCAAGGCGGCCTATCCGATCCTACGACACGTGATCATCGAACCGGAATCGTAGCCCGGCGTGCCTCGATCCACCGCACCACCGTTAGGGCCGCAAGGACGGCAGTGATGGCGCCGAAGAACACGTAGAGGCCCGCGTTCCCGTATCGGGCGTCCAGGCTCGTGGAGGCGATCAGCCCCACGAACATCCCGAGGGAGATGGTCAGGGAATAGATCGCCATCGTGGTCGCTCGGCTGATAGAGGCCGCGAGGTCGGCGAGCGCCGCCAGTGCCGCGGGTCCGTAGGTCAGGGCGAGCAGGACGCTCGCACCGATCCCGGCGAGGAGCGGCAGCCGGGTGCCTCCCCCCGGGTAGGCTGTCAGCAGGCCTGCGAAGAGCATGACGAGGCCGAACCCGATTGCTCCGATCGTCATCATGCGGGTTCGCCCCTGTCTGTCGGCGAGCTTGCCGAAGTACGGCTGGGTGATGACCAGAAGGCCACCCCCGCCGGCAATGGCGAGCGCCAGGTAGCCCGCCCCCACACCGACCCCGTTCGCGGCGGGAAGGAGGAAGATGAGCGCCGTGCCAATGAACGCATAGATTGCCATCCACGGCAGTGTGACCACGAGCACGTTCGCGCGGAACGCGGCTCGCACCACGCGTCCGAGAGTGAACGAGCGCGGGCGCCGTTCGAGCCGGATCTTTCCCGCCAAGCGGCTCGCGACCGCGAGCCCGACGGCGAGGACGGCGGCACCGCCCACGAAGACCAGTCCCAGTTCCCGGCCGGGCAGAGCCGCTTCTACGCCGATCCCGAACGCATAGCCCGCGATCCACCCGAACAGGTTCATCGCGTCGAACCGGCCCATCTCGTAGCCGCGTTCGTCGGTAGCCGCCTCGTCGCCGACCACCGCGAGGCTGGCGGCGAGGATGGCCCCGCTGGCCATTCCGAAGAGGAGGTTGGCAGCTCCGATCGTCACGACGGATCGGGTGGTCGAGACGACGAAGAGGAGGATCGCCGCGCCGCCCATGCCGGCGAAGAGGACGGGGAACCTGCCCCACCGGTCGGCGGCCGCCCCCGAAAAGAGGACCGTCGAGAACTCGCCGATGGGGGCGAGAGCGCTGACGATCCCTGCCGTTCCCAGCTCGCTGGCGGTCGCGGCCTGGGTGTGTCCCGTCAGGTAGAAGTAGAACACCGCGAGCGTGATGCCGAACCCGAACCGGACGAAGAACGTCGCGGTGAACACCGCGAGCAGCGGCCGGGAGAGGCCGGGGGACGCCGGGGAGCTGGCCTCTGCCACGTCGCCGCCGTCAGCCCTCGGCCGGAGGGCGTTCGATCAGCTCGATCCACACCTCGTTGGGGTCGAGCACGAAGGCGATGCGCCCGGAGCCGCCGGAGAGGCGGTAGGGTTCCTTCGCCACCGGGACTCCCTTCGCACGGATCTTCAGCAGGAATCGGTCGAGGTCCGGAACCTCGAACGCCAGGTGGTCGAGCTGCTCGCCGGCCACGAACTGTTCCTTCCCGTCCCAGTGCGTGAGCTCGATCCGCGCACCGCTGACCGGATCCCGGACGAATGCGATCTCCGCCTTGTTCTCGGGGATGGTGCGACGGCGCTCGAACTCGAGTCCCAGCACCTCCGTGTAGAACGCAAGGCTTTCGTCCATGCGGCGCACGGTGATGGAGGTGTGCAGGAATTTCATCGGTCCCTCGTGCCGGTACGGCACTGGGATACAAAGACCTCGGCCGTCACGGATGCCCGTAGACGGCCCGGACGGGGGAGGTCCCCGGAAGCCAGTTGCCGTCGATGCGGACGAACCCGACCCGTTCGAACTGCAGGATGTCCCGAGGCTGCGCCTCCCCGACGGCCCGCTCGGCCAGACCCTGGCTGTGCTCGCCTTCGATGCTCAGGATGTCGACGGGGACCGCGCCGTCGCGGCCGACCCACTGCAGCCGGGGGATCCGCCGGTTCTCCCGGCTCGTGAACTCCGCGCGGACCGGCGTCGTCCGGGCGGGCGCTTCGGCGGGAAGGCGGATGTTCACGAGGTCCTTCAAGCGGACCTCCTCGCCCAGGTGTGCCAGGACGTCCTTGCGGGCGAGGTAGAACGCGGGGCCCGCCCTAACCGGACGCACCCCGAGCTCCGGGCGGTCGGGGTGGTTGGGGAGCGGTATCGTGGAGAGCTCGAACGGGTAGCTTTCGACGTCCACCGGCACCGGATCCTCGACGTACGCGCGCCGGACGGTCGAGGCATCGATCCGCTTCCGGTTCTCCGAGTAGAGCGTTTCCGCCGCCACCTCGATGTCCGCGAGCGAGAGCCCGAACGACAGGATGAAGGTCCGCAGGGCGTCCATGGAGATCCCGCGACGGTCGAGGGAACGGAGGGACCACGTCCTCGGGTCGGCCCAGCCGTCGTAGAGGCCGCTGCGGACCTCCCGGTTCGCCTTGCTCTTCGCGACCTTGGCCTCCCGGACCCGGAGGAGCCCCCAGTGGAGGAACGGGGGCCCGTTCACGCCGAGGAGATCCCAGATGTACCGCTGCATCCGGTCCTCGATGACGAGCTCCTTTCCCCGGAGGACGTGGGTGACGCCGAGCTCGACGTCGTCCACGGCCCAGGAGAACTCGAGCATCGGCCAAACGCTGTACTTCCGGCCCACCCGAGGGTGGTCAAGGTCGCTGATGCGGAACAGGACCCGGTCCCGGAACGCAGGGTCGGGGTCGGCGAGGTCCGTACGCAGCCGGAGCACGGCCTCTCCCGGCCCGTAGGCATTGCCCAGCATCCGCTCCCATTCGTCCATCGTTTCGGCAGGGGTCTGGGCCCGCTCGGGGCAGGGAGCGCCCTTGACGCGGTTCTCGCGGAGCTCTTCGGCCGGGCAGCGGCAGACGTACGCCCCTCCTTTGTCGATCACCCGACGGGCCCACGGATACTGGGCCGCGATGCGGTCCGATCGGTAGATGACCGCGTCCGGACGGACCCCGGCGAGTTCGCAATCCCCCTGGATCAGGTCGTAGAACTCGAGCTCGACGCGCTTCTCCGCCGAGCCGATGGTGTCGTCGAAGACGAGGAGGATCTTGCCGTGGTACCGGGTCCGGTAGTAGTCGTGCACGAAAAGCAGCCGCCCGTGCCCGATGTGCAGAACCCCGTTCGGGAACGGTGCCATGCGGAGCACGACCTTGCCGTCGATCGCGCCCGGAAGGTCTGGGAAGACGCCGCCTTCTGTCTTCTCCACGACGACGCGGCCGGCTTCGGGTCCCCCGAGCCGGTCCAGCCGGTCCGAAAGCTCCGACATGGGGACCCCTTCGATCGTGGCCACGAACTGGGAGACGAACTCCCTCACCTCTTCCGCCCGGGGGCGAAGGGCCGCGTCGGTCGCGAGGAGCCGGGCCACGACCGCGGTCGTTTTCGCCGCGCCGTCGTGCGCGACGGCGTTCTCGAGCACGGCACGCTGGGCGCGCAGCTCGACCTCGGCAGGAAGGACCACGAATGGTCGACCCGGGGACGGGTTATAGGCGTTCGCGGGGCCGGGTCGCCTACGGGTCCATCCCACCCGACATCGCCTGACCGACGGCCTCGGCGAGCGTGAGCTCTCCTCGAAGGACGCGGTGCGCCGAGCTGCGGGAGATCGTCAAGCGGCCGCCGCTGCCCTCCCGGCTCAGCCGCTGGAGGTTCGAGATCTCGCCGGCGGTGAAACACGAGGTGAGGACGTCGCGCACCGGTTTCCCCCGAGTCCTGGCGATCGACCGAGCCGCGACGGAGTCCCGCGGGCGACGGCGCCCCCTCGGGGTGGTCCCGGACTCGTTCACGAGCTCCACGGAGCGCTGTCGGGCGAGGAGCGAGTTCACAATCCGGTTCCGTGCGGGCGGGTCGCCCGCGCCGACCCGGAACAGGACGTGCCGGGAAGGGAACCAGTGCCTCAGCTGGGCCGCGAGCACGCCGGCGGATTCGGGGCCGTCGAGGTTCCCTTCGCCGATGCAAGCGCTCCCGGCCAGGATGGCGTACCCGGGCCGGGGGCCCGGGTCGATGCCCACCACCATCGGCTCGACCGGGTCGGCCGCACCCAGGCCCTGCGCGACCGCGGCTCCGAGCGCCCGCCGGTCCACACCCTCGGCCACCGTCAGGACGTTGGGGTGGTCGATGAGGCCTCGTTCCTCGGCAGACGTCAGGACGACGGCGACGCGATCGGGGATTCGATCGCCCGGAAGCAGGCTTACCGAAGGAAGACGTCGCTCTCGAAGGAATCCCGCGAGCTCATGGTACAAGCTCGGGTCGCTAGTGATGAGCGCGACCGACCGGTTTCTCACCGAGGTACCTCACGGTGTTATACCGAATTAACCTTCCCCTTTCCTGTGCCCACCTGTCTACACTGCGGCCAGGACGGTCCGGAGGGGGCGTTGTTCTGCCCCAAGTGCGGGTTCACCCTTCCGCAGACGGGATTCCCTCCACCGGCCCGCAACCCGCCGCCTCCGGCCGCGGGCCCCGCTCCCGCGGCGGTTCCCCCGCCGCCCGGGTTCGTCCCGCCGCCCCTTCGGTACGTGCCAGTGGCTCCTCCGGGTGCCTACGCGGCGCCGTTGGCCGCTGTGCCCGGCGCGGTCGGGCCGATACCACCCCCCTCGCTGGGGAAGTTCTGCGTCCGATGTGGGACGCTCATCGCGCGCCCCGCCGTCTACTGTCCGGTATGCCAGCAGCCTCAGCCGTGAGACGGGGCGGCCGAGCGCGGCCGCCGGACCGGCTCGATGGTCCGGATCGCGGGGGAGCGAATCGCCGACCTCTTCGCACTCGCCGAGCGTGAGGCCGTCGCTTCCCACGGCGACCTCGCGCACCGGTACGTCGTCATCGCCCGAAAGGTCGGGATGCGCTACAACGTCCGACTGCTTCGCGAGTATCGGGAGCTGTACTGCCGGACCTGCTCGGTCTTCTGGGTCGAGGGCCGCACGGTGCGGACCCGCCTGCGCTCAGGTCGTCGGGTCAGGACCTGCCTGGCCTGCGGTCGTGAGCGACGAACCCCGGTGCGGCCCTTGCGCGACCGGTCTGCCAGGGCACCCTCGGAAGGCCCCGCGGCCGCCACCCGTCATGAGGGAACTCCGCTCGAGGTCGTCCCCGAGGCTACGGACGACGAGCTTGAAGACGGTCAAGGCGAAGAGGAATAACCCCCCCCTCGCCTCTGTCGTACGCGCGCCGGGGTGGCCGAGCGGCCAAAGGCGGCAGACTCAAGATCTGCTCTCGCAGGAGTTCCCAGGTTCGAATCCTGGCCCCGGCAGCGGTCTCCGGTGTCCCGGGCCTGCCCCGCCCCGGCACGATTCCCCGCGCGGAGGTCCTGCGTTCCCCGCGGGGCGCGGATTGCCCGCCAGGGCCCCGCCCGACGTCGGAGGGTCTTCGTTGACGGGGCGGGTTCATCGGACCCCGGTAGGGGCGACTAGCGATGCCCTGGCAGCCTGCCCATCGGGGTCGCAGTTCTCTCCTAGGCAGACGGATCGGTGACCTTCTTGCTGAGCATCGTGACTTCCGAGGTCTCGGACAGTGCCCGGCCCTCGAGCGTCGCTCCCGTGCCCATGGTGATGGCCGTGTGTGCCATGATCGTTCCGAAGAAGCTCGCGGTCGATTGGAGAGCCGCCGAGGAACCGACCTGCCAGAAGACATTGGACGCCTGCGCGCCACCGGTAAGGATCACGCCGAGGCCGGCCGTGACCAGGAGCGTGGATGCGATCTGGAACACCCAGATCGAGCTGGAACTGCCGCTGAGGACGAGGTCGCTGCCGGTGACCTCCAGACCAGACGTGGACTTGTAGAGTCCCGGAGCCAGGGTCAGGCCCCCGATGTTGCCGGTGACGCTCACGGGACAGAGGGATTCTCCCGCGGCATAGTTGTACGCGGTGATCAGGTCGCCCTGTGCCGTACCCGCTGCGGATGCGACACCAGTGTACTTTGCTCCGTCGACGATCGTCGGGCTTCCCGTTACGCTCGTTCCCGGGCTCACTCCGAGATTTCCGGTCACCGTGGTGGGTCCGGAGTTAGTGACCGAGGTGTTGGCGAGAACCGCGAAACCGGCGGCCGAGCCAAGCGGGACGGCGGTCGCAGCGCAGCTCGCTGCCGACGCGGAGGTGGTGAAGCTCCAGGTATAGAGCGCCGCTATCGCGGTGCCCTCAAGGCCCTTCGCCCCGGTGGTGATACTGGCGGTGTAGACGGTGCTGGTCGCGAGGGGGTTGCTCGGAGAGAACGTTGCCGTGAAGCCGGCGTAGCCCACCGTGCCCGCGGTCGCGGTCGGCCCGTGCACCAGCGTGAAGGTCGACGAGGTGAGCGTGAACGGATTCATCGCCGTCGTGAACGACGCGCCGATGATGCTAGTGACTGGGACGCCCGTGCCCGCGGCAACAGGGAACGTGGAGTTGACCGTTGGCGCCGTCGAGTCTGAGGTCCTGCCAGTGGTGAAGGTCCATACGTAGTTCTGAGCCAGTGCTTGGCCCGAGGTGTCCTTGCTCCCATCGGTGATGGTGGCCGTGAACAGCGTGCTAGCGGCGAGCGGCGACGTCGTGGGGGTGAAGAGCGCCGTGGTGCCGGTATACGTCACGGCTCCCGCCACCGCGGTAGCTCCGTTCGCCAGGGTGAAGGTGGAGGTGTTGATGGTGGAGGCTTCCATCGCCTCGTTGAAGGTAGCTAGGACGTTCGTGTTGATCGGCACGGTAGTCGAGGCGTTTGCCGGGGACGTGGAGAGGACGGCCGGTGTAACACTCGGCGAGCTCGAGGAGATCGACGAGGGCTTCACGAGAACGGCGTAGGCGGCCACGGCGAGTACGGCTACGATTATCAGCGACGGTCGCAATGATCCACTTCGGAGTGGTCCTCGCGGCAGCTCCAGCAGGGCTCGATCCGGTCGACATTTCATTCCATCCGTTGGGCCCCTCGGACCAACCCTCGAATCGAAGTGGGGGAGTTAATCCGGGCCTGAAACGAAATCAAGTTAGAGATTCGAGCGTCTAGCAGGTTTCTGAATTAGTCGCCGCCGTCGGGCGCTCGCAGGGCCTTTCCGGTCCGAACTCGCGACGAGCGGCGGGACTCTCAGCGAGAGGGACTTCTCTCGCCACTCCGTCATCGGGTGGAAGATCTTGACGAGGTCGCGTCCCATCGGCGTCAGTCCGTACTCCACGCGGCGAGGGACCACTCGAATGACCTCTCGACGCACGAGGCCCAACTTCTCCATCCTTCGGAGCCGGTCCGTGATGGTGGCCGTGTTCACATCCACCGCTTCCTGGAGCTCATTGAACCGGCGAGGGCTCTTCTCGACCAGCGCCCGGAGGATGTGCAGCACGTACTTCTGGCCCAGCAGCCGGAACGTCCCTTCGAAGTCGCAGTGGGGTCCCGCGGGACCTTTGCTCGACCCGGACATCGTTGGGTTCCACGACCCCGACGTGGATTAAGCTTCCTGTGCTTTATATTCTAAAGCTTAAGTATGTGTTGATTTTGGCCTACTGAGGCAGCAACGATGGCAGCGTGGCACGAGATCCCGGAGGCCCAAAACCTGAAAGCGGGCGAGATGGCGCACGGCCGGGCAGGGGGCGA
Source organism: uncultured Thermoplasmata archaeon (assembly GCA_963713145.1). Lineage (GTDB taxonomy): Archaea > Thermoplasmatota > Thermoplasmata > Lutacidiplasmatales > UBA184 > Lutacidiplasma. Next base: position 220,138 of record CAVQKI010000006.1, on the reverse strand, counting down.
GGACGTGCTGGTGGTCAACAACGCCGGCGAGTTCCGTTCGTTCATCAACCGCTGCGGACACATGAACGCGCCGCTGGATCTCGGTACATTCAAGAGTGGCGTGCTGAAGTGCCCTCAGCACAACGCCGTGTTCGACGCCCGGACGGGAGAGGTCCGCGGTCCGCCGTCAATGTCGATGCCGGGGATGGACAAGCTCCCTCCGGAGCTCCTCGAACGGATGGCGGCGATGGCGCCCATCTTTGCCCGAACGGAGTGCCGTCCCCTTACGCCGCTCCCGGTAGAACATGCGGGCGGGAAGGTCCGCGTGTTCGTCTGAACGACGTCCGAAGACCTTACGCCCCGGACTGACTCGAACCCGTCGTGACACTCGGCGTGGACCCTCCGCCTTCCGCGAGCTCGGGACCCTCGGGGCTTCCGCTCTATGAGGTGCTCGCTTCGGCTGGAGTCGCAGCCCGAGGGGACCGGTCGTTCGGTAAGGGTGGACCCCCGAGTTACCTTGAGTCGCACAACGCGGAGGGTTGAGGCGCAGTGAACTCCCCGCCCTCGAGCGGAGGTCCGTCGGCCCCGGCGGGTCCTGCAACGGCCCCCGCGAGCCCGCCCATTCCCAGCCGCTTCCCGTCCGGGGGCGATGACGTGCCGTTGGAGGCGGTACCGATTGCGAGGCCGTCGCGGCGCTTCGAGATCCTCGTCGTGGTCGGCGTCCTTCTTGCCCTCCTGATGGGGGCCCTGGACAACTTCGTAGTGATCACGGTACTCTCGGGCAACATCCTCCCCGCGCTCGGTGCAACAAACGGTGGGACCTTCGTCGTCAGCGCGTACATCGTCTCGTCGACGGTGGCCGTCCCGATCTTCGGCAAGCTCTCCGATCTGTTCAGCCGACGCAATGTCTTCATCGCCGGGCTGTTGATATTCGTCGGGGGATCCGCACTCTCCGGCATTAGCCAGAACCTGACCGAGCTGATCATCTTCCGGTCCGTTCAAGGGTTCGGCGCGGGGGACTTCTTCCCTGTCGGCTTGGCCATCGTCGCGGTCACGTTCCCTCCGGAGGAACGGGCGAGGGTCACCGGACTCCTTTCCGGCGTGTTCGGGATTGCGACGGTGGCTGGCCCGCTCCTCGGCAGTGCCATCGTGGGAGTCGCCTCCTGGCGTTGGGTCTTCTACGTCAACCTACCGGTCGGTCTGGCGGGTCTGGCCATCATCGCGCTCACCCTGGGGCCGCTGCGGCCGGAGGTGAGGCGACCGTTCGACATGATGGGCGCCGGATTGCTCGTCGCTTGGGTGGCCCTCCTGATGTACCCTCTGATCGAGGTCCAGTACCTCGTATGGGCTTGGGGCGATCCGCGAGTGATCGGCCTTCTGGGGGGTGCCGGAGCGCTTGCCGTGGTGTTCGGTACCATGGGAGCTGAGAACCCGTGAGCCATTGGTTCCGCTTCGTCTACTCGCTCACAGGGTCGTCGCCGCGAGCGGCGGGGCCTCCTTCGTCATCGGCGTAGTGTTCTTCTCGATAGCCACGCTTCTCTCCTTCGCCGTGGAAGGCGTCTTCGCATCGGGTACGGGCCTGCCCGGCTCGGTGGTCGTGCGGGACGTTCTGTACGCGCTGGTCCTTCCATTGGTGGTGGGTGCTGCGCTGGGGGGCCAACTTCTCACCCGTTTCACCTTCCGGACGGTTGTGCTCGTTGGCATCGGCATCTCGATCGTGGGGCTCTACTTCCTCACCGGACTGACCGTTTCGACTCCGGTTTGGAAGCTTGCGTACGGCTTCCTGCCCGTCGGAGGTCTCGTCCTTCCCCTGATTCCGCTCGGCTTTGGGGTCGGTCTTACGTTTCCAGTGTTCCTCCTCGCGACGGAGAACCAGGTACCGAAGAAGGACGTCGGGGAGGCGAGCAGCCTCATTCAGTTCCTGCAGTCCCTCGGGGGATCGATCGGGCTCTCGGTCCTAGCCACGTACCAGAATAGTCGGTTCCTGGCGTTGGTGGGCGCCCACGGAGTCGTGGGCGGCCAGGTACTCGCTTTCGACGAGACGTTCGAGATCATGCTAGGGTTCCTCGTCGCGGCGTTCGTATTCGGGCTGTTCCTGATAGGCCGGATGCCCAAGGACGAGCCGGCTTCTCCAACCGGGGCGGGATTCGCGTGATTCGCAGCACTCGGGCGGCGAGACCGGCCAGCATCCGCCGGCGAATGCTTTGGCCCCCAGAGTCGGTGGTCCCGACACTGCGTCCGCGTCTCGGACTGGTTGTCGAATGGGTTCAACGACACACGAACGACGCGAACGTCGGGGGAGTCGCATGTCGCTGACCCCGTCGCCGGTGCTGTCCGGCCACCCCACCCCGGTTGCGAAGACCTCCGAGACGTTCGACCGGCACTACGCCAACCGCATCATGCTCCTCCTCGCCGGGGTCGTGCTCGTCGTTCTGTACATCGAGGGAATGCTCACCCCGTCGCTTCCCACGATCGAAGCGAACTTCGGGGTCGATACCGCCCAGGTGACGCTCATCATCTCGGCGTACGCCGCCGCGGGTGTCGCCCTCAGCCCGATCATCGGCAAGCTCGGTGACATCCACGGGAAGCGGAAGATGATGGTCGTCGTCATGTTCACCTACGCGGCGGCCGTCACGGTCACCGGATTCTCCCCGACGTTCGGGTTCATGGTCGCCGCGCGGACGGTCCAGGGCGTGGGCCTCACGATCATGCCCCTCGGGATGTCGCTCATGCGAGAGGAGTTTCCCCGGGAGATGGTTCCGCGGGCTCAAGGGATCCTGAGCGCGATGTTCGGGATCGGGTTCGCGATCAGCCTCCCACTCGGGTCCTTGGTCTCCCAGGACTATGGATGGCGCTGGACCTACCATTCGGCCGTTCCGTTCGTGATCCTGATGGCGGTCCTGGTCTTCCTGCTGGTCAAGGAGTCGCCTTACCGACGACCCGACACGAAGGTCGACTATCTCGGAGCGACATTCCTCGGCCTTGCGCTTGCGGGGATAGTGGCGGCCCTTTCGCAGGGAGAATCGTGGGGGTGGACCTCGCCGTTGACGCTGGGGTTCGCCGCATTCGGAGTGGCCATGTTCGCTCCGTTCGCCTTGGTCGAGCGGCGGCTGACGGTCCAGAAGCGCGAGCCCATCGTCGACATGCACCTGCTCGCGGAGCGGAACGTGACGGTCACGAACATCGTCCTCACGGTCGCTGGTCTCGGGATGTACATGGCCCTGTTCACGCTGATCTACCAGTTCGAGTACCCTCTGGCTTCGGGCGGCTACAACGCCCTTTGTGTCTCGCCGCTCAACTGCAACTTCGCGATCCTCACGGCCGGAATCGACATCCTGCCGTTGGCGGTAGGGATGACCGTGGTCGCCCTAATCGCCAGCGTCGTCGTCTCCAGAGTCGGGGTGAAGCCGCTCGCTCTGGCCGGCGGCCTGATCACGGCCCTCGGGTTCGCGCTGGAGGCGTACGCGACCACGCTGGACGCCGCTCTGGTCATCGAGGTCGTCGTCGGGGCCGGCATCGGGCTGCTGAACGCGTCGATCATCAACCTCCTCGTCCTGACGGTCCACCCCAAGGACATGGGCCAGGCCACCGCTATGAACAACGTGTTCCGCAACGTGGGTGGCAGCGTGGGCGCCCCGATCGCCGGTTCCTTGCTCGCTACCTACCTGCTAACGAGCGGACCGTTCACCGGACTGGCCCCCGACCACCTGGCCTTCCAGTACGCGTTTCTCATCGCGGCCGTGATCACCGTGATCGGAGCCCTGACGGTCCTCGTCGCAGAGGAGGTCCTGGGCTCCCGTAGGCACCCGAAGTTCGCCCACCTGCCGACGCTCAAGCGAGGCGCGCGCGGCGCCCCGCTTCCGACGACGCCACCGGTTCGCCTCCCTGGCGAAGGTCCTAGCCCCGAGGGAACGTGGACGGCCGGTTCCGGAACTCCGGGTGCCTAGCGGAATCTCAACCGGAACCGCGACGCGCGAATTCCGCGGGGGCGCGGCGAGCCAGGTCGTCGAGGAGGGCGGGAATGTTCTTGGTCACCGGGTCCCCGTGGCCCGGAAGCAACAGCTCGACCTCGAGGGCGCGGATCCGGGAGATGGACCGGATCGCCTGGTCCAGGTTCCAGGCAAATCGCGCTGCCGGGACGGTGAGGGTTCCCTTCCTCTCGACAACCGCGTCTCCGGAGAAGAGGATCTTCCGCTCCGGGTGGTAGAACACGACCTCTCCCGGCGTATGACCCGGAGCGTGAACCACGACCAGCGAGCCGATCCGGTCGCCGTCCTTCAGCGAGGTCGCGACCGGGGCCGGATGGACCCGCATGAAGAGTCTCATCAGCAGGGGGATCGGCTGCTTCTGTCTCCCGTCGACGAACGGGGCATCGTCCGCGTGGCATTCGACCAGCGCATGGGAGTTCTGCACGAGGTATGCGGCGCCGCCCATGTGGTCGACGTGGTGGTGCGTGAGGAGGATCTTCCGCACGCGGTCCACCGGCAGGCTCGCGGTCCGGAGCGCGCGCACGACCGCCTTCGCACGCCGAGAAAAGCCGGTGTCGATCAGGTAGGTCTCGCCGCCCTCGCGATACGTGTAGCAGTTCACGAACCCCGGGATGCGACCGACGCCGTCGCTCACGGGAACGCCAGGGACACCCCGTGATTCCGTCGCCACGATCCCTTCCCTCGGCTTACGGTGCCTTCGGGGGAGGGGCGTTCTGCGCGGCGGGTGGTTCCCACGAGCTCGCGGGGGGGGGTGCACGCCCGGTACGATGCCTTCGGATCTCGAGCGCGAGCGCCACGGCCAGGACGAGAACCACGGCCACCAGGAGATAGATCGCCAGCTCGAGCTCGCCGGTGCTCGGCCCCGAGGCGGAGCTTGCGATGGCTGCGAACACCACGGTAAACGCCCGCGAATCGCCCGTGACGGTCAGGCTCCCCGATGTCGGCGAGGACGAGTAGCCCGCTACCGCCCCGACCGAGAAGGGGTGGGTTCCGTTCCAGACGGAGAACGAGATGCTTGCGGGGGCGACCGCGCTGCCGACCTTTCCGTCGAACGTCGCCGACCAGGCCGTTCCGTTCGGGAGGCCCAGCTCGCTCACGTTAACGACGTACGATGTGGGTGCGAACTCGAGGACGCGCTCCCATTCCGAATCCACGACCCACAGGTCTCCCGTCGGGTCGAAGAACGTTCCGACCGGGTCGGTGAGGTTCGTGTTGCTGACATTGCCCGGAGAAGTATCGGCCAGGGTTGGTTTGCCGATCACAACGGAGGGCCCGGGTCGTTGGTACCGACCGGAGTCAGGTACTCAAGGACCCGCGCGTCGCCCGCGTCCGCGACCCAAAGGTCACCGTTGGCGTCGAAGGCGAGCCCCCACGGGTATGCGAGTTCGTACGGCGTCGTCTGGTTCGTCAGGGTGTAGTTGTACGGCCCAAGGACTTCCGAAGCCGCCATCCCGTCGGAGAACGGGGAAGAGAATCCTAGGGTGCGGTTGTTGTTGGAGTCCGCCACCCAGAGCGAATCGTTCGGACCCACCGCGACGTCCGTAGGGCAATCGAGGCCGGTGGCCGTGGTGCTCGCCGAGATGGTCGCGAACCCTGTCTGCCCCAGGACGACCGTGGCGTCCATTCCGGTCACGAACGGGGGGGCGTACCCGAGCACTCGATTGTCCCCCGCATCCGCTACGAAGAGCTCGCCCGAGGGGGTGAACGCGAGGCCAATCGGTCCGGTCAGGTTCGACGCACCAGTGCCGGACCCAGCGGCGAGGAATCCGGACTGGCCGAGGACGAGATGGGCAATCATGTCAGAGGAGAACGGGGGCACGAATTCGAGGACTCGATTGTTGTCGTTGTCGCTCACCCAAAGGTCGCCCGCAGCATCGAACGCCGCGGCGAGCGGCCCGGAGAGCCCGTTCTGCGTGGTGTTTGACCCGAATCCGCGGAGGTCGGTCTGTCCAATGACCAGGGACGCGTTCATCCCGTCATGGAATGGCGGCCTGAACTCGACGACGCGATTGTCGCTGGTATCAGCGACCCACAGGTCTCCTAGGGCGTCGAACGTCCCCGAGAACGGAGAGGAGAGGTTCGCCGGCCCGCTCCCGGGGTGGTCTGAAGAGAAGTCGGGCTGGCCGATCACCAGGTACGCAGCCATCCCGGACGCGTAGGGGTTGAGGACGCCCGAGGCAGGGGCGGCCGTCACCGCAGAACCGGCGGCGTAGGGTCGCGGGCCGGACGATTGCGGAACCGACGTACCCACCGTGCCGGTGCTCCTCCCTGCGGGATGGGAGTCCGTCGCGAGAAGCGTTGAGAACGCTAGGATGATCGCGACGATGACAGCCAGTGTCGCGGAGGAGCTCCGGCGCATCGGCTTTGGGTAACGACGGGTCTCGCTTAAGCCCGCCGCCGACCAGGTGAGCCCGGGCCTTGCGGGGTTCCCGAATCTGGGAAAGAACTTCTGCGCTGACCGATCGGACCCTCGAGTACATCTCCAACGTCGGTGAGCGCGCCGAGACCGGAACACCGTCGCTGCCCTCGGGCGCGGAGAAGCCCTAACCTGTATCGGTCAGGGCCACCGGACTGGCCCTCGTGCCGCGGGAGTGGCGGCCGCGGGGCCGAAGACCGCCCCGACCGCGATGCCGACGGCCGAAGGACGTCCCTTACGAACCCAGTCGACCAGCATCCAGCTGACCCCGCCCGCTAGGGGGCCGTGGCGGCAGGCGCCGCGGGGGCTCCGCCGGGCGGTCCGCGCGCCACCGTACGGTGCGCGTCGACGTACGCGGCGAGCAACAGGAAGTACGAGACGAATAGGTAGGAATCGATCGAGTTCACCGGCGCCACGAACTGGGGCACTCCCAGCGTTCGGGTCGAGAGGAGCGTCATTACCGTCGTCAGGTTCTCGCCGAGCGCGACCCCGATGAGTGTTGAGACGACCAGCGCCCAGGCGATAGAGGCGAGGAGCACGACCTGCCCGCGGTGTGGCACGAGGTGGAAGACCAGGACGACGTAGGTGACGAACGTGCCCAGGATCAGCGACTCGAGCGATGCGCCGAACAATACCTTGGCCCACCCCGGCACGCCGAGGCCGGGCTCCAGGTAGAGCACGCCCACGACCGCTCCTCCGACGACCCCTCCGAGCAGGCTGAGGCCGAACACCAGGTGGGCGCTGCGGACCCGCGACCGGTGCAGCTCGTTCCACTCGTGGCGTCCGATCCAGACGAAAAGCAGCCCGGCCAGCGTCATCACGATCGGCAGGGCGAAGAGGAGACTGACTCCGGGGTGGAACGACCCCTTCGAGAGGAACGAGTAGAGCTCGCCGAACCCCTCGATGGCAAACCCGAGCGATAGGATGGTGAGGCAGACCCGGAGGTTCGTGGTCATTCGAGCGAACGGAAGAGGGAGCCGGGAGCACCCAGATACACCTATCTCTCCAGCAGAGCGCGTCGGCCTTGAGCGGGGCCCAGCCCGGTTCGGCCGGCCCTTCCTGCGATCGATGGGCGCGCGGCGGCGGCCCGCTGCGCATCGCGGAGGTCCCTTGCGCTGTGATGGAGGGGATCCGAATGGGTCCGCTCACACCGGCGAGGCGAACGTTGGCAGGTAGTCCGTCGGGGGTCTTCCGACGATCGGTATCGCATGTCCGCAGGCGCGGCACCGGTTCTTGGCGTCGAGGTTCCACGCCTGGATCGTGAACCCGTACCGGCGCACGGCGATCGCCCCGCACTTCGGGCAGTAGGTGTGCTCGAGCGGGTGCCCCCATATGTTCCCGAGGTAGACGTACTCGAGTCCCTCGGTCTTCGCCACGGCGTGAAGCTTCTCGAGCGTCGCAACGGGCGTCTCCGGGAGGTCCATCATCTTGTAGTCGGGGTGGAACCGGAGGAGGTGGAACGGGGTCGAGGGTCCGAGCGAGTCGACGACATACCGGGCGAGCTTTCGGGTCGCCTCCACGGACTCGCCGACCTTAGGAACGATCAGGTCCGTCACTTCCACGTGGACTCCCCGCCGCTGGAGTCCCGCTGCCGACTCGAAGATCGGCTCGGGGCCCTTCGCGCCGATGTACTTGCGGATGAACCCGGGCTCGCCACTCCCCTTGAAGTCGACGCTCACGGCATCCAGGTGGGGCCCGATCGCCTCGACCGCCTCCGGGGTCATGAACCCGTTCGTGACGAAGTTCGCGAACAGGCCGGCGTCGTGCGCCCCCCGCAGGATGTCGAGGGCGTACTCCGCGAAGATCGTCGGCTCGTTGTACGTGAACGTGACGCCGGAGCAACCGTGGCGAAGCGCGCCCGCGACCGCGGCCTTCGGAGAGAGAGCCCTCCCGGAGATCTCGTGCTCCTGGGAGATCTCCGCGTTCTGGCAGTACAGGCACCGCCAGTTGCAGCCGACGGTTCCGATGGAGTAGACCCGGGTCCCGGGGCGGTAGTGGGAGAGGGGCTTCTTCTCTATTGGGTCGATCTGGACCGCCGACGCGAGCCCGTAGGTGAGCAGGACGAGCCGGCCCTTCTCGTTCTTTCGGACGAAGCAGAAGCCATGGGAACCCTCGGGGATCGTGCAGGACCCGCGCGCACGCGGTGCAGCGGACCTTCCCGTCCTCGAGCGGCTCGTAGAGCGTGGCGACGTGGTGGTCCAGCGCAGTGGCCATCAGTCCCCCCTTGCACAAGCGTGCGGCCCGCGATAAGGGTCGCTGCCCCCGCGGATGCCTCACCGCTACTGGGACCGAAGGCTCATCTGCGGCGGAGCGTCCCGTCCGGAAGAATGTCCACTCCGGCCCGGCATGCCACGGAGCTCGAGGCGGACCGGGTCGAGTCCGCGGTCGGCGCGCGGATCGCTCCTTCCGCCGAGTTCCTCGCCAATGTCAAACGGGTTCGCGAACAGTTGATCGAGCGGGTGACCCGGGAAGCCGCCGCTCGCTCGAGCCCTCTCGTCAACGCCATCGTGGCTGGCAGCGCCGCCCGCGGCACCTTCCTCTCCGACCGACTCGACATCGACCTCTTCCTCCTGTTCCCTCCGGACCTCCCGAGGGACCGGCTCCGCGAGGAAGGCCTGGCCCTCGGACGGGCCGTTCTGACCGACCCGGAGACTCGGTACGCCGAGCATCCGTACCTGCGCGGGCGCTACGAGGGGTTCTCGGTCGATGCGGTTCCGGGGTTCGCGATCACCGACCCCGCCCACCCGATCTCCCCGGTCTGACCGGACGCCGTTCCATCAGGCCTACCTCGCCGCGAGGGAGACGCCGTTCGAGGTCGGCCAGGTCCGGCTCGCCAAGCAGTTCCTACGCGGGCTGGGCGTCTACGGCTCGGAGGCGAGGACGGAGGGGTTCTCGGGCTACCTGGTGGAGCTCCTAGTGCTCAAGTTCGGGTCGTTCCGCGGGATCCTCACCGCCGCACGCCGGTGGCGGATCCCGGTACGCCTCGCAGAGCCCGGAACGGAGGCACCGGGTCTCCCAGAGGACATCGCGCTCATCCTCACCGACCCCGTGGATCCCCACCGGAACGTCGCGAGCGCCCTATCGCGGAGGAACCTGGGACTTTTCGTGGTCGGCTCCGGGGTCTATCTCGATGCCCCGTCCGAGGCCTGGTTCGAGGTCCGCGCACCGGTCCCCATTTCGCGAGGAGAGGCGATGCGCCAGACGGGAGAACGGGCGAGTCATGTCTCGGTCGTGGAGCTCCCCCGGCCGGACCTCGTGGACGATACGCTCTATCCGCAGATCCGCAAGGCCGAGGGTGCGATCGCCGAGGAAGCGGCCCGAGCCGGGTTCGGGCTCCTTGGAAGCGCCAGTGCGGCCGACCCGGAGCGCGTCCTAATCGCCCTCGAGGTCGAGCACCGCCTTCGGTCTCCCGTACGGCGGCGTGACGGCCCGCCCCCCGGGATCGACCGGGTCGGCCCGTTCCTCGAGAAATGGACGAAGGCGGAGGGCTCCGTGCTTCAGGGCCCGTACGTCCGAGCGGACGGGAGCCTCGCGGTGGAAACGCGCTGGGGCGAGTGCGAGCTCGAGGCGTTCCTCCGGGAGAGTCTTCCGCGTCTCTCGCTCGGGAAGAACCTGACCCCGAGCGACGTCGCCACGGTGTCGGTGCGACCCCTCGCGGCCGCGGCCGACTCGCCGGACCTAGCCGATGCGCTCCGCCAGCTCCTAGGGAAAGGCCTGCCCTGGCACGACCGCCGCTGAGAGCGGCGTCACACGACGTTGACCAGCACGAACCACAGCGCCAGCCAACCGAAGAAAATGAGCGCGATGAGGCCGGCCCAGTCCCCCTTTGTGTAGATCTCGGACCGACTGCGCAGCCGGCGGATCGCCAACGGGCAGACGACGATCCCCGCGAAGCCGACCAGGATCGGGGCCCACCACGGTACTAGGATCGAGGTCAGGAACCAGGAGAACAGGCCGAGCAGGACAGCGAACCCGCATGCGAGGGCAACGGCGATCGTCATCTCGAGCTCCTTCGAGACGAAGGACGCCTCGTCGAACTCCGGGAACTCGAATTTCGCCTCCTCCTCCGCCTCCGGGTTCCGGCGGACCTTCTTCGCCATGCGTCAGCCCCCCCGGGCCGCTCGGGCCCGACGGTAGAGTTCCTCGGCACGGTAGGAGCTCCGGACGAGCGGGCCGGCCTCGACGCCGGCGAAACCGGCCGCGAGGGCGGCGGTTCGCCATCGGTCGAAATCCTCGGGGGGTACGAATCGATCCACAGCCAGGTGGCTCAGGCTGGGCCGAAGGGTACTGCCCGAACGTGAGAAGGTCAACCCCGGCCGAACGAAGGTCCCCGAGCGTCCGTTCGAGGTCAGCTTCCGACTCGCCGACCCCGAGCATGATGGAGCTCTTCGTGACGAGTCCGTCCGGCCCCAGGGCCCTGGCGCGGGAGAGCACGGTGAGGGACCGGTCGTGACCCTGCCCGGGGGTCGCGAAGGCGAGGGCTGAGCTCACGGACCGTCTCGATGTTGTGGGCGAGGACGTCCGGGTGGGATGTGAGCACCGTCCGCAGGGCCTCCTCGTCGCCGCCCAGGTCGCCGATGAGGAGCTCGACCAGGGTCCCTGGGCTTTCCTTTCGGATCCGCACGACCGTCTCGGAGAGGAGCTCGGCTCCGCCGTCGGCGAGGTCGTCGCGACAGACTTGCGTAAGGACGACGTAGCGTAGACCCCACCGGCGTACGGCTTCCGCGACGCGCGCCGGTTCGGTTCGGTCGACCACTCCCCGGGGCCAGTGGGTCGTGACCGCGCAGAACGAGCAGCGGCGGGTGCAGTCCGTTCCAAGGAGCATGAGCGTAGCAGCGCCCCGGGACCAGCATTCGGAGAGGTTCGGGCATCGCGCTTCGCGGCACACGGTCCCCAGGCCGAGCTCTCCCAGCAGATCGCGGACCTCGGGGTACACCATACCCTGGGGTGGGCGGACGCGGATCCAGGCCGGGAGCCGTGACGAAGCAGGAGGAACCTCCGCCTGCACTTGCGAACCTGCCACGAGGAACTCGGACCGGGACGCGACCATTAGGCTTTGCGACCGCGGGGGCGGCCCAGCCTTTCCTCGAGCAGGGTCGCCAGGAAGCTCGCCGGCAGCTCGTCCATCGCCACCTGGCTGGATTCCCCCGACGCGCCGGTGTCGAGCGAAACGAGCCCGTCCCGCTCCAGTTCCTTGAGCGTGCGCCAGAACGTCGTGCGGCTCATCTTCGGCCCACCGAGCTCCTCGAGCAGCGAGGCGTGGGCCACCCGGAGCTTCTGGCTGGGGACGGACGTCCCCCGGCGCTTCAACGACCGCGAGATCGCGAGCAGCACTCCCAGTTCGTTCGTGGAGAGCTCCTCGAGCTGGGTCTCGGAGACGGTCGGCAGGATCGAACCCTTCGCACGACGAACGTGCTCGGCCGTGAGGGCATCCGCGCCGGCGTCTTCGGCCGCGCGTGCCGCATTCGCAAGGAGCTCGAGCGCGAAGCGGGCGTCGCCGCCGGGTGCCGCGACGCGAGCGATCTGGCCGAGGACGTCTCGGTCGAAGCTCCCCGGGCGAAGCGCCAGCTCGGCCCGCGAGCTCAGGATGTCGGTCAGCGCCTCGCGGTCATACGGTGCCAAGGCCAACCGGTGGGTGACCCCGAAGCTCGATCGGCTGGGGGCGTCGAGGAACGGAAGTAGGTCCTCCGCCGCGACGAGCACGAGCGAGGTCGAGCCGAGGCCGATCTCGCGCGATCGCGAAAGCAGGTAGACGAGCTTCGTTCCCTGTTTCACGAGCGCGGACGCTTCGTCGAGGAGGACGACTTGATGGGCCGGATTTCGTCGGATACCCTGCTCCAGGACGTCCAGCATCTCGGAAAGGCTGTAGCCGCGGTCCGGCAGCGACACCCCGACGCTCCGCAGGAGGTCGAGCATCACCGTGCGGTCGCTCGCCCTTCGCCAGCAGTTGATGTAGGTCGTCTTCGCCGGGAATTCGCCGAGACGGCCCGCCCGCTCAAGGTCCGCAGCCAGCCGGCGGACGAGCGCCGTCTTTCCGCTACCGACGCCTCCGGTGAGGAGGAGATGGAACGGGACTCCTCGCGCGAGCGCCTCGCGGTACCTGCGGAACAGCAGTGTCAGCTCCGGCTCCCGATGGGGCAGCTTCGGAGGCAGGTAGGAGGGGTCGAGGGTCTCTTCCCTCACGAGGAGCCGCGTGGCAGGCGTCATGGCTCGGCTCCTTCGGACCGCACGGCGGATATCATCTTTCCCCGCGGCGCCGGTCGGGCCATCGGCTCGCCCCGTCCACCCGGAGGTCGCGCACCGCCTGTGCGACCAGCTCCCGAGAGGAGTGGCGGGCGTCGAGGACGATCCACCGATGCCGCCGAGCGAGCGCTCGGTAGGCTCGGGCCACCCGTTCGAGGGTACGCGCGCGCTCGAGGGGGCCGCGTGTCGAGGCGCGACGACCCAACCTAGCGATCGCCGCGGAGGACGGCAGGTCGAGCAGTACCGACTCGGTCCGGCGTCGGCGTGGTAGCCAACTGGATCGCCTCCAAGCGAACTCGGTCCCGAGCGGGGAGGGCGCTTCCCTGGTACGCGAGCGTCGAGAAGTACGAGCGGTCCGTGACGACCACGTCGTAGCGGTGGAGGTCCCGCTCCAGGCCCGCGCGGGCGAGGTATCGGTCGACCGTGAAGTAGATCGCTCCGGTCCACGCGTCCTGGACGCTGGCCGACTGGGCCAGGGCTCCGAGCCGTGGGTCGGTCGGTTCGTGGCGAAGACAGACCGAGAGCCCCCTCCGGCGCAGAGCGGCCGCGAGCGCCCGAACCATCGTCGACTTGCCCGCCCCGTCGATCCCTTCGAGCGCGACGAGACGACCGCGCCGTCGGGGTCTCGCTGTCACGGTCCCCTCGCGTCGTCCGGTGTCGGCCGCCAGCCGTAGACCCGCTCGACGGATTCCACGAACGGCACCCAGAGGCGTTCGGCGCCGCCTGTCGCCTCAGCTATCGCCTGGGCCCTCCGAGGCACCGTCGCGAGGTCGAGGACTGCGCCGGGTCGCCTCGGGTCGTCGAGGAAGTCGGTTTCGAGGAACCAGGGGCCGGGGTCGGCCGTAACCTCGCGAACGAGCTCCCGGCGAGCCACGTACGACGGAACGATCCCGCTCATCGCCGCGGAGTCGAAGCGCGCTCGCGCATAGTGTTTGACTACCCGGTGCCGCGGCAGCCGCGCTTGGTCCGCTTCGGCCGCGAGCCGACGATACCCCTCGGCATCGAGGTCGGGCGAGTGCACGACCGCCGGGCAGTCGGACTCCCGGGCGACCGTCAAAGCGTGACGGAACGCGTCGATGGCGGCCTCGGAGACCTCCTCAGGGACGGGAAAGTGGGGCCATCCGACCTCCCCGAGAGCTACCGCGCGCTTCTCCCGCACCCAGGCGCCGGCCAGGTCGAGCGCCGCCCGATGGAGCTCCATGGCCTTCTGCCGCCCGAGGGCAGCCACCCCGTCGACCAGGTCGACCGGATACGGCGCGATGACCACGTAGACGATCACCCCCGCTTCCGCCCGGACGCGCTGAGCGAGCCGCTCCGTTGTCTCAAACTGCCGGCGGTAGCCCTCGAGGGTCCGCGGCGGGTGGGGGTCGTAATTCTGCGTGGCCAGAAAGAGGTGCGTGCCTCCCGCGGCGCGGAAGCGGGCCGCCGCCCGGACGCCCTCTCCGGTCGGGGAGAGATGGCAGTGGTGGTCGATGACGGGAAGACTCGGAGGAAGCGGCACGTGGAAAGCCGGGGGAGAACGCCGGCCTACCGTAGCAGGCCCGCGCCCTGGAGCTCTTTCGTGATCTTCTTCACCGCGACCTCGACATCAGAGGGTTTCCGCGCGCCGGTACAAACGAGCTTTCCGCTTCCAAAGAGAAGGACCACGACCTTCGGCTCGTCGATGCGGCACACGAGTCCGGGGAACTGCTCGGGTTCGTACTCGACGCGGTCGAGCCCGAGGGTCACCGCGATCGCGTTGAGGTTGATCTCGCTCTCGAGGTCCGAGCTCGCGACGATGTTCTGGACCTCGATCTTGGGCTTAAGGGTGATCTTCTGGCCGCCCTTTCGGATCTGTAGAGCTACCGTGTGGATCGACTCCTCGACCTCGTGCATGCTCTTCGCGCCGGTGCAGACGACCTTCCCGGACCGAAAGAGGAGGATCGCGGTCTTCGGCTGCTTCAATCGGTAGATGAGTCCAGGGAACTGCTCCGGTTCGTACTCCGCGCCGTCCAGACCAAGCGCGATCGATTGGAGTTCAAGTGCGTCCCCGAGAGATGTGGATGCAACCACATTCTCGATACGAATCTTGACCAACCGTATCCCCGGCGCGGGAGTATTTAAACCGCTATTTAAAATGTCCCGGACTGACTATTGACGCGCGGGGGCACGCAGGTCCGGAGAGACGATGTACTCGGTCGGGACGGGGTTTCGCACGGAACGCGACGCCACCCGGGGCCATCGCTCTCTGCCCAGGCAACTGCGTCTAAACGCTTATTCCGAGGGCCTGGGTCAGGACGGGCGTGCCGATTGAAGTCCCCCTTCCGGGCGGAACGTAATGGACGGCGTACCGGTCGAACCCGCGCCCGTTCCACCCCCATCCGAGCAGGCACCGACACCGGCAGTTCAGGCCCCACCCCGCCTTGCTCCCAGGAAGCGATCTCTCCGTCCGGTCGTCGCCGTGGTCGTAGTGGTCGCGGTCCTGGCCGCCGCGTTCGCGAGCCTGGTTCTGATCCCCGTGGCGCAGTCCGTCCCCGAGTCGTTCTCCATCTCGGACCCGGGAAGCGCTACCCTCCGGTACGTGTACAACATCACGTTCTACCACGCCGGATCGTTCAGCTTCATATGGAACTCGAACAACTCGGGGGTCCTGAACTTCACGATCACCGGTCCATCGGCCGAGACGGTCTACGCCGTCACCTCCTCGGACGGGCTGGGAGACATCTCGATCCTGTCGGGGGGGACGTACTCGTTTTCCATCCTCCACGCGACGCCCGAGTCCGTGACCGTGTCGGGAACGTTCGATTTCCGGGCCCCGTACCTATAGGCCCGCGCCCGAGCGTCGCCACCGTCCGTCGGCGGACCCCCGCAGGTGTCACTCCGTAGCGCGTCGACCGTTCTGGTCCGCTTCGGGTGAGGGGGCCGTCGAGTCCAGGGCGTCCCTGGGCTGAGTGAACAGCGGCCCGCCCGAGTCTCCCTCGGGAGGGAGGCGGAAGAACTCGCGCAGGACCCGTCGGGTGAAGCCCCAGAGGACGTGCCCGTCGTACACTGTCGCGGGGACCTGCGTGGCTCCGCGGGAGGTCTCCTCGGTCACGCGGCGAGTTCGGAGTAGTTCGGACCGCGGTAACCAGAACACGTGGGCCACCTCCACGCGACTCCGGGGTGCGGCGCCGCGTGCACGGGGCCCGAGCTCGACCGCGAAGACCCCGACCCTCAGGCCGAATCGGTAGGCGTCCGCCGTGCCGACGAACCGGAGCGGCGCCAGCAAGTCAGACTCAGACAGCCCCACCTCCTCCTCGAGCTCTCGGAGGGCGGTGAAGGTCAGCGATCCGTCGCCGTCGTCCACCCGGCCCCCCGGAAGGGCGACCTGGCCTGAGGCGGGGTCCGCGGGGTTTGGCGCTCGCTCGATCAGTAGAACCTCGGGCTCTGCGGCGCCCGCGCGGAGAACAATGGTCACGGCCGCGCCGGCGGTCGCCACGGGGGGGGTCAAGACCGGAAACGGTGCAAGGAGGCTAGGAACGGACGGTGCCGCCGGCGGCGGAGTCCCCCGCGGGTCCTCCGCCGACGTCATGCCTGCCAATCGTACGAGACCTTCCCCTGGACCACGGTGCGGTCTGCAGGGTGCTCGCCGGCGGTCCCGACGAGGCGCTCGAGCGCCAGGACCCTGAGTCGGAGCTCCTTGAGCTCCGACTCGAGCCGGTCGAGCCGTGCTCTGAGCTCCACGGCAGAGTCGGCGGCCATCTCCCCTGAATTCGGCGGGGAGGAGATAAGCCTGAGGATGGCCGCGCGAGCTCAGGTTCGGGACGGCTGGCTCCGCCGCTCTTCGGCGGAGCGCACGAACGACCCGATCGCCTCCGCCGCCTCGGCCGGCCTCTCGACTGGGATCATGTGGCCGGTCTGCGCGAGAATGCGGATCTGGGACCCCGGAATCGATTGACGGAGGATCCGTCCGTGCGACGCGTCCACGACCTGGTCGTCCATCGCCTGGATGATGAGCGCGGGCACGGAGAGGCTGGCGATGCGGGCCCGCTCGTCGAACGCAGAGACCTCCTTCGCCCAGCGCGTCGCCGGGCCGAAATCCTGGTCGCGGACCTCCTTGCGGACCCGGTCGGCGAAGTCCATGTGCGCCTCGATCCAGTCGGGGTAGTAGAGGTCCTTCAGCAGCCGGAGGGCGAATCGGTCCGGTCCTTCTTTCGCATAGGTCTCCGCCCAGCGCTCTGCGATCGACCGCGTGTGGGCGTCGGTGTACGCCGCACCCCCGATCATCGTGATGCTGCGGCATCGTGCGGGCTGGTCGAGGCCCGTCTTCAGGGCGAGGAGCGCGCCCGCGCTCACCCCGACGAGGTGGGCCGCAGGCACGGATTTCTTGTCGAGCAGCCGGACGAGATCCCCCCCGTGCTCGTCAAAAGTGTACGCCGATCCAGGCGGCGACGGCGACCGACCGTGGCCCCGGAGGTCGGGCGCGATGACCCGGAACTCGGGGACAAGAAGGGGGATCATCGCGTTCCATACGGTGTGGTTCGCCCCCACTCCGTGGAGTAGGACGAGCGTGGGGCCGGTGCCCTTGTCGACAGCGTACAAATCGGCCGGGGCTGCTGGCTGGGCTGCCATCGCGCGGGCGACCGCTCGCCGCTTTTTACCTCTCCGGCGAGTCGGGCTTCGGTTCGGGTAGGCCTAAATACCGAGGGCGGGGTCTTCGGCACCGATGGCGCGAGGAGTGATGCTCATGAGCGGGGGGATCGATTCTCCGGTGGCCATCCACTATCTCCTGCGGCAGGGGCACGAGGTCGTCGCGGTCCACATGGACAATCGGCCGTTCACGGACGATTCCCCGCTCGAGAAGGTGGTCGACCACCTCACTCTCCTCCGGGAGCGCTACCAGCAGCCCATCCCTCTGTACCTCGTCCCCCACGGCTCCACCCAAACGACGCTCATGCGCGAGACCGACCGACACGTCGGTTGTGTGCTGTGCCGCCGGTTCATGTGGCGTTCCGCGGAGCGGATCGCCGAGCGAGAGCGAGCTACCTTCCTGGCCACGGGGGAGGCCCTCGGCCAGGTCGCCTCGCAGACGCTCTCCAACATGCGCACGGCGACCGCCTCCGTCCGCCTGCCGATCGTCCGCCCTCTGATCGGGTTCGACAAGCAGGAGATCGAAGCGGTGGCGAAGGAGATCGGGACCTACACGATCTCCACCCGTCCGGGGGTCTGTTGCCAAGCCGTCCCCGACAAACCCGCGACGCGTTCGAACCTGATCCAGATCCTCAGGGAAGAGGAACGGG
This sequence comes from uncultured Thermoplasmata archaeon, assembly GCA_963713145.1. Lineage (GTDB taxonomy): Archaea > Thermoplasmatota > Thermoplasmata > Lutacidiplasmatales > UBA184 > Lutacidiplasma. The sequence goes on along the minus strand of CAVQKI010000006.1, from coordinate 202,253 downwards.
TCGACGTGGACCAGATCGTCGAGGATTGCGTCCGTCGGGCCGTTGTCCTCTGACGTCCCCGCCTGCGGGGACAGAGGAGAGCAGGGTCGTTAACTCGAATCAGTTCCTGCGCCCGATGGGTAGCACGTTCGTGTATCGGAAACTGCGCCTCTGCTCGAGCGGCGGCGGCATCGAAGCCGTGCCCGACGGCGTCCTTCAGTTGGACCTTGAACGGATCCGGACCCTCCTGGTAGGACGGGGCATCCCGGTGGTCGACGCACGGGTGATGCTCATCGTATCCCTCGATCCCGAGGTGACCATCTCCAAGGCCGGCCGGCTGTTGTTCAAGACGCCGGACCACGCGGCTGCCAAGCGTGCCTTCGACCGGCTCCGCGGATGGGTCGAGCTGCCCCCTCTTGAGTCGGGCTGACCTCGGCCGAACCGGGCAACTTATGCCCGACTCCGCGATGTCTCCGAGTCGGTGCCATGCGGGAGACGTGGGTCGTCGGAGCCGCGTCCAACCGGTACGGCAAGATGGCCGAGTCCGCCCGCGAGGCGGCGACCCGCGTGTCGATGGAAGCGATCCGCGACGCGGGGCTCGAGCCGAAGCAGATCGGCCACACGTTCGTGGCGAACTGCTTCGGCGTCTCCGAACACCAGGCGCACGTCGGACCGCTCATCAACAACGGGCTCGGGATTCCCGAGGTCCCTTCCGTGACGCTCGAATCCGCCTGCTCGTCGTCCAGCGCGGCGCTCCACGAGGCGTTCGTCCACGTGGCGGGAGGATTCGCGGACGCGGCTCTGGTGGTGGGCGCTGAACGGCTGAACCACCTGGACACGCTCGCGGCCACGAGCTACTTCTCCATCGCTGCGGACTATCCGTTCGAGACGAAGAACGGAGCGACGTTCCCCGGCCTCTACGCGACCCTCGCGAACGCGTACCGTAACGCGTTCCGGACGACTCCTGAAATGTTCGGGTCGATCGCGATCAAGAACCACGCCAACGCCGCCCGGAACCCGCACGCCCACTTCCAGAAGGAGATCACGATGGAGACGTACCTCGCGTCGCCGTTGATCGCCTCGCCCCTTCGCCTGTACGACTGCTGCCCGTTCTCTGACGGGGCCGCAGCGGTCGTGGTCGCCGCGAAGGAGGTCGTTCGGCGGCCGACGACGGAGCCGCTCGTCATCCGAGCGTCCGCTCGGGCGGGAGCGGTCACGGATATGCAGGACCGCCCGGACCTGCTGGGCCTTCCGTCGACCCGGCTCGCCGCGGCGAAGGCGTTCCGACAGGCGCAGCTCGAGCCGAAGCAGATCGACTTCCTCGAGGTGCACGACTGCTTCACGATCGCCGAGGTGCTGGCGCTCGAGGACCTCGGGTTCTTCCCCCGGGGGACTGCGGCGAAGGAGAGCGCCGAGGGGACGACCGCGCGGGACGGCAAGCTCCCCGTCAATCCTTCGGGCGGGCTGAAGGCGAAGGGCCATCCGGTCGGCGCTACCGGCGCGGGGCAGGTCGTCGAGATCTTCGAGCAGGTGAACGGTCGGGCGAGGGGGCGCGAAGTGCCCCGGACCGAGACCGCCTTGGCTCACAATGTGGGCGCGACCGGAGGGTCCTGCTCGGTCCACATCTTTTCACGGCGGTAGGGGAGGCACGTGGTCGACGACAACTCGCCCACGCTCCATTCGGTCGCGGATTTTCTGAGCGGTTACGAGACGGATGCGAGGCTGCGGGGCTTCCGCTGCCAGAACTGCAGCCTTGTGACCGCGACGTGGGGGCTCGCCTGCTCGCGGTGCGGCAAGCCCCGGCTCGAGGAGTTCGCGCTCTCCGAGCGGGGGCGCGTCGTCGCCTTCACCGTCCAGAACGTACCCGGCGAGGAGTTCCTGAACGATGCTCCCTACGCGTACGTGGTGGTCGAGCTCGACGGAGGCGGCCGAGTGACGGGTTGGATGCCCACCGTCAAGGCCGAGAGCGATCTCTCGATCGGGGCTCCGGTTCGATTCGTCCCCGGTTACAAGCCTGGGGTCCAGTTCGCGAAGCTCCCTCCGGGCGAGGAGCGCTGAGCCCGCCGTGGCTAACGCAACGGACGAAGTCGCCTCCCGCCCTTGGCTTCGCAGGTACTCCCCCGGCGTCCCGGCCCACCTCGACTACCCCCCGGTGCTCCTTACAGAACTGGTGGCCAACGCGGTGCGCCGCTGGGGAGGCCGCACCGCCCTGGCCTACTACGGAGCGCGCTGGTCTGTACTCCCGTTTCTGGGCGGAGAGCGAGCGGTTCGCCGCGTCGCTCGAGCGCGAGGGCGTCCGGCCCGGGGACCGCGTGGCGGTCTACCTTCCGAACTGTCCTGGGTTCGCGATCGCGCTGTTTGGAGTACTTCGCCTCGGAGCGATCGCGGTCCAGGTCAGCCCGCTGTACGTGGGAGACGACCTGGTCCGGGTCCTGAAGGATTCGGAACCGAAGGCGCTCGTGACCCTCGAGATCCTCTACCCGAACCTCGCGAAGGTGGAGGCGCAGGTCCGGATTCCCGCGGTGTTCGTGGCCCGGCTGCGCGAGTTCTACCCCGCGTGGAAGCGCCCGTTCGTCAACCTGGTCCTTCGGCGCCAGCACCTCCCCACCCGATTCCCCGCCGGTCCGGGAGTACGTCGGTGGGCCCGCGCGGTACGCACCCCCGGAACCGTCCCTTTCCACCCCGGCGACCCGGCGACCACGGTCGCCGTGTTCCAGTACACCGGTGGCACGACGGGGACCCCCAAGGCGGCCATGCTGACTCACCGGAACCTGGTCGCCAACATCCTCCAGACGAACACATGGAACACGACCCGGGTCGAGGGGAAGGAAGTCATCGTGGCCGCGATCCCGTTCTTCCACATCTACGGCCTGACCGTCGGTCTCCTGATGGGGCTCGCGGACGGCGCCACCGTCGTGATACAGACGCGGCCCGAGGTCGGAGAGCTTCTGGGCCTCATCGACCGCTACCGGCCGACGCAGTTTCCCGGCGTTCCGGCCCTCTACCAGGCACTCGCCCGTCGGACGGACCTCGACCGGCACGACATCCGGTCGATCAAGTTCTGCCTCAGCGGCTCCGCGCCGTTGCCCGGTGCGGTGCAGCGCCGCTTCGAAGCGGCGACGGGAGGTCGCCTCCTCGAGGGATACGGCCTGACCGAGGCCTCTCCCGTGACGCACGCCAACCCTACCGAGGGCGAGCGGCGACCGGGCTCTATCGGACTCCCGCTGCCGGACACGGACCAGCGGATCGTCGACCCGTGGGACGGTAGCCGGTCTCTGGCCGTAGGGGAGATCGGCGAGCTCGCCGTCCGTGGCCCCCAGGTGATGCTGGGGTACTATCGGCAGCCGGAGGAAACGGCCGGCGTCCTGCAGGACGGATGGCTCCGTACCGGCGACCTGGCCCGCCTCGACGCCGACGGCTACGCCTACATCGTGGACCGCAAGAAGGACATGATCAACGTCGGCGGACTGAAGGTCTATCCCCGAGAGGTCGAGGAGGTCCTGCTCGAGCACCCCGCTGTGGCGGACGCCGCGGTTGTGGGGGTTCCGGACGAGGCCCACGGGGAGGTACCCAAGGGGTTTGTCGTCCGAAAGCCCGGGGTCTCGGTGGGGGCGGACGAGCTGATCGCGTTCGTTCGCTCGAAGATCGCCCACTACAAGGCCCCGCGGTCGATCGAGTTCCGGGACGCGCTGCCCCGGAGCGGCGTGCAGAAGGTCCTTCGCCGTGTCCTGCGCGAGGACGTGGGTTCTCCCGGTTCGGTCGCGTCCCCCACGCCGCCCGCGTGACCCGCGGGTGGGCCCGTGAATTCCCGGGGACGCGCAGATTCAGAGGCCGCGGTCGAGGAGGTCGCGTGCGACGACGAGGCGTTGAATCTCGTTCGTCCCTTCGAAGATCTCACTGATTCGAGCGTCCCGGTACGCTCTCTCGATCGGCGTGCCGCGGATGTAGCCGAGACCGCCGTGGATCTGCAGGGCCTCGTCGATGACTTCGCTCGCCCACTCGGAGGCAAGGCACTTCACCGTCGCTGCCTCGCGGGTCTTGACCTGCCGCTCGAGGCGACCCCAACGGGACGGGTCGCTGCCCATGCGGTCCTGCCGGGCGGCCGCGTGATAGACCATCAGACGCAACGCGTGGACCTTCATCGCCATGTCCGCGAGCTTGAACTGGATCGCCTCGTAGTCCGAGATCGGATGGCCGAACTGGGTCCGGTGCTGGGCGAATTCGAGCGCGGATGCCGTGGCGGCCTGCATTCCCCCGAGAGAAGCGGCGCCCAGCGAGACCCGGCCCACGTCGAGCGCGGTCATCGCCACGAGGAACCCCCGGCCGACGCCGCCGAGGACTCGGTCGGGGCCTAGCTCCACGTGGTCGAGGATCAGTTCCGCGGTCGACGTACCGTGCAATCCCATCTTTTTCTCGCATCGGCCGACCGTGAACCCTGCCAGGTCCGTGTCGACCAGGAAGGCGGTCACGCCCCCGTTCGGCCCCAACTTCGGGTCCGTCGCGGCCATCAGGACGACCGTGTCAGCCTCCCGGCCGTTCGATACGTAGATCTTGCTCCCCGTCACGACCCAGCCGTCACCCCTGCGTTCGGCGGCCGTATGCACCGAACCGGAGTCGCTCCCCGAGCCGGCCTCGGTGAGGCTGAAGGCAAGCAGCTTCTCCCCCTTAGCCGCGGGGACGAGCCATCTCCGCTTCTGCTCCTCGGTGCCGTAGTAGAGGAGCGGGGTCGTGCCGAGCGACGTGTGAGCCCCGAGGATCGTCGCGTGCGATGCGTCGACCTTCCCGACCTCTTCGAGGAGGATGCAGTAGCCGACCTTCCCGAGTCCCAGGCCGCCGTACTCCTCCGGCACCGGGACGCCGAAGAACCCGGACGCCTGCATCTTGCCGACCGTCGCCTCGGGGAACTCCTCGCTCTCGTCCATCGCAGCCACGATCGGGACGACCTCCTTCTCGAGGAAGGCGCGGACGGCGGCTCGGAAGGCGTCCTCGGCGGGGGAGAAGGTGAAGTCGAATGTCACGGTCACTCACCCCGGAACTTCGGCGGGCGGTGCTGGGCGAAGGCGGCGATCCCTTCGGCCAGGTCCTCGGTCGGAAGGACCTCCGTCTCGAACAGTTTCGCCTCGAGCGCGAGTCCCTCCGTCAGGTCGAGCCCCGGGCTTGCCGAGATGGCGCGCTTCGCCGCGCGAACCGCCTTCGGTGCCTTCTGGCCGATCGTGTGAGCGATGTCTCTCGCCGCACGGAGCTCCTGCCCGGCGGGAACGACCTTGTTCACCAGCCCGATCCGGAGGGCCTCGACGGCGGAGACGAGGGTCCCGGTGAAGACGAGCTCCTTCGCTTTCGCGAGGCCCACGATTCGGGGGAGTCGCTGGGTACCGCCGTAGGCGGGCATCAGGCCGTACGTCACTTCTGGCGCCCCGAACTTCGTCGATTCTCCGGCCACCCTCAGGTCGCAGGCGAGGGCGAGCTCCAGGCCGCCTCCGAGTGCGAGCCCGTGGACCGAGGCGATTACGGGGGGACCCAGCGATTCGATCCGCTGTAGGAGGGCGTGTCCCTTTCGGACGACCTCGGGCGCCTTGGCCAGGTCGAGCGACGCCATTTCCTTGAGGTCGGCCCCGGCGCTGAAGTACCTGTCCGTCTCCCGCCAGGATGACAGCGCGCGCGGCCGGGTCCTGCGAGAGCGACGTGACACGCGCGCCGAGTTGGGCAAGGAGCCCGGTCGAGAGGGCGTTGACGGGGGGATTCTTGAGGAAGAGGATCCGAACTCCGTCCTCCTCGCTCTTCTCCACTACGAGGTCGTCCGCGGCCATCGCAACCCCTCTCGCTGAGAGGTGTGAACCGGCTCTTAAGTGAACCTCCCGCCGAAGGCGGCCGGGGTGGCGCGGGCGGTAAGTAAGCCCGGACCGTGTACGAGGCCGTGGCACGACGGGAGCTTCTGTCGCTTTCGCTCTACTCCCTGCTCGCGAGCAACCGCGGAGGGTTGTTCATCGTCTTCCTCCCCCTCTACCTTGTCGAGGAGAAGGGCGCCTCCCTTCCGATCGCCCTCGCGATCCTTTCGCTCGCCTACGTTCCCGCGAGCCTGATCGGACCGCTGGTCGGACGCCTTTCCGACCGCGCGCGGCGTCGCCGACCGTTCCTGATCGCCGGGGAAGCGATCGCGTTCCCTCTGTTCCTGGGGATCGTCTTCGCGCCGGGGTACCTCCTCGCTGGGGCGCTGTTCATCGCGGCCGAACTGGCGCTCGCGATCGGGGGCCCAGCCTACACGGCGTACGTCGCGGACGTCACGCACACCGGCGAACGCGGGTTCGGATACGGGCTTCTGAACGCCACTTCGAGCGCCGGCGGAGTCGTGGGGTTCCTGCTCGCGGGCTACGTGACGTTCGTCTACGGCCTCGGAGCGCTGTTCCCATTCGTCGTCGCGGTGATGGTGGGGACCCTCACGGTCGTGATCTTCGTGGTGCCGGAGGTACGGCTGGTCGCCCCGGTCCACGCTCGGCGGCCGCTCCGCGAGATGAAGCCGGTGATCGTGTTCTCGTTCGCGGTCTCGATACGGGCGATTGGCAGCGGAGCGGTCGCCACCTTCTACGGATACCTCGCGGCGAGCCTGGGGGCAAACAACTTCGAGGTGGGTATCGTGGCGATCGCCGGCCTTCTGACCGGCGCCCTCGTCTCTGTCCCCCTCGGGCGATGGATTGACCGCAGCGGAGAGATCCGTGGGATCTGGTACGGCACCCTGCTTACCCTCGCCTCGTTCGGGATCTTCATGACGGCCTCGACCTGGGAGCAGACAGTGCCGGCCCAGGCCGTCCGGAACGGCGGGCTCGCGCTGGTCGGCACCGGGATGAGCGCCTGGGTGGCGCGGATGGCGCCCCCCAGCCAGCGCGCCGAGTATCTCGGCATGTTCGCGCTGATCAACTCCACTATGTGGAGCGTCGGTCCCCTGGTCGGGGCGGTGGCGATCGCACTGGCCGGCTACACGGGTCTCTTCGTGATGGCGATCGCGACGACGGCGATCTCCCTGGTAGTGATGGAATTCCTCTACGGCGAGATGGGTATTCGGGCCCGGCTCCGCCGGCCAGACGCCCCGCTGGCAGAGAGCTGAGGGGCCGGTTCGGGCACCGTCTTATAGCGAGGGGCCCGTCCCCGCGACGTGCCGCGACTCACTACGTTCGCCGACGCCGGTTCCAGCTACGACGAGGCGGAGTTCGTCCTCCTTGGAGTGCCGTTCGACCGGACCACGTCGTTCCGACCGGGCGCGCGGTTCGGCCCGGATTCGATCCGCCGGCATTCGTGGAACTTCGAATCCTACGACCTCGAGACCGGGATAGACCTCTCGGAGGTGCCCGTACACGACCTCGGCAACACCGAGGAGTTCGGCAGCGCAACGGAGATGGTCGAGTCGGTTCGGGGGGAGATCGCGAAGGTTTACGCGGACCGGAAGATCCCGATTGTTCTGGGCGGGGACCACGCGTGCGCGCCCCCGTGCGTCGAAGCGTACCCGAAGGACGGTCCTGAGCGTCGGGGTCCTGTACTTGGACGCCCATCTCGACTTTCGGTCGAGCTATCTCGGGGACGGTCGAAGCCACGCCTGCTCTTCCCGCCGGATGCTCGAGAGGGTGGGGGCCCGGAACATCGTGGTCCTGGGGGTCCGGTCGGTCTCGCGCGAGGAGACGGACGACAACAAGACGATCGGCATGCAGACCGTGAGCGCCCACGAGATCGCCCGGGACGGGATCAAGGCCTCGCTTTCCAAGGCGCTCGGGATGCTGAAGACCGAGCGGCTGTACATCTCCCTGGACATCGACGCGATCGACCCGGCGTTCGCCGGCGCGACCGGGACCCCGGAACCGTTCGGCCTGACCCCGCGGGACGTGAAGTTCATCATCGACGAGGCCGCGCCCCGCCTGGCAGGGCTCGACATCATGGAAGTGAGCCCCCCGTACGATCAGGGGAACACCAGCGTTCTGGCCGCCAGACTGGCGCGCGAGGCGATCGTCCGGATCGTCGCTTCCCGTAAGGGCCGGTAGCCCCCCGCGATCATGGGTGACGAGGAGCCCACCGGACGCACCGTCTCCCGGGGAGCGGAGGCTTCGCTAAAGGCCGTGGACTGGTGGGGATTCCCCGCTCTGCTGAAGGAGCGGGAAACGAAGGCCTACCGACCGAAGGCTCTGGACGACCGCCTGCGGCGCGACCGGACCCGGACCGAGGTTCGCCTGCTCGTGGACGCGCGGCGGCTCGGCGTCCGGACGCCGATCATCTACGATGTCGACCTCGCTCGCCATCGGATCATCTTGGAGGAGCTCCCGGGCCCGACCCTCAAGCAGATCCTGGAGGATCCCGCGATCGACCCGACGCGGGTCGTCCGGGCCGTCCGGTCCCTCGGCGAGTCGCTCGGACGCCTCCACGCCGGTGGGATCTCCCACGGGGACCTCACCAGCTCGAACGTCATCTTCTCCGACGGACCCGAAGGGCCGCCTGCGTTCCTGGACCTCTCGATGGGAAGCCGGAATCCGGGCGTCGAGGAGCTGGGGATCGACCTCCACCTCGTCGAGGAGGATCTCAAGGCATTGTCTGCGGCCGCCGTCGCGCTCGTCCGTGCCTTCTACGAGGGATACACGATAGGGAATCCCGGGGGAGCGAAGGACGTCCGGGCCCGAGCCCGCCAGATCCGAGGGCGGGTCCGGTACGCCTGACCGGGTGTCACTCGCCCCGACGCGTTCGGGCGAGCCCCGCGACCAACGCCGCCGGGAGCTCGTCGATCACGTCGGTCGCGATGAGTCCGAAGCTCCGGCGGGAGGCCGCGACGATCCCGGCCTCACCGACCCAGTAGGTCGCGAGGCGGGCCGCGGATAGCGGCCCCAGGCCCTGAGAGAGTTGACCCGCCAGGACCCCGGCGAGGACATCCCCCGTCCCCGCGACGGTCATCGCGGGGTGGTGGTGGTGGTTCTCCACGCTCATCTCCCCGTCCGAGAGGACGTCCGGCTCTCCCTTCGCGACCAGGAACAAGCGCCGCTCCTTCGCCAGCCGGCCGACCGCGGCCGCGCGCGTCGCAGGAGTCAGGGACGCGGCGTCGGAGAACAGGCGTGCGAACTCTCCCGAGTTCGGCGTGGCGACCACCGGGTTCGCGCCTTTCGACCGGATCTCGCTCGGCGAGGGTAGGGCCGCCAGTCCGTCCGCGTCAACCAGCATCGGAATCGTACCTGCGAGCGCTCGTTCGATGGTGCCGAGCGCCTCCAGCGTCTCGGGGTGGGCGCCGGCGCCCATACCGATCGCGATCGCGTTCGGCGGGCTCGCGCGGATGAAATCCAGGATCTCTGGGACATCCGTCGGTCGGAACCGCTCCTGCCCGAACGCATGCACGACGAGGGTGGGAGAGAATCCTTGAACTCGCTCCGCCGCCCCACCGGGCGCGAGCACCGTCGCCCGCTCGACCCCCGACCGAAGTGCGGCGAGCCCGGCGAGAGCGGGGGCGCCCGAGTAAGGCCCTCCGCCGATGACGATCAACCGCGCGGTACGGCCCTTTCCCGACCGCGGGGGCGGGATCCGAAAGAAGACGAACTCTCCGGGACCGGTCCTCCGCCATGCGTCCGGCGGTATCCCAATGTCCCGGACGACGACCTCCCCCGCCGTCTGAGGGTCCATCTCCTGTTTCGGCACCGTCAGTGCAACGGTGGTCGTCGGATGGACGCCGTCGGGCGCTCCGGTTCCCGTCGGCAGGTCGACCGAAAGCACAGGAGCTCCGCACTGTCGTATGGCAACCACCGCGTCCCGGATCGGGTTGCGCAGCGGTGCGGTCTGGCCGGTCCCGAGCAAAGCGTCCACGACGAGCGGCATCGTGGCCAGTTCGTCGGCTCGCGGCGCCCTCGGGTGGATCGGGACCGTCCGTTCGATCCGCTCGAAGCAGCGACGCGCGGCTCGGGACCGGACCTCGGCGAGGGGACGGACGATCCAGATCTCTGGGGAGAAGCCCCATTGATGCAGGTAGTATGCGCAGCAGGCGCCGTCCCCGCCGTTGTTTCCCGTGGACGCCACCACCGCGACGCGCGCGGGCGGCGAAGGGAGGCGTCGGGTCGCCTCTTCGGCGACCGCGCGACCAGCGTTCTCCATCAGGTTGTCGAGCGAGACGCCGAGCGCGACCGCGTTCTGCTCGGCGACAGACATCTCCTCGGAGGAGAGCGGTCGGGGGGACGCGGCCCACATCGCGGCCCTACGCGGCCGGAGTCCCTTCGGCGGGTGCGTCGACTACCGAGAACAGGTTCATCGAAGAAGGGAGGAGGTTGCGCCGGGCGAGGAACTGGGCCTGGGTCCGGCTGTAGCGGAAGAGGATGTCGGCCTTGCCCTCCTGGAATCCCCAGGGGCGAAGAATGAGAAGATCGCCGGCGCGAATCCACATCTTCTTCTTCATCTTCCCGGTGATGCGTCCCATCCGCGAGATGTTGTCCTCGCACATCACGCGGATCCGGGCCGCACCGAGCAGCTGACTAGCGATCCCGAACACTTCGCCGCGGGCGCGCCGCGGGAGCGGCAACCGGCCAACATCCTCTCCGCCCTCGAGGACCTCGACCGTCGGAGCCCCCTCTTCCGCGGCCGGTGGGGACCGGGGGCTCCGCGATGGGCTCGGGGGGTTCGGCCACGGTATTATGATTCGAGGGCAGTATTTCAGTTGGGCCCCCGCCGAGGGAAAACCCGGAGCGGGTTCTCTTCGAGGATTCGTCGCCGGTCGTCTGGCGGCAGGGGGAGCGCCCGGAACGCCTCCAAGTTCCCGCCGATATCCTTCACGCCGGGGCCGGGCCAGTCCGTGCCGAACAGCACCTTCCCGGCGATCCGCTCGAGGTTCGGAAAATACTCGAGAAGGCGGGCGGGTGGTATCCCGGAGACCTCGAGCCATACGTTGGGAAACCGACGGGCGAGGAAGACCGCCGTGGAGTTCCAGATCGGCCGGCCCCCGTGCGCGAGCACGATAGTGAGGTCAGGGAAGTCGACCGCCACGTCTTCCACGAGCATCGGGTCCGCGAACCGGTTGCGGGCCCGTGGAAAGACCGACGTACCCGTGTGGAAGATCACTGGGATCTTCTCCCGCTCGCACGCGCGGTAGACGGCCTTGAGCCCGGTCGACCTCCCCTCGACGTAGGCGTTCGGGGCGAACAGCTGGTGTGCCGGGTGCAGCTTGAGGGCGCGAATGCCGAGGTCGTGGACCAGGCGGTGGATCTCGCCGTCCGGGTCGGGGTGGTCCGGCCGAATTCCTCCGGCCGCGATGAGGCGGTCGGGGTCCTCGCGCGAGAACTGGCTGACGAACGTGTTCGCCGCCTCGGTGTACCCGATCACTTCCTGCGCCACGTAGTTCACGAGCACCGCGCGTTCGACGCCGGACCGGTCGAGGTACTCGAGAAACCGTCGTGGCTCTTTCACCATCCGGGCCTTCTCGGGGTCGAAGTGGCCGATCAGGGCGAGAGCGTCCGGGTGCATCTCCCAGATCGGGTTGATGTGGACGTGGCAGTCCGTGACGCCCATCCTCCCTGGGCAACGCTCCCCCGATATAAGCGACGGGCGGGCGCTGTCTCTGGTTGCGAGCATTTATCTCTCGGCCCGGCGCTCGCCGGCCGATGTCCGTCCCGCAATCCCCGAAGGTCATGCCCAAGCACCTCAGGGCCACGTACCTTGGCGACCAGGAGACACTGATCGAGGAAACCCGCGGTACGAAGTGGTACTACTTCCCCGGTCCTATCGTCTTCGTGCTCGTGACCGCGGCAATGACCTACCTCGGCTGGGGTGCGAGCATGGGCTGGGCGTTCACGCATACGTACCTGGAGCGCCCTGACCACGCTCGGCAAGGACGTGCACGTCTCGGCCTCCACGTTCCGGCTCGCCTTCGCGGCGTTCTTCTCGCTCCTCCTGATCGTGGGCCTCCTTTGGCTCGTGGTCCGCTACCTCCGATGGATCAGCACCGTCTACGCCGTGACGTCTCACCGTGTCATCATCCAGAAGGGGATCCTCGGACGCAACTTCGACCAGATCCCGGTGTCGCAGGTCCGCGGCGTGGACGTGCACCAGTCGTTCGGGCAGCGTCTCCTCCGGTATGGCACACTGCGGGTGAGCTCGGAGGGGGGCGCGGCCATCGGCAACGAGGACTGGAAGGGGATTCCTCAGCCGTTCCTGTTCCAGCGGCGCCTTGAGAACGTCGCGGAATCGCTCGACCCTTCGAACCGGCCCCCGTCGCGCTGAGGACGATTTCGCGGGCTGCCGGTAGCCCGGGCACCCGGGCTCGCCGGCCAACGCACGTTAAATCGGCTCTCCGCCGTCGCCCCCCCGGCCATGGCGGACGAGTTCGACGTAATCGTGGTCGGGGCCGGAATGGCCGGCAGTTCGGCGGCGATCCGCTTGGCGCAGGGCGGAGCGAACGTACTCCTCCTTGAGCGGGGTGCCGAGCCCGGGGCGAAGAACCTCTCGGGTGGCGTGCTGTGGGGCCACGACCTCGACCGAATCCTCCCGAAATGGCAGGCCGAGATGCCGCTCGAGCGGCACCTGGTTCGAAAGCGGTTCGGCTTCCTGACCCCGGAGGACTCCGTTGCGTTCGACTTCGAGGACGGCGCCTGGCGCAACGAGCCGTACGCCGCCTACACGGTCCTCCGGGCACGGACGGACGCCTGGCTCGCGAAGAAGGCCGAGGAGGCCGGGGCCACCGTGGTCGCTTCGGTGCCCGTCGACTCCCTCCTGTGGGAGGGCACACGGGTGCACGGCGTCGTTCAAGGAGGCGAGAAGATGACCGCGCCGGTCACCATCCTGGCCGACGGGACCAACTCGCGGCTTTCGTTGGGTACCCCGATCCGCCCAGCGACCCGCCTCTCGAGCCAGGCGACGGAGCTCGGCATCAAGGAAGTCTACCGGCTCGACCCGGCGGTCCTCGAAGAGCGGTTCCAGCTCGGCCCGGGCGAGGGTCACGCCGAGGAGTGGGTGACGGGGATCTTCCCGCCGGGCGTGATGGCGGGCGGGTTCCTGTACACGAATCGGGACACGCTCTCGATCGGGCTCATCGTGAACATCGCCTCGCTCTTCGGAAAGGGCGTCTACGCGCACGACCTGATCGAGCGCTACAAGCAGCATCCCACGATCCAGCGTCGCCTGCGGGGCGCCGAGCTCGTCGAGTACCGGTGCGAAGCTCATCACCTCGGGCTGGGCGAGCCGACCCAGCGCATTTCACGGGGAGGGGTGGATGGTGGCAGGGGACGCGGCCGGCTTCGTCTTCTCGAACGGGATCGTGATCCAGGGAATGAACTACGCCGTACGCAGCGGCCTCGAGGCGGCGGAGACCGCGCTCGCCGCCAAGGCCGCGGGCGATGCTACCGCTCGGGGGCTGGCGGAGTACGACCGTCGGCTGGCGTCTACCGGCATTCTCGCAGACTTCCGGGACTTCGCCGGCATGGACCGGGTGAAGTGGAACGCTCGCATCTACAGCGCCTACCCGCGGTTCGCGGCGCAGCTGTTCCACGAGATGACGAGCGGGACCAGCGAACCGAAGCAGCACATGCGCCGGCTTCTCCTCAAGGCCCAACGCGCCGCCGGACTCTCCATGATCGCGCTCGTGCGTGACGGGGTCGCCGTCGCGCGCGACCTGTGACGGACCGTTAGATCCCCCGGACGCGGCGGATCTCCGCGGTAAGGGCGGGGACGATCTCGAACAGGTCGCCCACGATACCGTAGTCGGCCACCCGGAAGATGGACGCCGAAGCGTCGTTGTTGATCGCAACGATCACCCGCGAGCTCATCATGCCCACCAGGTGCTGTATCGCGCCCGAGATCCCCACGGCGATGTAGAGCTGGGGGGAGACGGCACGGCCCGTCTGCCCGACCTGGAGGGACGCCGGGCGCCAGCCCGCGTCCGTCACGGCGCGCGAGGCACCCGCCGCCGCTCCGAGGGAGGCCGCCAGATCCTCGACGAGCCGGAAGTTCTCCGGCGTTCGAACGCCTCGGCCGCCGGAGACCACGATCGACGCGTCACCCAACGATGGCCCGCTTCCCTGGGGGGCCGATTCGACGGATGTGCGCTTCGCAGCGAGAAGACCCGGAAGGACGTCGGCGGCGGGAACTGCCTCGACCGCGCTGGTCACGACGGGCCCGTTCGGGATCGGGAACGCGTGGGGTCGTACGGAGACGACGCATCGTTCGCCTCGGAGCCGGCGAGTCTCGGTCGCCCGTCCCCCGAAGACCGGGCGTCGGACGCGGAGGCTCTCCTCGACCCACTCGAGCTCCGTGACGCCGTTGGCAGCGCCTGCGTGGAGCGCCACCGCGACCCGGCCCACAAGGTCGCGACCGAAGGTCGTGCCGCCGAGGATGACGATGTTCGCGTGCACTGCGTTCGCGGCAGCCGCGACGTACCGGGTCTGGGCCGCTGGCGGCGCCCGCTCGAGTCTCGGGTCCTCCACCCGGAGCACTCGTGTCACTCCGTAGGCGCCGAACCCGGGGGCGGCCGAGGCCGCCCCCGGGCCGGAACGAACCCGACAACCGTCCCGCTCGGCCCCGCAAGGGACCGTGCAACTCCGACGGCCTCCGCGGTCGCCGCGGAGAGGGCGACACCGTCGGTCTCTCCCACGACGAGGAGGTTCGGTGTCACGGGAACACCTTCGCCTCTTCCTTGAGGATCCGAACGAGCTTCTCGGCGGCTTCCGCTGGGGTCCGGGTACCAATCATGCGCGCTCCGGTGCGGGGGGGTGGCAGGGCGAATCGTTCGAGCTCGCTCCGTCCATGATCGGTCGCCGGCGGGGGAGGGTTCGATTTCGCGAGGGGCGCGCGGCGCGACTTGAGGATCGCCGGGAGCTTCGCCGTGCGAGGGTCGTTCCAAGCTTGCTGGAGGGCGATGACGCACGGGAGGGGCGCTTCCCAGGTCTCCTGGCCGGCTTCCGCAGAGCGGCCGAACTTCAAGCGTTGCGAGGCCGAGTCCCAACGCAGGTCCACCACGAAGCCGAAATGGGGAAGACCGAGCATCTCGGCGAGGGCGCCCGGTACGAGCCCTTCCTCGTCGTCCCCAGCCTGCTTTCCGAGGAGCACGAGGTCGTGCGGCAGGGTCTCGATCGCTGTGCGCAGCGCCGCCGCCGTCGCCAGCGGGTCCTCCGCGACTCCGGAGGCACGCTCGACGGCCGTGGCGGTGTCACAGCCGAGCGCGATCGCCGCGCGAAGGACCTCCTCGGTCCATCGGGAGGAACCGAACGATACGGCGTGCACCTTCGATCCGGCGTTGGCCTCCTTGAGCAGGAGGGCCTGCTCTACCGCCGATTCGTCGTACCCTGCGAGGACGAACTTCACGCCCTCGGGGTCGAGCCCCGACCCGTCGGCCAACGGGCGCAGTCGGGTCTCCGCGTCCGGGACCGGCTTGAGGCAGACGACGATCTCCACGCGCGGTCGCCCCTACGAGTAGCCGCGCAGCAGTTCGCGTGCGATCACGGTCCGCTGGATCTCGTTCGCACCCTCGTAGATCTGCGTCAGCTTGGCGTCCCGGAGCAGCTTCTCGACTGGGTACTCCTTCATGTAACCGTATCCTCCGAACGTCTGGATCGCTTCGTCGGCCACGTGGAGCGCCGCATCGGACGCGAAGCACTTCGCGATCGACGACTCGAGCGTGCCCTTCTGTCCGCGGTCGATCGTCCAAGCCGCGTGCCAGGTCAGAAGACGGGCCGCATGCACGGCTTGGGCCATGTTCGCGAGCTTGATCTGGATCGCCTGGTGCTCCGAGATGGGTTTGCCGAACGTCTCGCGCTTCACCGAGTAGCGCGCAGCGTGGTCCAGCGCCGCCTGGGCGATCCCGGTCGCGAGAGCCCCGATCGGAGTGCGCGTCTGGTCCAGCGTTCGCATCGCGATGGAAAATCCTTCCCCCTCCGCGCCGAGCCGGTCCGAGACCGGGACGCGCACGCTCTCGAAACGGACGCTCGAGGTCGAGGACGCCCGATGGCCCATCTTTTCCTCGTCCTTTCCGGGGATGAGTCCCTTGGCCGAGCGCGGGACCACGAAGGCGGAGATGCCTTTGTGGCGAAGCTCGGGGTTCACCATCGCGAACACGGTGTACAGCGAAGCGTGCGGCGCGTTGGTGATGAAGCACTTCTCGCCGTCTAGGACGTACTCCTCTCCCTCTCGGCGGGCGCGGGTGCGTAGAGAGCCCGCGTCGCTCCCTCCGGCGGGCTCTGTCAGGCAGAAAGAGGCGAGGTGGTAGTCCGCACAGAACGGCTGGAGGTACCGCTGCTTCTGCTCGGTCGTCCCTCCCAACAGGATCGGTTCGAGGGCGAGGCAATTGGCGATGATCGACGTGGTCATCCCGCCGCAGGCGTAGGCGAGCTCCTCAACGATCAGGCACTGCTCGAACAGCGAGAGGCCACTTCCGCCCAGCTCGCCCGGAACGTTGAGGTTCATCAGCCCGAGAGCGTGGGCCTTCCGGTAGATCTCCTCAGGAAACCGGGCGGCCCGGTCGCATTCCGCAGCGTGCGGCGCCATCTCGCTCCGCGCGAATTTCCGGGCCATATCCCGGAGGCTTTCGTGCTCGGGTGAGAGAGAGAAATCGGGCATTCCGAGGAAGGCGGCGTGCCACCGGCCCGCGCTATATCACGGCTTGGGTGGGGAATGACCGACTGTCGCGGGAAACGTATAGGTCGGATTCCATCTCGAGAACGACGGGCAGGATGCAATGCCGAACTCAGCACCCGGACCGCGTACCGAGGAAGAGCTCAGGAAGGCGACCATCGGCGAGCCCACGCGGCTGGATGGCCCGGTCCAACTTGTGGAGTACGACCCCTCATGGCCGGAGCAGTTCGCTCGTGAGGCGCGACGGATCAGGTCAGCCCTCGGGCGACGCGCGCTCCGGATCGAGCACATCGGCTCGACCTCGGTTCCCGGCCTCGTTGCAAAGCCGATCCTTGACATCCTACTTGTGGTGACCGATTCCTCTGACGAGGCCACCTATGTCCCGGCGCTCGAGTCGGCGGGCTACGTGCTTCGGATCCGCGAGCCCAACTGGCACGAACACCGACTGTTCAAAGGGCCGGACACCAACGTCAACGTCCACGTCTTTTCGACCGGTTCCGTGGAGATCGAAAGGAACCTGGCGTTTCGGGATAGGCTACGGGCGAACGCGGTCGACCGAGAGCTCTACGAGAGGACCAAGCGGGAACTCGCCGCCAAGAACTGGAAGTTCGTACAGAACTACGCCGACGCGAAGTCCGACGTGGTCGAGGCGATCCTCGCCCGGGCGCGACCGTTGCCGCCAACAGTCGAAGCTGGCCCCGCACCCGACGCGTCTCCCTCGAACGCAAAACCGTCGCGCAAGAAACGGTCGATGGCTGACGGCGGACGTTAAGTTTCGAGGCCGGTCGACTCGGCCGTGGGCGCGTCGGGCACGAGGCGGACCGGCACTTCGCGATCCGGCGATATCATGGTTGAAGACTACGCCCGCATCGATCACGACCGCACACACCGGACTGGCGTGCCCGAAGTGATCCTCGGCGAAGGCAAGAGCGTAGCACAGCTGGTTGGGATCCTGCGATCCATTCAGGCTCGCGGGCTTGGGGCCCTGGTCTCGCGCCCAACGACCGCGCAACGCCGGGCGCTGGAGGGCGTCGAGCACCCCGATCTCCAGACCCGGTCTCTCGCGGGGGGCCGCCTCCTCCGGCTCCCGGGACCGCTGGGAGGCTCCTACCGCAACGGGACGGTCGCGATCCTTGCGGCCGGAACGAGCGATGTGGCGGTCGCACGGGAGGCGGAATCGGTTCTCCTGGAGCTCGGGATCCCTGTTGCGTGCGCCTTCGACGTAGGCGTGGCCGGATTGCACCGGTTGCTCCGAGCCTTGAAACGGCTCGAACGACGCAAACCCGAGACGTACCTGGTCTTCGCGGGCCGGGAAGGGGCGCTCCCCACTGTGGTCGCGGGCCTTGTGAGGGCCCCCGTTGTCGGAATCCCCACATCGATCGGGTACGGCCGCGGCGGCCGAGGCCACGCGGCGCTGAACGCGATGCTCCAATCCTGTGCCCCGATCGCGGTGTTCAACATCGACGCGGCGGTGCCCGCGGCGTTGTTCGCAGCCCAGCGGTTCGCGGCCGAACCCTTGAGGACACGCCGCGGGCCTCGAAGCCCGAATGCGCGCAGAAGCGCTCGGCCGTAGGTCATCCCTCGACCGGCCGCAGCCCGCTCGAGCCCTCTGAGATGCTGGCTCCGATTCGACCCCCTGGGTTCCGGGTGAAGGCATTGGTCATGGGTCCTTGCCGGGCGCTGTGGTTGTTCATTGTCGTTCGGCCTCTCGAAAACGCTGCCTCTCCTAGGAAGAAGCCAACCGTTCCCAGAGGGCGGAGCCCCCTTGAGCGCGGTCGCCTGCGCTTCGCCGGGGCGGCGTCCGGGCCTCGTCCGCGGCCCGGGTCTCGGCGCCGGGCCCTACCCGACCCGGATTCGAAGGCCTTTTGAGACCCTCCGCTCCTCGTGTGGCCGTGCCGTCGCGTGCGCTTCTCTCAGAGCAGTGGCAGCGGGAGGACCGGGAGGAACGAGACCGGCTCCGCCAGCTCGAGGGCCGGCTCAACACGCTCCTTGACCAGCGGCACGCCCTCATCGGCCAGGTGCGCGCCCTGTCCGCGAAGCAGAAGGACCTCTACAACCGCCGCCAGGTGCCTCAGGCGGAAGTGGAACGACTCCACGACGAGTTCGGGCAACTGGGCAAGCACCTCTCCGAACTCCGCAGTGGGTGCGAGAAGGCCCGGCAAAAGCTCGAGGAATCGGTCGTGCGCCGCCGCGAGCTCGTGCTCACGTTCGAGCGCAGCGAGCGGCAGAACCCCGAGCAGCTCAAGCGGGAGATCGCCGAGCTCGAGCTCCGGCAGCAGACCCGGGCGCTCCCTATCGAAGACGAGAACGCGCTGATCGCCGAGCTCCGCTCCAAGGCGAAGGAGCTCCAGCACATCGAGTCCCGGAAGGCGATCGCACTCGAGCACGAGAAGCAACGCCGAGAAGCCGAGGAGGCGATCGTTGCCGCACGGCTGGAGGTCGACCGGCTCGTGGAGGAGATGGCCAAGGCCCGGGCCGACCGCGACAAGCATATGGTCGATATCCGTGCCAAGCTCGAAGCCGCCGGGGCGATGGTCGCCGAGATGCGAACCGCCGGTCGGGCGCGGGCGGAACTGATGACCCAGGTCGACACCGTCTCCCGCGAGATCGCCGAGGTCGAGAAGGAGGGGCGCGAGCTCCTCGCCCGTTCACGGACGCGACGGGAGGACGCCCGCAAGATCCTCCAGGAGGTACTCGAGGCCACGACCCGCCCCCCGCCGGAGCGACCCGACGGCGATCGCGGAATCGAACCTCGAGGAACTGATG
Source organism: uncultured Thermoplasmata archaeon (assembly GCA_963713145.1). Taxonomy (GTDB): domain Archaea; phylum Thermoplasmatota; class Thermoplasmata; order Lutacidiplasmatales; family UBA184; genus Lutacidiplasma. The sequence goes on along the minus strand of CAVQKI010000006.1, from coordinate 182,948 downwards.
AAACGCGGGAAGGTAACCCTCGGCTGAACGCCGCCGGGCCCACTACGGCCCGTGGATGTCGACGATCGTCACCACGAAGATCAGCGTCTGGCCGACGACTTCCTTGTTAAAGTTCTCGGAGTACGCTCCCGTCACGAGGTCGACCGCCGAGACGATGAACGCCGACGAGGAGCAGACCTCGCTCGTCGTCGGACGTGACCCTGAAACAGGCCCACGTCCGAGGTCGTGAGCTCGTTGTGGAGAGTGATCGTCTGGGGGGTCACATTCGTAACGACCACCGGCCAGCCGTTAGGAGAGGAGGTCCATCCGATAGCCGGGAGGTTCTCCACGGCGATCGTACTCGCGTTCGCGCTGATCACGAGGTCTGGCCACGAGTACGTCGGGTCCGCGAACCGGACCCCCGCCTGGGCCGGGACCCCCGGATAGCTTGTGTTGAACTCGACCGGCGTGTTGCTCACGACGGCCGGGAGGGTGAACGTGAGGTTGGCCGTCCGCACGCAGCTCTGGACCAGAGGTCCGTAGCCGAGGTTCGGCGAGACGCTCGCCCAGCGGGTCTGGTTCCCGGGCAAGGCCCAGGAGACCCTCCCAGAAGCCGGTGACCACGCCGCCGTACGTGACATTGCCGACGGTGTAGCCCGAGCCGGGGGTGTTCGGTCCCACGTGCACCGGTAGCGGCGTGTAGCCCGATGCGCTGCGAGGCGTGTACTGGAGGGACTTGGGCCACGTCGCGTTGTTCTCCGCGACCGACTTGATGGACGTGTCGAACACGCGACCCTGCTCGGGCCCGCTTCCGAACATCCCGATGTAGTTCACCGTGACGTTGTCACCGACCTGGACCGTGGGTGGGCCGGCGGGCGCCTTCGGGTGGTTGAACTCGTAGAGGAGTCCGGCCCCGATGCCTGCCACCACGATGGCGACGATCGTGAGGATGGCTATCAGCGCGAACGACGGGGACCGATCGACCATGGGTTACGGAATCAACGAGGGAGTGGGGGTCAGCTCTTCGCTGGTCTCGTCATCGATTCGGAGAGACAGGTGTTCCTCATTCCCCCGCGCCTCCGAGTCTGGCGCGTATATATATCCTCGGGCGCGGGATCGGGACCCCGGTCCCGGGACACCGAACTTTGGTCACGCCGGGACGTTCGCGCTGGGCCCAATACTGTAACTCCCGGGGAATGCGGGGGCGCGACGTGCACGTACCTTGCGCTCGCGCCCCGTCTCACGACGCTGGGAGAGACGGCGGTTCAGACGTACTCTCTGGCAGCTTGCGCAGTAGTACCGGCCGGTACTGGGCAAGGTAGGTGGTCGGCTTGCCGCAGCTCGAGCAGAACGGTGGCGCCGCCGCAGGGGTCGCCGGGGGAGGGGGCGGGGGGGGTGCTCCCATCGATCCGGCTGGGGGTGGCACGACGGCTCCACCCATCGGCGGGCTCGGCCAAGAGGTCGCGGCGCCGCCAGCGCTGTTGCGCTGCCAAGTGATCAGGGGGTCGAACTTGATGTAGGCGATCAGGAGGATGATGCCGAGTAGGATGCCGAAGATGAAGCCGATGATCATCCATACGAGCGTCTGGGACTTGGCTGCCTCGTACTGGTGAGCATTGACCTTCTCCTCGATGGACTTCATCTGCATGTAGACCAGGAGCGCAACGACGCCTCCGATCACGAGCCAGATGGCGGGGATGAGGGCCCCGAGGAGGGCGCCTCCACAGTAGGGGTCGATCCCGACGTACGTCGAACAGATCGTGGAGAGATAGGCGATCCACGCAGCGTACGCGATGCCGGCGAGCAGAACGAGGACCCCGAAGATAATCGCAAGGATCCTCGCGATATGCAACATCGACTTGATCGACTGCGCCTCGGGCGGCTCCATGGGGGGCATGCCTGGCCCAGACCCGTATTGCTGGAACGCCATGTTTGCTAACCGGGGCCCCCAGACTGGGCTGGGTTCTTAGACCCTTCGGTCGGACTTGATGGGGTATCCGGTCGCAGGAAGGCGGCTGCCTCGGGATGAGGCCCGAGTCCGTCGGTGTCAGGTCCGCCTCAGCTTGCCCACGATCGGCTCCTCAAGCACCCCTTCCTCCTCGAGGCGGTTGAGCACCGCCTCGGCCCGTCCCGACCCAAGCCCCTGCTCTGTCGTCCGGAGGATGACCTCTTTGAGGTCCGCGTAACCGTCTGCTGACACCTCGGAGATCTCGTCGACGAAGTCCAGGAAGAGAGACTCCTCCGCCCTCTCCGCGGCGCTCGGAGGCGGGCCGGCGGGTCGTGCCGGGGGGGCCTGGGTCCGGGTCACGGTCGACGGCGGCACCGAGGAAGACGCCTGTGGCCCACTGTCCCCGGCGACCCGGCGTACGGCCGCACGCAGCTCCCGGCGGAACGCCGCCCGGTCAACGTTCGGGTAGCGTCGCAGCGCTTCTCGGCCGGCTCGTATCCACGAGCCGGGCATCCCCTCGGCGCGGAGGGCCTCTTCCGTGACGCCGGGATCCTTCTCGAGACGTTCCAGGAGGTCGAGGCGATCGAGGGTGTGCCGAACGATGTCGGCGAGCACGCCCCGCTCCTCGATCTCGCCGACAGAACGGACGCCTTCCGCGCGGACCGACACGTTCGCGACCCCGTCCCGGCCTCGATAGAGGTGGGCCCGGCCGACAAGGATCGCCGGCCGGGAGGCTGTGGCCGAACGCAGCTGGGCCATGGCCCGCGGCTGGAAGCTGCCCGCCGTGACGGCCACGGCTCCTGTCGGGTCGGATAGACGCGCTCTCCAGAACGTGGTCGGTTCGTCTCGACCGATCGGTTCCCCCGGGGAGAGCGTTCCCGCGACCAGGACCCGGCTCATCCGCGCGCCGAACGGGCTCACGAGGTGCGTCGGGGCGCGTTCGCCCACCCCGCGTTCCTCCTCGAGAGAGCTCTCCAGTTCGCGAGCGGTGACCCGCCAGGCGGTCTCTCGGAGCGCCATCAGCCACCGCCCGGCAGGCGGGCGCCGAGCTCGTCGGCGGCCGCGTCGAGGTCGACCTCGCCCCGCTCGATCGATTCGGGCGTGACGGTAACTCCGAAATCGTCCTTGGCCGCGCTCCCCTTTACCCGCAGGCGCCGCCCAAGCAGGGTCTCGAACAGCTCCTCTTCGAGCAGCGTAGGATCGGGCTGTTCCCGCAGCCGGCTTCTCGCCTGTTCGAGCGATACACCCCAGAGCGCCTCGGTCGCTTCCCTCCCGGCGGCGACCGTGACCGAACCGGTCCCGTCGTCCAGCACGATCCGGGCCCTGAGGTCGGCGTATCCTTCTACCTGCCCGTGGACACGGCAGATACCGCTGGTCACGGTCCTGCGACAGGTGGGGCAGCGATAGACAACGCCGCTCGGCGGCAGGAGACCGACCACGATCCCCTCGATGGAGACCACCTCTCCGCCGCCCGCATCCTCGAGGTCGGCGATGGACCGGTAGGGCGCTCGGAGGATCTCGGCCGCCTCGGGAAGCGTGCCGGCTGCGATGCGGGTCACGGTCGTCCGCTCGTCCACGACCAGCTGCGGGCGCCCTCGGAACTCGCGAACGTACCCGCCCGCCACGCGAACCGTCTCGCCGGCGCGGAGGGCGAAATCACTCCACGCCGAGAGGGCGATGGCACCGGTGCGGTCCCCCACGAGGCCGTCGAAAACGACCCGCCGCTCCTCGCCGACGGTGACGCTGCGTTGCGCGATGCGGGCGACACGAACCTCCAGACGGAACCCCTCGTCCGAGGGGTGGAGCTCCTTGATCGAGCGCATCGGAATCTCCTCCGAATCCACCTTGGGAAGCTCCGCGGGACTCGCTGGACCGACCCGGGTCTTCCACGTGAACGTCAGCTCGGGCCGTCCTCGGAACTCCCCTACCTCGACGCCCGCGGCGCGGAGGATCGTGCCCCGCTCGATCCCCTCCCGCGGCGGGTCCCACCACGTGAACCGAACGCTCGCGGTCCCGTCGCTGAGCTGACCCGAGACGAGCGGTCGACGGCTACCGTCGGAGCGACGAGTGACCTCCCGGCGTTCCATCGAAATGATGCGGCCGATGACCTCCACCGGACCCGCGCCCGGACGGACGTCCCGGAGGCGGACTTCGGGGATGACGGGCGGCGATTCGTCCGCGACCATCGACGCTCCGGGCGGAGGAAACGGCGGGTCCGTTAAAACGCTCGTCTCGAAGACGGTCGATGGACGATGCGAATCGCCGGGCCCGAGGCCGAGGAGGCGGTCCCGCGGCGGTCGAACTGGGACCCTCGGTACGCGGCCGGCGGCTCCCCAGGCCTCGACATCGATTTCGGATAGGTTCTTACGCGCGCCGCCTCTGGCCTCGACCCTTGCCGCTCAAGTTCAACCAACGGGTCGACCGGATCCTCCGTCAGCGGAACTCGCTGCTCTGCGTGGGCCTGGACCCCGATCCCGCGCTCGTCCCGCGCGGGCTCCGCCGCCTCTCCGCGCCCGCGCAGCTCGAGCGATTCCTGGGCGGCATCGTGACGGCCACCTACCCCTACGCGGCGGCCTACAAGATGCAGCTCGGCTCGTACCTCCAGTACGGGCCCGCCGGTTTCCACGCGCTCCAGCGCTTCGCGAAGAAGATCGGACCGACGCGCCTTCGTATCCTCGACCTCAAGGCCAACGATATTCCGAACACGATGAGAATGGTTCGCGATGGCGCGTTCCGGGGGTTCGGGTTCGATGCCGTGACCGTCACCCCGTGGAACGGCTGGGAGACCCTCACTCCGTTCCTGGAAGAGCCGGCGCACGGGGTGTTCGTGATCGCGCACTCCTCGAATCCCGGTTCGGGCGACTTCCAGGAGATCCCGACGCCTCGGGGCCCGCTGTGGGTCGCGGTCGTCGGCGAGGTGCGCCGGCTCGCCCACGCTCACGGAAACGTCGGCGTCGTGATCGGTGCCACGTTCTCGGAGGGCCTGCGATCGGCCCGGGCGACGCTGGGGAACGGGATCCCGATCCTGGTGCCCGGGATTGGGGCGCAAGGGGGGTCGCTCGCCACCACGGTCCGGGAGGGTGTGGACGGCCACGGCCGGGCGCTCCTCGTGAACGCGTCACGCAGCATCCTCTACGCGTCCGCCGGTCCCAACTGGCGGCGGGCCGCGGGGGCCGAGGCCTCTCGCATGAAGGTCCAGATCAACCAGCTGCGCCTAGGCCTTCGTACATCCGGATGAGCGCGTGGGCCACCGTCGCTAGGCCGTAGCGGGTCTCGGCCCTCCGACGAGCGGCGGCGCCCATCTGGCGCGCCAGCGCGGGATCGTCCAGGATCCGGCTCACTTGACGGGCGAGGTCGCTCGCAATCAGCGGCTCGGCCAGCAGCCCCTCCTTGCCGTCCTCGATCACCTCGCGAACCCCCGGGACGTCCGCGATCACCACCGGCAGTCCCGAGGCCATCGCTTCGGCGACCGCGAGCCCGAACCCCTCGAGCCGGTTCTGCGAGGGGAACACGAACACCTCCGCGAGCGAGAGGTAGCGGGGGAGGTCGTCGTCCGAGACCGACGGGCAGAACCGGACCCGGTCGACCACGCCAATCCGGCGCGCGAGGCCGATGAGGTCGGGGAGGCGCGGGCCGGCGCCTATCACCATCAGGACCACGTCGGAGGGGAGCTCCCGGAGCGCCTGGAGGATGACGTCCACGCCCTTGTGGGGCACGAGGCGCCCCGTGAACGCGAGCACCCGCTTCCCCTCGAGCCGGAGGCGACCCCGCAGCTCGTTCGCCTCGACCCCGGGTCGGAACCGGTCGAGGTCGACCACCGACGGGATGATCTCGAGGTCGCGCCCCCGTAGCACCGCCGAGGTCGTTCCGTAGCTCCGGGTGTGGACCACGATCCGCCGTACCCTGCGGAGCGTAGGAGGGAGGAGCGTCCGCTGGTACAAGCCGGCGATGGCCCGGCCGAGGAGTCCCGAGAGGTAGAGGTCGCAGTGGTAGGTCAGGCAGACCGGGACGGAGGATGCTCCCAGCGCTCGGATCGCGAAGAACGAGCGTGAGCGGGGGAGGGTAGTGGAGGTGGATGACGTCGGCGGGAATCGTCCGGAGCGCGAGACCCGTGCCTATGTCGAGCGGGGTGTTGAGCACCACCCCGAGCGTACGGGTGCGAACGATCCGGTACCCGTCGACCTCCTCTTCGGCCGGCAGGTCGCGGCGGTAGCGCGACGTGACCACGGTGACCTCGTGGCCCTCGCGGGCGAACTCGCCCACGAGGCTTCGGACGTGGGATTCCACGCCCCCCGCGTGCGGGTGGAAGAACGGCGTGACCTGGACGATCCGCACGGGCGGGGTTAGGGCCCTCTCGGTATTACGGCCACCGCCGTGCGGTCCTCGCTGGGGAGGGGTTCAAGCCGAGGCCGGGTCCCGCCGGCTCGCGTCGCCCGTCATCGGCGCGGACTCCCGCGCCTGGAACATCGATTCGGGCGGTATCGCGGCGATCTCGGTCCCGTGCATCAACTCCCCGAGGCCGGTCGAGGCGCGGGCGAGGACCTCCGGGTCGTCGTAGTGCAGGGACGCCTCGACGATGGCGCGCGCGACCTTCATCGGCTGCTGGGCCTTGAAGATCCCGCTCCCGACGAACACTCCGTCGACCCCGAGCATCCGGCAAAGCGCGGCATCGGCCGGGGTCGCGATGCCCCCCGCCGCGAAGTTCACCACAGGGAGTCGGCCGAGACCGCGGACCTCGAGGAGGATCGCCTCGGAGACCCGCTCGTTCTTCGCCCAGGCCGGGAGGTCGCGCTTCGCGAGCTTCTTGATCTCCTCGACCTCGCCGGAGATCTGGCGGATATGGCGCACGGCCTCGATCACGTTGCCCGTGCCCGCTTCGCCCTTCGTCCGGATCATGGCCGCTCCTTCCTCGATCCGGCGGAGGGCCTCTCCCAGGTTGCGGGCCCCGCAGACGAACGGCACCTTGAACTGCTTCTTGTCGACGTGATGGAACGGGTCCGCCGGCGTGAGGACCTCCGACTCGTCGATCATATCGACCCCCAGGGTCTCGAGGATCCGGGCCTCTGCGGTGTGCCCGATCCGGCACTTCGCCATGACCGGGATGCTCACGCGGTCGCGGATCTCCCGTACCCGCTGGGGGTCGGCCATCCGCGCCACGCCGCCGGCCGGCACGGATGTCGGCCGGAACGCGCTCGAGCGCCATCACGGCGACCGCGCCCGCCTCCTCGGCGATCGCGGCCTGCTCGGCGGTCGTGACGTCCATGATGACCCCGCCCTGCTGCATCCGGGCGAAGCCACGCTTCAGGAGCTCTGTCCCGAAGCGGAGTTTCTCTATCGGGTCGGCCACGGGATTCGCCTCCACCTCGTAAGAAACGACCCCACTATATGACTCGCTCAGGTCCGCCCGCCGGAACGTTTTATCCCGGCGCCGCGTAGGAGTTTCCGCAGGGGGAGCTCGGAACCGGCTGAGAGGACGAGTGCCTGCTCGTCGACCCCAGGAACCTGCACGGGATAATGCCCGCGAAGGGAACGCAATGCGCGCACTGAGAGACCTCTCCGCCGGATCCGCGGAGGGATGAAGGCCGACCCATCGGTCACCCCGCAGTTCCGCCCCCTCCGGCGCCCGGGTCGGTTGGGCCGCGCCCTCGGCGCCGTCGCTCTGGCCACCGTGCTCGTGCTCGCGGGGCTGGGGATCTACGGGTACGTCAACGCGAGCCTCGGCGGGACGACCCTCGTCATCTACACCTACCCGAGCCTCCTCGGGGGCGTCAACTGCGGCTCCCCCGAGTTCCAGACGGTCTTCGGACAGTTCGCGAGTGCGCACAACGTGCGCATCGAAGTCGAGTGCCCTGCCGGGACGTTGGTGAACACGCTGCTCGAGCAAGCGAACGCGCCGGCGGCCGACCTGGTCATCGGGCTCGACGAGATCACGGCTCCCGAGGCGGAGGCTCACCATCTCCTCGTGCCGTATGCTCCCCCGGAGCTCGCCGACATTCCCCCGCAGCTGGTCCCCGAGCTCTCCCCGGACTACGGCGCCGTGCCCTACGAGTACGGGTACCTCGCGATCGACTACAGCTCCGCGTTCTACAACGCGACCGACGGGGACGTCGCGACCGCTACGCTCCCCGACCTCGTCTCGAACGCCAGCTGGGCCGGCGCGCTCGTGGTCGAGGACCCGACGGTCGACATCACCGGCGAGGAGTTCCTCGTCTGGGAGATCGAGTACTACGAGCACGTCCTCCACCAGGATTGGACGAACTTCTGGACGGACGCCCCGGCAGGATTGCCGCATCTCGCCCCCGACTGGGGGACGGCGTTCGGCCTGTTCCCGGACCCGTACCAGCTCGTCGTCAGCTACTCGACCGACCCCGCCTACGCGGCGTACCTACGGGGAAGCCGGGGCGTTCAACTCGACCGGGAGCTGGTGGAACGGGACACAGTACGGCTGGGAGACGATCTACGGGCTCGGGATCGTGAACGGGACGCGCCACCTTGGGCTGGACCAGGAGTTCGAGAACTGGTTCCTATCCGGCACGGTCCAATCGGAGCTCCCGACGACCGAGTGGGAGTACCCGGCGAATCAGACGGTCGCGCTGCCGCCCTCCTTCGCGAGCGCGATACCGCCGGGCTCGATCGTGGCCCTGAACGACGAGACGACGCCCGCTGCGGTCGCCGCTTCGCTGCCCGGCTGGATCGACACCTGGGTCTCCCTCGCGTAGAGGACGCATGCGGCGGCCCTCTCTCGAGCTCTCGCTGCTTCTCGCGATCCTCGCCTTCGTGGGCCTCTTCGCGGTCCTTCCCTCGGGCCTGTTGTTCGCCTCGACCCTCCAGTCGGCGGGGGGTCTTGCGGGGATCGAAGCGGTCGTGGGGAACTCCGTCAATCAGCGCGCCCTCGGGAACTCCCTGGTGCAGGGTGGACTGTCCGCCGCGCTCGCGGTCGGTGTCGGCTACCTACCGGGCGTCTTCCTGGGCCGATACGCGTGGCCCGGCCGCTCGGTCGTCCGGTCGGTCCTGCTCGTGCCGTTCCTTCTGCCGAGCGTGATCGTCGTTCTTGGGGTGCTCGACCTGTTCGGCCCGGCGGGGCTCGCGACCCGTGCCGTCCCCGGCCTCGGCCTGTTCGGGAGCGGGCTCCCAGGGATCGTCGCGGCCAATCTGCTCTACAACGTCCCGATCGTGATGCTGCTCACTGCCACCGGATGCGAGGTCGCGTCGGTGGAGCTCGAGGAGACCGCGGCCTCGCTGGGCGGGTCGCCTTCTCGAGTGTACCTGGGACACCTGGGCCCGCCCTAGCTGGGTGGGAGCGGCGGCCGGCGCGCTCCTTACGTTCGTCTTCTCCGCCCTCTCGTTCGCCCCCCCGCTCCTCCTTTGCGGGGTCCGGTGCTACACGGTGGAGGCCCAGGTCTGGTCTCTGGAGTTCCTGCTGCAGCCGGCTTCGGCGGGGGTCCTCTCGTTGGTTCTCGTCGCCCTGTTCCTCGTCCCTACGCTCGCCTACCTGTTCCTGGTCCGCCGGCTTCGAGGGTCTCCCGGGGTCCGGGCCTCCCGCGCCCGGTCGGTGCCCTGGAAGCGCCCGGTCGCCTGGGCCATGGCGGCGGTCACCGGGCTCGTGCTCCTCTGCGAGGCGGCCCTCCTCGCCGCCGTCCTCTACCGGTCGGCGGCGCCGTCGGGGTTTGCAGGGTTCGGGAGCTCGTGGACCCAGCTGTTCTCCTCGGCCACCGCGAGCCGCCTAGGGATCTCCGTCGCGGGGACCGCCGGGAACACGCTTCTTTTCGCCACCGGGGCCGCTGTCGTGACGCTGTTGGTGGGGATCGGCGGGAGCTTCGTTACGTCGAGGCACCCGCGCGCTTCCCTGCCCCTCGGCCTCGTGCTGTTCATCCCGCTCCTCCTCTCGCCGGTCGTCCTCGCCCTCTCCCTCGCGTCGTTCTGGCGGCCGATCCTGGGCGGGGAGGCGAACGTCTGGTTGCTCATCGTCCTCAGCCAGTCGATGCTCGCACTCCCCCTCGCGCTCCAGAGCCTGGAGATCCCTCTCGCGGGGCTCGCCCGCTCGGTCTCGGAGTCGGCCGAAGCCCTGGGGGCGACCCGGTGGGGAGCGTTCGTGGACACGAAGCTGCCCCGAGTTCGCGGCGGGCTCGTCACCGCGTCGCTCTTCGCGTTCGCCGTGGGCCTCGGGGAGTTCACCGCGACGTACTTCCTCGTGACGCCGTCGTTCACCACGCTGCCGGTGGCGGTCTACGACCTCACGGACGCCCGGCTGTTCCCCGCGGCCGACGCGGCCGCCGGCCTCCTTCTCCTGCTCAGCCTGGCGGTCTATGCCGCGATCGTGTTCGGAGGAAGACGTGTCGAGCTCTAGGCCGGTCCTCGAGGTCGATGGCCTCTCCGCCGCCTGGGGTAGCGTACCGGTGCTCGAGTCGGTCTCCTTCGCCGTGGAAGAGGGTGAGCTGCTTGCCTTGCTCGGGCCGAACGGGGCCGGGAAATCGACCCTCCTGAGGGCCATCGCGGGGTTCGAACGCCCCACCTCCGGGTCGATCCGCTTGGACGGCGTGGAGCTGGGCGCTATCCCGTCCCATCGGCGCAAGATCGGCATCCTGTTCCAGGACCCGGCGCTCTTCCCCCATCGGACCGTCTTCGAGAACATCGCCTACGCGCCCCTGCTCCAGCGCCGACCTGCGAACGAGATTCGCGGCGAGGTCGATCGCCTGGCTAAGCTCCTCTCCCTCGGGAGCCTCCTCGACCGGCGACCGAACGAACTGTCGGGGGGCGAACGCCAGCGCACCGCCCTCGCCCGGACCCTGGCCGCGCGTCCCCGTGTCGTGCTTCTGGACGAACCGTTCGCGTCGGTGGACGTTGAGATCAAGGCCGGCCTCCGGACCGAGTTCCGCGAGGCCCTTCGCGCTTCCGGGACAGCGGCGATCCACGTCACTCACGACCGCGAGGAGGGCCTCTTCCTCGGGGACAGGGTCGGCCTGCTGTTCGAGGGGACCCTCGAATCGGTCGGGCCCCCCGCGGACCAGTTCCGCCACCCGGGGTCGGCCCGGGCCGCCCGATTCCTCGGATACAACCTTTTTTCCGGACCCGGGGGCTGTGTTGCAGTCCATCCCGAGGACATCGAGGTCGACGGGGCCGCGGTGAGCGGTCCCGTCTACACGGTGTTGGCGCACGGGACCACAGGTCGCCACTCGTTGGCCGTGCTGCAGGGACCGGACGGCGAGAGGGTGGAGATCCGTCCGGACGCACCGCTTCCGGCCGGTCGGACCGTTCGCCTTCGCTGGGACCGCTCGGAGCTGGTCTCGGGGGAGCCCCTGCCTCGAGCGCCGGCCAAAGAGCCCAAGAAGCCTTCGTCCCTGAGCGGGCCATGAGCCTGCCCGACCCGCTCAAAGTAACGGCGTCGCTCCCGCTCCAGGGCGCGGCCGCGACGATCTATCGCGTGGACCGCGTGCGCGGAGTGGACCCCGCGCGCTTTGCGCGGCGTCCGCGGACGGTCCAGCTGATCCTCGAGAACGTCCTCCGACACTACCGCCCCGAGGCGCTGGAATTGGACGCGTTGGTGGGGCTTGCGAACGGCGGTCCGTCGCCGCGCTCGGTGGAACTCCCGTACTACCCGGAGCGTGTCTTGCTGCAGGACTTCACCGGGATCCCGGTCATCGTCGACCTCGCCACGCTGCGGGACGCCGCCGCCCGTCGGCACGTGCGGCCGGAGCGGGTCAATCCGATCGTGCCGGTAGACCTCGTGGTCGACCATTCCGTCCAGGTAGACAGCTACGGCTCGCCCCGATCGGTCACGATCAACCTCGACCGGGAGGTACGAGCGCAACTCGGAAGAGGTACCGTCTCCTCCAGTGGGCGAAGGCGGCCTTTTCCAACCTTAGGGTCGTTCCGCCGGGGAACGGCATCTGCCATCAGGTCAATCTGGAGTACCTCGCCCAGGTCGTCACCCTCGGCGGGGACGCGAACGCCCCCGTCGCGTACCCGGACACGGTCATCGGGACCGATTCGCACACCACGATGGTCAACGGCCTCTCGGTACTCGGCTGGGGCGTCGGGGGGATCGAGGCCGAGGCCGTCATGCTGGGGGAGCCGTACTTCCTGGCCCGCCCCGAGGTGGTCGGCGTCGAGCTCACGGGCGCGCTGCCGGCCGGAACGACAGCGACCGACCTCGTCCTCACAGTAACGCGACGCCTTCGCGAGAAGGGGGTGGTTGACAAGTTCGTGGAGTTCTTCGGATCCGGGGTCTCCTCACTCTCCGTTCCCGATCGCGCGACCGTCTCCAACATGTGCCCCGAGTACGGGGCCACGTCCGCCCTGTTCCCGGTGGACGCGGCGACGATCGAGTACCTGCGTGGCAGTGGCCGGGACGGGTCGGTCGTTGCCCGCGTCGAGGCGTATGCCCGAGCCCTCGGGCTCTGGGGCGCCCCGGCCCCGGGCCAGATCGACTACGACGACCTGGTCTCGATCGACCTCGGCTCGATCGTGCCCACGGTCTCCGGACCTCGGAACCCCGAGGAAAGCGTGCCGTTGTCGGAGGCGCCGAAGTCGTTCCGGGGCGCGCTGGCCACGTACCGCGCGTCCCACCCCCGCACCGCCGACCCTGTCACGGCTCACCCCTATCCGGCCGACGACCCCCTGCGGCCGTTCAACGGCGAGCTCAACCGGGCCAGAGGGCCGCCTTCCCCGGGGCAGACCACCGACGTGGAGGACGGGTCGGTCGTTCTCGCCGCGATCACGAGCTGCACGAACACTTCCAACCCGACCGTTATGATCGGAGCCGGGCTGATCGCGAAACGAGCGCGCGAGCTCGGGCTCTCCGTCCCTTCCCACGTGAAGACGTCCCTCGCCCCAGGTTCGAAGGTCGTGACCGACTACCTGGAGAAGGCCGGCCTTCTCCGCGAGCTCACCGCTCTCGGATTCGGGGTTGTCGGCTACGGATGCACGACCTGCATCGGGAACTCGGGGCCGCTCGCGCCCGCCGTTGGCGATGCGGTCCGGGAGCGTGACCTGTTCGTCGCCGCGGTGCTGAGCGGCAATCGCAACTTCGAGGCCCGGATCCACAACCAGGTCCGCGCCAACTACCTCGCCTCGCCGATGCTCGTGGTCGCGTACGCCCTGGCGGGACGGATCGACATCGACCTCACCCGGGAACCGGTCGGTACCGGCTCGAACGGCAAGCCGGTCCGCTTGAGCGAGCTGTGGCCGACCGCGGAGGCGGTGGCCCGCCTCGTCTCGAGCAGCCTCGACCCCGGCATGTTCCGGGACAGGTACCGTTCCATCGAGGTGGGGGACGCCCACTGGGAGGGGCTCCACGCTCCAGAAGGCGTGCGGTACCCGTGGTCTGCGGAATCGACCTACCTCGCGGAAGCCCCGTACCTTGCCCTCCCTCCGCCTCTCCTGCCGAAGGGCGGAGAACTCGTTCGGGGCGCTCGCGCGCTCGCGGTCCTCGGCGACAAGGTCTCGACGGACCACATCTCGCCTGCCGGGGAGATCCCGCCGAGCTCTCCGGCCGGGGAGTACTTGGTGGGGCGAGGCGTCCCGCCGAGCGAATTCAATACCTACGGGTCGCGGCGCGGCCACCACGAGGTGATGATCCGCGGGACCTTCGCGAACGTGCGGCTCAGCAACGCGCTCGCCGCCCCCCGGGAAGGCGGGGTCACGGCGCATCAGCCGTCGGGAGCGCCGATGACGATCTTCGCCGCCGCCGAGCGCTACCGCCGCGAGAACGTGCCCTTGCTCGTGCTCGCCGGCAAGAGCTACGGACAGGGGAGCTCGCGGGATTGGGCCGCGAAGGGCCCACGTCTTCTCGGGGTCGGGGCGGTCATCGCGGAGAGCTACGAGCGGATCCACCGCACGAACCTGATCGAGATGGGGGTTCTCCCGCTCGGATTCCCGAAGGGCTCGGGCTGGCGATCCCTCGGCCTGACGGGTCGGGAGTCGTTCGACCTCCGGCTCGCGTCGGGCGCGGAGCTCTCCCCCCGCTGTTCGGTCGAGGTGACGGCCACAGCGTCCGACGGCAGCGTGACGAAGTTCGAGACGGTCTTGGAGATCCATTCCCCGATGGAACTCGGGTACTATCGTGTCGGGGGCGTGCTCCCGTTCGTGATGGACCATCGGTTCGCGAAGTAGGGGTCCGCTGCTGGCGCCCCTCCGTGCACGCCGGCCGGGATAGCCCGCTCCGCCGCGACTCCACGAACTCGTGCCTCACGGGCCTGGGTCGTGACCCCGGATCACGGGCGGACGCCTTGGCAATCGTCGGAGGCCGTGGCTCCCCGACCTCGCCGCCGGTATGGCTCCGTTGAAAAATGGCAAATATTCTTATACGAGCTCATATGGTCCGCGCCCTGTATGTCTGGTTCGCCGAACGTTCGAAATCGGATTTGGCTCTGGCCGATCGTGCTACTCGTCTGCGCGCTGATGCTGTCCCCCGCCGGGGGTCTCATAGGAGCGCACGGAGCCTCGCCGGCCTCGGCGTCGGTCTCCGGCGCCGTTACTCCGCTGGCCGCCCCGTTCGCGCCCCTCAATACCCCATCGTCCCGCACATCGTCCGGGATCGCTAACCTCCAGTCCCAGGTTCTCACGTCTTCCCCAGGCGCCAACCCACTCCCTTCCTCATTCTCCTCACTCCGCAGCGGAGAGTCGCCCGTCTCCGGTTACGGCCGACCTCTCCACATTGTACTCACCCCACCAGGATCTCCAGACGCCGGCGTTCCTCGCGCCCGTGGCCAAGTCGCTCGCGGACGGACAGGTACCGGTCTCCGCCGCGTACCTCCCCAGCCTTTCTCTCCTCGACCACCCCGCCTCCACCCCCAGCCAGGCGGTCAGCCCTCTCTACACCGTCGCTCCCGCCCCCATGGGGATCGGGGACTTCGGACTCGGCTCCTCGGGCCCGTACTCGGTCTACACCCCGGATGTCCTCGGCGCGCTCACCCTCAACGATTACAACGCCACCTCGGGAAGCACCTACGAGGCGACCGGCGCGTACTACTGGGACGGCCTGAGCCCGAACGCCAACGTCACACCCTGGCAGTCCGGTATCCAGCTCAACACCGTGGTCACGAACGTCTCCTACCCGGGCTCGAACCTGGGCCAGTTCTGGACCCAAAACGTCGTCGACCTCGACGGCAACTCCCTCCAGTTCATCGACAACCTCTGGAACTTCTCTGCCCCCGGCGCCACGCTCAACGCGGGGACCCTCTACTCGTACGACGGGACGCTGGTTCCGGGCGAGTTCTACTACGCATACGGCCCCACGCTTCCGATCGCCTACCCGATGACGCTCGACCTCTACAACAACGCCTCGAACGTCGGCGGGCGAACGACCGTGACGTTCGGCTACCACGTCACGGAAGGGGCCTCCGTCTACTCCGGTATCTACGATACGATCGTGTTCAACTCGCTCCCGACCTTGGTCGACCCGCTGCTCACTCCGGACTACCTGGTCAGCGGAACCAGCCCCAACCCGCTCGGTCTCCTCGATGACGCGGAGCTCATCTTTGGCGGTCCCGGCGGCGGCTCGAACGCCATGATCAGCTCGCTCAACGGCACGGCCTCGCTCGCCTTCCGAGAGGGCGCCTCCTGGGCCCCGGCCGAGTCCGCGTACAGCTACGGAACCGACACGGGCGAGACCTCGGTGGGCGCGGCCGGCACCTGGTCCGGGGCGACCGAGTCGCTCAGCCAAGGTCCGTCGATGCTCTACGGGCTGTGGAACACCACGGGCGGTGTACCCAGCGGACGGTACCACGTCCTTTCGCCGACCATCCAACCTACCTACGCCTTCGAGTTCGTAGGGCTCGATGGGACCAACACGACCAACCTGAGCTGGGCGCCTTCCGAGGCTAACGGCACCGTGGATACGTACCTGCCCCCCGGGCTGACCTACAACTTCACGTGGTTCGCCGACGGGTTCTCCCAGATCAACTTCACATTTGTACTTTCGGGGAACGTCGAGATCCTGGTCTTTATGACCCCGGATTCCGGGAACTGGAACGCGCCTCTCTACATGAACGGGCCCGCGCAGGCCGCGAGCCTGGCGTTCAACACGACGGGCGCTGTTGCAGCTCCGTATGTCTTCAACAACATCACCGTCAACGTCAACCTGACGTTCAACCACCTGAACGACTGGGGGTTCCCAGATTTCGACCTGCTCTGGGCGAACGGGGTCACTGCTCCGATTTCCGTGATCAACGTCACCCAGGGGCAGGACTCCCCGACGGGAAACACCTACTACCAGCCGGACGACCTTAGCCCGGTCGTTGACCTTCCGGGATACGGCGCCCAGTTCGCGATCTGGAGCGGCGACAACGACTACTTTGCGAACCTCACGTTGTCGGGCTACGTTACAGGCACCGGCGTCGCGATCGGCGGCGCAGTCTCCCTCTGGAACTCGACGGGCGCGGTTGCACTCAACATCACGAGCGAGTACGACTCCTTCGGGATCTGGGCGGCCCAATCCCCGGGCGTTGTAGTCGCGGACAGTTTCGCGATCTACGGCGCCGTCGTCCTGACGGTCCTCAACTCCCCGTTTGCCTATGGAGTATCTCTCGAGACGGCCCTCGGCGGTCTGGGCGTCCTCGACGAGGGAGGAATGTACGGTGAATTCACCGGCATCGACGCAGTGTTCGAGTCCTCCGGCTTCTACGGGATCGATGCGAACTACACCAGCCTGTACTACATCGACGCCTCCACCTTCTCGTCGGGAGCGATTCTGGAGGACTGCTTCGAAGCGTACATCCAGTACGTCGAGGCTACCGACGAGTCCTCTGCCGTCGAGGCCGAGTACTCGGACGGGCTGACCGTCCTGAACGCTACCGTGGTCGACAACGAGTTCCTCGGTGCGGGTCTCGAATTCTACTATACCTCGAATACCAACGTTTCCGACGTCTTCGTCGCCGAAGATTCCTTCGGCGTCCTTCTCGAGTACGTCTCCGGGGATACCCTCTCCGGCGTCACCGCGGTCAACGATTCCGTCGGAGCCGAGATCTTCGAAAACTACGGAGTCTACAACGTGACCGGGGTGGATGCGAACAACAGTATCGGAGCCGTCGCCTTCTTCGGCTACGGCGAGGTCGCGATCTCCAACGTGACCGCGACCAACGGCTCGGTCGGGGCGGAGGCCTACGAAACCGACGACGTGTTCGTCCAGAACGTCACGGCGGTCGGCGACGCGTTCCTGAACACGACCGTCGGCTTCCAGGTCCTCGGATCCGAGTTCGTCGAGATCGAGAACGTCAGCGCGAACGGGTTGTCTATCGGAGTGAACGTCACCGGGTCGGAGGACGTCGCGGTCTTCAACACGACCGCTAGCGGTCCCGCCTCCGTTGGGGTGTACATCGATCCCTCCGAGTACATCTACGTCTTCCAGACCACGGCCACGGACGCCGGCGTGGGCGTCTTCGCGAACGATTCGACGTACATCTTCGTCCAAAACACGACCGCGTTCGACGAGGGCGCTGGTGTGGTGGCGCAGGATTCCAGCCAGGTCTACGTATCGGACACCAACGCCAGCGACGTCGCGCTCGGGGTGGCGTTCGTCAACGACACCGACTCCTGGGTCAACACGACCAACGCGACCGACTTCTCCATCGGGATCCTCTTGGAGATCAGCTCCCAGATCCACATCTACGGGGTCACGGCTGCTGATACGTACGTCGGGAGCCCCTGGTACTTCCTCTTCGAAGGGGAGATTCCCATCGCCGCCGTGCTCACCTTCGACAGCTACCAGTGCACGGTCGAGAACATGACCACGACGGATACCCCGCCGCTCTGTTCGACCTGCACTCGGACGCCCTGGCGGTCCAGTCGGTCAACGCATCCTACGGGGACTTCGGTCTCCTGCTCAACGGCACCTCCGGCAGCACCTTCAGCGGGATCGGCGCGTTCGACGACGCGATCGGTGTCCAGCTCAACGCGGGCGCCGCCGACAACCTGATCACCGCCAGCTCCTTCGTCGACTCCACGGGGTACGGTGTTGACATCGAGGACGGGACCGGCAACTGGGTCTACCTCAACGACTTCGTCGGAAACAACGGAGCCACCGGGACGTACGACGCCGCGCACATCCAGGCGTTCAGCGACTTGTCGAGCAACGTGTTCAACAGCTCGAGCGAGGTCGGGAACTACTGGGCCGACTGGCACTCGTACACGGATGGCGTCCTCAACCCGTACACCGTCTCGAGCGGGGCGTGGGACTACCACCCGATCGGTGCGAGTGCCGGGATGTACGTCGTCACGTTCTACGATTCGGGTCTCCCGCCTGGAACCAGCTGGTCCGTGACCCTGAACGGGTCGACCCAGACCACGGTGGGTAGCTGGATCAGCTTCGACGAGCTCCCCGGGACCTACAACTTCACGGTGTCGGCTATCGGCGGCTACTCGATCTCGCCGTCGTCCGGCGCGGTCGTCGTGGCGACCGGAGCGGTCAGCCAGACGATTGGCTTCGCGGCGCTCTACTCCGTATCGTTCGTGGAGAGTGGGCTCGCGCCCGCCACGAGCTGGTCGGTGTGGTTCAACGGCGTGGAGCAGACGGGCAACGGAACCACGCTGACGTTCGTCGTGGTCGCTGGTACGTACGCGTATTCGGTCGTCAACCCGACCGACTACGCCGCCTCTCCGTCCAGCGGGTCGTTCTCGGTCTCGGCGAACTACACGGTCCCCGTCAGCTTCTCGTCGACCCTCGTTACGATCTACTCGGTGACGGTCTTCGAGACGGGACTCCCGAGCGAGATGACCTGGTCGGCGATCTTCAACGGGGTCGAGGAGTCCACGGACACGGGCTCCCTGACGTTCACCGTGCCCGGCCGGAACCTACGACTACCAGATCCTGGACGTGCCTGGCTACACTGCCTCGCCATCGTCAGGCACCGCGAGCGTCGGCGCCGCCTACCTCGTGTCGGTGACGTTCTCGAGCACAACGCTGCCCTCCCCGACCACCTACACGGTCTGGATCAACGAGACCGGATTGCCCAGCGAGACGACCTGGTCCGCGATCTTCAACGGGGTCGAGGAGACCACCAGCGGAACCTCGCTCTCGTTCACCGTATCGGCAGGGTCGTACTCCTACCAGGTCCTGGGCGTGGCCGGCTACTCGGCCTCTCCGTCCTCGGGGACCGCCACGGTGGGAGGCAACTACCTCGTGTCGGTTGCGTTCTCGTCCACCACCGCTCCGTCCCCCACGACCTACACGGTCCTGATCAACGAGTCCGGGCTGCCGTCCGGGACCACCTGGTCCGCGGTGTTCGATGGTGTCGAGAAGTCCACGAGCGGACCCTCCCTATCGTTCACGGTTCCCGCGGGCACCTACTCCTACCAGGTCTCCGTCGTGTCGGGCTACACCGCCTCGCCGATCTCGGGAAGCGCGACCGTCGGGGGCAACTACCTCGTGCTGGTCTCGTTCGTCGTCGACCAGCGGCTCGGCCAGCACGCCGTCGTACGTCACGCAGTCGAACTACAACACCGGCTTTGAGGTGGCCCTCATCATCGCCGTCGGGGCCCTCCTCGTTGCCCTGGTCGCTCTTCTACGCCGCCCCAAGGCCGCTGCCCCTCCGCCCGCCGCCCAGTGGCAGGAGCCCGCGGGACCTGGCGAGGAAACCCCACCAAGGGGATCTCAGTAGTAACCACGAGGGGAACCCTTTCCCGACCGCCGGGCCCTGAGGGGTCCGGCGGTCAAGATCGCCAGTCCCCAGTCCCCAGTCCCGGGCCCGCAGGGTCGATGACCCGGATCGTTCGCGCGCCGTGACACCCGGAGTGGCTCCAGGTCGTCTGCGGCCTGCTCCAACAGGGCCCCACCAGACCTCGCCGCAGACGGCCTGCAACCGAATGCCCCTCCTCTTCGCGAGCCCGACAGGCGTCGGGCTGAATCTGTGGGAACAGCTCAGCCGGTCTCGGCGGGGTGGAGAACCCTTCCAAACCCATGGTCCACCCGCCCGACAATCATCAGTTATAGTGGAAGGCCGTCCCGGCGCCGTCGCCAGAGTTTCCGATGGTCGCTCGAACCAGGCCACCTACCTTCCGGGTGCTGGCGGCGTGGGAACCCTCGGCTCCCCTTCCACCCCGTATCGCGCTCCAGACCGCTCCACCGGCGGCCGGCCCAGCTCCCTCGATGATGGTCGTCCCAAGGTTCTCCTTCGCGAGCCGCCTCCCGACGCTGAGCCCCGCCTCCGAACCGGCGGTCTCTCGCCCTCCGGACGCCGAGCCCGCTTCGACGGCTCGTTTGGCCAGGCCGCCCCCCGCGCCGCAGCTGCTCCCGGGGATCACTTTCCCCAGCAGGCTGCCTGGCTCGCCGTCGCCGGAGGAGAGGGGCGGCGTTCGTCCCGCCCCGTCGGCCGAGCCCGGGCCGAGGGCCCCTCCTCCCAGCCCGCGCCTTTCGCTCCTGCTCGTGCCGAGGTTCCCCCTCTCGCGTGGATCGACCGCTCGTGAGACCTCGGCCGTGCCGACGTTTCCCCCCGACTCGCCACCGAAAGCCAGCCTTCCCAGCTCGCATCTCTCTCCTCTGCTGGTCCCGAGGTTCCCGCTGCTTCCCAGACCGACCGTTCCGGAGTCGCCGCCCAAGTCGACGATCCGAGCCGAGCCGCCTTCCGAGCCGCCGACCGAGCCGGCGCCATCGGCTCCTCTGGGCCGCCCGGCAACCAAGACCTCGGAGACGGAGGGGGGATCGTCCAGCCTTGCGTCCGACGTGCCGCCTCGTCTTGCGGAAGCCGCCCCGGTTCCGTCCCCGGCGGTCGACTCGGCGCCGAAGCAGCCGCCCGCGTCGGAAGCGCATCAGGGTCTCTACGACCTTCCCGGACTGCTGGCGCGCATCATGTCCGCGTCGGCCGCCCTAAAGGCAGTCGGTGGCATGCAGCTCGGAGCTCGGGACGATCGCCCTCCGACGACCCCCGCGACGGATGTCGCGCCTTCCCTGGCGGGCCTCGCGGCCGGAGCGTCCGAGCTCTCCGCCGACCGGTCTCCGCCGAGCGAGCCGGAAGTCCCGCCGGCGGGTATGCTCGCCGCACTTCCGGTCTACCACTGGCGCGACTGGCACCGCCACGGCCGCGGCATCTCGGCATCCGAGGATCAGATGGTCCCGCCCGCGGCGCCCCCCGACCAGTCGTTCGCCTCCCGATCGGGGGGGAGCGTCGTCAGCCCCAAGGGGTTCCTCAGAGGGTTTCCCCGGATGGCCAGCACCTGCCGCTGCCCCCAGTGCCACCTGGTCGACCCTCCCGCCCCGGTGCGAGTTGCTCTCGCCCGGCAGCGCCACCTCGAGTACCGAGGTCGAATCCGGAGCTAACCGGGCAGAAGGTGAGGTCCCCCCCAGCCGAGGAGGATCTCGTGCCGCTCGCGCGACCCGCCCGCGAGAGGTGGCCCGAGTACCGCACCCGGCTGGACTTCGCCGCGTACGACCTTCCCTGAGGCCCGGTTCGACGCCCTCGTCGGCCGAGCCAGGACCCCGTCTCCGCGCAGGGTTATCTTGAACCGCCCTGTCAGCCCGTGCGAATGCGAGTCCTCGTCGCAGGCGCCGCCGGGTTCGTTGGCCGTGCGGTCGTCCAGGCCTGTAGTCGGGCCGGCCACGAGGTCCGCGGCCTCGTCCGATCCCGTGAGCAGTTCCCGGGAGTGGTGATCGACGGTGGGACACCGTTCCTCGGCGACCTACTGAGGCCGGAGAGCCTCGAGCGCCCGAGCCGTGGGTGCGACGTCGTGATCCATCTGGCCCAGGCATCGAACGGGACCATCGCGGAACGACGGAGGGTCCGGGTCCAGGGTGGTCGCAACCTCGTCGCGGCGGCGGTGGCCGCCCGCGTTCCGCGATGCGTGATCGGGTCAGGCTACTGGGTGTACCGGGACAACCCACGAGTTGTGACGGAGGCGAGTCCCGTTGCACCGCTTTCGATCTCGAAGGCGAACTTCGACGCGGAGCGGGTCGTCGGGCGGAAGATTGAATCCGTGGCCCTCAGGCCGGGGATGATCTACGGGCCTGGCTCGTGGTTCGCCCAGATGGTGGCGGGACTGCGCGCGGGCTCCTACGCGTACATCGGCAGCGGGTCGAATTTCCTTGCCCCCGTGCACTGGCAGGATGCGGGCGAGGCGTTCCGGACCGTTTGCGAGCGGTGGGTGCCGGGAGAGACGTACCTGGTCGTGGACGACCGACCTGCGAGGACCAAGGAGTTCGCCGATTTCGTGTCGAAGCGCCTGGGCGTCGCTCCGGCGCGGAGCGTCTCGTTCGCGCTGGCGTCCAGGGAATGGGGGACGGAGATCGCGACCCTGAATCGCGCGAGCCGCAAGGCCTCCAACCGAAAGCTGCGGGCGCTGGGTTGGCGGCCGCGGTTCCGCACGTTCCGGACCGGGGTCCCCCCCGTCCTAAACGCTATGGCCCACGGATAGGCTCCCTCGGAGTCGGCCGGCCGGGTGCGGCCCGATCGCCGATCCTCCGAGGGCCTGCCTGTCTCCTCGGCCGCGGGCTCGGAGGTCGACCGGCCACGCCCGCGGGGGTTAAATATCGGCGGGCCGCTCTGAGGCTCCCCCGCGGAGGGGTTTCCGGCCATGAAACGGACAGCCCTACGAGGCACCTTCTACCTCGTGTTGGCCGTCGCCGTGTTTGCTCTCATTGGTGGGTTCACGCTGGGCTCGTTCACATTCGGGACCTTCGGCTACATCCCGCGGCAGTCGAGCGCTTCTGGGACCGCACCGGGGAGCCCCGCCGGACTTAGTTTCCCTTTGGCAGAGGCTGAGATGGTCAGCCCCACCTCGGTGCCCGCGACCGGGAACTGCACTTCGACCAACCTGGGCAACAACTCGAGCCCGGTGCGCCTGAGCGATGGGAATTACACCGCAGTCTGCCTCAATTCCGCCGTGGGCGGTTTCTCCACGGGAGACACGATGTGGCTCATCGAGGTCTCCTGGAACAACACCTCCAGTCCTTCGACGCTGTTCCAGCTGAAGCTGTTCGTGGGAGTTACGCCCTCGTCGAACGATGTCCTCGCCGTGGCCTACGTGGCGACCTCCGCCTCTATCACCACCTTCGAAACGGTGGTCCTGGCGGTAGACCTCTCCAAGGCCGGCGATACCTCGATCGGCTCGTTCAACCTTCTCGCCACGCAGCTCTGAGAACCTTCCCAGGAGCCGGGTTCGGCGGCGGTCGCTCTGTCCGCGCCGTGAGCTGGCGAAGGGATCTTACGCGGGTACGCGCCTCGAGGGTGTCCGTGCCCGAAGAAAGCCGGGGCACCGCTCGAGCCCCTAGGACCCCGCCGGTGCCACCGTTTCGAAACGACGGATCTCACCCTGAGGGTTGAACGCGACAAAGCAGTCGAACGTTCGGGGACCGGTGGACGCGCGACACGTCCGCCCGCGGCGGTCACCGGCGATGGTGAGCGAGTCGATCGTGGCCCAGCCGGTCTCGTGCTTGATCCGCTCGCAGAGCGACCGGAACTGGACGAGGCAGAGATCGCAGCAGAAGAACATCCTCTCGCCCTCTACCTCGGCCCACACGTCGCCCCAAGTCGAATCGCAGATCGCGCAGCCGGCGTAGTTACGCTTCAATCCGGTCTCCCCTCTCGAGGCGCGCGAGGAGGTAGTCGTCGAACAGGTCGATCGACCTAAGGAACGTGGATTGGACGTCTTCGCGGGTCCCCGGCTCGGTGGAGAACTCGGTTACGAGGTCGAGCGCTTCGTCGGAGTGGCCGACGTCCGCTTCGTACCCTTCCCTCAGGAAGTTCTTCGCTGCGTCGGTGATCTCCGACCCCTCCAGTATCGCAGGGTCGAAGTAGCGTACCGACGCGCCCTGGTGCACCAGGTCCCGGTTCGCGATCAGCTCGAGGCTATGCATCGCGGCGAGGACGGAGACCCACGGTTCGCGAGCCGCGATCTCGTTCCACTCGGTGATCGCGTCCCGCGTGGACGGCAGGGGCGGGGTGGCCAGGACCCGGGTCCGGTCCATTCCCAGGCTCTCCCCCATCCTCAGCAGCAGCTCGTAGTGGGAGACCCTGCCGGGGCCGTAGCCGCCGAACTCCGTGTTCAGGTTGTCCAGCTCGTACAGGATCACCTTTGGCTGGTCGGTCCGCGCCATGATGAACGCACAGGAGCGAACCCACTGACGGAGGAAGTGTTGGTGCTCTACGACGTACCCGAGGAGCGTGGCGCGGCCGGGATGCTGGAGCGCGACCACGAACGGGTGAGGCTGCGCCCCGAAGAACTTGTCGATGAACTTCCCCTGGATCCAGGTCTTCACGCTGCCCGTGCCGATATCGTAGACTCGGCGCAGCCCGGGAACCAGGGCTTCTGGCTCCGTTCTCTTCCGCGTAAGGTTCTGGTTCAGCCAGCGAACGTGGCGGGGGTCGCTCTTTCCGGCCCGGTCCGTCAGGTGGCCCGCGAGGGAGGCATAGTCCCCCGCCGCGAAGGAGGCCAGGCACGCAGGACACTTGGTCAACGGGGGGCCTCCTCACAACGGGAACGAATCGGGAAGGCGAGATCGCAGGGCCTGGTAGTCGGGATCGCGGCCGAACCTCTCCTTCATCTCGGAGAGGGTCTGCTTGACGTCCTCGGGCGTTCGGTGGCGCGAATCCGCGACCATGCCGACCGTCGCGTCGAAATCCTTCCCGCAGGCTGCGTAGCAGTTTCCCATCCCCGTGAGGAGCTCGCGTTCCCGGGGATTCACGGCCCCCGGAATCCCAGGTCGCCATAAGGGTTCAGCGGGGCCTTCGGGGCCGCCTTCCCGCGACCCCCGCCTGCTCCACCCGAGATGAGCCGCGGGCCGGGGGTCTCCTGCTGGAGGACGGAATGGGGTCGGGCTCAGCCCCGAGACCGGTGCGGACTCTTCGAGGACGCCTTTCGAGCGGTCGTGTCGGCGGCGATGATCTCGTTCGCCCTCACGATCCGACCGAGTTTCTGGGCGAACTCCGACAGGTGGTCGCCTCGGATCCCCACGACCATCGTGTCGATGCCGAGATCCGTGTAGATCCTCGAACCAGTGCACCCGAGAGAGATGGCCACGGGCGCGCCTTGGTTCATGATCGGCATGATCGCGCACATCGGGCGTCCGTTCAAGGAGACGGGGTGCGCGTCCTTGCCCGAGCCGGCGACCTCGACCGCGAGCATCGCGGATTTCGGGTTGGCCAGCAGCAGCACCCCCGTAGGGGGGACGGGAAGGGATCCCAAGGGCCCGTAGGCGATGTACTTGGGCGGGACCGCGTTGTGGGGCACGTGGGCCTCCTCGCCGGGGTTCAGAGTACCCTTCCTTCTGCATCATTCCGATGGTCGACATGAGCCGGCCCCCCAGTTCTCCTTCGGGGGGAATCCCGAGGACGAACGCTCCCACCTCGCAGGCCGCGTGCTCCGAGAGCGGTGCGTAGAACGCTTTCTCGCTCCCGAACGCGAAGAACGTGCAGACCGACGGGACGCCGCTCGGATGGACCGGCACCCCCTTGGGCGGTTGCTCGAGGTAGGAGACCTGGATGGGGGGTGTCTCAAGGGACAGTTGACGTGTGAGTTGATCGGCGATAGCTTGGAGTTGTACGGACACGGTCCCCTCTCGCTTCTCGATAAGGGGCCGCTATAGATGGTTTGCCCGCGCGCTCGACCGTGTTTCGCCCGTCCCGGCGAGGGAGGGGCGCGTTAGATTCAGTCGCAGCCCCACTCGGGGGTCACCGCAGCGTACACGGGGCCGAGAGATGAGGCGTCCTGGCACTTGGACGATTCAGTCCCCGTGATCGTGACAGAGATGGTCGCATGGGCAGCCTGGCAGGCGTTCGCGGCGGACGCCTGGAGGGAGATGACGGCCTGGAATGCAAAGGTCTTGCCCGAGTTGAGCACGCCCGGAGGGGCGGATGGCAGGTTGTCGGAGTAGGAGAACTTCGCGCAGCTCTTCGGCTCTGAAATGGAAACGGCCTCCGTGAGGGTTACCGCCTCGCTCCCCACGTTGGCAAGGATCGCCTTCAGCGTGCAGCTCGCGCCGGGAACGAGGCCCCTGACGACCGCCGTGAGGGTGCTCGTGGTGAGGGTGAGGGTGCAGCCGACGTACGTTGCGCTTGGATGGACGCTCGAAGGGTTCTTCCACTCGATCTCGAGCGATGGCTGGCTACACGAGCCATGGTCGAAACCGGAGTCACAACCCCCTCCGCCA
The DNA here is from genome assembly GCA_963713145.1 of uncultured Thermoplasmata archaeon. GTDB lineage: Archaea > Thermoplasmatota > Thermoplasmata > Lutacidiplasmatales > UBA184 > Lutacidiplasma. Next base: position 156,948 of record CAVQKI010000006.1, on the reverse strand, counting down.
CCGCACGCGAAGGCCACCCCGCCGGAGACCGCGATGACGGCGACCACCAGGGCAATGAGCCTCAGGGACACGGGGAGCCCTCGTTTACAGGGGGAACATTCGGTGGCGATCTGCTCTTCTGAATCTGCCTCACGGGATGGGCCAATCTGACCTCAGTCCCGCCCTCTTGTGAGATCGATCCGGTAGCAGCGTCTGAGGTACCGGCGGTCCCGGTCAGTGTGACGGTGAACGCGCAGGTCCCGCCAACGGACGGTGGGGTGCTCGGCAGCAGGTGGATGAATCCGGCCCACTGGATGTACGATCCGGCCGGGACTGTGTGCATGAGCGCGCTCGTCTGGCCCCCCGCTCCGATTGTGATCGCTGGCGAGAAGAAGTTGTCCCCGAACGCGACGTACGCGCAGAGGGGTCCCGAGGCGCTCGTGATCTGCTCCGACACCGAGGCGGGGAGAGAACCCAGATTGTTCAGGTTGTCTCCGTAGCTGCAGATATCCCCTGGGAGGAAGTCGGACGCGGACAGGAAGAGAGTGTCGCTCGTGATGTGGGTCGTACCCACGGACGCGCCACAGACGCTCGTTCGGCTGGAACCCTCCGTAGGCTGGATCGGGGCCCCAGATAAGAGGTCCCAGCGTCCCCGCCGCTGCGCTTCCGTTTACGTACGCCGTAGACGTGAAGGCGGCGAAGCCGGTGCCGGCGATAGCTACTACCGCCAAGACGACCAGCCCGGCCGTTGCCGCCCTCGATAGGCGCATGGTACCCACCGTACGGGTTTCCTGCCTGTTTCGGATCTGGTTCCGTTGCGCGCTTAGACGCCCGCCGAGGCGGTGAACGTCAGCGTGATGTCGCAGACGACTCCCTGGTCAGCGTTGCCCAGGCCAGCGCCGAGCGACTCGGAGACCGTGTACGTCTGGTACGAGCCTCCGCCGATCGTCTCGGTTCCGTGGGTGACACCGTACGACTCGTAGCCGAACCAGTTGTCGAACGTGTAGGTCACCGAGCAGCCCGCACCAACGTCCGAAGTCGAGGTGATCGAGACCGCGGCTGGGATGGACCCACCGTTGTTCAAGTTCGCGCTAAAAGTGCAGCTGTCCCCCGGGGCGAGGTTGCCCGCGGTGAAGTCGAACGTGTCGCTCGTGTTGAGCGTGGTTGTGATGAAGCTGTTGCATGCATCGAAGCTCTCCGTGGGGGCCGGCTCGGACGCGTCGCTCCAGTAGAGCGGCCCGAGCGTGCCAGCCTGCGCGGTAGCGTTGATGTACGCGCTCGTCGTAAATGCGGCAAACCCAATCCCGCCGACCGCAACCACTGCGACCACGGCGACGAGACCCATCATCCAGTGCTTTCCCATTTTTCCCAACTCTCCGGGTACCAAGAACCCAAGAAAGGCAGTGCCTGGGGAGTTATACGCCGTGAGAACATTCTTCCTGGATGCTCAGTACCATTGGGCCGAATCGGTACGGTACGACCCATGACCCTACCGTCCGGACCCGCCCAGACCCTCGCGCGCAGCGGTCACGAAGACGGGCGACCTGGCCCGTTTTCCGAGAGAGATTCTCGCGTCAGGAGCTGAGAGAGCGCGAGAACTTCGTCGGCAGCCGCGGCCACATCGTTGGACCGGACGAGGTCGAGCGCCCGTCGGACTCGGGCCCGCGCCTCGAGCGAGGTCTCCCGGCTCAGGCGAAGCCCTTCCATTCGCGTGATCTCCTGTCGGAGCCGTCGGACGACGGCGGCAGCCGCGGTCGAGAGCGGGGTCCAGCGGGGAGCATCTCCCGCCGCTCCGGGACCGGGGACAGTCGGTATCCCGCCACAACCGGAGCCCACGGGCCGACCGCCCGCGTCGAGCGCGCGCCGCGCGCTGCGGAGGACCCGCGCATCTGCTCGCCGACGTCCGGCCCGCCGGCCGGCACGGGTTCGTGGCGGTAGGCGCTGCCGGGCGGTGCGGATTTGGGCGGAGCGTCCGGGACGTCGGCGACCCTCCCGCCGGTTGCCGTGATCAAGGGCACCCGGACCGAACCGTCTCCGGTCGCGCCGCCGGGGTACCGATACGTGTAGGCCCAGTCCCCGTCCAGAACGACGAACTCTGAGATCTCGAGGTCCGGCCCCAGCGGGCGCAGGATCGGCTTGCCGAGGGTGTCGGCGATCTTGACCAGGTCGGCGAACCGGCTCACGCGGATCGGGGTGGTACTGCCCCGAACGGTAAGGGTCTCGGCGATCGCCTCCTCGTACGGGGCGATCATCTGGTCGAGGGGTGGTTCGATCACCTCCTCGGGTCGGCGGGTGGCGAACCAGAGGCTGCCACCCAGGCCCCCGAGAGAGAGGGCGAGGGCGGCGGAGGGGACTACGACGGGTGTGGGGCTGGATGAAGACGCTGGCGCGGGGAGCAATAGTGCGCCCGAGCCCGAGAAGTTCAGCCCGGTCGGCCTGATCAACGAAGCCTCGAAGGTGAAGTTCAGCGCAGGCTCGGCGGTCAAGGCCTGGTGGATCGCCCCCACGCTGACGTTTCCGGAGATCTGTGGGTCCAGCGTCAGACTGAACTCGGTTCCCACGAACCCGATCTGACTGTTGATGTTCGTGGCCAGCGTGACGACGGCCGAAACGTTCACGTCGTAGCGGGTCTGCAGGGAAACGAATGCCGAGTTAACGGCCGACGTCGCGTTGGTGGCGGTGTACAGGGTCTTCGACCACACCGCTGTCGAGAGCGTCACGCTGAACGACTCGTTGAGGGTGAGCGCCGCGGTCCGGTTGGAGACCAGAGCATAGACCATGCTGACGTTGATCCAGTTCGTGATGGGCGTGAACAGCGTGAGATTGCCCCCGTACACCTCGGTGGAGTTGTTGTAGAGGACGCTCGGGCTGACGGCCGCAGCGAAGGTGTTCAGGCCCGTCTCCGCGTAGGTCGCGACGGTCGTCGGAGCGGGGGTGGACGAGGGCTGGATCTGCGCGTCGAGGTAGTAGATCGCCCAGACGGTGGTCAGTAGGAACACCACCGCTAGCACGGCGGCGATGGCCCGAACCCGAGGCGTCACCATCGATGCTTCTCCCCCCGCCAGACCACCGGGACGAGGATGGCGAGGACCACCAGCGAGGCGGCAAAGAGCCGGTCCAAGATAAGGAACCCGAGATACGGCACGTGGACGACCACCGCCCCCAGGACATCGGCGTAGGGGACCGTGCAGGGGTCCTGGGCGGGGTTCGCGTCCCCCTTCGTTTGGTATACCCAGTTGGGGCCGTCGGAAACTATCCGGACCACACGATGGACCGTCGGCGCAGGAAGGCAGCCGACGTGGAACGCGATGATCGTCCCGACGGTGATCGCGGCCGGGCCGACGTGCTCGACGATGACCATTTCTCCCCGGTGAAAGGTCGGGACCATGCTACCCGAGGCGATCGCGAGAACGGGGGACGGGTTCCCAAGCACCACCGGTAGGCCGTACGAGAACGAGATCGCGACCACACCCACCACCGCTGCGGTGAGCAGGGCGCCGCGGAAGGCCGCACGGTCGTGCGCTCGCGACCGGAACCGGTGCCGCCTCGCGCCGATCCGTTCTCCCAGGTACTTGAGCTTCTGGAGACGCGGTTCCTCGAGGCCGAACCCCACGATGAGAAGGAGCACGGCGTAGGCGATCAGAGTCCCGGTGAAATCGGTCTCCCAGCTCGGGAACCGGACGCCGACCGGAAGGAGAGCCGCGGCCGCCGCGAGGCTGGCCGTGACGGCAATCGGCCCGACCAGGCTCCACCGCGACTTGTAGTAGTAGAGCGCGAGGACGACGCCGAGAACGAACGCGACGACGGTGGTCGAGAACAGGAATTGGGTCCCCGTCGTTACCCCCACGTACGGGAGGACCGAGAAGTTCGTCGCGTTCACGGCGTAGATCCCCGCCGCGAGGAGCATGGCAGACCGCAGCGAGAGGTGGCGGGCGAGGGTCCTGAACAGGAACCCGAAGAACAGGCCCACCTGGGCGACCGCGACCAAGGGTGCGCTCAGCAGGAGGAATCCGAACACGAGCACCGGGGTCTGCGGCACCTTCCCGAACCCGAAGAAGAACCCCGGATCCAGCCGGATCGCGACGAAGACGAGGATCAGGAGGCTGGCGAACACGAGCGTCGTGGACAGCGGTTCCCGCAGCGCGAACCCGAAGTCGCGAAGGGGCCGCCTCTCGAGGCGAGCGCCGAGCCAGAGCAGGCCCAGAAAGCCCGCGGCCACCCCGATCAGGCCGAGATAGGTCTCGGCGGCAGTGAGCCATCGGACGGAAAGGGAATACCCTTGGGAGAGGACGACAGCGGCCCCGGAGATCGCAAGCGCGGTCAGGACGCTCTGCCGAGCGGTGCGTCCCCCGCCCTGACCGAGGGAGCTCGGTCGGCCCTGGCCCTCGCTCACGGTCAGCTCACTTCCGCGTTCGTCCGCGGGAGGGGCGGCGAAGCTCGACCGGAGCGGGGACGAGGGCCATCTCCGGTCGCTCGGGAGGCGCGAGCCGTGGCTCGGGGGTGGCCGGCACCCGATCCCTGTCCCACCACAGACTCAGGTCGTCCATCGTGAGCTCCGAGCTTCGGTTAGGACCGGCCTGGCTGACCTCGCTCCCGAGCGGCTTCGCTGCCGGCCGCGTGACCTCGCCCCACGCAATGCGAGAGACGTACCGGAGAGCGGTCGGGGGGCGGGTGCCGAGCATCGGCGAGGTGCCGCCGACCACCCGATGCAGCTCCCTGAGCGCGGTCTCGACCTCGAAGCTTTTCGCCAGGAGACGGTCGATGGACTCGAGAAGTGCGTCAGCCCGAGGGGTCAACCGGTAGCCGGTGCCCGCGGACCGTACCAGGCCGAGGGCCACGCAACGATCGAGGGTACTGCCTGAACGAGGTGGGATTCAGGTTGGCCACTCCGATGATGCGCGTTTTCTTCGGCTCGCGGCCCACGGCCCTGAGGAAATCGCGCAGTACCTCGATCCGTGTCCTGTAGCCTCCCTGCGTCCGCTGCGTCGGCAGCCCCCCTGTCGCCCCGGGCCCGCGCGCGGCGCGCGCGGGCTGCTGCGCGACTCGGCACCCGAATCTGTGTATAAATAGGAGTGGGCGAACCATTCGCGGGAACGGCCGACTCGGCCCGCCCCATCAGCCCGCGGCGATCGACCCGGTCGTCCAGAGCCGCTGTCGAGGAAGACGCGCCGACCCGTACGAGGGGTCTACGGGGCACCAGGAGTTGCGGCTGGCCCCGACTCTTCGATGGTGTAGCGCACGATGGGGCTGTCGACGTACTCTAGAACCTTGTCCTTCCCAAGGGCGAGCGCCGTGCTGAGCGCCAGGCGCAGGATTCGGTCGGACTCCGCGGGATCCACCGGCCCGATCTCGACGAGGCTGGTCGTGACCGGGGTCGCGTGGCGGTCGAAGCACGCGAGAATGGCCCGGAACCTGGGAAATGCGAGCTGGAAAAGGCGGAGCTGGAGGTCGACGGCGGGCGGGATAGGGTCGGCACGGTAGCTCTTCATCTCGTAGAAGATGTCGCGGCCGTTCCAGTAGTCGGGCTGGGCGTAGAAGCCGGCCCGGTCGTTGACCAGGACGAGGCGGCTCTTCGGCCGGCGCATGCCCATCACCTCGCTGCGGCGGAACGCCAGCAACACCCCGGCGACCTGGGTCAGTTCCCTCTCCCGGTCGGCCGGCGTGAGCGTCACGCTGGTCTCGGCGAGCCCCTCGTCGAGCATCTCCGACGCGAGCCGGTTCATCGCGGCGGCGGTTGGTCTCCTCGACTCGGTGAACTCGTGGCTGTAGCGCGAGAGGGCCCCGTCGATCGCCTTGCCGACCGCGATACCGAGTTCGTCTCGCTCGGTCACAGGGTGAGGAAAGACCGATTGTACCGATCTCGTACGCGGCGACCGTTTTGACGACCGTCACGGTTCGGGCCCCCCGTCCCGGAGTCGGGGCCCGTAAAGGGTTGCCGATGGCCCGTCGAAAGGACCCCGAGGCAATGTTCATGCCTCCGGCCGCCATTGGTTCTCGAGCGGGGCGTATACGGCGAACCGATGAGCGAACGCGGCACCTACGTGGTCCTCGAGGGAATCGACGGGACTGGAAAGACCGAGCTCGCGGGCCGTCTCGTGCCTCCCCTCCTCGGCCGGGGGCACTCCGTCTCGAGCTTTCGGGAGCCCACGGACAAGTTCCTCCGGGATCAGTTCGCCCGCCTGAGCGGCAGCGATTCGCTGGCGGCCGCCCTTTGCCTCACGGTCGACCGGGCCTTGCTCCGCGCGGATGTTGAACGCGCGCTGGAGCACGGGGACGTGGTACTTCAGGACCGGTCGTTCTATTCCACGCTCGCCTACCAGTACCCGGCCCTGGCCGCCGACCTGTGGCGGGAGCTGGAGCGCATCGAGCGGGCCCTCGTCATCGAACCCGACCTCGTGATCTACCTCGAAGCCCCGGTGGAGCTCGCCATCCATCGTATCGAAGCCCGCGGCCGCCGGGAATCGTTCGAGGACGAGCCGTACCTTAACAAGGTCAAGAGGAAGTTCGAACAGATGTTCCAGCCACCGAAGTGGGTGCGCGTCGACGCGAGCGGCACCCCTGACAATACCCTCGAGCGAGCGATGAACGCGCTCATGGCCGCCGGGCTCTGACCATGCCGGCGCTATACGGGCGGATCCCGGGCAAGAACGCGCCGTCCGGAAGCTCGCGGGTCCTCCGCCACGGAGAGTAGCTTTCCTGCAGGGCGGACCACCTTGGCCCGAGGAACGATGTCCCCTCCACCGGATTCGGTCCTCTGCCCGCGCTGCGGGGCCGCGGTGACCGTCCCGCCCGAATGGAGGCTCGCGCAGTGCCCGAAGTGCGGCGACGTCGTCACTCGTATGGAGTCAGACTCCAGCTACGATTGAATCCGCGGCGAAGAGCTTCGAGGGTTGGATCACGCAAACCGGATCGCGGGACCGATCTTCCGGGGATCACTCGCTCGTCGGAAGGGAAGGCACGTCCCACCGAGCCGACGTCCAAGTGGCGAGCGCCTCGACACGGTGGTAGGTGATCGACCGGTCGCCCACGCGCTCGCGGGCGATATCGATGGCACGGGCGAGCACGTCGGGGGGGATGGTTAGTAGGTTCCGGTGGCCCCGCTTCGACAGCCGGTCGATTCGCGCGCGGAGCGGTTCGGTGACCTCCCGCTCGCTAACGACCGTGAGCGTGTCGGGAGGGAAGCGCGCCAGCAGGTCACGTTCCTTGGTCCACGGGCTCGACCGCGGCGGCATCGGGTACCCCTCCTCCTCGAGGATCGCACGAACTAGGTGGCGCGGCTCGTCCTCGCGGCGGGCTGAGTCCGGCTGCCCTCCGCCCCGGGGATGCACGAGCGCGAACGACCCCACCCGGCCAACGCGAGAGGCCTCACGGACGGCCCGTTCGGGGTCGTCGAGCATGTGGAGCACGTGGACGAACAACGTTCCATCGAACGCGTGGTCGCGGAAAGGGAGACGGTAGCCCGTCCCCCGGACCAACCGGGGAAGTCCCTTGGCGCGAGCCTTGGAGAGCATCCCTCTCGACGCATCGAGCCCCGTGACCGAGATTCCACGCGCGGACAGGGGCATCGCGACCCGGCCGGTCCCTACGCCTACCTCCAGGATGGACGACACTCCCGCGTCGCCGAGAGCCCCGGCGAGGCCGTCCACAGTAGCGGAGTCGAGCGGATCTCGCGTCTCGTCGTAGACGAGCGATATCTGGTCGAACTCGGCAGCCACCTTCAGGGTCGGCATCGTGGACTTCCGCCAAACGGGCGACGCTATTTTCGATTGGCTCCCTCCGGGGACCAACCGGCGGGCACGTGGCAACCCCAGCCCCGTCGGCCGGGACCTTGGAGTGACCTCCTCGGGGAGCTGGCCAACCCCGGTCCAAGCGCAATCACGTTCGCCCGAGCAACGCGGGTTCCCGGGGCTGCGCCGGAGGAGTCGGTCCCGTAATGTCGCGCGTGGTCGCACATTCTCGTACCTACCGCGCCGCGTGCATGCCTCCGTCTGGAGAATGTCCTCGCTCCTCGGGAAATCACTGCTCAAGCTTCGGAGGGTCCAAATGGGACCCCTAGCCAGACCGGCCGATGGCCGGCGATACGAATGCCACGACCGCACCCTCTGGAACGTCGACCCCGACGACCTCCAACCGCCCCGGCATGGGCAAGCGCATGGCCGCTTCTGCGCTCCTCCTGATCGGTGGGATTCTCGCCCTCGTTTCCGCCTTCACGGCATGGTGGACCCTCTCGTTTAACGGCGTGACGTTCTCGTTCTTTCCCGGGTCTTCCTTCACTTCCTCCGGGTTCGGGGTCACGAAGACCCAGACCTACGCCAGCAGCGGGCTGGGTCCAGTCGGGGGGCTCTACGACGCGATGCTGGCGCTCGTCATCATCGCTGGCATCCTCGGGATCATTGCGGGGCTCCTTGGCTTCGTGGCAGGGATGGGTCGGCTGCGGGAGAACCGGCGCGGCATGATCAAGGGGCTGGCCATCGGGGCGATGGTTCTCGCACTGGTCGCAGTGATTCTCGCTCCGGCGATGCAGTCCTGGGCCTTCAACGATTCGGCCAACGGCGGCAGTTGTTCCAGTATGGGCCTAAACGGCTCGTCGTCGCCGTGCGGTTCGTTCTGGGGCTCCGTCTCAAACCACGGATCTACGGTCTCCTGGGGCGGGGCCGACGGATGGTACCTTGCGTTGGTGGCCTTCGTCCTCACGATCGTCGGGTTGGTGCTCTGGCGATCCAATCGGAACTGATCGAGTTGACTCCCGGGGGCGGGCGGCTTAGTGCGTCAGCCGTCCGCCCCGCCGATGATGGAGAGCCTCCGGCCGATCCCCTACCCGGACCCAAAGGACCGTTCGAGCGGGCGCCGGCGTCAACCGTGACCCGGTGGCCCATCGATGGCCATCCGCGAGCCGTTCGGCGGCTCGGCTCCCTCCCTTACCCGGCGGTCCCCCAGGGGGTCTGTCGGGGTTGGCTCAGGCGGCGCAGCCGCTCACGGCGTAGTCGTCGCCGTTGAACTCCGCGTAGCCGTAATCCTCGTAGAGGTCGGTCTCGGTCACGGTAACGTGATTGACGGGATCGTAGAACACGACCGCGCCGGTGCCGCTGTTGTACGACAGGATCACCGAGGGACCGAGCATCTTGTGGAGGGTGGACAGGGTGGAGGCAGGAACGGACGGATTGTCCTTTTCACAGTTCGCCGCTCCGCCGCCGCCACCACTGGGTCCGGTCAGCTGGAAGAGCGGAGTGGAGGTGTGACCCAGCCCTCCGATTCCTGCCACTGCGGCGATGGCCACGAGAGCAGCAAAGCCCGCGCCAATCCGGTAGGCGACAGGCCACCGCCCCGGCGTCGCCTTCCCTGCCTTTGCGCGCAGTCGGTCGACGTTCCGCGTCCCACCCCGGCGTGTTGCTGTCGCCCCCGAAACCGTCCGGGCGGCAGAGCCGTCCGGGGTCCGCCTCATGACGACCGACAGCAGGTTACCGATGAAGAGCGCCAGGAACACCGCAATCGTTGGCGTGAAGATGGGGAACAAGGCAGCCGCCACACCCACGACTCCCGCGTACAGGGTCTGGGCAGGCAGGGCGGCCGGCGCGGTCCTCGGCTCAGCCACCATGTAGAGTCCGAAGAAGATCATCACGGGGTCGATGGCTTCGAGGAAGAGAATACGGGGGTCGGTCGAAGCGCCGACAAGGACGTGCTGGACGACCGCTAGGACTGCGTAGGTCGCGAAGAACGCCGCCGGCAGACGCCACGCGCGCCAATTCCGCAGGAGCAGAACACCGCCCATGGCGAGCATCGCGAACTCACCGACGGTCCCGTAGTACCCCACCGGTGGGCCGACCGCGACCCACCATGCGGGGGCGAGGCCGAAGAGGAACGACCCGAGAAGCGCACCGGTCATCGCGGGGTTGAACCACGGGCGTCCGCGATACCTCAGGATGTGGCGTAGGGCGATCGCACCGGCCGTCGCCGTGGCCGCGAGGAGGAGCGACGCCGTAGGGGGAAAGATCAGAGCCAGGAACAACCCCGTGGCAATCGCAGCGTCGGGGAACCGGGGACGTGGGAATCGAACCGCCTGGAACAGAAGGTCGAGTACCGACGGCGACCACGGGGAGGACCAACAAGGATGGAAGGCCCGCGGCGAAGTCGAACGACTCGATCCCATAAACTGCGAGCACGGCCAGGAAGATCCAGAGCAGGCGAGCCGGAGGCAGCCACCGGTGAACGGCCTGGCGGAGGCCGTGCAAGGAGAGGAGGGTAACCACCTCCGGGTCGGCCATCGGTCCCACCACGAGGTCGCTGAGGATAAACGTTTCAATCGTGGGGCGTCCTCAGGATCCCGGGCCGGCCGTGAAGTCCGGACCCAGGCGAAGGGGTCCCTCTCCCCGCACCCGCGGGCGAGTGGGGCATCTGTGTCCCGAAGGAGGCACGAGCGCTGCATCGGGTACTGCTCCACCCTCTCGAAGAAAGATGCAAACCCATCAGATCGAAAATCCCCGATGCTCCGGTTCGGGAATCCGAAGAGAACGTACAGGAGGGAGTCTGAAAGGGTCGACATCGCGGAGAGTCGATGCGGGCTCGGGGGGTTCGCCCAGATGTACTAGGCATGGGAATGACCCAAAGACCCGTGAACCGGCGAACGGTCCTGTACGCCGTCATAGTGACTCTGTGCGTACTTGCTCCGTCGGTCGCTTCTATCCGCGGGACCGGCCCCGTGGTCTCACCGGTCACGGCGGGGCAATCCGTCGGGCCGCAGCCCACCTTCCGCCCAGCGGAAGTCTCCGCTCAGCTCCATAACCGCGTAGTGACGGCTCAGTTGGAGAAATCTAGAGGGGCAACTTCCGTACAGAACCCGGAGTGGCTCGCCTACGACTCAGCGGATACGTCGTTCTACGTCGCCGTTTCGCCGTCGAGCGTGGAGGTCGTTCCGTACAGCGCCTCGGGGTATCTCAACGTCACTCACATCATCCCGGTCGGGTCAGCACCGTTCGGGGTCGCGTTCGACAGCGGCCGAGGTGACATTTTCGTCGCCAACACGGTGTCAAGCAACGTGAGTGTCATCTCAGACGCCACCCAGACCGTCGTAGCGAACATCGCGGTAGGCGTGGGCCCGTTGGGAGTCGCGTACGACTGGGTCACCGACGAGATCTACGTCGCGAACAACGGGACAGCCAACGTCAGCGTGATCTCAGGTACGACCCTCTCTGTAGTGGCCACCGTCTCGGTGGGGATGAATCCGCTCGGCGTTGCCTTTGACGGAGCCACGGGGCGACTCTTCGTGGCGGATCACGGTTCCTCCCAAGTGAGCGTCATTTCGGGATCGGACAATCGCCTCCTCACCTCCGTCAACGTCGGTTCGGACCCTTACGGCGTCGCGATCGACCCGGCCGCGGATACGGTCTACGTGACCAACCCCGGTTCGAGCAACGTCAGCGTCCTTTCAGCGGCCAGCGATTCTCTTGTGGCCACCGTGCCGGTGGTCCCCCCATTCGGGAGCACCGCAGGACCGAACAACACTCTCGAGGGGTTGGCGTTCGACCCGTCCGACGGGTACGTTTGGGTCGGAGCCGGATCGCGCTACGCGATCCTGATCAATCCTGCGAACCAGTCGGTCATCGAGTTCTTTCCCAACGACCAGTCGGGAGTAGTGTACGACCCCGACAGCGGCGACATCTGCGTGACCAACACCGCGAACGACACCTTCGAATGCTTCCTGTTCCCCTCGGCCGCGTACCTGACCCGGAGCGTCGTATTCCAGGAGACCGGGCTTCCCCCAACGACCCCCTGGAACGTCACCCTGGGTTCCCTAGGCCCCACCCAGCGTTCGAATTCCAGTTCGATTCTGTTCGGCGTCGAGTACGGCCCCGGCCTGCCGTACACGGTTCTGGCCGACGGGCGGATACGCGGTTTCCCCCGAGAACGGCACAGTTCCCAGCGGGGCCTCACCGACTACCGTGGACGTGTCCTTCACCGCCGCCCCAGGCCCGTTCTCGGTTCAGTTCGAGGAGACGGGGCTTCCGTCGGGTACCGGTTGGTCCGTCGCTCTCAACGGAACTCTCCACCGTTCGACCGGCGCCACGGTCGTCTTCTCGGAGCCGAGCGGGACGTACTCGTACCAGATCGCGGACGTACCGGGCTGGCACATCGGGGGGCTCCCCTACCCCCCTTACTCGGGTGTGATTGCGGTCAACGGAGCCTCGGTGGCCGTGCCCACGCTGCCGTTTGCGCCCTACACGTACGCGGCCACCTTTTCTGAATCCGGACTGCCGAGCGGGAGCGCCTGGTCGGTCACGATTGGCAGCGACACCGTGTCTTCGGCCACCCTCACGCTCGGCTTCGACTTGGCCAACGGCACCTTCGAGTACGCGGTCGGGGCGGTCTCGGGGTTCGCGACTCCCAGCGGCGGCGCTCTCACGGTTGCCGGGCAGAACGTATCGACCGCGATGGTGTTCGTTCGCATCTACGGCGTCACGTTCGGCGAGGCAGGACTTCCCTCGGGAACCAGTTGGAGCGTAACGTTAGGGGGCGATACTCTCGCCTCGACCCTCGGCGAGATCAACTTTTCCGAACCCAACGGCACGTACGGGTTCGTCATCGGCGCGCCCTCCGGTTATTCACCTTCACCCGCCTCCGTGACTCTCGTCGTCGCCGGTGCGCCGTTGTCCCAGGGGATCACCTTCGCTCCGATACCTACCGACAGGTACCGAGTCACGTTCACCGAGTCCGGATTGGGGGGCGGTATCGGATGGACCGTGACCGTCTCGAACCGTACGCTTGCCATCGATGAAGTGTCAGCGGCCATCGCGCCCAACTCGATCACTTTCTACCTCCCGAACGGAACGTACGCCTGGGTGGTGTACGTCCCACCCGGCTACGCGTCTGGTGTGACCGCGGGGACGTTGACGGTGGACGGGGGACCAACCCAAGCGTCGGCCACCTCGTTCTCAGCGACGGTCGGCGGTTCTCCAGCCTCCCCTTCCGCGACATCCCCGTGGTTCGTGGCAGGCATCGCTGTGGTTGTTGGAGCGGGTGGCTTCGCGGCCGGGCTGCTCCTCCGACGGCGAGCGCCCCCGAAGGTTCGCTGAAGCCGACTCCCGTTAGGGGGACGCCCGTGCTGGGATTCGACTAACTACTAATTCGAATACCGCCTACAAACCCAGTCGGCCCCGCCGTTAGAGTGGGTTGTGCTTGGGGCTCAGGATGTCCGCACGAGCGCCTTCCGGTAGATCAGTCATGTACCAAACTCCGTCGGGGCCCTGCTCTTCGCGCCACTTATCGCCTTTGACCCAAGCGTCGACGTGGGGGAGTTTCCGGCAGCCAAGATCTCGGCGCCGTTTGTCCTGAGTCCACTGTCGGTACGTGGGCCACTCGATTATCAGGCCGATGGCCACGATCGGGAAGAGGATCGTTCCCACGCTCAGGTATGAGGAGATGAGTTCTCCAAATCCGCACGCCGCCGACACCCTGTAGGCGATGCAGCTGATTGCGAGGCCTAGCTGCTCGCGTGTCCACACGAAATAGACGATGACGACCGACACGAGATAGGACAACCCGACCCCGTTAATCCAGTAGTGAGCCTGCGTCCACCAGGACTTCGATGGCAGCACGGGCTTCGGGACTTGGCGCACCACTTCACGGACCGGTCCCGCAACCGTGACTATTCGCTCACGGTCTTCGAAGACCACTCGGGGGAGCTGAGCCTTCTGCGCCTTCTTGAGTGCCCGTTCGAAAACCTTTCTGATGGCCTCCTTCCCCCCCGGCTCGCGCTCCACTCTAGAGATAATCTTCCCCGACTTCTCGTCGACCGTGGCAACTCGGAGCCAGATACTCGAGGGGGTTAGGCCCAGCATCTCGCCGTGAGAGACAAGCCACCCTGCGGCATCTATCCCGCAGTCTTCGAGGTGCCGGATTTCCCAAGGAAGGAAGTGTCGCACTTCGGTTTACTAACATGGTTGCATAAATCAGTTGAGCCCGACGATTGTCCCGCGGCCAGCGTTTCCGGCCCCAGAACGTTCCCGAACACCCGCGGTTGGCTCCCGAAGGTTCATAAACCCCGGACAAGCCGGGCGCGTTTTTCTGACGGAGAGCCCGGACAACCAGCCCCTCTGTTCGAAGAAGAATGCCCGGGAAAACCGAACGACTGGTCGGCACGACCGGAAAGGACGGTGCGTCCTACGCCTTGACCTTGCCAAAGGCGTGGGTCGCAGGGGTAGGAATCTCCCCCGGCGACTCGCTTACCCTGGTCTTCGACGACGCCTGCGTGATTCTACCTCCGGGGGCGTCCGAGGAGACGGCGTGGTCCCTGCTTCGTGCCTTCCGAAGGGCGAGCGAGAGAGCGGCTCGATCTGGCCGGAGCGTCGCGGCCCCGGGGATCGGGGGATGATATGATCGCGATCCAACCGAACGAAACTCTGCGGGCACTCGCAGGGCTCGAACAAGATGATCGCGCACGGCTGTTGGTCGAGCTCGCACTCGAGACCGATGAGCCGGCCGTCACGGCCGCTGTCGTGCGGCGCCTGATAGCCGAGATCCGGACCGAACGGGATCGAACTCGACGTGGGGCAGTACCCCAGGACCTGAACCATGGGGCAAAGTCCTCTCGATGAGAACCCTACCCGGGATAAGCCCGGGAGAAACGTCGGGAGAAACTATGCGGTGAAGGTGCTGAGGTTCTTTGGCTCCCGGGGCGAGATGGGCGCGAGCCCAAAGGAAGCCGCCCGGAATCTACGGTTCGCCCTCCCGACGGTCTATCGCGCGATCCAGATTCTTGTCCTTGAGGGGAAGCTCAAGAAGGCCGACCTGGGTCATTACATCGCGACGGTTTACATCCAAGACCTCTTGCGGCTCGGGGAGGGCAGGCTGGGGGTCCACGGACTCGTCTTCGCGGGAGAAAACTACCCACCCGGTCCCCCCTTGGCGGGCCACCTCGATCCGATGCCGCTCGGCTCATGGGGCGAGTTCAAGCGCGACGAGCATGGGTTCTGGCAAGCCAGAAGCTCGTTCCGGGGCCGGCACGCGAGGATCCAGTGGTGGCCGACGACCGGGACTCTGATGGTCTACCTGTCAACGAGCCGTCACCCCCTCCCGATGGAGCAGGTTCGCGAGTTTCAGGCGTGGCTTGAGGCGAAGGCAGAGCCGGTCGACATCGACCACCTGAGCTGGGTGGAGGAGTCAACTAACATCGACTTCAACGAGTGGACGTTCCAGAAGGACCGTGCGATCCGTCTCAGGGCGTGGGCGAACGGGCACCTCTCGCTGTACGAAAAGGCTACGGACGGCCGGAAGAAGCTACGGCTCGAACTCGAGCAGCACCCGAGGAACGTCAGCTTCCGGGAGGGAATCGAGATTATCGCGAACCTCGACCCGGGCAATCAGGATTGCGAAGGCGGCCGAGGCCCGGGCCATAGCGGAGATTGGGAGGGCCCGGGCCGACGAGGAGAGAGCGAAGCTCGAACGCGAACGTCTTGCGAAGGAACCGAGGGCGCCGCCGCTTCGAAATCCGGGGGACGTTCCGCACTGGGAGGCGCAAGAGGGAGGATTCGGCTGATGCCGCACTTCCTCTCGACGGACCACTTCGCCCCGTGCCGCAACTGCTTCAGAGTCCACGCCTTCAAAGACGAGATTCGCTCCTCGCGTACGTTTATCGACCGGGCCGTCGGATGGGTCCAGGGCGACGGGTCGGCCATTCAACGAGGGGGCTCCTCCTGGTGAAGACCGGAGGCGAGCCGTGACCGGGGGCGGACCCGATCAGAATCCGCAAGCCGCTGTCTACCTGAGAGTATCTACTGCGGACCAGTCGATAGTGGGCCAGGAGAGGGACCTCGAGGCCGAAGCAATCCGGCGAGGGTGGACCGTATCTGCGCGCTACGCCGAGAAGGTCTCGGGCACAGGCAAGGTAGAGCGGCGGGATACGAACGTCTCCTCGCAGACGCGAGGAAGCCGGAGCGCGCTTGGAATCATCTTCTCGTCTGGTCGCTCGATCGTTGGTCGCGCGAGGAGCGATTCAGTCGAGCGGTTGCGAGGATCGAGGAACTCGAGTCCCTTGGGATAGGGTTTCACTCGCTCCGGGAGCCGATGCTGGACTCTGAGTGACGACGGGTCCTCGAACATGGGGCGAGACCTCCTGCGAGCAATTCTGCCGGTGATCGCCAGCTTTGAATCCCGACGGAAATCCGAACGCGTTCGGGTCGCGATGCGAGAAATCAAGGAAGGAAGGCGGCGTACGAGATCAGGAAAACCCCCAGGCCGCCCTCGCAGAGTGACGCCAGAGAAGCAGGACGGGATCCTCCGATTCAAGGCACAAGGCCTCACCTACCGTGTCATTGCACAGCGCGTAGGGCTACCACGGGGGACCTGCGCCAATGTCGTCTCCCGGGCGCGCAGGGGCCTGTTAGCAAACTCTGGAGTTACACAAGGGTGAGATGGCTCGAATGAAGCACCCGGACTTACGCAGGGTTTCCCTTGGGGCCGCCCCAATCGCGACGAGGAGATCCCCATGAGGGGGCGCAAGGGCAGTTCTCGTCCAGGGCGCAAGCGTCGCCACAGTGGCGGGCGCGTGCTCTCCGACGGGTGGGTCCGGTTGCTCCTTGCCGAGCTTGTCAGTCCATCGAGTCGACCTCGCCGGTCGGAACGCATCAGCCCTGGCCGGATCGACACGAGGATGGGGGTGTCAATCGCGTGAGGCGACCGGACGCCGCCGGGCCCAGCCCTGAGCCGACCGACGCCACGGAGGAGGGGGAACAGAGCGGGCCTCTTCCGTGCGATTCTTGCGGCACGGCTATCGAGGAAGGGGAGCCTTGGCATTGTGTTTGTACCCAGTGCGCGCCCGGGCTCGCGGATCCCTTCGAGCCCAACCCTGGCGATCCGGACCGATTCGATTGTCACGGCCGGGTTGACTGCGGTCGGACGGGGCTGGTCATCAATGAGACTAGGGCACTTTGCGAGCCCTGCTACGAACGGATTGTCCTCTCTCGACCGACCGCCGAGTTCGCCGGCGCACCCTGAGCCAGGCGGAGATCAAGAGGCGAACCGGACGGCATCGGTGCGTGGACCGGTGTGGTAGGCTGCGGGACGGACGCTCGCCCCGATGCGGTCCGTGTCAACGGATACATCAGAGGGAGGTAACGAGACAACGCGTAATCCGGTTTCGTGCGAAGGGAACGCGGCGACACAAGCCCGTTACAAAAGCGGGTGTACAACCGGACGCTGAAACGGGGTCCCCTCTACGCGCGCGGCCGCGTCGCGCGTTGGGATTCAGAGGGACATCTTGGACGGGACGCGTTACAGGAGGAGGGTGAGGTCGGAGGGGGGCAGAACGAGAGAACGCTCTAGAGACACGCATAGGTACGTACGGACGTAGAAAATGGGGGGGAGGGCATTCACAACCTGCCCCATTTCCGGATAGGTTCGTGGTCGTCCGGTGCCTTCATGCCTATACTGCTCACGCCGGATGCGGGGGAGACGGTTCCGCATGGGCGCCAGGAGAATCGTCCTGCCTCGAGGAATCCGAGGGAGCGACCCGCTTCCAACTCCGGCCGGCGGGATAGTCCGGGTAGAGCGGGCGTACGTAAGGGCAGCGAGTGCAGGAGCAGTCCTCTACGCGACCGAGATGGCGGAAGTTGTGGACACCTTCATCCCACGGGCAGCAGGGGACGCAATGGCAAAACCGGGCAGTCGTGGCCCATCTCCATTCCTCCAACAAGCCATAGAGGCGGGAATACCCTAAATCGGTAACCGAAGAGCTTCGGTCGAAGCTCTCACACTCCATAGAGTGAAGGCTCGCGGTGGTTCGTTCCCTCACGGTCGACGCCAGTTGGGCATACCCGGTCGGCCGAACCGTTCGGTTACCCCCTTTTGTACAGGGATGGCCATCCCTCCTGTGGCAGTCGACGCCATCCGAGGAATCATGTCACATCCGGATGAGGCCTTGGAGGAGCTGCATAAGGAGCACCAGGTCGCAGAGCGATTGCTGAAGCGACTTGTGGAAATCGGGCACCGGATCGAGTCGGGGAGCCGGTGGATTCGAAGTCCGTCCGCTTCGGGGTCGGCCTTCTCGAGGCGTACGTTCACCGCGTTCACGCCTTCCAGATGGAAGATCGCGAGCTCCGCTCCGAAACCCAGGGTGTCGCCACGCCAACCCTCATTGAGCACCTGGATCAAATGGTCACAAACCACGAGGAGATGAGCCGTCGGACGCAGGAGCTCCTCCAACTGATAGCCCGATGGGCTTCTGGGGACGAAGCCTGCCGGACCGCGGTCGGAGATGGACTCATCGACTTGGAAAGCATGGACCATGACGCCGTCACGTTCGAGGAGACGCACCCTCTCATGACTCTTGAATCCGCGCTGTCCGAAGACGCGGACCACCGCCTGTCGGACCGATTCGCTGATCACGCGGGGACGCGGGGCGCGCTTGAGGCGAATATTGAACGGTTTCTCTCGAAGACTGCGGCGACTTAGATTCCCTCGTAATGGGTTGGGCGGACTCCCCAGCGACTGCCGCCCGTCAAGGAGGGTGGGGCTTAGGCCGTAGGTACCTGCTCAGTACCGCTCCACGAAGATGTGGTCCTTCGGGCAGTTCAGGTGGAGCGCGAGTTCTTGGGTCTCATTTACCATGGCCGGCACACCGCACAAGTAGACGTCCGAGTTCGATAGGTCCGGAAATCGCTCGCGCAGAGCATCCTCTACGTGGCCCAGACCACCGTGCCAGCTCCCATTGGCCGGTGGATGAGAGAGCATGGGCAAGAAATGAAACGCCGGCCAAACCATTTCTAGCTCACGCATCTCGTCAAAGTAGAACAGATCTTCTTGGAAGCGTTCGCCGAAGATGAGCCAAGTCGGGGTCTGGGAGGCGTGGGCTCGGAGCGCGTCGAGCATGGGGATGAACGGGGCCAGCCCAGTCCCGGTGGCCACGAAAACGACGGCGCGGTCTCCGGGAGGTTTCAGCAGGAACCGTCCCAGAGGGGCCAGGCCCTTCAACGTCGGATGGGTCGCCGGAACGAGGCCGCAAAGAAGGGTCGAGCCGTATCCTTCGGGCACTTGCTTGATTAGAAGGTCGAACTTCCCAACCTTCCCGGCCGGGGAGAAGGAGGACGAGCGGGTGATTGAGTTTCCCGCCCTCGCCAAGTAAAAGGTGACATACTGCCCCGGGGCGAACGAGAAGCTGTCGTCCGTAGCCGTGTGGAAGGTGAGGACATGGACCTGCGGCGCGATGACCCGGTTTCCCTCGAGGAAGAAGTCCCTCTTCCGTGGTGTCTCCATGATCGTGAACGTGTTGCCCCGCCGATTACCTGTGCGCTGCCAAGAGCCGTTCCTCGATAAGCTTCCGGAGAACGGTGGCGTTACAGTGGTCGGTGTCGCGAGCGGCGAACAGAAGCGTTACCTGGCCCGATCGCGCCTCGCCTACGAGCCGGCCGATAAGATCCGAACGCGCTTCGAGTTCGGAGCGGTAGCGTCTCCGGAAGGTGGAGTACTTCCTCGGGTCATGCCCGAACCATGTGCGGAGCGCCGGTGATGGGGCGAGCTCCTTCAGCCACGCCGCGAGCTCGAGTCTCTCCTTCCGGAATCCCCGCGGCCAGAGACGGTCCACGAGGTAGCGCCGCCCATCGGTTGGAGAGATCGGCTCATAGACCCTCTTGGCTCGGACGCTCACGAGCCTCTCCACGGATGGAGCCCTAATGAGTTTCTTGTCGCACGACCTGCTTTCGACAAACCCCGGTCCACGGGCCCGAGCGCTCAGACCAGGACTTCGATTCGCGGGATCTCTAGGGCGTCTCTCTCTTCGTCTCGGCTTCGTGAAGCTCTCGGTTCACCAATCGGACGAGGTCGGGGGAAAGGTGCGAGTCGAACCAAGGGTAGACTCCCTCCTCTTCTCGAGCGTCGTGGGCCCAGAGGACGTTGAGAAGCTCCACTTCGAGATCTTCGGTCGCCGCGGGACCCGCCGCGAGCCGGAGGTGGATCCGTTGCAACACCTCCAAGATCCGTAGGTGCTCATCGAGCATCCTGTCGATCAACGCTCGGTGGGAGGGGTCGCCCTCCCCGAAGACGGGGAAGAGGAGTCGCTCCTCCACCGAGATGTGGCGACGCAGATCAGCCGCGAAACGATCGAACAGCTCGTTTCGTCGGCCGCTTTCAGTCGAAGGCGTGGACCGGAACTCCTCGAACTGCCGGTCGAGGTCTTCGTGATCGTCTCCCAGCAGGCGCGAGGCGGGCCCCGTAGGATCGTTCACCTACCCCTCCACCTCTCCCGGAGAACTCGGATTTTGTCGCTCGTCAATCCCGGCAATGGATTCAGCTGCGGATAAAGGGCGGGGACCGTGATCGCGGCCCACGCGATGGCGACACCCAGATCCGTCGCCCCGGCTAAGGGGAACGGCCAATCAGGTTCCGTCGAGCCCCCGGCACCGGCCGCGGCGAGATGGACGAGCGCCGCCGTGAGGAACCACCGGGATGCGGTGGAGAACGGCACGTCGAGTCTACCGTCGGTGGACCTATATGCTCCGTGACCGCGCCCGCACGTCTCCGGGACCCAGGTGCCGCGTCCCGTCATCTCGACGTACCAACGGACTCGAAGCGTTGCCCCACGCACTCATCGCAGCCTATGGCTTTCGAATCCCGACCAGTCGATTTCGACACTGGTCAGCCTGAACGGTTAGCGCTGCCGGTGACGTGACCGCAATCCGCGCGCGGGGGGGGGCGACGAGCGAGGGTGAGGGCCACGCGCGAGCGAAGGTGGACTCACCGCAGTGAAATCTTATGACACGGCAGTGCCAGACCAGGCCATGCCCGCCGACCCCAACATTTCCGCGGCAGAAGCTCTCGAACTGACAAGGCTCATCGCTTACGCAGAGAGGGGGATCGCGAGCCGTGTCATCGGCCGGACCGGAGGGGGAAGTGTAACCCTCTTTGCTTTCGATGAGGGTCAGGAGCTAAGCGAGCATGCCTCGCCGTATGACGCATTCGTGGTCGTTCTCGAGGGCGCGCTGGTTCTGACGATCAGTGAGACCCGGGTTCGTGCAACCTCGGGCACGGTTGTTCGCATTCCCGCCAACGCGCCGCATGCGCTCGAATCCCCCAAACGCGCGAAGATGATGCTGGTCATGCTCCGGGGGCGCAACACCTGACGGCGCGGTCTCCTGCGATTCGATTCTCGGAGGGCGCGCCCGGCTGATGACGAAACCGCAATCAGCGCGTGGGTCGACCGACCGCGAGGAGCGCGCGGGCCCGCGCTCGATGCGAAACTGCCCGTCGTCCGGAAACCCGCCCGATTAGAGCAGCGGGATCGCGAAGTTCAGGGTGCCTGTAACCTGAAGGGTAACGGGTCCGCCACTACACAAGTTGAACGCATAATGAGAGCCCCCAATGACGTCAATGCTCCCCTCTCCGGATTGGTAGTTACTCGCAAACATGGTCACGCCTGACGGCAGGATAATCACGAAGGATACTTCGGGTACTATCGTTCGTCACCCAGGAGAACACAAAAGTAACCGTCGTGAGCAACCGTCAGATTGGGCCCCCAACCGCACTTGAATCCCCCTACACTTGAGATTGAGAATGACTCCGGTTCGTGCTGGGGCAGGGGCACGACGGCCAGCAGGAGAATCACTACCGAGCCGAGGATGATGGCAGCGATGAGGGGGCCTAACCATGGACTCCGTTCTCGCCGACGGGTCTGTGGGGAAGCCGTTGGGGACCCCTTCTCCATGATTCTCTCGGAACTCTGCTAGGCCTCCATCTGCCCATACCAATTGGGGGGGTCGACAATCCACCCGTTTCGGGGTCGAGTCACTTCTTCCAAGCCGATGGAGTCGCCCGAAAACCGATGGCTGAACTCGTGGTGAACCCGGTAGCCACTTCTGCGGCCGGTTCAGGCGTGCGGATCTTCATCAGGGTGGCCTCGTTTGGACCCATTGTGGTTGGCGGATTTCTCTTCGTGCTCGCCGGTCTGAATCCGTTCCAAGATGCGCGATGGATGCTTGACCTGGCTTGGATCCTCGGGGGGTTCATGGCGGTCGTCGGTGCCGTGGGCTACACCATCTTCTCGCCGATGCTTGCGAACTGCCCCATTTCAATTCAAGTCCTGAACGACGAGCTAATCCTCACGTTGCCATCTGGAAGGGTAGTCCGGTACGGTCGAAGCAATCCAACGGTCTCGTTCGACCTCCTGAAGCCGGTCCCCGGGGGGAGTCCTTCCACTCCGGCCTTTGTCCTGAGGACGGTTCGTCGTGCCGTACCCCAGGAGATTACTCCTGAAGGCATCGAAGTGTTGGCGAATGTGGCGCGATCCTGGGGACTACCAGTTAACGAAGTCCAAGACGGCACGGCTTCCGCCAGGAGCACCGTCATCCAGGTACGCGCCGCTCCGGCGTCCCGCTAGTTTGGCCCTGCTCGTCGAAAGGGACCCCATTCGAGAACGTTGCCCGCCGACAGCTCCAGAGGGGGAGGAATGTACAGGACGACAAACTTCCAAAGGGTTAGGCTTAGGCATCTCACCCCGAAGTGACGCTGAATTCGAAGGGCCCCAAAGGGACCTCCTGAACGACGAATCGGCTCGCGAAGACTATCGGGCTGACCGTCTCGCGACCTTCGAATACGTTCGGCCTCACTGGTAGCTCCAGCGCGACCTCTCTCGTGTCGTGCCCGGGTAGCCAAAAGGAGAATGCCGTCTCGTTCGACGGATAGGTGAGGACCCTCGGATCGGCGAAGATCCCTTCAGTCTGGACCAGTTCAGGAAGGTATCCGATGCACATCGGGGACACCTGAACCGAAATCGCAGCGCGAATGCGATTCCGAACCCTGAACCGAACTAACCCGTATTGGGTCTGATTCACCCTCGTAATCACGCTCACGACCTTTACAGTCAACGGACGGTTCACTCGCTCGTAGTACCAGTCCAAGGCCTGAGGGAGTACCGCCACAAGTACCGAGATAACGGCTCCGACCCCGCCGACAAGCCCCAGTAACAGCGTCGCGTCCACCATAGATACGGAGGCCACGATTCTTCGCTACGCCTTGGGCCTTTCTAGGAACTGCGTGCAATAAGGGGTGGTTTTCCGGACGGGACGAGGTTCACCGCTTCGTTCCACCTACCATCGATTGGCGGGAGTCAAA
The DNA here is from genome assembly GCA_963713145.1 of uncultured Thermoplasmata archaeon. Taxonomy (GTDB): domain Archaea; phylum Thermoplasmatota; class Thermoplasmata; order Lutacidiplasmatales; family UBA184; genus Lutacidiplasma. The sequence goes on along the minus strand of CAVQKI010000006.1, from coordinate 133,878 downwards.
CGTCGAATACGCGTTTCGTTGAGTTTCATTGGGGGAACTAGATTGGCGGGGGAAGGGTTTTCCCGCACTTTTGGCAGTAGGAATATTCTCTTGCGTTTGTGGTCCCACAGAAAGGACAGAATCGGGGTGAGCGGGGAGGAGTGGGCGCCAGAATGGGTTGAGCATACACCGTGGGCTGGAGGACGGACTGGGCGTATGGGGCTGACGAAGGGCCGACAGGATAGCCCTGGGGCGCGGCCGGCTGAGGTGACGCCCCCAAGATCTCTTCACGTGTGTAGAGCTTGGGTTCCGAGGTCAAGAATAGGCCGATCGCCACCGCGAGCAGGACGGCTGCCACGACCGCGAGGTACCATCCTACCCCCGCTCCCCATGTGCCCGTGACGCCGTCAGAGGAAACAGAGCCCCAGAATGAGTTGCAGAGGTTGGAGCCTGCCCCGCAAGAAGCCTTTGCATTGGAGGTATCCACGCCGTAAGCCCACGGTTGCATGATTGCGATCAGAATAGGGAGAATCAGGGTGAAGACGAATGAGACCTCAGTGAGGGTCTCCGCGATCCCGGCGGGGCGCCACGACCTGAAGTTCCCGAACGCACTTGCGTAACCGAGGGCCATTCCCACGAATGCGGCGATGGCAACGAACAGGCCCAATGCTAAGACGGCCTCGTAGAGGAATCCAACGTTTGTGAGGTTGGCCGATGTGTAGGTGGCCGAAGCTGAGTATGTAATCCCGTTGTAAGTCCCTGAGCCCGAATAGGAAGACCCGGGCAGGAAGTTCACCGAAACCGTTGCCCCACCTCCACTGATCGAGACCCCCCACCACGAGACAACCATCGCAACCGTCAGTAGGATTGCAGCGATCAATACGAGACTGGAGGCGGCGACCCGACGCCCTTTGGCTGAGGATTCTGGTCCGCTGCTCGCCATCAAACGAGTAACCGTTCCTCTGCCACGATAATAGTTCTCTCGGATTGCTCAGGACTCGAGACTCTGCCGAGAGAGACGTATGTGCCGATTTAGGCTGAAAGAGTTCAAAACCCGCTGAATCCCGGAAGCCAGGCCGTTTGCGAAGGGATCGGGTAGCTGATCCCCAGCTGCATCACCCGTCCCACACAAAGCCAGGGGCGGGTGATGCGCCTATCCAGTCGATGCCGAACCCTTTCTGCGTGAGGCGGCAGTTTTGGGTTAGGTTCCGGGCGGTATAGGTGGAGGTTCGAGCGGCATCGCGCAGGTCGCGCAATAGCGGCTGCCGGCGGAGTTCTCGAAGTGGCAATGCCAGCAAACTGGGTCAGGCGGGTTGATCAAGGGCGTCCCCATGGCGACTGAGCCGGGGTCCAACCCATCCATCGCGCTTGTCTGCTCCTCAAACCAGCTGGGGATAAGAACGGCTCCCGCTGATACCGGGGCGCCCGAAGCGTACCCAGGAGGGATTGAGGGACCTCGTGTTGAAGGAGCTCCTTCAGTGAATCGGGCATTCACGTTGAGGTTGCCTTTCCTTGGTCGTCTCCGCCGGACCGCGAAGACCGCCGCAAGGACGGCCAAAAGGATGACCGATAGGGCGACGAGAAGCCCGTATCCCTCTTGCGCGGAAAGGCCGAGAAACGACGCTTGGACGGTCACAGCGATACCCTGACTTGTGGCATTCCCCCCGTTGGAGTCGGTCACCGTGATCGAGATGACCCAGCTCCCGGGGCCCGAGGGTGAGCACGCAAGCGAGTAAGAATCGGCCGACTGACACCCCGCCGGAAGACCATTCCACAAGTAGTGGAACCCGCCGGAGCCGTTCCGTACCGTCGCCGTGAAGGCGAGGCTCTGGCCAGCGAGGGTCGACGCTCCAGGAGTCACGATGAATGAGATGGATGGATCGGAGAACACCGTGATCGGAGAGGCGGCGCTGGTCGCCGTGTAACCGTTCGCATCAGTGACGGACAACGCGACGGAGAACGTTCCAGCACCGGTTGGACCGCAAGAGTCTGCGCTAAAGTTGGCGCTACTGCACCCGTTCGGCAGCCCACTCCAAACGAATGAATCCTCTGCGGTCCCCGTGAGGGTGGTGGAGAACTCGACGACCTGACCCAGGTCCACGCTTCCGGACGCAGAGTTCGAATGGACTTGGACGTCCTGCCAGGCAACCCCAACTCCCTCCCCGGAGGAACCAAGAGTGATGCCTCCGGTGGAGGGCTGGGGGAGGTAGTGAGCAGGTCCGGACATCGTGGACCGGTGGGAACCAGTCGGCAGGTAGATCTCCAGGGCGGTTCCAGAGCTAGACTGGACGTCCGAGCCAATCGTTACACGCCATTCTGAGCCCGCAGGTAGCCCGGTCTCGCTGAAGGCGACGTCGGCCCATGTGCCCGCGCTCAGCACTAGGTAACTCCCTCCCGAGAGGGTGTAGGTCCCGAGGTTCAGAGTGAAGCCATCGCAAGATACTTGAAAGTCAGGAGAGACGGGCCACAACGTGATGCTTCCGTGGCCTCCGAGATAGGGTGTCCCGGTCGATCCTGAGAAGAGGGTCCCGTTGCACGTACCGGGCCCCTCAATCTCGACGAAGGTAATCGAATCGGAACCCCACATTTGGTCGATGTTCTCCGTTCCTGCGACAACCCCTGGTACAGCTCTCCGGTCGAGGCGTAGTAGTAACCATTGACCTCGGCGTTGGTGATCGTCTCCGCGGTGTCTTCGCCATGGTTCTCTCCGTTCTGAATCATCTGGTAGTTGTTGCCGTTCCAAAGCTGGAGGGTCAGTTGGATGTCTGATCCCACATCGGCCGTGCTGGTACCCCCGCCGGGGCCTCCGAGGACGAACTCAGCATCGTAGTAAGCCCCCGCGGGAGTCGTCCCGCCGCTGTTCACTACGAAGGAGTAAGATTGGTCGAGCTGGGACACAAAGGGAAATGTGACGAAATCATAGGTCACGAAGCCCGCTCCGATATCGTACATGAATCGAACGGTTGGTTGACCGTTCGAATTCACAGTCGTGTTGACCTTCAGTTGAAATGTCCCCGGATAGGCGAACGAGGCCCCAACACTATACGCGTAATATTCCTCGCAACCGCTGAAGGGATACACCTCGCCATTCCCACTAACCGCGGAATTCGATAGACACATGTTAGAGCTGGAGAGATTCCAGATGTTGTTTTCGAAGTACTGGACCTCTTTAGCCGCGGTATTGACTCCGGCAACATCCTGAATCCAATAGTCGTAGAGATTCCCTCCATTCTCGAATTCGAGCACAACGTTTAGTTGGAACGACATGTCGGAGCCGACAGAGCCGGACCCAGAAGTCGACAAGGAACTGATCGAAGCGGTCGCGAGAAATGACGACGAGCTGTAGTGAGCTTGACCGTAATCGGCGAGGCCCATAGGGTCTTGGGCAGCTGAATACATGGCGCCCGCCCCCCGCGGAGGGAACGCCGCTGGCGACGTTGGAATAGGTGGCAGTCGTACACCGATGGAGGGTGGAGAAGTCGAATCGCGGACAGGGCCCGAGCCAGAGAGCTGATGGCCCCCTGCGCGAACCTCGGTCAAGATCGCTCCGGCCAGCGCCAAGAGCAGGACTATAACCAGCAGGACGAGTGCGGCGGATCGAGCCCGGAAATGAAAGGACGGAGACTCAGTCATGCGCATTTATGCGCATTTTACTACCCTTGGGTCGTGGATTTAAAGGTTCCGTAAACCTCGAGGTTGTGCCGCAATTGGACTTCTGTAACTTAATCGCTTCGACCCGGTCTTGCTGTAACCAAATCGACTACGATCCCCGCGACCGTTCGCAAACGGGTGGATTGCGTGAAGGGCCGCTCGCCCTCATTGCCTAATGCCATCGACGCCCTGCATCTGGCGGGCTTCACTATGCGCGGACGCTCCAGGCTTGCATCCGCATCGATCGCTACCGGAGTCGCGTTGGGGTTGGTGGTATCACTCACGGTGCTTTCCGGGACTTGGAATCCGTTAGAGCATACGGCATGCCTAGACTCGAACCTGGTGGCTCAAGAAGCGCACCGCTGGGATCCGGCAATCTTGATTAACTCTCCTTACGGCGGGTCAGCAAACGGCACCGCCCACAGCTTGGTTCCATCTCCTGCAGGAGAATTCCTGGGCATTGGCACATCCACCGCCAACGGCACGACGGGCGGCATCTTCGTCGAGAGTTCCAACGCGAGTCTGTTCCAACTCCGGAATGCGACGGTCTCCGGTCTCGGATCGAACGACCTGTGCAGGGCGATGTACTCCGTATCACTACACTCTGATATCTACGGGTCCGGGGGCGTCCAGATTCCGACCATCTCGAACCTGACGGACGCCGGTGAGGCAACCAATCTTTCCGTCGACGATCTTTCCTCGAATCTCTTCTACGTCTCGTATTTCGACAACGGCTTCTCGGTGGCAAACGCTCCGAACATCACAACTTGTGGCGAGGGCGGTATGGCGCTCCCGGTTCAGTCCGCATACCTCACTATCGGAATCCCCTTCAACTTTGATGGACGGAACCTGACCATGTCGTACGTCCTGCCCTATGTCCAAGATTTTGTCTATCACTTCCCCCCGAGCTTCGGAACCTGGGCTGTCGACAATCTTTCGGCGCTGGGCGGCCCTGGAGGGGGATGGGCGTTTGACTATCTCGGACCCTGCGCTTGAACGGGCCGATTAGTACCACGCGAGAGAGGGGACGGCGGAGTTCCAGGGACAACCCCGATATCGGACCCAAAGCGGCATATTCATTCCGGACCTGCGAGCCCCGAGCATGTTCCGAACTTGGCGACTGCTCGCCCTCATCCCGGGAACTATACTCCTCTTTCTCGGAGTTGGAATCGAGGTACTCGTCTCCGTCTGTCCGCAGCCTTCCGATTGTGCGCGGGAGGGCGGGTCCTTCGGAATTTCGGCTCAAGGCTGGGGCGTGATCCTTCTTCTCATCGGGATGGTGCTCCTTCTTGCTGACGCCTACATCCTGCGGACTCCCGGCAGGCGGGAGTGGAAGGTCTCCCCGTGGGATGAAGGGGTGCCTTTCCGGCAGAAAGCCTCGAGCGAGCCGGGTGCCATAGAGTCCGCCCAGGTGTCGAGGCCGTAGCCAGAGACGCGTGCCACCGAACCGGACCACTGGGTCACGCTACCTATGAGGCCGGGCTTTCCTCGCGCCAGTGCCTGGCCCCCTGAAGGCTTCCTGATACCAGCAGGGCCGCTCCCGCGAGGCACATGCCCAGGTACGAAGCCGAGCGTCGGTGTCGCCGGGCACGAGAGTGTGAACGAACCGGGGCGGGGTTAGACTATAGGCAAACTACTCCGCCAAGTGAGGACACCGGCGGGTAAGATCGACAAGGCCGCCGACCATGAGGGCCAGGGTGGATGGCCACGAGGCGACGGCCCATGCGATGGCGGTGAAGAAGAGGATGACGACCCCTGCGAACACCAGCGGCGCACCCCCCTGCGCGGCCACATCAAGCAAGACCCCGCTTCCCAGCAGGACACCGCCCAACGTGGCCACGGCCAGCCACCCGGAGACCGGGCTTAGTCCCTCCACAAGTTCGTCCCATTGGCGAGGTCTCGCGAACCGCCGCATCTCGGCGAGCGCCGGCACCCGACGTGTCTGCGAGGGGCCGCGGAGGTTGGCCGGTTAGAAGACATCGACGTACGTCAGTGCCCGACGGGTCTTACAATCTTTGCGTGCCACTGTGCAGTTTCCCAGGGAATGACATGCTGGAATAGAAGCCTCGAAAGGGGTCCGTCTTTCAGGGCCAGGTCGGGAACCGCCCCCGGCTCAAAGCGCCCTTCGGCCTTTCACGAAGTAAAAGTGGGAACCCCCGGGCCTTATCGACTCGTCTATGGCGACCCCAGCCTCCCGCGCACCATCGAGGAGCCGGACGAACGCTGGCTCTGGTATCAGGAACATGCTGGTAACTAGCCCGCTGGGACCCGCCATGTAGTACCGAGACGACGTAAGGGTGCCCTTCCTTTGTTGGGCCGGCGGCATGTAGAGAAGTTCGAACCAGCTGTAGGCGTTGGTCCAGAGGAGCGTTCGGTTCTTCCCCCCTCGCCAATCCAATGTCGCACCCGCAGAATCGATCCCGGAGGTTCTGTGGGTACGAGTCCGTCCAGCCCATTCCGAGGACAACCATCGCAACTGGAACGCATAGGAAGAGGACGAGGAAGGCCGTTTGGGCCCAGGTCGGGATGTGGTGGCCGTAATCTGATGTCCCGAGCGTCAGCGAGATCCACAGCGCGAAGATCGGGATGCTCGCGGCAACCATCCAGCGGCCCCGTCGCTTTAGCTCGGCGATGCGCTTGGTACGGAAGTCCGTCAAGTCGAACAAGAATGGGTCACCTCGTTCGGGCGCAGGCCGCTGGGGTTCATTCAGGTTTGTGGTCAGGATCTAACGGTGGCAGCGAGGGGTTCAGTCAGGAGGCTCCGCGATTCGAAGGTTGTATACAATCGGTGAGATTGAAGTCAATGTGGCGTCTTCCTTCTGCACTCGTTGCGGTGCGTACAACTCGCCCGGCACGCAGTTCTGCAGAAAATGCGGGTTCTCAGTCGTTCCACCCGCGACCCCGCCCACGCCAATCACGGCCCGCGGGGTGCGGGTACGCGCTGGCTTCGTCGGCGGGTTGGCCCTTCTGTTCTTCGGAACGGCGCTCATCGTCGTAGCCCCAGTTGGGAGCAATGTGATTCTCAACGGAGTGTTCGTAACGCTCCTAGGAGCCCTCGAAGCCGGACCGTTGAAAGGTCGGAGGTGGCAGGTAATCGTCCCAATAGGGGCTTTCATCGGTATCGTCGGGGCACTAACCTTGGCACATGTGATCTAGGGCTGACTCGCCGAGCCGCCTCGTCAACCAGTCGAGGGCGACTTCGACCCGGGCCGAACCCTCGTGCAGACCGCGGCCCTCCCTCGCCAGCGCGCGTCCCCCATCCAACCCGCGGTCGCGCAGACGCGCGCGTTCTCGCGAGACGCCCTCCCCCTGGCCCCCCGGTCGGATCGCGAACCGCGCGAGCAGAGGTGCGCGTCGTTAGCCGCGGCGCGGCGGGGTTCGCGCGGCCGGAATCGGGCACCTTACCTGCCTCTTGGCCGCCCATTCAGCGGTAGGGACCTTTTCCTACCGGGGGGATTCTCAATGCCCCCCCTGGAATGTCGTACACGCAGACCGCGACCCTTTCGAATGGAGTCCGATTGGACGTGGACCCGCCGATAGCGCCGAAGGCCGGAGTGAACGGCTATGGCGCGGCGGCCGGTACCTCAACCGGCGCGCCCTGCGACCACCTGACAACTGCCTGGTCGTCGCCGACCGGAGACACGAACTCCCAGCCTTGGAGGAGAAGAGCCTGCACTCCGGTTGTGTGTACGACTCGCTCGATAGGCTGCGCCTTGCGCGAGCCCAGAATCCTCTCGAGCTGATCGCCCGCAACCTTCCCCTCCAAAACGGCCGAGATCGTGTCGTCCTTGACGCCCTTCTCCTTGAGAAGCGCAGCGACGACGCCCTCAAGGACAGTCGCGCGGTCCTCCTTCTGGCGTCCTGACTCGAGGTGGGGAATAGCCTTCGCGTACTCCTTGCGCAGTTCTTCAATCACGGCGGGGTGGAGCTTCTTCGACAGGTTGTAGCGGCCACTAACCCCGAGGGAGTGCCCTAAGATCGCCTCGCGGACATCCCGGTCGATTCGAGCCGAGACCATTTGAGTCGAGCAGTACGCACGGAAGACGTAGGTCCGCGCGCTCGGAAGAATCGCCTTGAGGCCGTCGCGGAGCGCACGCATCATCACCGGAGTGGTAACGAACCCGGTCCTCGAATTCTTCCGTAGCTTGGTCCCCGCCCCCATCGCGTCGACCGTCACCACCGGAGAAGAAGGGCCAAGGATTTCACCCGCGGCCCTTCTCCGAGCCATGTAGCCGAGCAGTGCGTCCGCGAGCTCGGGCGTGCCAAATGTATGGTACTCGGCCGAGGTCTTAGAGAGCCGAGCCGGAACAACCAAGTGAAACGGTACGCGGTCGAACTTGGTTTCGGTCCCGAGCTCGAGATCCTTCAGGTCGCCGAGTCTGAGGCCGTCGCTTCCGTCGATGGTCGCGAGAACCCCGGGTCGGACGCCGGTGTGGGCCATGAAGAGCGCAACGACACGACTCCGAGCTGAGTAGGTCGAGAGGATCCTCCTGAGTTCCTCTTGAGTAGGAACACGCTCCTCCCGGATGGACTCACCTTGGACTACCCTGAGTCGCGGGAACTGGTCAAACTCAATCTGGTTGAATCGGAGCCACCCTTTGATTCCTACGAATGTTTTTGCGATGTAGCTAGGCAGTCGCTCGGAATCCTGGAGACCTCTGGCGTACCGGACAAGAACCTGGCGCAGACGGGCCGGGTCGGACCGAGCGAGGCGGGCAAGCGTGATCGGGTCAGTCTTGGCTACGTTGCAGAACAAGCCAAGTTGCCGCAAGTTGACCTCCGCCGTAAGTCTTGATCGCAGGGCATTCTCGTCGTACCATGTACGAATCTTCTCAGTCGAAAGAAGGGGGCGGTGGTCCCTGCGTTGCGCCATGCCAAAGGAGGCAAAGTCGGCCAAGGATATGAGTTATTCGAATAAGGGGTTAGACGCCCGTGCTGGGATTCGAACCCAGGTCTGAGGCTCCGCAGGCCTCTAGGATAATCCAGTGCAGCGGTGCGGGGAGTTTGCCCCAATACCGTAGCTACCCCACACGGGCATCGTCGCTCCTTCGAGCGCTTGTTCGCCGCCGAGCGGGGGTCGCTATAAAAGCCCGGGCACGCCGGGCCGCTCGCGCGCGCCACACTTTATACCGGTCGGCGCGTCCGTGCGCGAGGAGGGGGTACTGCTCGCATGGTCGACGGCCCGAGCAGCGACCCGTTCGCGGCCCTTTCCGCGCTGCCGCGCGGGCAGAAGGTCGAGATCCTTGACTCCCGCGGACATACCTGGAACGGAACGATCGTCCCCTCCCACGAGCTGTCGGGCTCGCGTATCGTTTCTCTTAAGCTCGAGAGCGGCTACAACGTCGGCGTCGCGGTGGATTCCCGGACGACGTTCCGTGTCATTTCCCATCCGCCGCCGGAACACCACCCTGCGTCGCCCCCGCCCGCGGCGTCCGCGGCCGTCGAGAGTGACGGCTGGATCACCCTCCTTACGACGGGAGGGACGATCGCTTCGCGGGTCGACTACGACACGGGAGGCGTTCGGCCGGTCAGCGACGAGAACGAGATCCTCGCGTTCTATCCCGAGCTAAAGAACTCCGGCGCCGTCCGCATCGTACCCGTCTTCGACCGGCTCAGCGAGGACGTGGGTCCACCGGACTGGGTGATCCTGGCAAACGACGTCGTGGCAGCGTTCCGCAAGGGAGCTCGCGGCGTGGTAATCGCCCACGGCACCGACACGCTCGGGTTCACGGCCGCGGGCTTGAGCTTCCTCCTCGCTGACCTCCCGGGACCCGTCGTCCTCGTGGGCGCTCAGCGTTCCCCCGACCGCCCGTCGTCCGACGGCCCCTCCAACCTGGAGGCGGCCGCCACCGTCGCCCGCGACCGCCGGCTCGGAGAGGTGGTGGTCGTGATGCACGCGGGGTTCTCGGACGACCGGTTCGCGATCCACCGGGGAACGTGGGTGCGAAAGATGCATTCGAGCCGGCGGGACGCCTTCGAGAGCCGCAATGGCCCCCCGCTCGGGACCGTGGAAGGAGGCAAGGTCCACCTCCTCCCGGTCGTTCGAGCCCCTTCCGCCGGCCCTGCCCGGGTGGAAGGACCGATCGACGACAAGGCCGGCCTCCTCTGGTTCTATCCCGGGCTCACGCCCGAACGGGCCCGGTCGTTCTCGGAGGGCCTCCGAGGAATAGTCCTCGCCGGAACAGGCCTCGGGCACATCCGGTCGTCCTTGATCGAGTGGGCGCGGACGCTCACCACGCAGGGGGTGGTCGTCGCGATGACGACCCAGTGCCTCGAAGGCGGCGCGGACCCGTACGTCTACGCCACCGGCCGGGAGCTTCTGCGGGCGGGCGTGCTCTACCTGGACGACCTCCTTCCCGAGACGGCCTACGCGAAGCTCGTGTGGGCGCTGGGCCGTGCGAAGACCGCCTCCGAGGTTCGCGAACTGATGACCCGGGACCGCGCCGGCGAGTTCCTCCGGCGGCACCGGCAGGAGGACCAAGCGTGAAGGTCGGCCTCGAGGTCCACCAGCAGCTCGCGACCGGCAAGCTGTTTTGCCGATGCCCTTCCGAGCTCTCGGACGAGACCCTCGGGTCGTTCTCGAGACGGCTGCGTCCCTCGAGCGGCGAGGACCGACGGGTCGACCCCGCCGCGGCGTTCGAAGCCTCCCGTGGCCTCTCCTACCGGTACGAGTTCGGCCCTCTCGATTGCCTGGTCGAGATGGACGAAGAGCCGCCCCACGCCCTCTCGGAGGAGGCGCTGGACGTTGCGCTCACGCTCGCGCTTCTCCTGGGCGCGCGGCCGGTCGACGAGGTCGCGGTGATGCGCAAGATCGTTGTCGACGGCTCGAACACCTCCGGTTTCCAGCGGACCGCCCTCGTGGCCGTGGACGGGAGCCTGGAGGTGCGCGGGAAGCAGCACGAGATCCTGTCGATCTGCCTGGAGGAGGATGCAGCCCGCAAGGCCGGCGAGGGTGCGGGAGAGATCGTTTACCGGCTCGACCGGCTGGGGATCCCGCTGGTCGAGATCGCTACCGGTCCCGACATCTCCTCCGGCCCCGAGGCTCGCGAGGTCGCCGAGGAGATCGGCGCTCTGCTCCGCGCGACCGGCCGGGTTCGCCGAGGCATCGGCACGATCCGCGAGGACCTGAACGTCTCGATCGAGGGCGGCCACCGCATCGAGATCAAGGGGGTCCAGGAGCTGCGGAAGCTCTCCGACTACGCGGACGGGGAGGCGGGCCGACAGAGGGCGCTTCTTTCCGTCCGCGACGAGCTCCACCTCCGCGGGGCCTCCGTCGGGAGCGTATCGCCGGTTGACGTAACACCCCTTCTGCACAAGATCGCGTCCGGCCCGCTCTCCTCGAGCGCCCGAAAGGGCGGTCCGGTCCTCGCGCTCCCGCTGCGCGGGTTCGCCGGACTCCTGGGGCCGATCCCGGGCACGGAGGAGCGCCTCGGACGGGAACTGGCCGACCAGGCCCGCGCGGTCGGCCTCCGGGGGCTGATCCACTCGGACGAGCTCCCAGGCTACGGGATCACCGACGCAGACATCGCGGCCCTTCGGACGCACCTCGGCCTGGGCGAGAAGGATGCGTTCGTGCTCGTCGCGGATGCCTCCGCCGAGCGTGGGAGGCTTGCCCTCCATCGCATCGGGACCCGTGCGACCTCCGCCGTCGAGGGGATACCGGGAGAGACTCGTGACCCGCTGCCGGACGGACGGACCCGCTACTCCCGCCCGCTGCCGGGGCGCCACAGGATGTACCCCGAGACCGACATCCCTCCGATCCCGATCACGAACGCCCGACTCGAGCGACTCCGGGCCTCGCTCCCCGAGCGACCCGCCGCCCGAATGGATCGCATGGAGCGCCAGCACGGGCTCAATCGCGAGCTCGTTCGCCAGGTCGTGTACGGCGGGTTCGCAGACACGTTCGAGGCGCTCACGGCCCGGGGCCACTCCCCGGCCCTCGTCGTGCGGCTCCTAGCGCAGGACGTTCCCGCGATCGCGCCCGGCCCGGACGGGGTGGCGTTCGAACCGTCGGTCGAGCGTCTCGATCAGGTCCTTACGGCCGCGAACGCGGGCCGGTTCGGCAAGGAGGGGATACCGCGTGTGCTCCAGGCCCTCGCCCGCGGCGCGCCCGACGTGGATGCGGCGATCGCCGCGACCGGGCTCGAGGGGCTCACCGCCGAGGCGCTGGCCACCCTCGTGGACCGGATCGTCCGCGCCCAGGCTCCGTTGATCCGAGAACGCGGCAACGACGCGTTCATGCCGTTGATGGGGGACGTCATGCGCGAGGTCCGTGGACGTCGCGACGGTCGGGAGGTCGCGGAGGAGCTCCGCCGGGCGATCCTGCGGGTTTCGGGCGGAACCACCGGCGGCGGACCTGCCGGGGGCGCCTAATGGGCCGGTCCCCTGAAAAGGCGAACGTGGTCGGCGGCGCGGCGGGCCTGTTCCGCGCCGTGGTGACGGACGTAGACGGTACGCTGACCGATGCGAGTCGTCGGCTCGACCCGCGGGCCATCGCTGCCGTCCGCCGCCTCGAGGAGAGGGGCGTACCGGTCATCCTTGCCACCGGCAACGTCCTTCCGATCTCCCTCGCCCTCCACCGCTTCCTCGGGCTCTCGGGCCCGATCGTCGCCGAGAACGGAGGGGTCCTCTACCGACGGGAAGGCGACCGTGAGGTCGTGGAGCACCTCGCCGACCCGCGGGTCGCCCGTTCGGCGTTTCGCGCCGTGGTGCGGGCGGGGGTGCCGGCCCGGAAGCTGTTCACGGACCGATGGCGGGAGACGGAGGTCGCGATCGAGCCGACGGTCAGCGTCGCGGCGGTCCGACGCGCGCTCGGGGGCCGGAAGGTCGCGGTCGAGTCGACGGGGTACGCGATCCATCTCATGGAGACGGGCGCCGGCAAGCTCCCCGCGCTGCGGCGGGCGCTCCATCCACTCGGGCTGCGGCCCTCGGATTGCGTGGTGCTCGGGGACGGGGACAACGACGTGGGAATGCTCCGGGCGGCAGGGTTCGGGGTCAGTTTTCCGTCGGGCAGCCCGCGGGCCCGGGCCGCCGCACGCTACGTTACCCGGGCGGACTTTTCCGAGGGATTTGTCGAAGGGCTTAAGGCGGGTCACCTCCTCGGCTGAGCGTTCCCACCGGGGGGAAGTCCATGCTCGTTGGCCAGTGCGCGCGGTGCGGGGCTCCGGCTACGCTCGGATGTACGATCTGCGGGCGGACGTTCTGCCGGGAGCACCTCGATACGGACGAGCGGACGTGCGCGGACTGCGTCGCGATCCAGAAGAAGGCGAAGAGCCCGATCGAGATCCGGTCCCCTCCGTCGCGTCGGGCGGCTCGGCGACCGCCGGCCCCTGGCCGGACCCAGTGAGCCCGACGATCAGTAGTCGTACCCCGGGAGCGCAACCGCTCCCTTGGACGATTCCCGTGCGAGGGCGATGAGAACGATGCCCATCGCGCCCGTGGCGACCCCGAGGGCGAGCGTCGCCCAGGCGTAGACGCCGAGCGTCGGCCCGAAGTAGAGCCCGAAGAGGACGCGCCCGCCCTTCGGCGAGAGAATGTGCAGGAGGACGTTCACGACGACCCCCATCCCCCAGCCGAGGAAGAGGAGCAGGCCCCCCGCGATGAAGTAGCCGGCCCGCTCGTCCCCCTTGGGGTCGAACGGCGGCACGGCCGGGGTCTCCTGGAGATCGACCACGCCGGACCGACCCGCACGCCGTTTTTAGTCTCTTCGGCGCTCGGCGTCCCGTACGCTCGGGCCCGGCCGTCCCGGTCGCGAGTGAGTCTCCGGGTCATGGGTTTCCTCGAGGTAAGTGATATGACTATTTTATATACAATCGTAAACTTACTACATTCGACAAACCATGGGTGCATCGATGACGAAAGAGATCCAAAACACCACACCGCCGACCGAATTCGACCGAGCCCTCGACTCTCTCCGCGAGCGGTTCTACGACACCTTCGGCTTCGTGCCGTTCGGGTTCCCGTACGCGGCCGCCGAGCCGAGCGAGCTCGCGTTCTTCCGACCGGCCCGGACCGACGTCTCGGACACCGGAAAGACGTTCCGCATCGTCGCCGAGGTTCCGGGGATCCCGAAGGAGAAGCTCGACATCCGCGTCCGCGGGACGAGCGTGGAGATTCGGGGCGAGAGCGTAAAGGAGACCGAGGAGAAGGGAACCGAGTACGTCCACCGTGAGCGGGCCCACGCGGGCTACCAGCGCTCGTTCGAGCTCCCCGAGCCCGTGCTTGGCTCTCAGGCGAAGGCCAAGGTCGAGAACGGGGTCCTCGAGCTCGAGCTGCCGAAGGAGCACCCGACCGCCTCGCTCGACGAGGTCAAAGTACCCATCGCCTAGGGACGCTGCGCGTCCCAGCCCCGGGGTCCACAAGGGCCCCGGGGTGCCCTAGCCGCCGACAGGGGTACGGTTCAGCCGAAGCCGGGGAGTGCCTTCGAGTCGCGCCCTCCCCCTTGCCGCAGGGGGGCCTTCCTGAGTTCCTTCGCGGCCTCGACCAGCCGGATGAGGGGCGCTGACTGGACGACGTACGTCGGCAGGCCGGTCGTCGGGTCGTTGCCGGCCCGGAGCACGTTCATGATCTCGAGGCGGACCTCGATCACGGACCCGTCCTTGAGCTTCAGCCGCACGCGGCCGTCGCCCTCGACGATCGTGTAGTCGACGATCTCCGCGTTCGAAAGGTCGGGCGGCGGTCCGCCCGGGGCTCCCATCATCGGGGGCCCCTCGCCTCGATGCGCGTCTTGAGGAGGCTTCTGGGGTCCTCGCCGTCGACGGTGAGGCCCAACGAGACGCACGTGCCGATGACCTGGTTCATCTTTTCCTCGATCGTCCGGCCGAAGAGGTCCTCCCCCTTCGCCTCGGCGATCCGCTTGACCGCGTCCAGCGGGACGTCGCCGACGATCTCGGTCTTCGCCTTGCCGGAGCCCTTCTCCTTGCCGGCCTCCTTGAGGAGCAGCGCGGCCACGGGCGGGCGTCCGACCACCAGCGTGAACGACCGGGTCGCGGGGTCGACCCTGATGACGACCGGCACGCGCATGCCCGCGAACTGCTTCGTCTCCTCGTTGATCTTCGCGACCACCTGGCCGACGTTGACCCCGAGCGGGCCGAGCGCGGGTCCGAGCGGCGGTCCCGCCGACGCCTTGCCGCCTTCGACCAGCAGGCTCACCTCATCCGCCAGACTTCCCACCTCCCTTCTCTAGCATGCGCACATGGTCGCCCCGCACCGTGACCGGGATCGGGACGACCGCCTCGATTAGCTCCACCGTGATCTCCTCCTTCGCCTGGTCGATCTTCTTCACGCGTGCCTTCTCTCCCTTGAACGGTCCCGAGATGAGCTCGACGATCGCTCCTTCTACGAAACCCTCGACCGTGATCTTCGGGACGAGGAGCGGTTCGACCTCCTTGAGGGTCGTCTCCCCCTCCACAAGACCGCGGGCCTTGCGGATCCCCTTCAGCATCTCGCGCACGCCCTCGAAGCTCATTCCCTCGGCGAAGACGTAGCCGCGGATGGCGGACGGGACGAGCAGCGAGAAGACGACGTCCGGTTTCTCCTCCGTCCGGGCGAGCAGGGTGTCGGCGACCTCCCGCTCGTAGCCGCGCGAGGTCTTGATCGCGAGAACGGCCTGGCGCGCGACGCAGGCAAGCGTAAGCTTCGGGTTCGTGCCGCTGTCGGGGGACTCGATCTCGAGGCGGACCTCGACCCGGTCGCCGTACCGGACCCCGACAGGGGCGGTGATCTCGAACGAGAGCGGTAGTCCGGCGTTCGCCGCGACGTGGACGTTGTGGCGCTCCTTGCGCGGGAACAGCTCGTTCCGACCGCGCTTTCCGGGGGGCGACCAGCTCACGGGCCACTCGGCCCCTTCGCCAGGATACGTGGAGCGGTAGCCGACCTCGACCAACAGCGTGGCGTCGAGCGGCTCGGGCGAACGGCTGGTGAGTACGGCGGAGAGCGTTGTCACGGTCCCCGCGGTTACCTCGCGGGTCGTGTCGTCCGCGGCCTGGATCGAGAGAAGGCGCGCCGCCACGGGCTTCGAGACGGGCACTGGTGCGGGGGCAGCGGGTGTTGGAGCGACGGAGGGCGCCGCGGGGGCGGCCTTCTGCGCCGGGGGAGGAGCCCCCGACAGTAGCCCGATGCCGTCCTCGTTCCCTTCCCCGACCATGGCCCCTCGCCCGAGCTGGCTCAAAGGTGCGCGAGGGCGTTCCACACCCACGGACCCGCCTGCGTGAAGAAGATGTAGATCGCGAACCCAGTCATTCCGATCAGGACCGCTCCCAGGGCGGTGACCCCAAGGACCTTGACGTACTCCTCGGAGGTCGGGCGCCGGGCCATTCGAAGGATGCGCCCGTACTTGCCGTGGCCGACGTTGCGCAGACGCGCGTCGACCTCGTCCTGGACATGGCGCGCGCGATCGAGGAATGCCATCGGTTCCTACCTTAGTGGACGACGTCGAGCTCGGGTCCGGTCTTTCGGGGGGAGCTCGGCCGGCCGACCCCGCGTAAATCTGGGGGGATTTAACCCCGGTTACGACGAGCATCACGCGGATCGTGCTCTGCATCGTAGGGTCGACCGCCGCGCCCCAGATGATGCGCGCGGTGGGGCTGACCGTCTTCTGGACGACCTCCGCGGCCTTCTGAGCCTCGGCGACCGTCATGTCGGGCCCGCCCGTCACGTTGATCAGGGCGCCGGTCGCGCCCGCGATGTCCACGTGGAGGAGCGGGGAGTTGATCGCTTCGAGCACGGCATCCTCCGCCCGGTTCTCGCTCTCGGACTCTCCGATCCCGATGAGGGCGACCCCGCCGCCCTTCATGATCGTCCGCAGATCGTTGAAATCGAGGTTGACGAGCCCGGGCCGCGTGATGATCTCGGTGATCCCGCGGATCGCACGGGCCAGCACCGAGTCTGCGACCTTGAACGCCGTCTGGATGGGGAGCCGGGGAACGAGCTCGAGGAGCCGGTCGTTCGGGATCGTGATCACGGTGTCGACGACCTCGCGGAGGCGCTCGAGGCCCCATCCGGCGTTCTCCTGGCGCACGAGACCTTCTGAAGCGAACGGGAGCGTGCAGACCGCGATCGTGAGCGGCGCTGCGCCGCCCGAATCCTTCGCGCACTGTGCGACGACCGGTGCGGAGCCCGTTCCCGTTCCGCCACCGAGACCGAGCGTGATGAAGACCATGTCCGAGTTCGCGAGCGCCTTCTTGAGCTCGTCCTCGGCTTCCTTCGCGGCCTGCTCGCCGACCTGGGGGAGAGCTCCCGCCCCGAGCCCGCGAGTGAGCCGGCGGCCGAGGAGGATCTTGCGCGGCGCGTGGATTGTAAGGAGGTGCTGGGCGTCCGTGTTGCAGGCGACCATCTCGGCGCCCGCGAGTCCCTCCTCGGTGAGACGGTTGATGGTGTTGCAGCCGCCGCCGCCGCAACCTACGACCTTGATCGTGGTCTTGAGCGAGGCGAGCATCGCCTCGAGCTCGGCGTCGTCGTTCGTCTGCGGTGGAGGGGCCGGAGTCCCCTTCTTTCCCTCGCCCGGGCAGGTGGGCTAGGATCTCCTGAGCGAGCGGTCGCATCACGAGAGGTTTCCTCGGGACGCGAAGCACCGGCGTCATTATAAAGGGTTAGCGCAACTTCCCCCGTCTCGGCGGGAGGAGTCGTGCGGTACGACGCCTGGGCCCCTCGCTACCGAACGATCCGAGAGGAGTTCGGGTTCCCGTTCGACCGCGAGGAACGTGCCGCCGCGACCCTCGAGCGGCTTCTCCGGCCCGCCGACCGGGTGGCTCCGCTGGATCGGATCGGCGCGCGCGTCCGCAGCCACGACGTGGTCGTGGTCGGCTTGGCTCCCGGCGCGGGACCTCCTCCGATCTGGCGGCTGCCCGCCTCCTCCGACGGCCCCGTTCTGATCGCGGCGGACGGCGCGACCGCTCCGTGCCTCGAAGCGGGGCTCGTGCCCGCGGTCATCGTCACCGACCTCGATGGCCCCGTACCGTCGGAGATCACGGCGAACCTGCGGGGAAGCCTGGTCGTAGTGCACGCCCACGGCGACAACGTCGCGGAGCTCGAGCGCTGGGTGCCGGAGTTCCCGGGGGAACTCGCCGGTTCCTGGGCAGGCCCCCCGCGTCCCGCCCTGATCGACGTCGGCGGGTTCACCGACGGTGACCGTGCGGCGTACCTCGCCGAGGAGCTCGGCGCGCGCAGGATCCTCCTCTGGGGGTTCGAGTTCGAGCGGATCGACGAGGGCGACCCGTCCGCTCGCGCGCGGAAGCTCGCCAAGCTCGAGTGGGCGCGCCGCCTCCTGGAGGACCTCGCCAACGAAGGTACAGTGCCGATCTTTTCCTGGCGACGCGACGGTTCGCTCGTCCCCTACGGGCGAAGGAACGTCGCATCCACGAGATAGACCACCTCGAGACCGTTCTCGTACACCGGCAAGAACGGGAGCTTCTCGAACCATCCGATGGAGATGTTGCTGAGCGGCAGGGCTAGCGCCGAGGGGTCAAGCGCGACGCCGGTGTACATGACCGAGTCTACCGCGACGAAATCGATCGGGTGCGGGTCGGCGGGGTTGGGTACCCCGACGCTCACCAGTTCTTCGGTACGCATCGACCCAGCTGCCGTTGGACCCATCGAAGAGGGCCGAGGTGGTGACCCACGTCGCGGGATTGCCGTCGAACCCGAAGATCATCGAGCTGAGCCGATGATCGGTCGCTACAGCGGCGCTGGGGGGGATCGCGATGCCGACCCACATCCAGAGCGCCGCGTCCCCGTGGGTCAACCCCTCCTCGAACCCTCCGAAGTCGGATTGGGGGGGATAGACGATCGCCGCGTTCGCCGCGACCACGACCACGACCGCCACGGCCGCGGCGAAGAACGCCCGGCGTCCGTGCCGGTCGCCCGCACGCGCGACGAGCCGCGCGAGCCCGACCGCCATCAGCAGCCCCAGCGGGATGAACAGGTACTCGACGTGCCGCCCTGGGGAGAGCGTGTCGGCGAACCCAACGGCGACGGCGTACCGCGGGAACGAGGTTCCTAGGCTCGCGAGGCCAAGCATCGTCACGGCGGAGAGGCTCAGCACGCCCAGCCAGGCGAGCGCGAACGGACCCATCCGCGCGGGCGAGAGAGACCGTCGGCTGCCCGCACAGAAGATCGCGAGCCCGAGGATGGGCGCGAACCACAGGAGGGCGGCCGGGCTCGTGGTCTGGCTCGTTCCGGGAATCGGGAAGACCAGGAGGAGAGAAACGATGGCGAAGACGCCGATGGCGATGGCCACCGCGTCGCGAAGCAGGCTCCGGTCGGTAGGGAGCCGCACCCAACGGTCCCGTCGCCGGTAGTGGGCGCGACGCCAGCGCACGAGAACGGCCGCGAGCGCGATCGCTACCAGTCCGCCGGCCTCCAGGGCTCCGAACCCGACCCCAGAATTTCCCCCAAATCCCGGAAGCAGAACCTTCGCGACGAACTCGCTCGTCCCGTAGAACCAGAACCCGAACGTCGCCGTCAGGAAGGCGGCGAGGAAGACGAACTCACGCATCGGGAAGCGCCGGCTCCACAGGCCCGGCCTCCACAGCTCCAGGAAGAGGATCCCGCCGAGGGCGCCGATCGCGAAGAAGTAGGACGAGAGGTGGTGCGTCAGGATCAGCGCCCCCGCCGTGAGGGAGAGAGGGAGGTACCATCGCCGGTCCGTCCGGCTCTCGAGCAGCATCCAGAGACCGGCAACGCAGAGGAAGTCGCCCAGGGCCAGCGGTGCCGGATGCGCCATGGAGAACATCCGGGGCATGGCCACGGAGGCGATCGCCGCGCCCAGGAGCGCGACGTTGTCGTTCGGGTACAGGCGTCGGAACAGGAGGAACAGGGGCAGGACCGAGAGTACGGCGACGACGGGCACCACGACGGTGAGCCCGGTGAAGACGCTCAGGTGGAGGGCCTCCGCTGCCCCTCCACCGAGCAAGAAGATCCCCGGGAAGTCGGGGTACGCGCTACCCCAGCCCGCGTAGGCCGAACCGTGCGGGATCGACCCCGTGGAGACCAGGTCCGCCGTGAGGCGATGGTACTCACCGGTATCGGAACCGAAGAGCGAGGTACGACAGGAACGGCTCAAGGACAACGAAGACGAGGAGGAAGGTGAGGCCTGCCAGGAAGAGGGCCGTCTCGGGCCGCAGCGGCGGATCGCCGGGGTCCGCCGTCCGGCTCCCTGCCGCGTCGCGGCCGTCCATCCGAACGCGCGAAGGGGTGATTCACCGTAAATCGGTGCGCCCGGAGAGGCGAGGCTGCCGTCTCGAGGCGCGCTGTTACCATACCCATAAATAGGAGGGCTTGGTGCGCCCGACTCGAGGCCCGTCGAAATGTCTTCTTCCCGGCGACCGGCTCCACGTCCCCGTCGCGCGGAAAAGAAGCGGCCCCCTGTCCGGAAGCCTGCAAAGCCCGTGGCGAAGAAGGTCGCAAGGCCCGTGGCCAAGAAGTCGCAGCCCGTGGCCGAAGGCCTCGAAGCCGCGCCAAGAAGGTCGCGAAGCCGGCCCCGAAGGCGGCGCCGCCGAAGCGGGCCCCCGCTCAGGCCGCGGTGAAGATCCCGGAGCTCGAGGTTCCACTGCCGGACGGGCGCCGCCACGTTCTCTCGCTGTCGTTCGTCCGCGACGGCGACGAGTTCCTGGCCCGCCTCGAGACGGACGCCGGTCACATCACGGAACTCAAGAACCGGTCCCTCGACCAGCTCCTCACCCTCGTCGCGAGCGAGCTCGAGGACCTCCTCGAGTGAACCGCGGCATCAGCGCCGCTTCGCGGCGCGGCCGTCGTCCGTGATCGTGAGCATCCCTTCTTCCAGGAAGTAGGTCACCCGGTGCTGTCCCGCCGTCACCTCGACAACATCGACCGCCGTGGGCGACAGGAATCCGGCGGGGTACTTCTGCACCAGGCGCACCGACATCGGCACGCCGGCCGCGAATCGCCGTCGGCGGCCAAAGCGCCCGACCACCACCGTCCCGTTCGCGTCGGTCTCGATCGCGCGGGGGGCAGACCCGAGCGTGAGGAGCGCTCCCCCGACCGAAACGACGATCGCGATCAACCCGAACAGCTCGATCTGCTGCCAGACACCCGGGCCGGTCCCGTCCGACGACGTGCCGGCCAGAAGCACGAAGCCTCCGTACAGGACAGCGATGGCAAGGACGAAGAGGAGCGAGACCCGAACCGCGCGCTGCGTTCCGGACCGGTTCTCCTTCCGGTCCCGCACCGTGGGGCCGCGGGGCTGCTCCGCCGACCGTGGCGAGGCGGAGAACCGGACGGTCCGGGTCGGCGTCGTGCCGGAACGGGGAATCCGGATCGGGCGAGGCGCGGCCGAACCCGTCACCACCGTGGAACCGGGCCCTCGTAGTCTTAAAACTACCCTCGGGGAATCGGCGGGGGATGACGACCCGAACCGAGTACCTTGTGATGAAGACGGAGACCGCCCGCCAGCTCGTGAACATCACCGAGCGCGTCCGGGAGATCGTCCGGGGGAGCGGCGTGAGGGACGGCCTCGCGCTCGTCTCCTCGATGCACATCACCTCGGCCGTCTTCGTCAACGACGACGAGACCGGCCTCCTGAAGGACATCGAACGGTGGGCGGACCGTCTCGCGCCGCCCGGCGACTACGAGCACCACCGCACGGGGGAGGCCAACGGCGACGCCCATCTCAAGAACCTTCTCCTGGGCCACCAGGTCGTCCTCCCGGTGACCCGCGGAGACCTGGACCTCGGCCCGTGGGAGCAGCTGTTCTACGGTGAGTTCGACGGCCGTCGCCCGAAGCGGGTGATCGTCAAGGTCGTGGGGGACTGAACCGCTCACGCCTCGAGCGATGGGTCGCTCGCCGCCGCGCCGGGAGCTGCCGGGCGGGGTAGCGGCTTGTCGAGATCGACCTCGGGAACCTTGCGGGCGATCTCCTGGGCCATCGCAGAGCAGCTCGACGGTGGGACGGGGCGTTGCGTATACCCGGGCAGTGCGAGGTCGTAGGTGACGACCTTCTTCTCCGCGATCGTCTCCCAGACCGCCCGGAACACCCGGTCGGCCGCTTCATGCTCGCCGAGGTGTCGGAGCATGAGCTCGACGCACAGGATCTCGGCGACCGGGTCGGCCTGGTCCTGCCCGGCGTACTTCGGCGCCGAGCCGTGTACGGGCTCGAACGCGGCGATCCCGTCCCCGTAGAGCGCCCCCGGCGCGACCCCGAGGCCCCCCGCGAGACCCGCGCAGAGGTCCGAGAGGATGTCCCCGAAGAGGTTCGTGGTGACGATCACGTCGTACTCGGAGGGCTTCTTCACGAGCTGCATGCACATGTTGTCGATCAAGCGTTCGTCCGCGGCGATCTCGGGGTACCTCGGGGCCATCTCGCGGAACGCCGTCTGGAACAACGCCCCCGTCGTCTTCATGATGTTCGCCTTGTGGACCGCGGTCACCCGGTGCCGGTGCTCGCGTCGCGCAAGCTCGAAGGCGAACCGCACGATCCGGTCGGACGCCTTCCGGGTGACGATGTTCACGGTCTCGGCAGCGGTGTGGTCCCGGTCGACCCAATGCTCCACGCCGGAGTACAGGCCTTCGGTGGCCTCTCGGACCACGACCAGGTTGGTCTCGGGGAACCGCGTGCCCTCGCCCGCGATCGCCCGCGCCGGCCTCACGGACGCGTAGAGGTCGAGCTGCTGTCGCAGCGCGACGTTGACGGAACGGAATCCCCCGCCGATCGGGGTGGTGATCGGGCCCTTCAGGGCGACCTTGTTCTTCCGGACGGAATCGAGCACGGAGTCGGGCAGGGGCGTCCCCTGGGTCTTGATCGCGGCCTCGCCCGCCTCTACGACCTCCCAATCGATGGAGACGCCGGTGGCTTCGGCGACTCGGCGCGCGGCCGCCGTGACCTCGGGACCGATCCCGTCCCCCGGAATGAGAGTGACCCGGTACCCCATCGATGTGGTCTCCGGCGGGCCCGAGTCTCCGCGGGATTTAAGGGGGCGGCCCAGCGAGGTGCGGGACCGTCTCCCGATAGCAGAAGCGCGCCGGGACTGGGCCGACGCGCAGAAGCGTCGCTCAGTTTTCACTAGGGCCGGCTGCGGTAAACAGTATTCTTATAGTGCGCAGGTATGCAAGTCTCCGTGATGCCCACGACGAACCCTGAGGTGCTTGCGAACGAGTGGCTGCCCCCTCTCGCTCTCGGACGCGAGCGGGAGTTGAACGAAGTGGTCCTGAGACTGGACGCCCCAGCCCCGAGGGCCCCCGGCCCGTGGGTCGTCGCGGTGTCCGGCGTCTCGGGGAGCGGAACCTCCACGGTGGCCCGACGCGCCGCCCGCGAGACCGTCGAGCGACTGCGCCAGGCGTCGGGCGAGCCGACACCCCGCATCCTTTCGGTCCGCACCGCCTCGCTGAGGGGGGCTCACGGTGTGGCCACTGCCCTGCTCCAACGGTTCGATGAAGGGTTCGACGGCCGCGGGTTTCCCTCGGCAGAGGTGATCGCCGGCGTGCTCCGCCGGCTGCGTCGCGAAGGGCGCCCCACGGTCGTCGTGCTCGACGACGTGGGGGTTGGCGGGCCGGACCTCGGGCCGATCCTGCGGGCGTTCGGCGACCCCGACCGGTTCCTTCCGGAAGGAGAATTCGGCCTACCACCGCTCTGGACGATCCTTGCGGGGTCGCCCGACGGGCTCTCTACCGCGGTCGCGGACGTCGAAGGTCGGATGACGGTGCGGCCGTTCATCGAGCTCGCTCCCTATCCGGAGCCTCATCTCCGCGCCATCGTGCGGGATCGCGCCGAGCGTGCGCTCGGCCGGGCCCCGCCCACGGCGTTCGTTTCTCGCGTTGTGGAGCGCGCGGTCACCGAGGGCGGGGGCGCCCGTCGTGCGATCGACCTGCTGCGCCGGGAGCTGCTCGGCTTCCCCCGGTCCACCTTCACGGACGGGAGTCCATTCCAGAAGGACGCCGGTCCCGCGGTCGAGCCCCGGGTCGTGCGTGCGATCGGTTCCGCGAGCCGGGGCGCGGCGGCCCGGCTCGGGGACGTCAAGCGGCTCGAGGGAGAGCTCGCCCGGGCCGAAGGCCAACGCCCCTTGCCGACGACGACGCTCTGGCGACGGATCGTCCGTCTCGAGCGCGCGGGCTACGTGCGGCGGGAGATCCGGACCGGCGGCGCGGGCGGGACCTGCTCGGTCGTGCGCGTCCTGACGCCCATCGAGGAGTGGGTCACGGCGCCGTGTCGGAGTGGAACTCCTCGAGCCGGCGGCGAGCCCTACCGGGGACCGGAGGGGGCGGCGGTGCCGTCTCGACGGGCGCCCGGGGCGCCGTTCCGTCCCGTCGGCTGAGCTGGGCGGTCACCATCTCCGCGAGCCTCGGCGAACCGAGGGCCTGCTCGATGCGCTCGAAGGGGGCGGCACGCAGCGCTTCCCGATCCGCGAACCCGGCGCGGTAGAGTCGGCGCGCTCGGACCCGGCCGATGCCGCGCAGCCGGACGAGGTCGAGGAGCTCCTCCTTCGCTCCGTACCGGACCCGGAGCGACAGATCGTCGATCGACCGGGCGAGCCGGCGTTGGAACGCCACCGCGAGGCGCCCAGCGGCGAAGAGGAGCCAGTCCGCGTCCTCGACCTTGGTCCTCAGGTCGCCCGCGCCGATGCCGAACCGCTCGGTGATCTCCACGATCGGCGTTTCGGCGATCCACGCCTCGAGGACCGACGCGGTCTTGAGCGTCGAGAGGAACGATTCGAGGTTCAACTCGAGCGGCGGCTCCTCCGGTTTCACCAGAAGCTCTTCGGCCTCGACCGCGAGCCGGGCTCTGAGGTCGGCCTCCTCGCCCCGGCGGAGGAAGAGCGGCGGCAAGTCGGGCGTGGCTGCGATCGCCGCGAGGAGCGGGAACTCCCCGACCCCGATCGGCGCCCGCTCAAGGACATCCTTGAGGACGATGGCGCTCAGCGGGTCGAGGTAGAGCTCGCTCGTGAGCTCGCCGAACCGCGTCGCCCGAAGGGTCGGCCCCGGAAGCAGGAGCTCGTGCTCCTCGAGGAACCGCCGCACATGGGCGACGTTCGCGTTCAGCTCCGGCAGGGGGAGGGTCCGGCCGTAGAACGTCGCGGCGAAGAACCCGGCGAGCTCGGGGTCGGTCTTGACCGCGCCGCTCGCTACCAAGGCCAGCACGTGCATGCGGAGCGCCGGCTCCGACGCCAACCGGCTCGATGATCGGCTCGGGCGGCGCGGCCAGGTATCCGTCCAGGAGGTTCTGCTCCTCGTCGGGCCCGCGGGCGAGCAGGAGCGCCTCACCGACGGGGTCGTAGCGCGGCCGGCCGGCGCGGCCGAGCATCTGGTGGACTTCGAGCGCGGGGATCGGCGCCTGGATGCCGATCCGGTCGTCGTAGCGGGTCGTGTCCCGGACGATCACTCTCCGCGCTGGCAGGTTGATCCCCGCGGCGAGCGTGGGCGTGGCCACAAGGACCTTCAGGGCCCGGTCCCGGAACGCCCGCTCCACGATCCGCCGTTCGGCGTTCGTGAGGGACGCGTTGTGGAACGCGACACCGTACGGAAGAAGGCCCGCCAACCGACGGATCCCCTCCGTGTCCTCCTCGGAGACGACGGTGAGCTCCTGGGCGGCCAGCTTCGCACGCGCCCGCTCGTCGTCGCCGAGCAGCGCGAGGACCGTGCCCGTGAGCGACCGGGCTACCTGCTCGCTCGCGCGCCGGGTGTTCACGAAGACGAGGGCCTGGCCGCCTTCCTCGACCACCGTTCGGACCAGCCGCGGTACCGGGTCGCCGGGAGGGGGGATCTCGCGGGTCGAAAGGTCCGTGAACGTGATCCGGCCGTCGAGGTAGACGCCCAGCTTGAGGGGGACCGGCCGGAAGTCGCTCGCCACGTGGCGGGCGTCGAGCCATTCCGCGAGCTCCTCCGAGTTCCCGACGGTAGCGGAGAGCGCCACAACCTGGAGATCCGGGTAGGACTGCCGGAGGCGCGTGAGGCTTACCTCGAGGGTCGGCCCACGCTCGGGGTCCCGCATGAGGTGCACCTCGTCCGCGACGACTACTCCGAGGCGATCGAGCCACGGGGAACGACGGCGAAGGAGGCCGTCGGCCTTCTCGCTCGTGGCGACCAGGACGTCGAGCTTCTCGAGACGGTCCGCCGGGAGGTCGTAATCCCCGATCGAGATCCCGACCTTGAGCCCCAGCTCCGCGAACTTCTCGAGCTCCTCCGCCTTCTCGTGGGCGAGCGCCCGCAGCGGAACCAGGTAGAGGCCCGTTCGGCCCGCGCGCGCGGCCCGCAGGAGCGCGAGGTACGCTACCAGGGACTTTCCGCTCGCGGTGGGGCAGGCGAGAACCAGGCTCTCGCCGGCGAGTACCGGTCCGAGGGCAGCGGCCTGCGGAGGATAGAGCTGGGTGATGCCGTCGCTCTCGAGCAGCCTGCGGACGTCCGCGTCCAGGGCGGTCTCCGCCAGCGGAACGGAATTCGGCGACTCCTTGGGGGACGACCGCCGGGAGGAGCGCGAAGGTCCCCGGGGCGCCACGAGGACGCGCGAGCACCCGGACGTACTAGAGTCTTGGTTCGCTGTCGGGTGCGAGGAGGCTGCGCGCGAGGATGAGCTCCTGTATCTCCGTGGTCCCCTCGACCAGCGGGAAGACCCGCGCGTCCCGGAGCAGCCGTTCCGCGGCCGCCCCGGAGCGGGACCCTTCGGACCCCGCTACATCGACGCCCGAGTAGGCGATCGACACGGCCGCCCCCGAGGCCACGAGCTTGGCGACCGACGCGTCGGTCGCGTAGGAGACGCCCGAATCCTTGAGGGCCGCGGCCCGTTCCACCAGGGCCCGCGCGGCCATCAGCTGAGCGAACGACCGAGCGAGGATCGTGCGCTTCCACTCCGCATCGTCGGCCTGGACGTTGCGGCGCATCTCCTCGAACGCGGCGCGTGCGACGCCGAGCGCGCACGAGGCGATCCCGACCCGACCGCCGGCAAGGCCCTGGAACGCGACCTTGAGCCCGGCGCCTTCTGGACCGAGCATCGCATCGGAGGGCAGACGAACACCGTTGAGGACGAGCTCGGTCGTTTCGCTGCCGCGTAGGCCGAGCTTGTCGAGGCGTTGGGCGACCGAGAAGCCCGGGGTCCCCGGGGGCACCACGAAGGCGGAGACTCCCTTGTGCCCGAGCGCGGGGTCGCGGGTCGCGAAGACGAGGACGACCCCGGCGCTCACGGCGTTGGAGATGAACATCTTCGAGCCGTTCAGGACGAAGCCGTCGGCCTCGCGGACGTAGCGGGTCCTGAGTCCCGCCGCGTCGGAGCCTGCCCCCGGCTCGGTCAAGCCGAAGGCGCCCAGCCGCTCGCCTCGCGCGAGGGGCCGAAGGAACCGCTCCTTCTGCGCGTTCGTCCCCCAGTCGAGAAGGGGGGTCGCGCAGACGGACGTGTGGACCGCGACGAGCACCGCGATCGTCGCGCTCGCGCGAGCGAACTCCTCGAGCACCGCGACGGTCGCCCGGGCGGACCCTCCGGTGCCCCCCCACTCGGGGGGGATGCCGAGGCCGAGGAATCCTTCGGAGGCGAGCGCGCGAACGATCGTGTCGGGAACGAGGTCGTCTCGGTCGATCTTCCCGGCCACTGGGGCCACCACCCGATCCGCAAACTCCGTGGCTTTCCGCCGCCAGTCGCTCGCGGCTTCTGGCTCCTCCGGGGGCACGACCGGCCCCACCGCTCCCAGCCCTTAAGGCGTGGTGGCGGGTCGTGCCCATGGAACGGGGGGCGAAGGGCGGTGTCGGCGGACCCAGGCCCGAAGGACCGATTCACCTCGCTCGACACCCTGGCCGTCGTCCACGAGCTCCGGTCGCTCGGGCGGGCGCGGGTCGACAAGGCATTCGACCGCGCCGACGGGGGATGGTCGGTCGTTCTCCGGGGCACGGGGACGGGCCGGCAAGAGCTCGTGCTCGTCCCGGGCCGGTTCGCGGCCGTCCTGCCGTTCGGCGAATCCCACGCGGAGGAGCTCTCCCCGATCGCCCGAGAGATCCGTCGCGTGTTCACCGGCTCGGTCCTCAGGACCGTGGCCGAACCCGGCGCCGAACGGTACCTCGAGCTGCAGTTCGGTCGCTCGACGGAGCCGGAGGAGCTCGTCCTGGGGCTCGAGCTGTTCGGCACGGGGAACCTCATTCTCGCCCGGGCGGGCAAGATCCTCGCCGCGTCGCGCCCCCGTCGCTGGGCGCATCGGGATGTTCGCGCGGGGGCACCCTACTCGCGACCGCCCTCGAGGGCGGACCCGTGGACGATGGGTCCCGCGGAGATTGAGGCCGAGCTGGCCCGTTCGCGGACCGACCTCGCGAGCACGCTAGCGGCCCGGCTCGCGCTGGGTGGTCCCGTAGCCGAGGAGGTGATCGCGCGCGGAGGCTGGCAGGGCAGCGAGCCTGCGGCGACCTCAGCGTCGCTCGTCACGCCCCGCCTTCACGCCATCCTCACCGAACTCGTACAGGAGGTCGGGGACCGGCCTCGGGGGTACCTCGTGAAGCGGGGCGACCTGCTGCTGGACGCAACCCCTTACCGGACGCGCCGATGGGAAGGGGTACCGGAGATCGAGCTACTGGAGCGGCCGACGTTCTCCGAGGCGGCGGCGGCGTTCTTCCGGACGGTCCTGCCTCCGTCCTCGAGCCCGGAGGAGACCGCCGCCGTGGAGGGAAGGCAGCAGCTGGCGCGCCTCGCCGAGCGGCAGCGGGCGGCGATCGACAAGCTCACGGGAGCGGTCCGGGAGCGACAGATCGACGCCGAGGCGGTCCTCTCGCACTACGCCGAGGTCGAGGCACGTCTGGCCGAGGCCGCGGCGAAGGACCCCCGTCCGCGGACCCTGGCGCTCGACCTGGACGGCCGGCCGATCACGATCTCGGTCGAAGCCACCCCGCGAAAGAGCGCGCAGGCACTCTACGAGGAATCGAAGCGGCTCGCGGAGAAGCTCGAAGGCGCGGTCGCCGCGCTGGAAGAGACCGAGGCCCGCGTCGCCGCACCGACCCGCGCCGGACCGGCGGTACCCCTCGCGGCCGTCGCTCCCGCCGCCAAGCACCGCTGGTTCGAGCGGTACCGCTGGTTCGTGAGCTCCGAAGGCGCTATCGTGATCGCCGGCCGGGATGCCCCATCGAACGACACGCTCGTCAAACGGAACCTGAAGGACGGGGACTACTACCTCCACGCGGACCTCCACGGCGCCGCGAGCGTCGTGGTGAAGCGGCCCACGCCTCCCGCCGTTGTCACGGAACAGACCCTCCGCGAGGCAGCCCAGTGGGCGGTCGCGTTCTCCAAGGCGTGGCGGGCAGGGCTCGCCTCCGGCTCGGCGTTCTGGGCCACCCCCGACCAGGTCTCGAAATCCGCCGTCTCCGGGGAGTTCGTTCCCCGCGGCGCGTTCGTCATCCGCGGAACGAAGAACTTCGTGCGCGACGTGCCCCTCGAGCTCGCGCTCGGGAAGATCCGTTACGAGGGCGAAGAGCGCTGGACCGTGGCCCCCCGCTCGGCGGTGGAGGCGCGCGGCACGGTGTCGGTCCTTCTCACTCCGGGGGAAGAACGCGAGCGGGCGGCAAGGGAGGTCGAGCTTTCCCGCGACCTCGGCATATCCCGCTCCGTCCTCCAGACCCTTCTGCCGGCCGGGGGACTCAGCTTCCTCCGCCCGTAGACCCGCTTGACCTCGGCGGCCTCGAACCCGTCGCCCTCCAGACGCCAGGTGCGACCTCGGGCGCGGAGGCCGACGATCACGACGCGGTCGTCCCCTACGTCGAGCGTTCCGCCGATCTCGAGCCGAGCGGTCGGGGGAAGGCGGAGGACGCGGGCCGAGGTTCGGGCACCCTGGACGATGGAGACCGGAACGATCGCCTCGTTCCCGCGTACTGCCCAGACCGTAGCGACCTTGGGGGCGGGGGCGGAGCCGACCGACCGGCCCTCGGTGGTGTCGATCTTCGTCACCCGGAACGTTTCCTCCGTGTCGGGCAGCGGCTCGTCCACGCGAACGGTCCGGCTTCGGAGAAGGCTTACCCGCCGGCGTTCGGACCGCTGGCCGTCGGAGACGATGAGGGCCATGTCGACCTGAGGCTCGCGCGCCGACTGGAACGGATGGGTCCATCGGCAGACCCGGCATCGGGCCACTCCGGTGATGCTTAGGGGGGAGGCGCCGGAGGTCGGCTTCAACCGGAGGATGCGGTGGGAGGTTTCCTCACCGCAGTTCTCGCAGAACAGTACACCGGACCCGAGCGCGCCGGAGAGTTGTGGCGTCTCCTCGGGCTCCGGGGCTGCGGGGTCGTCGTTGGGTTTCATCGTGCCCCTCCGCGGTCACGACCCACGGCACGTCGGGTCCCGGCGGAGATCGAGCGCTTCGAGCGGCGTCGCGACCGAGATGGGGCTGCCCGAATTTGAATCGGGGTCCCGGGCTCCCAAAGCCCGAAGGATGGACCAGTAGTGCAGGCGGAGGACCGGCCTCCGGCCCATAGCTACCCCACAGCCCCGCATCGGGAACTAGACCGCGTCGACCCGTTTCAACGTTCGGCCGATCTTGCACTCCGCGGGCTCGCTGTCAACCTTCTCGACGTGGTACCGCTGCTTCGCTGGGACCTCGGGACCTGCGCAGATCCACCAGTTGGAGCAGTCCAGGCGGCGGCACGGGTACCGGCCCACCTCGACCTGGCTGCCCACGATGGCGCTTCGCGAATCGACCACCAGCGGCCGCGCGATCGCCTTCACCTCGACCACGTGGGCGTCGGTCTCCTGAAGCGCGCACGGATGGGTGACGGGGCGGACCTTGGTCACGGCGTAGCGCCGGCCGGCGTCCAGCGTCAAGCAGGCGTGGCGGTAGGGGCACGTGCGGCATATCGGGGCCCCACCCTGGTAGACGAACTCGAACCCTTCCTTCGCCTCGGCGATGCCGAGGAGCGTGATCTCGGGCATCTCAGTCGATCACTCCTGTGACGGTGGCGAGCCTCTCCGCCGCCTCGCGCGGCAGCCCGCTATCGCCGAGGATGGTGTAGCGGTCCGGCCGGATCGAATGCGCCATCACGAGGGCCCGTACCACCTCCTCCTTCGTAACACCGAGCTCTCGCGCCGTGGTCGGGGCCCCGATCGTCACCAGGGCGTTCTTGAGCCTTTTCCAGTCGCCGCCGTGAAGGTACATCATCATGATCGCCCCGACGCCGCACTGTTCCCCGTGGAGGCTGGGATGCTCGGCCACGCGGTCGAGGGCATGGCTGAACAGGTGCTCGCTGCCCGAGCAGGGCCGGGACGACCCCGCGACGCTCATCGCGATCCCCGCGACGAGGATCGGTCGGATCGCGATCCAGACCGATTCCTCGAGGTTCGGCTTGATCGCGCTCGCGTGGTCGATCACCTCCTGGGCCGCGTACTCGCTCAGGGTCGCGGCCGTGCTCGAGTACTCCTCGCTCCGCAGGCGCACGGCCAAGCGCCAGTCGAGGACCGCGGTGACGTTCGAGATCACGTCGGCGCACCCGGACGCCAGGAGCCGGAACGGAGCCCGAACGATCACCGCAGTATCGGCGACGACGCCGATCGGTACCGCGGCCGTGAGACTGGTCACGCTCTCGGAATCGTGCAGCGAGGCCCGGGGAGAGGAGATTCCGTCGTGCGCGGCGGAGGTGGGCAGGCTGATGAATGGGATGCGAAGGCGTGCGGCCACGACCTTCGTGATATCGATCTTGCTGCCGCCGCCGGCGCCGACCAGGAACCGCGCCTCGAACGACTTGACCTCGGCCGCTACGCGATCGACCTCGACGCCGGTCGCCTCGTGCGCCACGATCATGCTGACCTCGAAGCCGTCGCCCTTCAGGATCTCCACGGCCCGGTTTCCCGCGAGCTCGGCGGTGTGAGGGCCGGTGATGACCGTGCCCCGCGACGGAAAATCGAACTGACGGCACATGCCCGCCAGCTCGTCGATGACACCGTGGCCGACCAGGACGGTCCGCGGGAACACCATCCCCTTCGCTTTGCCGAACGGGGAATCGGCCGTTCCGCGGGGAACGTGCCCGTCGGATTGGCTCTCCGCCATGAACCGAGGGGCGAACGAGGGCTCCGGGCTCTTTACGCTATCTCAGGAGGGGCGGGGAGGCGCGCCTCGGCTCACCGGCCGGGAACGTCCCCCCAGAGGACCTTGTGCTCCTGCACCATCACCCGGACGTCGAGCCGGTCGTGGAGGACCCAGTCGGCGAGCCTCCCCGCGTCACTTCCCCAGACCGGTTGGAACACGACGGTCGACTTTCCGGTGTACCGCCGAAGCACGCCCTTCGCGTAGAGGTAGTCCCGGCGGTCCCCGACCACAAACTTGAGCACGTCGCGTTCCCGCAAGAGGGGCAGGTTCGCCCAGCGGTTGTGTTCCTGCATCTTCGACGACGGGCACTTCACGTCCACACTGAGAACGACGTTCGGGACGCCCAAGAACGGGGAGACATCGAGCGACCCGCCCGTTTCGATCACCGTGGTGAGGCCGGCCTGGGAGAGGCGCCGGACGAGCGCGAGCGACTCGCTCTGCAGCAGCGGCTCGCCCCCGGTGAGGCAGACGTGGTGAGTGCGGTGCCGGGCGATCTCCGCGAGGAGCGACGGGATGGAGCGTTCCTTGCCGGGGCCGAACGAGTAGGTCGTGTCGCACCACGCGCATCGGAGGTTGCACCGCGCCGTTCGCACGAACGAGCGTACGGACGCCGGTGAACGGTCCTTCGCCCTGGACCGAATGGAACACCTCGATGATCCGCACGGCGCCCGTTACCGGGGCGGCGGCCTATAGGGACTTCGAACCGTCGAGCGCCCGCCCGGCCGGCGGGCAGCCGGGGCCAAATCCGGCCCTTCGCGCGCGGCGAGCACCGAACTACCGGGGCGATCCGCGCAATCGCTCAAATACCATGCTTCTCTCGATGGCCCGATGGACGCCAAACGCGCTTCGCGTTGGCAGGAGGCGTGGTCCCGCGCTGGGATCGCAACGGCCCGACGCCAACCGGGGCGGCGCAAGTTCTACGCGCTCATCGCCTACCCCGGCCCGAGCGGGTTCCTCCACGTGGGCCACCTCCGGGGGTACGTGTACGCCGACGCCCTCCACCGGTACCATCGGATGCTGGGCGAGCAGGTGTTCCAGCCGTTCGGAGTCCACGCCTCCGGCCTCCCGGCCGTCTCCTGGGCACAGAAGGTCCGGGACCGCGACCCGTCGACGGTTCGATCCCTCGAAGAGGCCCGCGTCCCCGCGAGCGAGTGGCCGCGGTTAGAGGATCCCGAGGCGGCCGCCCGATTCCTGGGCGGGACCTACGCGCAAGTCCTGCGCTCGATCGGAGTCCTGGTCGACCCGACGAGCTACGTTACGACGATCGACGACGACTATCGCGCGTTCATTCGCTGGCAGTTCCGCACGCTCAAGGCGAAGGGTGCCCTCGTACAGGGAACCCACTATTCCTCGGTCTGCCCCGTGTGCGGCCCGGTAGCGGTCGATGCGACGGAGACCGACCTCTCCTCCGGCGGAGACGCCGAGGTCCTGACGTACACCACGGTGCCGTTCGCCCTGGACGACGGTCGGATCCTCCTTGCGGCGACGCTGCGGCCGGAGACGGTCTACGGGGTAACGAACCTCTGGGTCGAGAAGGGCGGGTCGCTCGTCGTCTGGCACCACGCCGAGCGGTCGTTCCTGGTCACCTCCGTCACGGCGGAGCGATTGGTCGAGCAGCACGGCGGTCGCATCGGCCACACGGTCCCGACCGCAGACCTGCTCGGCCACGAGGTGACGGTCCCTTTGAGCCGAGAGCGGGTGCCCGTGATCGAGAGCGCCCTCGTGGACCCCGAGGTGGGGACCGGGGTCGTGATGAGCGTCCCCGCGCACGCTCCGGCGGACGCCGCAGCCATCGAAGAAGTGCCGTCGGAGCTCCGGTCCCGCATCCGCCCGCCCGCGGTCCTCCTCGAGATCCCAGATCCCTCCGGGCTCGCGGGGTCCGAGGCTGAGCTGGTCGCGGGCGACGGAACGCCGGCGCAGAAGGCCCTCCGTGCGGTCGGGGCGAAAGGACTGACCGACCGGAAGAAGGTCGACCTCGCGACCGACCGCCTCTACCGCCTCGAGTACGTTCGCGGACAGATGACCGTCCCCGAGCTCGCCGGGATACTCGTTCGCGACGCGCGCGAACGCGTCGCGACGACGCTCGTGTCGGCCGGTTCGAGCTTCCCGCTCCGGGAGTTCTCCAAACCCGTAGTGTGCCGGAACGGGCATACGGTCGTGATCCGTCGGGTCCCGGACCAGTGGTTCCTCCACTACGGAGACCCACCGTGGAAGGCCGAGGCGCGGGCCCTGGCCGAACGCCTGGTGACCTGGCCTGCCGATTACGGCCGAGAACTGCCGGGGATCCTGGACTGGTTCGAGGACCGGCCGTGCACCCGCCAGGGCCGCTGGCTGGGGACTCCGTTCCCGCTCGACCCTGCCTGGACCATCGAGCCGATAGCGGACTCGACGTTCTACATGGCGTACTTCGTGGTGCGGAGGTTCGTCACCACCGGCCGCCTCTCTCTCGTCCAGCTGACGGACGCGCTCTTCGATTACGTGTTCTTGGGGACGGGCCCCGGGGAGCCGAGCGTGGACCGGCCCCTGCTGGAGGAGGTTCGAGCCGAGTTCCTCTACTGGTATCCGCTCGACATCAACATGGCCGGAAAGGAGCACAAGCGTGTCCACTTCCCGGTGTTCCTCTACACCCACGCCCGGCTCCTGCCTCCCGAGCTCCAGCCCCGCTCGATCTACGTCCACGGTTGGGTCACCGGCGATACCGGGGACAAGCTGTCGAAGAAGGAGATCGCCTCGAAGGGTGGGCGCATCCCGTCCGTTGAGGGGGCGATCGAGGAGTGGGGAGCCGACGCGCTCCGGCTGTTCTACTACCTTGGCGCATCCGCCGCCCAGGACGTCGACTGGGACTCGGACGTAGCCCGCGCCGCGGCGGACCGGCTCGGCGAGGTCGAGCGCATGGCAGCGTCGGCCCGGGGCGATTCGGACGGTCCGCCCGAGCTCGACCGGTGGCTCGACTCGATGATGCACCGGACCGTCGCCCGGATCCGCGCAGCGTACGCGTCCGCCGACCTGCGAGCCGCGGCCCAAGCGACGTGCGTGGAGATTCCCGGCCACCTCAAGCGATACTACGCTCGGGGCGGCAGTCCCGGCAAGGCCACCGACCGGCTCGTCGGGGCCTGGACCCGACTCCTCTCCCCCATCGCGCCCCACCTTGCGGAAGAGATGGGGGACGGAAGGTTCCCCGCCCTGGTCGCCACCGCTCCGTTCCCGACGGAGGACGAGTTCCCCCTCTCTCCCGAAGCGGAAGCCCGGGAGGAGTTCCTCGACCGAGTGGAGGAGGATCTCCGAGCCGTCCTTACGCCCTCCATCGGGCGAGGCGACCCTCTCCCCGAGGAGGCGGTGTTCTACGTCGCGGCGCCGTGGAAGGCGATCGTGGAAGGGTGGGTGCGCGAATCGATCGGCCGGGGTGACGCCCCCTCCGTCCGTGATGTCATGCAACGCCTGGCGGGTCACGCCGAACTCTCCGCGTACCGGGGCGAGGTTCCCCGATACATCGAGCGGTTCGGTTCCCTGCTCCGTTCAGAGCCACCGACCACGCCGGTCGACGAGATCGCGACCCTCCGGTCCGCGGAAGGGTACCTTGCCCGCCGGTTCGGCTTCCGTTCCGTTTCGGTCCATCCCGAGCGAGAAGCCGCGGCGCACGACCCCCTCGGCCGACGCGAGCGCGCTCGGCCCGGCCGACCCGCGTTCTACCTGGTGCGCGGGACCGAACCCCGCCGTCCCGGCGAGGGTCGCCCCAGCGGTACGGGTTCGGGGTCCGAGCGGAGCCGCGCGTAGACGATCTCGTCCTTGCGCGTCCCATCCTTGAGGACGCTCTCCCGGAGCTGTCCTTCTCGGCGGAATCCGCAGCGCAGGAGCACTCTCTCCGACCTTGCGTTCCCTGGAAAGACATGGGCATCCACGCGGTCGATGGCGAGGTGATCGAACGCGGCGCGGGTCACACCCTGTACGGCCTCCGTGGCGAATCCGTGGCCGCGGAAGTTTCGCCCGAGCCGATACCCGACCTCCGCGGTGCGGTTCGGGTTCCCCAGACCGTGCAGCCCGACGCCGCCAACGAGCATGCCGTCGCTCCGACCCACGATCTGGAACGATAGGCTCCGGCCACTCCGCCGGTTGACCCGGGCCCGGCGGACGAACTCCTCCGAGTCGGCCCGGACGTACGGGCTCGGGATATGCAGGGTCCAATGGTGGACGGCCGGGTCGTTGACAAGGCGGACCACCTGGTCGTTTAGGCGCGACGAGGGCCACCGCAGCTCGAGCCGAGGGGTGACAATCGGCATGGGAAGCGCGCGGACGCGCTCGGGACCCGGTGCCTTCACGAACCCTCGCCGCGGCCCGCTTCAGCGGGACCGTTTGCTGCGCGAGAAGTTGAGGTGCATACGGGAGGGGATGGGATGCCGTGAGACCCGTCGGTACTTCGCCGACTTCTTGGTCGAGTAGCTGTGGCCGATCGGGCCCGAGATCTCGAAGTAGATCAGCTGGCCCACCGGCATACCCGCGTAGATGCGGACGGGAAGCTTCACGCTCATCTCGAGCGTCCAGTGGTTGCAGAAGCCCTCGTCCCCCTTCCCTGCCGTGGAATGGATGTCGATGCCGAGTCGGCCAACGCTCGACTTCCCCTCGAGGAACGGGACGTACCCGTGCGTCTCGGTGTACTCCTCGGTGACGCCCAGGTAGAGCTGGCCCGGGATCAGGACGAACCCCTCCGGCGGGATGCGGAACTCCCGGACCGGATTCGCCCGCCGGGAATCGAGCGCGCCCGTTCGGTACACCATGAGGTAAGGCCCAAGGTGGACATCGTACGAGTTCGTCCCAAGGCACTTCGGCCGGTACGGGCGGACGACGATCCGCCCGTCCTTCATCGCCTCGAGAATCTTTCTGTCCGAGAGGATCATCGAAACGGGCGCGCCGAGCCGACCCCGCTATTTAACCGACGACCGAGCCTCTCCCGAGCGTTCGAGGACGATCGCCGCGTACCCCACGACCTGGCGCGAGGGCGCGACCTCTCCCGAGTGCCCCCAACGCAGGAGCCGGGCCGTGAGCTTCTGCCCTGAGAGCGCGGCCAGCAGGACGGTGGTCGGAGCGATCCCACACATCGAGATGTCGTGTTCTGCGACGGTCTGGTAGAGTCGGCGCGCGTCGCGCTCAAGGATCGCATCGATCGCGAGCCGGTCGAGGCGCTGGGCCGTCGCGGGGGACACGTAGTGGGAGAAGTCCGTCGATGCGAGGAGCAGAACGTCCCTGCCGGCGATCGCTTTGCGAACCACTTCGGCGACCTCCTCCAGGTACTCCTCCGGACCGAACCGGACCTCGAGCGGCACGAAACGTGGCTTCGGGAGGACGTACTCGAGGAACGGCAACTGCACTTCGATCGAATGCTCGCGAGCGTGGGCCGCCTCGTCGATGTGGAGTGGGGGGACGTCCAGGGCCCGGACCAGGTCGGTGTCGATCGCGGTCGGCCCGATCGGGGTGAGCCACGGCCGTGCGGACAAGGACGCCCCTTCGCTGAGGCCGTAGTGGTCGACGCCGAGGACGAGGACGGACTCGGGAGGTCGCTCCGCCCCGATCTGGGCGTAGACGTGGGCTGCGATCGCGCCGGAGTACTCGTATCCGGCGTGGGGGACCACGGCAGCCACGAT
The DNA here is from genome assembly GCA_963713145.1 of uncultured Thermoplasmata archaeon. GTDB lineage: Archaea > Thermoplasmatota > Thermoplasmata > Lutacidiplasmatales > UBA184 > Lutacidiplasma. The sequence goes on along the minus strand of CAVQKI010000006.1, from coordinate 96,632 downwards.
CCGACGATCGTGCGTGCGATGCCGCGAAGGCAGGGAACCGGGCCCACGGGCGTCGGTGAAGCACGACTCGACCTGACGGGCTAGGGTCGCGCCGTCGGCCGCATAGAACTGGCCGGCCACCGCGGGGGGACGGGGCACGGTCGACATGGCCCCTACGGTTGGGAGAGTTCCCGGACGAGTTCCCGGGCCTCCTCCTCTCCCAGACGGGTGCGGCTGCCGGGGTGAAATGGGTTCGCCTCGCCATACCGGGGGATCACGTGGAAGTGGACGTGGAACACGATCTGGCCCGCGTGGGGCCCCGCGTTGAGCGCGACGTTGTAGTCGGGCGTCAGCCGCTCTGCCCGGCGGCAGAGCTCGTCCAACGTGCGGATCAACGCGGTTTGGTCCGCGAACGGAATGTCGGTGAGACGGGCCCCATGGTGCCGGGGAATCACGAGCAGGTGCCCCCGGGTGAACGGGAACAGATCCAGGAAGGCCAGGGTAGAGGCATCCTCGTAGACCACGTACGCTGGCGCGGTGTGGGCCGCTATAGCGCAGAAGATACAGGGGCCTCCGTCCCGCTTCTCCGACACCATCACCTCGAGGAGGGCAGGGCGGACTAAACGGTTGCCCCGCGCAGCTCCAACCGGACTAATTCATAGGACCGAACCCCATGGATGTGGGATGTCCCACGGGTCCTGGCTGGCCGTGGTGGTGGTTCTCGCCCTCCTGTCGGGGTCCACGCCAGCCCTGCACGACCGCGGGGCGGCTCCGGTCGTGGCGAGCGGCGGCGCGGCCGAGGGCCTGTCGTCGGATGCCCGAGCCGTGCCAGCCGAGGCGAGCATCGCGGCGATTCCCGACTCCACCGAGGTCCGCCTGACGCTGACGCTCGGGTTCGCCAACGCGAGCCGACTCGCAACGCTCCTCTCCGACCTGGCGAATCCGAGCTCTCCGCAGTACCGCGATTTCCTCTCGTCCACCGGGTTCGTCCGCGAATTCGCCCCGCCCGAAGCCGAGGTGGCAGCCGTCGAGTCCACCTTGGCGGGAAGCGGGGCCCGCGCCGTCACGGTCTCCCCCGGGGGAATCGGCGTGACCGCCCTACTAACTTCTGAGCAGATCCAACGACTCCTGGGCGTTACCCTCGTGAAGATCGACGGGGGCCCAAGCTACACGGCGTTGGGGTCCCCCGTACTTCCGGCGGCGCTCAGAGGTCTGGTCGTAGGCGTCGGGGGACTGTCGAATCTGCCGACCGCCGACCCCGGGGTGTCGACTCCGACGGCGGCGCCCTGGTCGGTCGACCGCCCGGCCGGGTCCGATCAGTTCGTCCAGTCGAACCTTTCGGACTCGGATTGGTTCGTCGGTTCCGACTACGCTCAAGCGTACGGCGCGACGTCGTTGTGGCCGGTGAACGCGACCGTCCCGGATGCCACGTTCCCGACCGGGGTCGCGATAGCCACCCTTCTCGCGAGCGGATACAGCGTGACCTCCGGTACGAACCTGCCGCCCTGGGACCCGGCCGTCCTTTCCACGTACTTCAACGACACCCTTCCGAAGACGTGGCCGGTGCCGATCCTCACAGGGGAACCGGTCACGCTCGACGGTGGCGCCGCTCCTCCCGCCCCCGGCAGTTTCGGTGGCGTAAACGACTCGACCCTCGACGAATCTGAGAACTCCCTGGACCTCGAGATGGCCGGGAGCCTCGCCCCGGGAGCGTCCCTCTACAATTTCTACTTCCCGGGCAGCGCCCTCTACAACCCGATCCCGGTCGGCGATGCCGCCGACGACTTCGCGGCGGACCTGGGGGCCGCGCTCAACCACGACTATTCTCCCCAGAACCTCTCGGTTGTCTCGGCCTCCTTCGGCCTGCCGGAGGTGAACGACTCGCTCTGGAACGGCTATCTCTCCGAGGCGGCGGCGACCGGAGTGACGGTCGTCGCGGCGAGCGGAGACCAGGGGAACGCCCCCGACTTCCTGTCGGGCCGGTCGGACGGACAGTGGCCCATCTGGCCGTCCACGGCGGCGTTCAACACCTCAGGAGCGATCTCCGCGGGCGGCGTGAGCGTCTCCCTCGACGGCTCGCCCACATCCATCTTCAACGGGACGGTACTGAACGCGACGTTCGACCCTTCGGTGTCGGGTATCGCCAACCAGTCGGTCTGGTTCGACCAGACGCGGGGGCCGGGGGCGTATGCGGGTTCCGAGGGAGGCGCAAGCGACCTGTTCGGAGAGCCGTGGTGGCAGTTCCATTCGGCCGCCCAGCCCTCCATCGCGAACGCCACGTTCCTCGAGGGGTTGGGTTCGCTCGGCAGGGCGACCCCCGACCTCGCGCTGCCCGCGAACGACACGATCGTCTACGACTTCGCGAACAAGACCGGCACGATCTTCGCCGACGTGCTGGAGGGAACGAGCGTCGCGGCGCCGGTGCTCGCGGGTCTCCTGGCGGACGTGGTCGCGGTCGAGAGCCAGCAGAAGGGCTCGTTCGTCGGCCTCGGGTTCATCGACCCTGAGATCTACCGGATCGGGAGCTACTACCAGGCGTTCCCCGGACCCGGCGACCCGTTCAGTGACGTGACGAACGGGTCTAACTTCGTCTATGCCGCGCTTCCGGGGTGGGACGCCGCTACCGGCTGGGGCGGGCTGAACGTCACCCGCTTCCTCGCGGCCGACGAGAACGCAACGGTACGGAACTACACCTATACCGGCCCGACCCCCGGGGTTCCTCCGCGCGCGCATTCGTCTCCAGGGCTGCCCCTGGTGGAGCTTGCCATCCTCGCCGGGATCGTGGTCGCGGCCGTGATCCTTGTCGCGGCACTCGTTCGCCGGCCAAAGGTGGCCGCGCCTCCCCCTCCACCGCCATTCGCCCCTCCGGCAAGCGCCGGAACCCTTGCGTTCGGTCCGCCCACCCCGGCTGCAGGAGCACCCCCAGCAGCCCTCTACTGCGGGTTCTGTGGGGCGGTCCGGCCGCCCGGCGTGGTACGGTGTCCGCGCTGCGGGGCCGGCTAGGGAACGGGCGGCGCGGCCGGCGGCGGCGACGGAGCGGCGGTCTCGGCCCCCGGCTCGACCGCAGGCGTGGTCCCCGGGATCCCTTCCCCATCCGCGGACGTTTCGACCGGGGGCGCGGGAGGGGCGACGCCGAGCTTCTGTTCGAGGAACTTCCGGATCTCTTCCGTCCGGCCCGAGGGAATCCCAAAGTACTCCGCGAAGCGGCGGGTCGTGGTGAGCTCGAGCGTCGAACCCTTCGGTTCGGTGTGGACGAGACCGATCCCGCGGAGGTGCTGGACCTCCTCGTAGGCGACCTCCCCGATCATCCGCACGAGGACGCTCTGGAGGATCGGCTGATGGTAGGCAACGAGCGTGAGGGCCTTCAGCGTCCGCGGCGCCATCTCGACCGGCGTTACGGCGTGGACGCCCGGAACGTAACGCTCCTGGAGCTGCAGGGCGTACCGGTCGCCGACCCGCCGGACCTCCAGCGCCGACTGACGATGCTCGTACGTCTGCTCGAGGGTCCGAACGGCCCGCTGGACCGGCCGGTAGTCTTCGAGCCCCATCGCGCTCGTGAGCTCCTTCACCGACAGAGGCTTGCCCGCGGCGAAGAGGACCGCCTCGACCTGGAGGACCAGGTCGTCGAGCTTCGAGGGCATGTTCACGCCTCCGCCAAGGTCTTGCGTCGGGTTTCCGCGGTGCGGACGACGAGGACGGGCGACTCCCCCAGGATCTCCTGACGGAGCTCGATCGACCGCTCGCGCGCCAGGAACAGGGTGGCCAGGAAGATCGCGACCAGACGGTCCCTTCCCGAGAGCGGGTTCCACAGGTCCAGGAACGGGAACGCTTCCCCCATGGGGTGACGGAGCGTGATTTCCCACGCGTCCGCGAGGTCGAGCTCGGGGATGTCGCCGTGGACGAGAACTTCGGGAGGGGCACGCTGCTCTTCCCGGAGGCGCTCGCGAAGCTCCTGGATCTTGATCGCGCGTCGGGCCCCCGCCTCGGCCTCGTCGAACGCGCGAACGAGCTCGAGGAGCGAGACCGGGCGGGTCTCCGGATGCCGGATCATACCGAGAAGCGGCGGAGGGTCGGCCGACCCGAGGACCGCGGACGTGACGTCCACGGCCTCCGGGCTGGTCATGAGCGGCAGGTATCCGTCGTCCTGGGCCCCGGCCATCGCGTCCGTCGAATCGACGGCCGCGTCGACCGTCTCGCGCATCCTCAGGACCGCTTCCGACTGGAGGTAGAGTATGCTCCAGGCCATGTAGACGAGCCGGCCGGCGATCGCGAAATTGACCGCCCCCTCCTCCCGAACCCGGTCGAGGTAGGTCTGGGTGAACTTCACGAGGTCGATCTCCCACGGGTCGAACTCCTCCTCCATCACGAGCTCGAACAGGAGGGCGGTGGCCTTCTGGTAGGGGTCGGGGATGACGACATGGAGCCCCTCCTTGAGATTCTCGACGAGACCGAGATACCGTTCGAGGAGGGCGGAGCCGTCCTCGCTCTCGCCGAGCAGGGAACGGTGGAAGACGAGGTACCGGAGGACCTTCTCCGCGGCCTCCCGCGGGACCGCCGGGGCCACCTCGAGCGTGGGCGCCTCGGCCATCCCCAGCGTCATCGCGCCTCCACGGGCGCGGCGGCCTCGGGGACCCGGGCGTTCTCACGGCTTTCCACGTCTTGGATCTCGTCGAGCCGGATCCCCACGACGCGCGAACAGCCGTCGCCCCGCATCGTGACGCCGAAGAGCTGGTGGGCGAACTTCAGCGTCACTTTGCGGAGCGAGATCACGATGAACTGGGCGCGCTCGGCGTTGCGGCGCAAGAGGCGGCCGACGTATTCGGCGTTCAGGCCGTCGAGCGACATGTCCACCTCGTCGAAGACGTAGAGGGGGCTCGGGTCGTAGCGCTGGAGCGAGAAGATGAACGCGAGACTGGCGAGCGACTTCTCCCCTCCCGAAAGCTGTTCGAGCCGGGCGACCGTCTTGCCGATGGGGCGTGCCTTGATCAGAAGGCCTCCGGCGAGCGGGTCGTCCGGGTTCTCGAGGGCGATCTCGCCCTCGCCTCCCGCCGACAGCTCGCCGTAGATCTCGCGGAAATTGGTGTTGACGCGGGTGACGACCTCGCCGATCCGTTCCCGCTTCTTCTTCTCGATCTCGCCCACGAGACCGAGCAGTTCGCCCTTCTCGCTCGTGAGCCGCTGCGATTCGGAGGTGAACTCGTCGAGGCGCGTCTTCTCGGCGTCGTACTCCTCGACGGCCCTCTGGTTGACATCCCCGAGGGCGGCGAGCTGCTGCTCGAGGGTGGAGATCTTCCGCTTGAGCTCGTCCAGCGAGATTGGCTTCTCGTTCGCCTCGGGCTCAGGGAACTGGCGGAGGGCCTCCTCGAGCTCCTTGAACTTCGCCTCGGCGACGGCGACCCGGGTCTCCTCCTGCGTCAGCATCCCCTGCCGCGACTCGAGGTTGGCCTGGAACTTCGCGAGCTCGCTCACGACGGAGAGCCGGTCCAGCTCGATCTTCCGCTTTCGGTCTGCCTGCGCCCGGGCGGCCTCGGTCTGCCGAGCCTCGACGGACTTCAAGCCCTGGAGAGCCTCTTCGGCCTCGCGGACGACCTTCTGGATCCCTGCGATCTCCTTCTTCTTCGCGGCGATCGCGGCGCGGGCCGTCTCGAGTTCCTTCCGGTGACCCTCCATCTGCCCGCCAAGCGAGGTAAGGGAGGCGCGCACGGACTGGAGCTCGCCGTTCACGCGAACCCGCTCTTCCTGTGTCTTCTGGCCCTCCTCCTGGAGCGCCTTCAGGCGAGAGGAGAGCGCCTGGGGGAGCTGTGAGAAGGTACCGATTCCTGAGCGCCCTGGATCGCGGTCTTCAGGTCCACGAGGGCCTGGGCAAGCTCGTCCACCGATTTCTGGGCGGACCGGACTGCGGTCTCGGCGCTCTTTCGCTCGGTCGAAGCCTTCGCGATGCGTTCCCGGGACGCGACGAGACGTTCTCGCGCTGCGGCGAGGTCCTTCTCGACCGTCTCCCGCGTGGCCTGGTGCGCCTCGTCTCGGATCGACCGAGTGGAGAGCTCCTCGGCAACGATCCGAATCCGCTCGGTGGCCTTGGCCAGCTCCTCTCGTGCGGCCGCTTGCGCCCCGCTCTTCTGGCGGAGCTCGTCTCCGAGGCGTTTCAGTTCCGTGGCGCTGTCGGCGCCCCGACCCTGGTTCGTCGGGTCGACGTATCCGCCCGAGATCGCGCCGGTCGCCTCGATCAGGTCGCCCGTCAGCGTGACGAGCCGGACACCGCCCATCTGGGCGCGGGCGTGCGTGAGGTCGTCCATGACGACCGTCTCGCCGAACACGAACCAGAAGGCGGGCTGAAGTGAGGCATCGAACTTCACGAGGTCGAGGGCGAATCCGGCAGCGCCCGCCGCTTTCGCGGCGACCAGGGACTTCCCGTGGGCTCGCCCCGCGAGCATCTTGTTGAGCGGGAGGAACGTCGCGCGTCCGCGGCGCTCGTCGCGCAGCAGCTTGATGCACTCCTCGGCGACCTGGTCGGTCTCGACGACCAGAGCCTGGAACCGGCTTCCGCCGGCGACCTGGAGCGAGGTCTTGTACTTCGGCTCGAACTCCGCGAGCTCCTCGACGGTTCCCCGGATCCCTTCGATCTTCCCCAGGTTCCGTTGGGAGAGGAGGAAGTCGACGGCCGCGAGCGCGTTGGGGCGGGATCCGCCCTCCGTCCGCGCCTTCAGGCGGGCGTCGAGAGCGAGGTAGCGGTGGTTGAGCTCCTGAACCTCCTTCGAAAGTCGCTCGCCCTCCTTCGTGAGCGAATCTTCTTTCGTCTTGAGGGTGAAAAGTTCCTTCTGCAGGTCCCCGGTCGAAGCGGTTCCACCGGACCGCCCGGGCTGGGCGTCCCGCATCCTAAGTTCGAGGTCCTTTACCTCGACCTCCCGTTCCCTAAGGTCCTCCTCGGTCTGGGCCTGGGTTCGTTCGGCCGCCTGCGTGGCGGCGCTCGCGGTCTCCCTCGCGGTGACCGCGGCCTGCCACGCCTTCTGCTTGGACTCCTGCTGTCGCGCGAGATCGAGCTGCTCCTTGCGCGCCGACGCCAGGCCGTCCTTAGACTTCCCCGAGGGCGCCGTTGCGGATTGGATCTCCCGGGTCTGGTCGCCGACCTTCTTTTCGAGCGTGGCGACCTGGGTGCCGAGCTGGGTCTCCTTCGCCTTCAGCTGCTTCTGCTGGGTCTCTTCGGAGGCCAGCGCCTTCGCGAGCTCGTCCGTCTCCTTGGTCACGGTGGCGACCGACTCGTTGAGGTTCTCGAGGTTCTGCTCGGCGCGGGCGCGCGCGAGCTTCTTCTCGTCGAGCTCCTGTTTGAATCGGACGGCCGCCTCTCCGCCCGCCTCGGCGATCTCTCGCTCGATGCGGTCGACGGCGGCGGTGAGCTCCTGCTGCTTTCCGGAGAGCTCGGTTCGCTTCTGCTCGAGCTGGGAGATCTCCGTCCGAACCCGTTCGACCTGGGTGCGGCAGGTGGTGAGCTCTTGCTCGGCCAGCCGGTGCCCGGCCCGCGCGAGGCGCGCCTCGGACCGGCGCTTATCGTCCAGGAGCTGCTTGTACTGGATCGCCTGGAGCCGTTGTCCCTCGAGGGCCGAAAGTCGGACCTTGATGTCCGCGAGGAGCGTCTGGATGCGGTCAAGGTTCTGGTCGAGGTTCGTCCGCTTGGCATCGGCGCGCTCGAGCTCGTCGTCGGTACTGGCTGATCCCCGCGAGGCGTTCCACGAGGCCGCGGCGCTGGACCGCTCCCATCGTGACGATCTTGTTCACGTCCCCCTGCTGGACGAGGTTGTACCCGTCGCCGGACAGGCGGGCGTGCGAGAGGAGGGAGTCGATCTCCGTCTGCGTCGAGCGCTTCCCGTTGACGTAGAAGTAGGAGTAGTACCCGTCGGGGTCGCTCGGCGCGAGCTTCACGTATCGGGTCACCTCGACGTCCGCGGACTCGGAGGGGATGAGCCGATCCGAATTGTCGAACACGAGCGAGACCTCGCATTCGGTCGCCGGCTTCTTGGACGAGCCGCCGTTGAAGAACAAGCTCGTCAGGCGATCGGCCCTGAGCGCCTTGGAGCTCGTGGGTCCGAGGACGAACAGGATCGCGTCCGAGATGTTCGATTTGCCCATCCCGTTAGGACCGGCCACGCCCGTGAAACCGGGCTGGAACGGGACCTCCGTCGCCCCTGAGAACGACTTGAAATTTCGGAGCTTGATTCGTTTTAGGTACATCGAGCACCCTCCGGCGACCCTAGCTCCACCCCATCTGGCGCCAAAGACAACCCGTTTGTCGGACGGTTGTCAGCAGCGTCTTCCGAGCCCTGTCCGCCATATTTAACCGTTGGTGTGTACGGGAACTGTTCAGAATCGGGTGGTGAAGGGGTCTCGTTCCGTTGGTGTTCGGTTAACGGGTGGTCGACGAGCGTTCCCGAGGTGAGTCTGGGCCCGGTCATCACATTCCAGTGCGCATCGCGATGTCGGACAAACGGGTCGCTACCCATCTCGCGTGAGCCCACCACCGCTAATCCCTCACGAACGGACGGTCGCGCCGGTACAACTGTCAGACAAGGAGGTCTGGGGGCGTGAACCCGACACGTTCCAGCTTCCGCCGAGGTGGAAAGCGACTACGGCCAAGGGCCCGTCGCCAGGAGGCGAGCGGAAACTTGGCGACGAAGGTCCTGCGTCCCTGGCCCGATCAGAGGACGCCGGCGCTGGCAATCGTCGCGCGCGGGGACCAGATACGCTCGGTCTCTCCGGTTCGGTATGAGGTTCGGTCCCAGAGCCGGCCTGACCGGAGATACGCGATCCTGATCCGGAAAGATCGATGGTCGTGCACCTGTGCCTTCCACCGGTCGACGGGGCTTGCGTGCATCCACATACGGTCGGTTCGCTATCGAGAAAAGCTCGGGGAACCGCCGAGCGAAGGTACCCGAGCGTGGGAATGCCCCCGATGCGGCTCTTCTAAAGTCATTCGTTTCGGGCGGCGGCATAACCGGCGGGTGCGATCGGCCGGTATCTGTGCAAGGCGTGCCGGTCCCGGTTTACGTTAGACGGGGGACCGCGGCTTCGCAACAATACGCGGACCGTCGGGCTCGCTCTCGACCTGTACTTCCGGGGTCTCTCACTGCGGAAGGTCTCGGATCACTTGAAGCAGGCCCACGGGCTCTCTGTGGCTCCAGGCACGATCTATGGGTGGATTGCCCGCTTCGCCCCGAAGTCGGCGGGCTGGATGGATTCGTTGGGTCCCCGGACCGGCGAAAAGTGGCATGTGGACGAAACCGTCGTGATGTCCGATGGTGACCCGCGATGGGTGTGGAATGTTCTTGACGCCAATACGCGGTTCTTGCTGGCCACGCACGTAACGAAACTGCGCAGAGTTCGGGACGCCAGGGTACCGATCAAACGCGCGAAGGAGACCACACCCGATCGACCGCTCGTGGTATTCTCGGACGGTCTTCCGGCGTATCGGAAAGCCATCGGTCGGGAGCTTGCTTTCAGGAGCGGACCGGAGGTGGTCAATCCCCACGTCAGGGTGCGTTCGATCCGAGCGAAGAAATCGAACAACTTGGTCGAACGGCTGCATGGGACCGAAAAGGAGAGGATCAAGGTGATGCGAGGGTTCGATGGCAGCAAGGGAGCGAAGTTGCTCATGGAAGGATTTCGGGTGCACTACAACATGGTGCGGACGCATGGTGCCTTGGGGACAACGCCCGGAGTTGCCGCTGGCCTCCCCGACCCTGAGGGGTTGAAGTGGAAGGAGATAATCGAGGCTGCCGAACGGCCGGTTCCACCCGGGCAGGCTGAGATTACTCTGGTTGTCTCCGCCCCGCGTCCACCGCGTCCCCAGGCCTCCGGACGGCAGCTCGCGGCTGCATAGCGATGCGTGCTGGAGTATCACCGGGGCTACACTGGGGAGCCTTGGCGGGAACCTAGTCGTTAGCCTCCCAAGGTGCGCGTGAATAGGCTTGCCCCACTTCGCCCAGCTACTCGCTGACCGGAGGCGATCGGGGGGCGACCGTACCGGTCGCCCCCCGATTCCAAACACTCGCGGTTTCCCGGATGCCGACCTCCGATAACCGAACAGAACCGTGTGTACGGGAACTGTTACGGGGCAGTCCCGCGCAGCGACGCGGCGTACGGCGGTGGCCAAGCCATCCGAAGAAAGGTGGGTCCGGGCGGCCACTGGGCTGGTCGGCAGATTGATTTCGGGCGATGCCATTCCCCGCGGGGAGGGGGCCGAGCATGGCATCGAAGGCCTTGGTCGTGGCGATTGTTGCGTTGGCGGCTTTTGGGTGGATGGGGCTGGCGACGAGCGGCCTTGTGGGGGCTTCGGGAACTCCCCCTTCAGGAGCCCCGACGCCCCCCGGGATCTCTATCGGAGCCGCGTCGGGCGCGAATGCAGGTCTGGAAACGGGCATCGCGTCCTTCGGACCACTCGATTCTGAGCCGACGGCGCCCGCATTCCATTACGGCTCTCTCCTCTCGGGGCTACCATCCGGTGTACGTGAAGCGCCCTGGATCCGGTCGCTGGATGGCGACGCGTTGTCGCTCAAACCCCTCGTCTCCCTCCCCAACTTCAACCTGCTCGCGCACCCGGCCACCTCCGTGGCCGCGGCCATCACCCCCGGCTACGTGGCACAACCGGCGCCGCTGGGTCTCGGGGACTTCGGGCTCGGGGCGTCTACCTATTCGTACAACACTTCACACCTCCTCGGCCAGGTGACTTTCAACACACCCCCGAACGCCACCGACCCCGGATCCACCGGTGTCATCGAGCCGTCGGCGCAGGGCTCGCATCTCGGTTACGTGGGAAGCGTGTACGAGTTCGGCATCCAGCTGAACACGGTCGCGACGAATATCACATTCCCCGGGTCGGACGCGGGATTCTTCTGGACCCAGAACGTGGTCGACTGGAACGACACGGGCATCCACTTCGTGGACGACACGTTCAACTTCACCTCCGGAACCCCGGTCATCCGGCCCGGAACGATCTACTCTGGTTGCTACAACAACACGGCTGGCGTGAACCAGATCCTCTTCGTGTACGGCGGCGTTTTCCAGTGTGTCGGCGGTACCATTCCGGTGAGCCCGGCGTCGTATCCCGTCACCATCCAGCTCTACAACAACGCGACGATCAACGCGCAGAACCGGACCCAGGTGTCGTACGGCTACTGGATCGATGAGGCGGGAACGGGGACGATCTACACCGGCATCAGCGACACGGTCGTGTTCAACAACCCGACCGCGCCCCACACGGCCCCGACTCGCACGCCCGGCTTCTCGATCGACGGATTCGCCCCGACACCTCTCGGCTTGCTCCGGGACGCGGAGATCGACATCGTCGGGGACATCGGGGGAGACAACGCCGTCTTCCGGTCCGTGAACGGAAGTGTCAACCTCGAGTACTCGAACGCGAGCGTCGGAGGGTGGCAGAACGTCCCGTCGGCATACAACTTCGGCGCCGACACGGGCGAGACGTCGACCGGTATAGCCGACTACTGGATGCCGGCCCACACTCTCGAGATCAACCAGGGGCCCGCGATGCTCTACGGGCTGTGGAACGCTCGTCCGTCGGTCTCGGTCGCCCCGGGCGACATCCAGCTCTCGGGCACCGTCACCCCGTCGTACGGCTTCGTCTTCGTGAGCAACACCGCGCCACCCGCCGACCCGTTCGCCGCGGGCGCGCCGGCCGACAACCTGAGCTGGCTCCCCACGAACGACCTGGGTCAGTTCAACACGTACCTCCCGCCACCGGGCGCTCCGTGGACGCCCCAATACTACGTCCAGGCCTTCGCCTCGGGCTCGGCAGAGGTCAACGGGACCCCCGTCACCGGGAATACTCCGTCCTACGTGCTCACGCTGCCTCCCGAGCTCGATAACCTCGACGCGCCGCTGTACATGTTCGGGAACGCGCAGGCCGCCACCTTAGCAGCCAACCTCGGGGGCCTCGGCACCCCGCCCTACCGATTTAGTGACCTGAGGGTCAACATCAACGCCTCGTTCAACCACCTGAACGACTACGCATATCCGTCGTTCGAGCTGGTAATGGCCCAAGGCGTAACCCAGGGCGTGGTCGTTTGCAACATCACCCAGGGTCAGGATTCGCCCGGGGGCAACTTCTACATCCTGGACGGCCCCGCTTTCGGACTCCTCTCCCCCGCACCGGAGATCACCGGCAGCCTGCCCGGTTACACGTCGCAGATCAACCTGTTCGGGGGCACGGGGGATCTCGTCTCCAACGAGACTGTGGGGGCCGTCGCCGCACAGGGGGGCGCGGTCGTCCTCTGGGGCGAGACGGACCCCACCGTGTCGGATGTGGTGTCCGAGACTGCCTCCCAGGGCGTGTGGGTGGGCGACTCGGTGGGAACCACGGTTCGCGGGCTCACAGTTGTCGGAGCGAACGGTATCCAGGACATCGGGTCTCTGCATACGACGGGCGCGAACATCACCGCGATCGCCGGGTACGGGGTCGAGGCCTTCAGCAGCGTCGACGGCGCGTTCTCGTGGATCAACGTCACCGACGGCGGCGTCGGTGTTGTCGCGGGCGTCGACTACGGCCCCTCGGTCAACTACGACACGTACTACGACCTGCCGGGAACGATCGGACTGGCCGTCAACGAACTGAACATCACCTCCGGGGCCGTCGGCGCGAGCATGGCGTTCTCGAACGGTTCGGTGTTCACGAACGTTTCCGCGTCGGGGGCCATCGTCGGGATTGCGCTGGATAACACGCTGGATACCTCCGTCAACGGGCTCTCCGCCTCCCAGACGGACATTGCGGTCGATGTCTACAACGGGGACCCTACGACCCTGACGCACGTTACCGCGTTCGACGGCACGGTCGGCGTTCAGATCACCGGCGCCACGTCGCATACCGTCGTCACGCAGAGCGTGTTCGCCGAGAACCTGGGTCTCGGGGTCGGCATCTTTGACGGGACCGACAATTTCGTGTACAACAACACGTTCTTCGCCAACGACGGCTCGCCCTCCGTCTACAACGCCAACCAGCCCCAGGCGTACAGCATCCCTGGTAATTGGTTCAATTCCTCGGGAGGGGTGGGGAACTACTGGTCCGACTGGCACGTCTTCTCCGGCGATCATCTGGCCCCCTACCCTGTCGCAACGGGGGTGTTCGACTACTATCCCCTCACGTCGGGCCCTGGGACGTACTTCGTGACGTTCACGGAGACCGGGCTTCCGCCGATCGGGAAGCAGTGGTCTGTAAGCTTGGACAGCCTGCACGCGAGCACGGCCGGCACCGCGCACACGCCGACCGTGACGTCGGTCTCGTTCGCGGTGCCGAACGGGACGTACGGCTACGTGATCGTCGGCCCGTCAGGCTACCGCGTCACGAGCCCCAGCAACCCCGAAGGCCTCCTCTCAGTGAACGGGGCCAACGTTTCGAAGTCGGTCACGTTCTCAAGGGGGGCGACCTACACGATCACCTTCCACGAGGCGGGCCTCGCGCGAGGAAAGACATGGTGCGTGGGGATCGGGGCGAACGAGTGCTCGACCACCGCCAGCGTGGTGTTCAAGAACCTGACGCCGTGGACGTACTCGTACGTAATCGGGCAGCCGCTCTACGTCAGCACAACGCTCGTAAAGGTCGGCAGCACCTGGGTGGTCCAGTCGAGCGGCTCGACGACGGCCCTGAGGTCGGAGACGATCCAGGTCCGGTTCGCCCAGGCCGTGACGTTCGCCGAGAGCGGGCTCCCGGCCGCGACGAGCTGGAGTGTCTCGGCGGGCGGATTGACCGGAACGTCGACTAACTCGACGATCCTCCTCTACCTGCCGAACGGGACGTACGGGTTCACCGTCCATGCCGTCTCGGGCTACCGAGCGATCCCGAGCTCCGGCCACGTAAGGGTGGCCGGCGCCTCGGTATTCACCACGATCGTGTTCTCGGTCCGACCCGGACACGAGCCGGCGATGCTGACCCTGGGCGGAGGGGCGGGGTTCCGGAGTGGCGCGCGGGCTATCGAGGTCGATCGCGTCGGGTAGACTGTTTCGAGCCCGCGGGCCCGACCGGCACGGAGCCAACCCTTTCCCCCCTGTCGCAGGATGATCGTGACAGGAGTTCGCCGGGTCGCGGGGGGGGCAGCGCCCTAAGGGAATCGCGACGGGCGTGACGGACACCGATGAGCTCGAAGCTCGCACTGGACATTCGAAGAGCGCGAGGGATTGGCCTGAAATAGTCGAAATTGTCCCCCTCTGATCGCAGGGGATGAAGCTCCCCTTCAACCGCCCGGCGCGGGCTGATAGCTTCTACAACGCCGAACCGCGCCACCCGGAAGGGCGGAAGCATGGTCGCGTGGGAGGTACTGGCGGCGGTTCTGGTGGTCGCCGTCATCGCGTCGCTGGTCTCGATCCGGATCGGGGTCTCGGTCGCCCTCCTCGAGATGATTGGCGGCGTTCTCGCCGGGAACTACTTCGGGGTATCGACCAACGGCCAGGACTGGCTCCCGTTCATCGCCGGGATCGCCAGCGTCGTGCTCGTCTTCCTCGCGGGGGCGGAGATCGATCCGGTGGCGATGCGCAAGACCTGGAAGGCGTCGGCGGCTATCGGCATCCTCTCCTTCTTGGCTCCGTTCCTGGCCGCGTGGGGCTTCGCCGCGTTTGTGCTCCACTGGGGCCCGCAGGCGTCGCTCCTAGGCAGGGGTCGCGCTCTCCACCACCTCGGTCGCGGTCGTCTACGTCGTGCTGGTGGAGAGCGGAACGAGCCGAACCGCCACCGGCAAGCTGATCCTTTCGGCCTGCTTCATCACCGACCTCGGGACGGCCCTCGCGCTAAGCGTGCTGTTCATCCGGCCGAACGAGGACATCTTCCTCCTCATCGCAGCGATCGCCGCGTCGGCCTGGCTGGCTCCGAAGATCTTCGCACCCCTGCTCAGCTACCTCAAGGGGAAGGTGGGGGAAACCGAGGTGAAGGTGATCTTCTTCTCGGTGATCCTCCTCGGTGCGGTCGCGCAGCTGGCGGGGTCCCAGGCCGTCCTACCAGCGTACATTCTGGGGCTGTCGATGGCGTCGGTGATGGCCCAGAACCGAGCCGTTCTGCTCCGTCTCCGGTCGATGACGCTTGCCTTTCTCACGCCACTCTTCTTCATCAACGCCGGCCTCAACGTGTCCATCGCCGCGGTGGTCGCGGGGGTTGGACTCGTCGTGATCCTCTTCGGTCTGAAGGTTGGAGCGAAACTGGCCGGCGTCCTGCCGACCACCCGACGATTGGTCGGCCACGACTCGGTGTACATCTCACTTCTTATGAGCACGGGACTTACATTCGGGACGATCTCGTCGCTGTATGGCCTGGAGAGCGGGATCATTGACCAGTTCCAGTTCTCGGTCCTACTGACGGTCGTTATCGCCTCCGCGATCATCCCGACCCTGATCGCCCAGCAGTGGTTCCGTCCGGACCGGGAGGCAGGAGATCAGTGACCGCGATCCCACCCCTCGTCGTCCAGCGCATCCTGGTCCCGGTCGATGGCTCTCCGGAAAGCCTCGCGGCAGCTCGCGTCGCCTCGGGGATGGCGCGCGCGTTCAAGGCGCAACTCACGCTTCTTCACGTCACGACGATCGCGGAGTTCCCGGCGCTCATCGCCGAGTCGGAGGACTCGGCGGAGGAGGAGCGCGGCCAGCTGGTCCTTGGGGAGGCGATGAAGCTCGCCCGTGCCGAGGGTGTCGCCGCCGTCGCCGAGCTTAGACGGGGCCGAACGGCCGATCAGATACTTCGGTTCGCCGCCAAGTTGCACCCGGACCTGATCGTGATGGGAACGCGGGGATACAAGGGCGCGAAGGGCGTCCTCCTCGGGAGTGTCTCCCAGGCGGTCTCGCGTCGAGCCAGGACCACTGTCGTTCTCGTCCGACGCTAGTCTTGGGCTCACTCCAGCATTGCCCCTCACTCGTCGAGCCGCGGGGCCAGGCCCCGACGCACCCTCGGCCTGGCGAGCGGTCAGCGGATTTGGGGGTCGAAGGGGGCACGGGATGGCGACGGAGCCCCTTCCCGCCCCGGAAACGGGGCCCGGCCGGTCGCCATAAATGCTTTTTCCGAATCTCCGTGCGGTAGGCTTGCCCCTCGCGCCATCTATGCGCTCCCCGGAAGCGAGGTACGCCTCGTACAGCCCGCGCGCTCGGGTCTCTATCTGCGAATCGTGGCCCTTGTAACCGGCGGTGGTCTTCGGGTCCTTGTGCGCGACCCACTCCATCAGGACCGTCTCGGGGACGCCCGCCCTCAGGCTGAAGACGATGAACGTCGACCTGAGTCGGTGGGGGTAGACGTGGCCCAGGTGCGCGAGAAGTCCCGCCTGCTGCCAGGTCGTCTCGGAATCGTTGCGCGGTCCGCCCGTAGACTTTGTCCTTGGGCGAGAGGCCCTGTACCGCGCTTAGCAAAACGTTCCGAGCGACGGGGGGCACCGGGGGATGGCGCGGCACGTCCCCCTTTCCTGACCGGATTAGCACCCATGACGGACGGTCCAGATACAGCTCGAGGTCCCGGACTTCGAGTCCGAGGATGTCCCCGATTCGAAGCCCGAGTACACACCCAGGACGACACCGACTTGAGTCGGTAGGTCCGCGCACACAGCGATCAGCCGCTCAAGGTCTTCCGTCGTTTCGAGCGACTTCGCAGGGCGAACCGGCCTCGGTTCCTTGACGTGCCACAAACGGGCATCGCTTACCAAAGCGAGGAACCGCGCGTCCTTGTTGCACACGGCCCCAATACCCGAGCAGGTCCCGGAGCTTGCTTAGGAGCGGGCTGATACTTTCGATGCGAGCCTTCGGCCCTTGCTCGCGCCCGCGCACCAAGTGCGCGGATCTACTTCAGCGCCTCGATATGGCTGCGCTCGAACGACGTAGGCGCAGTCGGCGGCGGCTTGAAGCCGAGTGCCGCGAGTTATGTCCGGCACACCGAGGAGCCATCCCCGGTAAGTGACTCTCGAGCTTTCGCAGACGTAGGTCCCTTCCCTTAACCACGGTTCGACGGTGTTTTCCACCCATCCCCGTGCTGCGCGCACGGGGTCCTCCAATAAACCGGCGGTTCGAGCGGGGGACACTTAGAAGTCGCCGCTGCGACGGCGAAAGAGGTTAGCTCAATGGTAGGCGATGCCCGGAGGAGGTGGGCCGCTGCCGCCGCATTTTCCGGCGGGGTCGGTCCGAGCGAACGGCAGGGGCAAGTCGAGAGGCGCATCGATCGACTCCACCCGCGACCTCTCGAAGGCCATACGACCGGGACGCGGGTAACGGCGAAGAGCGGGACGCGGCCTCTTTCATCATCGGCCAGTACCACCTCGGGGTTCTCCTCGATGTAATCCATGAGGTCACCGAACGGAGACCCGACTGTGGGGTCGGTAGCATCGTTTAGAACGTCGCTCGTGATACGACGGAGGCATGGGTGCCGTCGGCGCGCGTCGGCGTTGACCAGCGCGGCCATCCGGTCGGGGCGGTCGGCGAACTTCCCGCACGCCGAAGCCAGCCCGGCTGGTCTTCGATGAGCGAGGCCGCGACCGCTTGGGCCGCGACGTCTATCTGCGGCCTCCCGAGCCGCTACAGGCCCTGCGCCGGTGAGCTCGGCGATCGTGCGGGCCGCCCGCTCGACCGGCGCGGTACCGAGGGCGAGGCGGCGGCTCCGCCCCCGCTTACAGACTCGGGGGGCGGTGGGGCCCGGGGTGGTAGAGCACCCCGAGCACGCCGGCTTGCGAAGCGCCGGGCTACCGCCACCGCCACCCTCGCCCACGCCTATGCGAGAGCCGGGAAAGAACCTTGCGCTTCGTTCATTCCGGGCTCTACCTCGGTGCGTAGGGTGACGGCGCCCCGGAATAAGTAAGCGCGCCCAGCCGCACCCCCACGCTTCGGCGGTTGCCGAATGGCCCATCCGGCCGTGGCGGCCCCGGGCTCTGGGTTAACCAGAGTACCCGCCTCTCGGGTCGGGCGGCGACCCTCCACTAAGGTGACTTGACCATGCGCATACCGACTTATCGGCGGCAGTCCACCGCGACGCCCAGTCCGAACTCCGCCTCGGGTCGCTCCAGATCGGTCTCCCCCGGGCCGGGGTGCGCCCCTGCCGACATCAGCCCGAAGGCCGCTGCCTGAAAGGCCGCCATCTTCTCGGCAAGCTCCGCGAACGCGCGGGACATCTCCTCAGTTTTCTCGGCGGCGGTCTGAGGGTTCCTGACACCTTCGCGATCCGAGAATGCGGGGCTGACCGCGCTCCGAATGTGAGGCTCGAGTGCCTGAATCACGCGCCGCGAGGCGACCAAGGAGGCGGGCCACTCCCCCTGTCGGAAGTGCTTTACAGCGGAGTCTAAGTCGGAGTCAATCGCCGCGAGCGGCGGGGAGTCGGAGATCGGGAGGTCCACGACGTGACGCTTGCCGCCGGACCCGAGGGCCGGGCAGGTAGTTCTCTACCCAGGCGCTCTTCGGAATGCCGAACGTGGGCCCCATCCCCTTGGTCTGCTGAACCCGCATACCGTCGACCCAGAAGGGCTCCACCTGACTTTCCGGCAGAGCGGAGCGGACGAATCCCGAGACGTGGACTACCATCCCGAACGCGACGTCGCGCGTCCCCGCCTGTCCTCGATGCGGCTCAGGAGCGCGGGGTCGACCGGGAATAGAAGCTGCGTCGCGTTGTTGAAGTCGCTGTCGACCCCGAGGCGGTTCGAGTGGCCCCCCCCGGGGTCCATTCCCCCGAGAGCGATGAGGGGACCGCCCATGTCTCCGGAGTGATCCATCCAGTATAGTCCCGCGCTGATGTGTTGGATGTAGAGCGCTTCGGCCTTTTGGATTTGGGAGGCGGAGGGCATGTTGACGGGATTAGGGGACCCGATCGCCCTGTGGCTTGCTTTGAAGTCGATGAAAAACAGGATCGAGGGGATGAAGGGATTGGACTGCGCGGTGGCGTTTCGGAACTCCGCGTGGAGGTAGATTTCGGTCACGCCGGGGAACCCTTACCCGGGATAAGTCTTCGACCCCCGCCTTGTTCCGTAGCGTCATGGGAGCGTCGACGGAGCGTCCCCGTCAGCCCGTCAGTATCACGGGGGCTGAGCCTGGTCCTCTTCGACCTGAGCCGCCTTACAGCGACTCAAGCCGGTCGTGGTAAAGGGCCAGGTGTTTTACCTGATTACCCCGGCGGAAGAAGACGGTGAGGCCCAGGGTGATGGCACCGAATATCCACAGGACGATTGACGGCGCGATGCTCACCGAGTGGTAGAGGGCGTAGGCCGCGCCCCCCGAGCCGACCAGTGCGACGGACATCGTGCCGAATATCTCGGAGAGTCGGTCGGGCGGGAATGCGCCGACCACAATTGTCTGGAACTCCGCCTCCGCTCGCTTCATTTTCAGGATCTCCTGGAGCGTCCACCCCTTTTGGCTCACGGGGAACATGGAGGTCTGAAGCACTGACAGTCCCTGGTGGGCCTGCTCGAGCCTCTTGAGAAGAGTGGAGCGGTCGAGATCCTTGAACGCAATGGTCCCCTCGGGTTGCAGTAGCTGGGAGCGAATCATGTTGACCTGACTGGTCCAGAGCGAATACGACGACTGAACTTCTTGTTGCCATGTATCGACCAAGTTCTTTGCGGAAATCGAGGACACTGGCACCGTCTTGTCGGACATGGTGGCGGCATCTGACCGATTCGAGATAAGGCGGTGGTTCGCCGGTTACATCCGGGCGCGGCGGCCGAACCATCCGCGCCTCCGGGAGGGAGTCTTCGCCCCCAGGGAGCTCGGCGGCGAGGCGCGCCCAGCGGGGGTAGTCCGGGATCGGGCCACGTCGTCACGATGAGCCAGCGACCCCCGACGGACGAATCTCCGTGAGAGTTCGCTCGGCCGGAGCCCCCACTGCGCCGACGCGCGCAGTTCCGCCGCCTTCTGATCACTCACTCGGACCAAGAGAATCGCGTGGCTCGGCCCTGCTCGCTCCGCACCAGTCGAGCGCGCCCGACCTAACGTTGTGTATGTCCGTATACTTCCGAGGGAAGTTGTGCCGCTGTCGGGACGTTGTAACTAAATCGACCTCCAGATGGGCGACCATCCGCAAAGGGGTGCCATGTCAAATGGCAGGCACCGTCAGTTGGTCGTATCGATGGTCTATCAGCGGGAACATTGCATCGATTGACTGTCTTACTACCTCGATCCTCTGTCCATATTGTAACGCGGCGGAAAACCGGCAGGTGTCTCTCCACGTTGCCAGGAGGTGCTGGAGATAGCGCCGAGACCAGAACGCGCTCCTTATCGTCCACATACAAGAACGGGGCTACATGCGCGCGATGGAGTAGATCTCCGAAGAGCTCCGCGGGATTCCGGTCGGGTCGGGTCTCCCCTGTAACGTAGACCCGTCGCTCGGGGCGGAACCCTCTTACCGACGGGATCTGGTGGAAATCCGGCAGCACCCGATGCGATACTCTCCCAGTCGGCAATGAGCCAACGTTGGTCTCGACAAAGTCGCGCGGGGCTCTGCGCGATGATCCCGCTGCGACCGGAATCGACTCAAACGGACGCATCAGCAAGCTACAAACCGCAACTCGATCTTCGCGGGTCTTCGCAGGTGCGGATGATGAGGCACGGGCGACCTCCCGGGGGTAGGCAAGCGGCGGGCTGCCTAGGGTCCATGAAGACCAGACACCCTCGTAATCGAAGAAGGGCCGGAAGTCCACCGCCTTCTCCCTCCGGCGCGACGGTCCAATACCGTCGAAAGGATTCGGGCGCGATGGGCGGTTCCCAGGCTCGAGTCGACGAACGCTCAAACACAACCCCAAAGAGTGTTTCAGGTGAGGCCCTGAGCAGAACAAGACCGTCTGTCGAACGGAACGCACGAATCGACTGGTTCCAGTGTTCCGCGTAAGGCTGCGCCAGGATCAGGGCACCCGGTCTCGACCCACCAACGAGGGGTGGGGGATGTACCGCTCCTTCAGCCAGCCGTTAGGCGGAAGAACTTCGACCGCGAACGGTCTGGTAGGTCGTCCGGGGGACCTCCGCTGCCCGAAATCGCTGACGTTCCGTGCCTGGAAGGTCGGCTATGAGGACACGAATTACTCGGATTTCGGCCCGTGAAAGGGACCTCATCGGGACCGACCGAGATAGCTCTCAGCATTGAAGGGCACGCCCAAGATTCTGCCAAGTTCTGGGGCTCCGATTCATCTGTTGGCCCCCGCATCTCCTGAACGACAACTATGAAGCGGTTGCCGCGGCCTCAACGGTCCACGGTGCGCTTCGCCGCATCGCTCTCGTCCTCCTGACGGGGATTCTTCTCCTAGGCGCGGCCGTCCCTATCGCTTTGGGAGAGGCGAGAGATTCCGCACCGTGGCCCATGACCCGCGGCGCCGGCACGCTTCCTCCCCTGGGGCTATACCCCGACGTAGCTCCACTTGCGGCCAATGGGACACCTTGCGGGGCGCTGAATCCGTATCCGCTGTCGCAGTTCCCCGACCCCCAGAATGTCTCCTACATCTTCTCCGAGGTGTGCCAGCTCCCCGAGTTTGTCACGCTCTACGAAACATGGGGAATCGGTGGATTCGGGTTAGGGTATGGGGGCTGGCTGAACAACAGCTCGGATACTTCAGTCTCCTTCGGATTCAACTTTGCAGCAGAGCTGACCAACGTTGCCCTCGGTAATCCCTATTGGTGTGCGGCTGCGTGGGTGTCTAGGCTGGATTCTTTAGCGACAACAACTTTTCCGGCCCGTTCGTCGAAGAATTCACCCTTACCTTCTTCGGCGGTCCCCCGGCTACGACAGGCGCCTCCCCCGCAGTGTTCAACGCTTGGGTGCTTCTCGTAGTCGCTGGAATCGGCGCCCTGATCGTGAGCGCAGTGGCGATAGTAACCTCTCGGCGAAGAACGGCGTTGCGCCAGGCAATACTCCTTCCCGATTCGAACCTGTCAGGGTCGATGCCCGGCGAAGTCGCGGAACCCCAGCCACCCCAGAAGACGCCGACTCATCCTCCGGGGGGCACATCGGAGCCTCCGGACTCTACCGACACTCTGGAGGACCTGTTCTAGGGTGAATCGACAGCCGCGTTACGATCGGGGGTGAGGGTGCGCACACCCCGGTACCCTGCCAAAGGGTAAGTAGTCTAAGCCAACGGGTCATGCCACGGAACGAAACCGCTGCTGTCTCCGACCAGTTCTAAGACGACAGGTGGCAAGTAGGGCAATGCGCCATCACGGGGTCGACGGAACAAACCCTCCGCAGTGGCAACACATGTTCGTATCCGGTGGACAACGTAGAACGGAGGAGTTGGTTTCCAAGAGATCGCCAAGACTCCCCCAGCTATTCCTAGGGCAGCTCCGAACAGAAAACCGCCACCGAGCGGAAGGGACGCCATAGCCAACATCGTGGCTACCGTTCCGTCCATACGATGGGACCATGGGACAATGTACAGGGAGATGGCGAAGACCATCACCAAGCCGCCGAGCGCAATCTCGGCAACCCCGAGCCCCAGTGCAGACCCGGAGACAGGAGCAAGGCTTAGACCCGAAAAGTAGGCACCGGTAAACTTATAGACGAAGCCCTCGGCAAAGATGAAGAACCCGCCAACCCCATCAGTAACGCGGAAGTTAGCGGCGTGTCAGGCTCGCGCGCCACCACACGAAAGATTGACGGGGATTGGGCAGTCGGGCCAACCATCGCATGTTCCGCGCGAGGAGTGGCGGAGGCTGCTGGGTTTTCCACGTTGCGGCCGAGAGGCTTTCGAATATATCTCGTGCCCGCGCACATAGAGCGCCCGGTGCCTGCATCCGGATTCGGTGCTCTTGGCGCACCGCCGCTAAGGTGCAGTACTCAAGACACCTCCCGGAAGGGCCGCTCGCGTAGACTTGCTCGTAAGGAGTGCGTTATCAAAGGCTCCCTAGTCGTGAGTGTGGAACGAAAGTTCGGCCAATCGAGAGGACCTGGCCCTCGACCCGCCCGCGGGATTAATGGCCGATATTTCTCGGGCCAGTAAGACAACTTTACAACATGGTGACTCGGGTGTTTATCAGTGAGGAACGCGTCCCGGTTCAATCGGCTTACTCCGCGGTCCGGGTTCCGAGGAGTAGCTTCGGAGACGGGATGGCAGACCTGATGGACGCCGCAGCGTGGGAGTGTGATGCAGGCAAGAATGGATCCTCGAGACATGAGATGGATCGCGGGCGCGTTGGCCTCTCGGCTGCGCTTGACGTCCATCATTCGCGGGTCGCGCGCGGCCGGCGGCCGCCATGGCCACGACGAACTCGAGCGTGGACATAGGAAGGATTGTCGCCGCTGCCATCTTTTGTGCGTCTCTCATGGTTTTTACTGCTCAGATCCCCGAAGCTTCGGCGTCTGGCGGGTCCGGAGGGGGCGGCTCGGGGTCGAACAACACAACTGAAGCCCTGAGCTACCCTTCACTGTGCCCGGCTTCACTCTACCCTACTCCCGCCAACCTATCGTCCTCAGGCTCCATCGTAGGGGTGGACGCGATACCCTTCCCTGGCGCGAGCTCCAGCTTCGCGGTCATCAATGCCTCTGGCATGACCTCAGGTAATGGTTCAAGGGCGACCCTGTGGTTCACCGTTGCCAGCTACAGTTCCGTTGATGCGAAACTGATCGCGACCAACGGAACTTGTGGTCTCGAATGCGGGAGTCTCCCTCTCAATTGGTCGAACCGTTCGCAGATCGCGACGTTGAGTGGTCCGATCTCGGCAGAAGAGATTGTCTCTATCGGGGCAACACTAGTCGTGGCCGCAACTTCGGCGAACACAAGCTACCTCTATAGCTGGTCCGTTTCGATACATAAAAAAAAAAAAAAAAAAAAAAAAAAAAAAAAAAAAAAAAAAAAAAAAAAAAAAAAAAAAAAAAAAAAAAAAAAAAAAAAAAAAAAAAAAAAAAAAAAAAAAAAAAAAAAAAAAAAAAAAAAAAAAAAAAAAAAAAAAAAAAAAAAAAAAAAAAAAAAAAAAAAAAAAAAAAAAAAAAAAAAAAAAAAAAAAAAAAAAAAAAAAAAAAAAAAAAAAAAAAAAAAAAAAAAAAAAAAAAAAAAAAAAAAAAAAAAAAAAAAAAAAAAAAAAAAAAAAAAAAAAAAAAAAAAAAAAAAAAAAAAAAAAAATTTTTTTTTTTTTTTTTTTTTTTTTTTTTTTTTTTTTTTTTTTTTTTTTTTTTTTTTTTTTTTTTTTTTTTTTTTTTTTTTTTTTTTTTTTTTTTTTTTTTTTTTTTTTTTTTTTTTTTTTTTTTTTTTTTTTTTTTTTTTTTTTTTTTTTTTTTTTTTTTTTTTTTTTTTTTTTTTTTTTTTTTTTTTTTTTTTTTTTTTTTTTTTTTTTTTTTTTTTTTTTTTTTTTTTTTTTTTTTTTTTTTTTTTTTTTTTTTTTTTTTTTTTTTTTTTTTTTTTTTTTTTTTTTTTTTTTTTTTTTTTTTTTTTTTTTTTTTTTTTTTTTTTTTTTTTTTTTTTTTTTTTTTTTTTTTTTTTTTTTTTTTTTTTTTTTTTTTTTTTTTTTTTTTTTTTTTTTTTTTTTTTTTTTTTTTTTTTTTTTTTTTTTTTTTTTTTTTTTTTTTTTTTTTTTTTTTTTTTTTTTTTTTTTTTTTTTTTTTTTTTTTTTTTTTTTTTTTTTTTTTTTTTTTTTTTTTTTTTTTTTTTTTTTTTTTTTTTTTTTTTTTTTTTTTTTTTTTTTTTTTTTTTTTTTTTTTTTTTTTTTTTTTTTTTTTTTTTTTTTTTTTTTTTTTTTTTTTTTTTTTTTTTTTTTTTTTTTTTTTTTTTTTTTTTTTTTTTTTTTTTTTTTTTTTTTTTTTTTTTTTTTTTTTTTTTTTTTTTTTTTTTTTTTTTTTTTTTTTTTTTTTTTTTTTTTTTTTTTTTTTTTTTTTTTTTTTTTTTTTTTTTTTTTTTTTTTTTTTTTTTTTTTTTTTTTTTTTTTTTTTTTTTTTTTTTTTTTTTTTTTTTTTTTTTTTTTTTTTTTTTTTTTTTTTTTTTTTTTTTTTTTTTTTTTTTTTTTTTTTTTTTTTTTTTTTTTTTTTTTTTTTTTTTTTTTTTTTTTTTTTTTTTTTTTTTTTTTTTTTTTTTTTTTTTTTTTTTTTTTTTTTTTTTTTTTTTTTTTTTTTTTTTTTTTTTTTTTTTTTTTTTTTTTTTTTTTTTTTTTTTTTTTTTTTTTTTTTTTTTTTTTTTTTTTTTTTTTTTTTTTTTTTTTTTTTTTTTTTTTTTTTTTTTTTTTTTTTTTTTTTTTTTTTTTTTTTTTTTTTTTTTTTTTTTTTTTTTTTTTTTTTTTTTTTTTTTTTTTTTTTTTTTTTTTTTTTTTTTTTTTTTTTTTTTTTTTTTTTTTTTTTTTTTTTTTTTTTTTTTTTTTTTTTTTTTTTTTTTTTTTTTTTTTTTTTTTTTTTTTTTTTTTTTTTTTTTTTTTTTTTTTTTTTTTTTTTTTTTTTTTTTTTTTTTTTTTTTTTTTTTTTTTTTTTTTTTTTTTTTTTTTTTTTTTTTTTTTTTTTTTTTTTTTTTTTTTTTTTTTTTTTTTTTTTTTTTTTTTTTTTTTTTTTTTTTTTTTTTTTTTTTTTTTTTTTTTTTTTTTTTTTTTTTTTTTTTTTTTTTTTTTTTTTTTTTTTTTTTTTTTTTTTTTTTTTTTTTTTTTTTTTTTTTTTTTTTTTTTTTTTTTTTTTTTTTTTTTTTTTTTTTTTTTTTTTTTTTTTTTTTTTTTTTTTTTTTTTTTTTTTTTTTTTTTTTTTTTTTTTTTTTTTTTTTTTTTTTTTTTTTTTTTTTTTTTTTTTTTTTTTTTTTTTTTTTTTTTTTTTTTTTTTTTTTTTTTTTTTTTTTTTTTTTTTTTTTTTTTTTTTTTTTTTTTTTTTTTTTTTTTTTTTTTTTTTTTTTTTTTTTTTTTTTTTTTTTTTTTTTTTTTTTTTTTTTTTTTTTTTTTTTTTTTTTTTTTTTTTTTTTTTTTTTTTTTTTTTTTTTTTTTCGTTACATTACAATCGTTGCAAACTACACCTATTCACGTTCCTCGCTACACCACCCCTCACCTCAACACTACAGAGAGCGCAGCGTTGTCGAGCCACTTCATCTACGAGATCGATACCACCCACTACTGGCCTGAACCAGGTTGAGAAGTGAACGTGTACGGTCCCGCTAGCTCCCGGGCGGTCAGTGGTGGCTCCGCCGTGCCCAGTCGCAACTTGCCCAAGAACCAGGTGGTGCGATCTGCCTGCATCTCTACCCCGTCTGCGGTAGTCTTCGCTAATCCGGTCTACTACGCTACCAACGTCTTGTCAACTATTTCGTCTAAAAGGAGTTCAGTCTTGACCCTCAGACCATCTACACCGCCGTAAGCCACATGCTGTATACGTGGAACTTGACCTTCTATCTCTGTACTAGATCTAATCTGCCGTCCTACTTCCATTACTTCTACGAGAACAGTTCCTACGACTTTTCTAAGAACTGCCAAGTCTATAGTCCGGTCGAGGTAGCTGCATCTTCACCTTATACTTCATAGGAGCGAGCAACCTCACTTGCCTCAATCTGGTGTGACATGCGCGAGCGGCTGAGTGAGTGATTCTGCCCAATGAGCTTCTGAGACACTTTGGTCTGTGAGAAGCCTTCAGGAACTATGGACTGTAATGATGAACGACGATGCTGACCTAGCTCCGAGCTCGTAACCGTGCATCACTGTTCTTACCTGGTAGTGATTACCGTCTGGGGTAAACTCTCTTGGGGGCCAATCCGCTGACTCTAAGCACGAGCGGGGATGGAGCAGCTGACTGCAACCAAGTCAATCCCCTCTGCCCCGTGGTCGCCGAGTTCAACGTGAGCAGTTGTATTTTCAACGATGCCCCCGAGCAAGGGGACGGAATCGCTCCCGTTCTAGTGGTTTATCCTCATCTACCCAGAGCACGCAGTACCGGAAGTCGCCATCGAACTACACTGGCTATGGCCCCACAGTCAACACCAGTGCACTCTGAATGGTGTACGTGGGCCTAGACGTAGCTAGCATACCCTCGTTCCCCCAACCCAAGGCATTTACTGGCGGATCAGTCTCAATGCCAGCACTCGAGAGTCCAGCACACCTAATCCTATATCACCTTACTCCAGCCCAGTGCGAATCCCTGGCAGACCTTGGACCTACTGTAGCGTGGTCCAGCCGCAGAACCTGAACCTTCCCCTGAACAACAACAGTCTCTGTAGCAACGCGAGCTCCGTTCAACTAGGCGATTCTGTCCACCCTGCGAGCGCGAAGTCCAATACCCTCCTCATCGTTCCCGCGAACAACACAACTCTCTCGTTCGCTCCATGGGGACTCAAGTGATACACCGCCGAGCCAGACTTCGACATCTTGATTCTCAACTTGACTGAGACCACCACCCCGACCCAAGTTTCAGTAATACAGCCAGCGGAGAGCGTACCGTTGTACAGCGTCAACATTGCAACCTGGCCTCAACAATCTGCTTGTCCCAAGAAGCATCTTCCTGGGTTCCCCCTTGGGTCAGGCCCTTCTGAACAACACCAATGAATCCGTGAGCGGAGCGTTCCATCCCGGCGATTTCGTCCGAGCGTACGCAAACTGGTTCTAACAACTCCCCCGGGAATCCGAACTTCATCTGGGTCCTATCGGGCAGCTCATACCAGCAACAGAGCAGCTCCAGCGCCTTTGGATTCTGAGGAGTGCCTGGAAACCCGACCCTTGAGGCCGGTATCTAATTGCGCCAAGTGCAGGCCGTAATTTGAGCCAACATCAGCTCGTCGGGGTACCACGGCCTTTCCTCTGCTTCCGCCGAACTCTACGACCGTTGAGCGAGTTGATCCTCAACTCCAGCGGTGATCTCGTCTACAATGTTGCGAACATTACAGCGGAAAGTTTCCAACCTCGGTCTCCCGAGTTCCGTCCTGAACGTCTTAGCAGACCTCGCGCTACCCAACAATGGTTCTGTTCTGTCCGCCGGTCTATGCCCCACCACCCCCTGATCCGTCCGAATGGGGAGTGTTTGCTGCATGGGTCTGGAACACTGTTAGCGAGGTCGTCACTGCGATCGTCAGTGGCGTCACGAGCTTCGTATCGGTAGTCTGGTCCGCGAGCACAGCCGCTGCGGCCGATATTGGAGGCGCCTTGGAATCGGCAGGAACGTTGGTGGCTCAAGGCCTTGCCACGTTGAGAAATCAGGTGGCTTCGGCCTTGGAGCAGGTCGCACGGGCGATGATTTGTGCATTGAGTCCATTTTTAAAAGTGATTATTGAGAGCATTAGGCTGCGAGTCACCGCGGCCATTGACGCCGCTGATGCTTGTCATGAATGCCGCGATCAGATCAGAGCAGTCGAACCTTGCCGGAGCGATAGCGGTGCAGTGTGGTCCTATCTAACCCAACGCGGAGTTACACCGCCCCGGGGAATGTCACGTCTATGCTGGAGAGCTACCTGCTTCCATTCATTGTAGCCTCCACAGCGATTACTATTGTCCTTGCAATCTTCTTGGGGATTGCATTGCCCTTTTCTATCTGAATCGGAGTTTTAGTTGCGCTATTCATCCCGCTCATCGTCGGAGCGCTATCCGGGGCTGTTTCCCGCCTGAGATGTCTACATCCGAAAACGAGATTGTTACCTCTATAGTGAGCTCCCAGAGCATTCTCAGCTCTCAGCTGTGACTCAGGCCTACTAACTCGCGTTCAACGAAACTGCCGCACCTCTCAACACTACTATTGCCATTCAGCCAGTCTGCGATCCGTATCCTAACTTTAACATGGACTGCGCCTGTTTCGACTGTTCCCTGGTCCGCGGCGCGGCCGCCTTTAGTGCGATGATTGCAGGAGAGATTTCCGGGGGAAGGCCCACTATTATCGCGTCGTACATTGGAAGTGCCCTGGGATTCGTTGCCATGCTGCTCGCAATCGTGGCCATGACACAATACTCGCAGCTCCCGCCCTCGTACACCTGCTCTAATTCCGCACAGTTTCAACAGCTACTGGAGACAGATGTCTGGCTCTCCGAAATATCACTTTGGGGGCTCTGCCTGTCTG
Source organism: uncultured Thermoplasmata archaeon (assembly GCA_963713145.1). GTDB lineage: Archaea > Thermoplasmatota > Thermoplasmata > Lutacidiplasmatales > UBA184 > Lutacidiplasma. Next base: position 67,747 of record CAVQKI010000006.1, on the reverse strand, counting down.
TCTTCCGTGCATTCCAGACGAGAATCCCAACGCAAGGGCCATGGCCGTATTTGGAGCAGTGTTTTCAAGCATCGCGCTCATCGTCGCCTGTCCTCTAAATAGAGCAAATCCACTCGGAGACAGGTAGCATGGGGAATACGTAGTTCAGACCGAACGTGTATTCATAGCTCCTTGGATGTCTCCGTTACCAAGCTCTCATTGGTCGTGGGGGGTGCAGCCATCATCGCCACTAGCAGTCATCCTGTATAGCCTCCATAAACTTCGTCGACAAAAATCCGGAGGGTTACTTTCGACGGAGCAGATTGTCTTGGGCATGCTGTTCTTGACATCAGGTTGTTGTACCTCTTCGCCCTTCTCTCCCGTCATTCGGGGGGCCCGAGCCATCGGTCTCTCCGACAACGGTGTAACAATCGTCTACCCCTGGCGCCGCGTTGATCTGCCTTGGGCGATTTGAATGGCATAAAGTACATCGCCCAAGGTATAGTGGTTTTCGAAGCTGGTCACAAGGGCCGTACGGCGCCGGCAATTGTGGTGGAAGTCACACGGGGCCAGGCTCGAGCAATCTTGAGCGATCCGCGCTGCCCTCAAATCGCTCTCACAGACACGTTTCGCCGATCTATCTTCGAATAGGTCGATAGCCCTGCCCGGCTCGTCGGTCCACCGCAAACGGGCTCGTTGCCTATCCCGTAGCAAGCTCCCCTGAGACCCCTACCGTTGGCTAACCAGAGGGTTGTCTATGGGGTCCCGGTTCTGTCGGTTTTAGCGTGAGGGACCTTGGGCCGCATTCCCTGTTACGAATCTTGGGCCCACCGCCTGTAACTATATCGGCACTCTCGGGGCGATTTCAGCACGATGTCTCGCCGAGGGATGGGTCGTTCGCCCGCGCCGGAATACTCCGCAAACCCCCTCCGAAACATGATGCTACGTCCGTCCGTACCTAACACTGTACGGGTCTGGTCTTCCGTTTCTCCCCGAGAACCCCTCCTTACCCTCCCCCTTCGTCACGCACTCCACCCCCCCGCCACCCCTCCCGTCCCACGCCCGCGGGCCCGCGCGCGTTCTAAGAAGTGCGTGACCGCGTCACGCTCGGTACCACCCGGCGTCATGCAGCACGTACGGCAGCGGCCCCGTCGGTGGGCGATCTGTCGGCGGCGGGCCAGTTCGCGGCGGTGAACCTTCCCGCACTCGTACACCGGGGACTGGCCGTCCCTCAATCGGCCGCACAGGTCGACGCAACGATGCCGCCCCGTTCGCCGCCTGACTTCCATCGGGCCGAGCCGCCGCTCCTGGAGCTCGCGGGTAGTCGCTGTCGCGCCCGAGCAGTCGTGGCAGATGAGACGGACCTCATCGGTACCGGACGCAGCGCCCGCAGCCGTCGCACTCCCAGGACAGACGGTAGCTCTCGGTCTCAGAGTCGGCCGACCCCGGCTCTCTCGGATGCGAGCCGCCGCCTCTTCAATCTCGCCCCTCTCCTTGGCGGACGCCGGGGGTTGGCAGCGGAGGCAAAGAAAGTCGACGTCGTCGACCGTCAGCGTGCGACCGCAGACGTCGCAGCTGGACGCTCGGTCGTCCTCGGCCGGCGCGGTCCGCACCATCGCACGCAACGCGGATCGCCGAGGACGAGGACTCTCCGCCCGCCGCACGTCAGGGTCTTCCGGACTCGGCAACGTCCCGGCCCCCCTCATCGCCCTGCCGCCGTCGACTCATAACGAGTGGTGAGCCCACGCCCACACCGCGAGCGTTGCCACCGCGAGAACCAGGAGGACGAGCGGGGATCGCGTCTCCCTCGCTGGCCGACGCGCGGCGCGACCGTCGCACCGCGCACTCTGCCTTCCGGCGCCGGGCTCGCCCGTCGCCGGCGCGCGCCGCGTCCTCCGCTTCGGCCGGTCATCGAAGGTCCCTCCCCGGCGGAATCAGAACGATCCGTCGCTGCGCCAGCCGACCTTCAGGTGTGTCGGGCTGGGGTCGCTGAACTTTGGTCAGATCGGACCGGAGACGGATGAGGATACCGTCACCCACCCACCGATAGGGCTCGCCGAATGCGACCGCCTTCCGCTTCCGCGCCAGTAGGACCCCCACCACTCCGCCCACACTACCGGAGGACGGCGAGGAACGGGACGTCGGGCGCGACGGGAGGACCCTCGGTCACGTAGACCACGCCGATCGGGCCGAGGCGCGGAGCTCGCGGTCACCCCGCTGACGGCACGGCGCCGTGCCTCGGCCTCCCGCTCGAGGCGGGAGAGGCGCGTGGCGCACACGGGCCGGTGACGGGCAAGGTCGAGTCGGTCGCGTAGGGCGCCGCAGTCGTAGCACCTCACGGCCGCACCGCCCGGACGACCACAGCGAACGGATGCTTCGCATCCGACCCCGTGAGCGTCCCCGACGCTGCACGGGGACCCCGGCGGGCCGGTCGGGGACGTCCTGAACGACGGACCGCGCGATAACGCGGACCTCGCGCACGGGAGCTCGGGCCGGCGCCTCGAGCGGTTGACAATCTCGAGGGCACGGAGCAGCTACGTCGTGCTCAACGCCCCGGCCGCGGAGCGCGCCCGCGATCTGCGTCGACCGGGTGTTGCGGAGCCCTTCCGGATCGGAGGGCCGCGAGTCCAAGACCACGCCGAGACGCTCCATCGCACCGGCCGTCGTCCCCAGCATTACAGCCCCTGGAGGCGGCACGGTCACTCCCCTCCGCGTCTGACGAACGGAGCCCAGCCGTGCGTTACCGCTCTCCACTGACCCCCTGAACCGAAGGGCTCGGAGGGCGGCGGGTCCTGTCCGTACCATTCGAGGCGGTGCCAGTCCCCAATCGGGACCGTCTCACCGCACACCAGGCACAGGACCCCATCCAAATCAAGCTGACGGGCGTCTTCCACTCGCCCCACCAGGTCACGGCCTCGGTGACGAGGCCGTTCCGCGGACCGTAAGTTGTTGTCCCCTTTTGCGGGATTACGGCCCGCCTCGATACGGGCGAGAGTAAGTGCGGTCGAGCGAACCGCGCGATGGGCCCGGAGGAAGAACGCGCGGAGGGTTTCGGCGTCGACGCCGTGTACGGTCCGCCGACCCGCCCGTCGGGCCGTATCTGGAAACGGAGGACCGAAGTGAGCTCGTCGAGCCGCTTGCCGCGGCGAGCCCTGGCACGATCGGCGAGGGCCTCCGCGCACCGCACCCCGAGGTAACGCCCAACGTGGTGTAGCTCGTAGATGGCCGTCCGCCACGTTGGCCGCCACCCAATTCCCTTGACGACCCACCCCGTCCAGCGGTACCCCCCATCAACCAATTTCGAGCGGACCATCCGGTCCGTCTGAGCGTGAAAGTGCGTTACCCATCGTGCCCGCCCGTCCGGTCGGGACCAACACACCGCTCGGGGTGCGGCACGAGGAGCCCAGCTCGAGGCCGACCATCCGAGCGACGCGGTAAGCCACCGACCGCAGCTGACGGAACTCGGCGAGGGTCCGAGGGGGCGGGCATGGCCCTCGAGCCGACTGACCCCGAGAGACGGGCTCCTTGCGCTCCCGACCGGGCCGACCGGCGCGGACCCATTCCTCGTAGGTCTCCCGCGCTCGGAACTCTCGGTCGAGCCGCGCCCACTCGAACGGTGGGCTCAGGACGACATGGTTCGACCGCTTACCGAGCCGCCGCGTGATCCATCGCCCCTGGCGGGAGGTGTAGGCGTTGCGCCAACGGCCCCGCGGTTCGAGGCCGACGGGGCACCCGTAGAGGCCGCACCCACGCGGGCCGCGCCTCCATGCTCAACGCACGGCCGCGGTAGTGTGACCCCACGTCCCGAAGTCGTCACACTCGAGATGGTCCGCGAGCTCGTCCGTCCCCGGCAGCACGTACAGGTCGTCCGCCACGGCCACCTTCACCGGCCGACGTCCGTAAAGAGCCGTCCGACTCACCCTGCTCGTCGGCTCGTGCCTCATCGAACGCCGACCGCGCGGCCTCGCGGACCGAGAGCTCGGCGGCGCTCGCAGGGGTCAAGGGCACCCCCACCGCTCCGCGATCGCGGAGCGGGTGTGGGCGTGGCACGTCGCGGACCAGGGACATCAGCCGGCCGACGTGGAGCGGCGTGTAGTCGTCCGGGGCGGCCTCGCAGCGCGCCTCAGCGCACAACCCAGCCGGCGTTGTGGATCTCGATCGGGCGGTACACCCAAAGGTCGAAAATCGGGAGGACGAAGGGGCGGACGACTTTCGGGGTGAACGCAGCCCGGGCGGGGCGCGCGGGGCCCCTTGAGCGATTGAAACCGAGGGCTGAGGACCCCTCGGTCACGGGGGGCACCCCCGGATTCATGGGCCGACGCGCACCGACCGCAGACCGCAAGTCGGGGCCTCGAGATAAAAGGGCCGTCCCCCGCTCGCGCGGGGGACGGGGAAGAATTGGGAAACTCAGTTGAGGGGACGGGTGGTCGGGAGGGGACCTTACGGCGAGTCCCGCGAGGTAGGCGTAGGCTTCCAGGGCATTTCCGGGGGGCGAACACCTACAGGGCGAGCCGGCGGAAAATGCTTTTAGCGAGGACGTCACTCGGAGCGACGAATGCGTCGCCTCACGATGGAGGGGTAAGCCCCCCGCAGTCCGCCACGCCTGGTATTCTTCTGGTCGTCATGGACGTTTTCGACGCCATACGGTCGTACCGACCGTGCCTTTCCTACAGCACCCGGCCGGTCCCCGCCGGAGAAGCTCATGACGATCCTCTCGGCCGCGCGTCTCGCCCCAAGCCAGCGCAACCTACAGCCCTGGCGGTTCGTGGTGGTCCGCGACGACGAGCGCAAGCGACTCCTCGCACAGGCTTCGAACCGGGGCAAGCTGATCGCGGAGGCGCCCGCCGTTATCGTGGCGTTCGCGGTCGAGGAGGACATTCCGATCACGATCGGGACCTACATCTCGGCGTACCCCTTGGACGTCGCGGTGGCGGTCGACCATCTCCAGCTCGCGGCGACGGCCGAGGGGCTCGGCACGAGCTGGATCATCGAGTTCAACGAGGAGAAGGTCCGCTCGGTTCTCCACGTTCCCGAAGGGGTCCATCCGATCGCGGTGATCCCGATCGGCTACCCGACAGAACCGAACGGCTCGACGAAGGGGAGCGATGAGTCAGGCCGGAAGAGCCCGGACGAGGTCATCGCCTACGACGAGTACCCCTGGTGAGGGGTCGCGTGGTCGCCGTCACCTTCGTCACCACGAACGCGGGCAAGTTCCGCGAGGCACGTTCGGTCCTGGGTACGTTCGGGGTGGACCTGCGCTGGAAGAAGCGTTCTGTTGTCGAACCCCAAGCCGAGGGCCTCGCCGAGGTCGCGCTCCTTAAACTGGAATCCGTTCGCGACCTGCGAGGGTACGTCCTAGTCGAGGATTCCGGACTGTTCATCCCGTCGCTGAAGGGATTCCCCGGCGTCTACTCGGCCCATTTCCTGAAGATCTGGAAGTTCGACCCGATCTTCGAGCTGCTCGAGCACCGCGACCGGCGCGCGTACCTTCCGAACTGTCGCCGCGCTCGGGCGGCGTGGCGAACACTGGACGTTCACCGGCGAGGTTCGAGGAACGATAGCCCTCCGACCCTCAGGGCGTAACGGGTTCGGCTACGACCCCATCTTCGTTCCCGAGGGCTGGAGCCGGACATTCGCGGACGCCCCGTCGGATGCCAAGGAACGGATCTCCCACCGCGGGCGAGCCATCCGCAAGGTAGGCCGGTTCCTGGCGGCTCGCGAGGGACGCCGGCCCCGGCCCGACTGAGCCGGATTCGGCTTCGGCCGACCGCCCGACCTTATCCGCCCCGCATCGTTCGGGGGGCGTGCCCATCGCCGACGTTGGTGAATCGCGGATCCTCACGCTGATCGACCGGATCTCCGCGCTGCGTCAGGCAGGCGAGACCGTGCTTTCCCTGCACATCGGGGAGCCGGAGTTTCCCACCCCGTCCGGGATTCAGGACGCGGCCTACCACTCGATGCAGGCCGGGCTCACCCACTACTCCTCCCCCCAGGGAATGCACGACCTCCGCGAGGCGATCGCCGAACGGGTCTCGACCCGCTTTGAGATCCCGGCCGAGGCGCAGGACGTGATCGTGCTCCCGGCCAAGCTCGCGATCTACGCCACGATCCTCGCGACCCTGGAACCGGGGGACGAGGTCGTCCTTCCGGAGCCGACGTACCTGTTCGAACAGCCGATCCTGCTCGCGGGGGGCCGACCGGTCTACGTCCCGACGCGCGTGGACCACTCGCTCGACCTCGACTCCATCGCTGCCGCCCTCACCGACCGCAGTCGCCTCCTCGTGCTCGTCTCGCCCGCGAACCCGACGGGAAAGCTGCTGCGGCGGGACGAGCTCCGCGCGGTGGTTGACATCGCGAGCGACCACGGGCTGACGATCGCGAGCGACGAGACCTACTCGTCGATGCTCTACGAGGGCACGCACGTCGCCCCGGCGAGCCTCGCGCCCGCGGACGTGCCGGTGGTCACGATCGGCAGTTTCTCGAAATCCTACGCGATGACCGGTTGGCGGGCCGGCTATGCGGTCGCTCCGCCCCCCATCATGCATCGTCTGGTATCGGTGGTCGAACACACCGTCACTTGCGTGCCCCCGTTCGTGCAGCGAGCCTGCCTCTGGGCCCTCGCCAACGCCGAGGCGGACGCGGACCGGTTCCGGGAGCAGCTCCGAGAGCGTCGTGACCACCTCCTCGCCCGCTTGGACGACCTCCCCGGCCTCTCCTACGTCCAGCCCCAGGGCGCGCTCTACGTCTTCCCGAAGTACGAGATTGCGCTCAGCTCGGTCGAGTTCGCCACACGCCTTCTCGAGGAGGAACATGTGGCCATCGTCCCGGGCGTTGCGTTCGGTCCCCACGGGGAGGGGCACATCCGGCTCTCGTTCACGAGCCCCTTGGACGTCCTGGACGAGGCGATGGTCCGACTCGGCCGGTTCCTGGAGGCGAAAGGGGCCGCCCGGGGTTAGCCGTTCGGTCCCACCGCGAAAAGAAGAGGGAGGAAGGGGTTTGCCGACGTCCCTTCCGCTCGCGCGGAAGAGGCGCTGGGGTTCGGGTCTGGGTCGACGGTCTTAGTCCTCGCCGAAGTCGCCGCCGCCCATTCCGCCCATACCACCCATGCCGCCCATCCCACCGCCGCCGCCCCCGCCCGAGGGGGGCGGGCTCGACTTCGATGCGATGACGTCGTCGATCCTGAGGATCATGACCGCGGCATCGGTCGCGCTCTCGATCGCCTGGCGTCCGACGCGGATCGGCTCGATCACGTGCAGAGGCTGCATGTCGCCGACCTTTCCCTCGTAGACGTTGACCCCGGCGTGCTTCTGGCCCGACTTGTGGGCTTTCCGAAGCTCGATGAGGATGTCGATCGGGTCGAGTCCGGCGTTCTCGGCGAGCGTCCGGGGGATCATCTCGAGCGCCTCGGCGAACGACTCGAACGCGATCTGCTCGCGCCCGCCGATCTTCGCGGCCTCGTCCCGGAGCCGCATCGCGAGCTCCTCCGCCGTCGCACCGCCGCCGTAGACGAACCGTCCGTCCTCGACCGCGACCGCGACCACGTTGAGCGCGTCGTCCAGCGACCGCTCGATCTCGTCGATCACGTGCTCGGTTCCGCCGCGGATGAGGATCGAGACCGCCCGAGCCTTCTTCGCGCCGGTGACGAACGTCAGGGAGTCCTCCCCGATCTTGCGCTCCTCCACCAGTCCGGCCGTTCCCACGTCCTGGGGGGTGAGCTCGCTGACCTTCGAGACGATGCTCGCTCCGGTCGCCTTCGCGAGCTTCTCCATGTCCGACTTCTTCACCCGACGGACCGCGTAGATCCCGTCCTTGGCGAGGAAGTGCTGGGCGAGGTCGTCGATGCCCTTCTGGCAGAGGACGACGTTCGCGCCGGATTTCTTGACCTGCTCGACCATCCGGCGCAGCATGTTCTCCTCTTCCTGGAGGAAGGCGTTCAGCTGGCTCGGTTCGTTGATCTCGATCTTCGCGTCGATCTCGGTCTTCTTGATCTCGAGCGCGGCGTCGAGGAGCGCGATCTTCGGGTTCTCGACCCGTGTCGGCATCCCCGAGTGGACCTTCTCCTTGTCGACGATGACGCCCTCGATGAGCGAGGTGTCGGACATCTGCCCGCCCTGCTTCTTGATCATCTGGACGTTGTCAAGGTCGACGTAGTAGCCCGCGCCCTTCTTCTCCGCGACCGCGGTGATCGCCTTGACGGCGATCTCACCCAGCATCTCGCGGTTGAACGAGACAGACTTCGACGACATCGAGGTAACGGCGATCTGCTTCAGCGTGTCGTGGTCCGCGATGGTGACCGGCTGGCTGACCGCCTGAAGGATCTCGAGAGCCTTGGCGGAAGCAAGGCGGTACCCTTGAGAGATGATGGTGGGGTGGATGTTCTGCTCGATGAGCGCCTCGGCCCGCTTCAGGAGCTCGCCCGAGAGCACGACCGCCGTGGTGGTGCCGTCGCCGGCTTCCTGGTCCTGGGTCTTCGCGACCTCGACCAGCATCTTCGCGGCCGGGTGCTCGACGTCCATCTCCTTGAGGATCGTTACGCCGTCATTCGTGACGACCACGTCGCCCATCGAATCGACCAGCATCTTGTCGAGGCCCCGCGGGCCGAGGGTCGACCGGACCGAGTCCGAGATCGCCTTCGCGGCCGCGATGTTGTTCGAGAGTGCCCCGCGTCCTTTCTCGCGCTTCGTCCCTTCTCGCAGTACCAAGATCGGTGTTTGGCCCGTTAGCATCGTTTTTACCTCCGAGAGTCCTCTGGCTTACCACGTTTGGTAGAAAAGCGGTTGTATTTAGACATATCTCTAGCCCGTTGGCTGGGGTCCTATCCGCCGGCCCCGACGGAACTCCTCGATGGGTTCGCTAGAGTCCTCCCGTTGGGGCGAGCGTCCGCCGCGGCCTATCCGCTGTTGCCGGGGCCTTTGCTCGGGGCAGGTCCGATCGCAGCAAGAACTACCCGCACGAGCCCGTAGACACCGAGGAACGCGGCAAGGCCCGCGATCATCGAGACCGCGAGGCCATAGGGTACGAGAAGTACCGCGACGCTCGCGCAGAACGCGGCGAAGCTGAAGAGGCCGTATTGGAGACCCTTCAGGAAGACGAAGATCGGTGCCGGCCCCTGGCGCGAGTGCGTGAAGATCACGAGCGTGATCGTGAAGACCGGGATCGGGCTGAGGAGGCCGCTGAGCTGAGGACCCAGGCTCCCGGCTACCGTGGTGATCGTCAGGACTAGCAGCGCCGCGGTCAGCATTCGCATCGGGATCTCCCATCGAGGTACGGGAGGAGCCGTGGCGGCCTCGTCCCTCTTCGGGAGGATCGCCACGACGAGGGCGAGGGCGAGGGCCACGCCGGCCAGATCTACCGGGACGAGCTCGGGCACCTTGCTGAGGAGAAGAGTGGACACCACGAACCCCGCGGTCGCGATCCCGAGGCAGACCGGCCAGCGGTAACGGAGCGCAGAGCGAGCGTAGCCGAACGCGAAGGCGCAGAGCGAGACGATCCCGAGAAGAGCCCCGGCCGCGGCCTTCGCCGCGAACGCCGACCCCTCCGTGAGCGTGAGGATCACGAGGATGGCGCCGGTGTTGATCGGGAGGGCGACGAGCCATCCTGCGGCTCGATTACCGTACCGGCCCGCGATGAGGCTGATGACAGCGATGAACACCGGGGCGATTGCAACCTTGAGAAGGAGGAGCTCGAGGCTGACGTCCATCTCTGGCCAACCCGCGTCGTGGTAGGTAGCCGCGATAATAGTCCGTCTGTCCGGCATCACAGTCGCTCCGCGACGGGGCGCCGGGACTCCGTCCTCCGCTGGTGGTCGATGGTCTCAAATCCGCGCGACCCCACGCCGCCAAGCCGTGAGCGAGAACCGGCGTCCGAGAAGGAACTCGGCCGCGTTCCGAACCCTCGGAGACCTCGAGACCGACGCAGCCGGCGCGGTGGCGGAGGCAGTCTGGGGGTACATCCAGGGCGGTTCCGGCGACGAGGAGACGCTTCGTGGGAACAGGGAGGCGTTCCGTCGTTGGACGCTACGCCCGAGAATGCTCGCGGACGTACGCGCCGTGGACCTTCGGACCACGATACTGGGGAGCCCCGTCCGGGCCCCGTTCTTCGTGGCCCCGACAGCATACCACGGCGCGATCCACCCGGACGGCGAGCGGGGCACCGCGCGGGCCGCGGGCAAGGCCGGTGTGCTCGCGGTCTTCAGCACGCTCTCTTCGGCGCCGCTCGAGGCGATAGCGCGTGTCGCCCCGCGGGGGCCGCAGTGGTTCCAGCTCTATCTCCAGCGTGACTTCGCCGCCTCTGCCCGCCTCGTCCGCCGGGCGGAGCGGTCGGGATTCGCCGCGATCGTCCTGACGGTCGATGCACCGGTGCTGGGGACCCGGGACCGCCAGGTCCGAAGCGGATTCGCGTTCTCTACTCCAGTCCCGTGGGAAACGGGGCAGACGCCCGGTCCCCGCCTCGGGCGGCCGTGCTGAACGGAGGCCGCTACCGGCTTCCCCTCCGGCGGACCAGACCTGGGAGGTCATCGATCGGCTGGAGAGCGTGACAAAGCTGCCCATCGTCGTCAAAGGGATCCTTACCGCCGACGATGCTCGGCGGGCTGTCGACCACGGAGCGCGGGGAGTGGTCGTGTCGAACCATGGTGGACGCCAGCTCGATCGAGCCCCCTCGGCCCTCGACACGCTGCCCGAGGTCGTGACCGCTGTCGGCGAGCGGGCCGAGGTGTACCACGACGGCGGGATCCGGCGCGGGAGTGACGTCCTCATCGCACTGGCCTTGGGCGCGCGGGCGGTCGGGCTCGGCCGCCCTGTGCTCTGGGCGCTCGCCGTGGGTGGAAGCTCCGGTGTGGAACGGTTCCTGGCGCTCCTCGCCACCGACGTGGCTACGTCCCTCGCTCTCGCCGGACGTCGGTCGGTCGCGGAACTGGACCGGTCGGTCCTCGGTCCGGGAACCCCCGGGCCATGAGTCCGGCCGCAGCGGATAGTCCGGGGGCGGGGCTCACCTACCGTCGGCTGCTCGGGAACCGGAACTACCTGCGGGTCTTCACGGCCGGTCTCGGTTCGGTGGCCGGGTCCGCGATATCGAGCGTCTGCCTAGTGTGGATCGTCGCGGTCGACACTGGATCTGCGTTGGATGTGGCGTTCCTGGCCACGGCTTGGATCGCGGCCGGGATCCTGTTCAGCGTCTTCGGCGGCGCTCTCGTGGACCGCTACGACCGGCGTCGGCTGATGATCCTCTCGGACGTGGCGAGGGCGCTCGCGATGACGTGGGTCTTCGTCGACCTTCACTTCCGTGGGTTCGACCTTCCCGGGATCCTCGCGGCCTACTTTGTCGTCGGGGCATTCACGACGGTGTTCAATCCGGCCGAGCAGGCGATCATACCGGCGCTCGTCGGCCAGGCGGAGATCGCGGAGGCGAACGGCCTCGTCCGCTCGAGCCGATCCTCGCTCCAGTTCGTGGGCATCTCCGTCGCGGGGGTCCTGATCGTCACGCTCGGCGCGACCGTCGGAGTGGCTGTGAACGCCCTGACGTTCGCGGTCTCCGCCGCGCTCCTCTCGGGGATGCGTCTCGCCCCCCATCCGTCGATGTTGGCGTCGGCGGTGCGTGAGGGAGTACCGGGGCTACCTCGCGTCGCTCGTCCGAGGGATTTCGGTGGCTCCGGGATGCCACCGGATTCCTCGAGCTGACGTTCTCTGCCACGTTCTTCAACTTCTGCTCGAACCTGATCGGAACGTTCCTCGTCTTCTTCGCGACCGTCGTGCTACACGGTTCTGCGCTAGACTACGCCGCGCTCCTGGGGATGGAGGTGGCGGGCACGGCCATCGGCTCGCTCCTGGTGGGCCGGGTGAAGGCGGTCCGTTGGGCCGGTCGCGCATGGACCATACCGTACGGCGTGGGCGCGGGGTCGGTGGCTCTCGTACTCGCCCTGTTCCCGAGCGTGCCGGTGTCGATCGTGGCTCTGTTCGCCATCGGTCTCCTCAGCGGGTTCGCGGGAACCGCCTGGCTGACGGCCGCGCAGATCCTCGTCCCGACGGAGATGCAGGGACGGTACTTCGGGATCGACGGGCTGGGCAGCATCGCCGTGCTGCCGGCGGCCCAGATCGGCGGGGCGTTCCTGATTCTGGACCTCGGCGTGCAGCACGCCTACCTGGTCACAGCCCTCGTATGGATCGCGGCGGGTGTGGCCTTCCTCTTCCCCCGAGCCCTTTGGCGGCTCGGCGTCCGGCCCGGCGCGCCGCCGGTCACCCGCCGTAGCGGCGACGCCGCATCTGGTACGCCCGGATCGCCCGAAGGAACTCGATCCGCGTAAGTCCCGGCCACATCACGTCCGAGAAGTAGAGCTCGCTGTAGGCCGACTGCCAGAGGAGGAAGTTCGAGATCCGCTCCTCGCCGCTCGTTCGGAAGACCAGGTCGGGGTCAGGGATCTCCGCGGTGTACAGGTGTCGGGAGACCGCGGCGGAATCGATCGCGTCCGGCTCGAGCGTCCCGGCGCGCACCTCGCGCGCGAGGGCCCGGATCGCCTCGACGATCTCATCGCGCCCACCGTAGCCCAGCGCGACGTTGTAGAGATAGTCCGAGTAACCGGCGGTCGCCCGCTCCGCGATCCCGATCGCCTCCTGGACCTTGGCCGGGAGCAGCAAACGGTTGCCGATCACCCGCACGCGGATGTGGTGGCGATGCACCCGCTCGTCCTCGGCGATCTGGCGCAGGCTCCGGTCGAACAGGTCCATCAGCCCTTCGAGCTCCTCGCGCGGGCGCTGGAGGTTCTCGGTCGACAGGCCGTAGACCGTGAGGACACGGATCCCGATCTCGAGGCACCAGTCGAGGAGCTCCTCGAGCGTGTCCCGACCCGCCTCGTGGCCGTCCTTCACCCCGATCCCGCGTTGTTCGGCAAACCGTCGGTTGCCGTCCATGATGATCGCCAGGTGCCCGGCACCGGTTCGGCCTTGACGAGCTCGAGGAGACGCTTCTCGGTGAGGTCGCGGAGTGCCTTTCCGATGATCTGGGAAACGTAGGGGAAGTCCCGACCCTTCTCGGGCCGGGTCGGCACCGCTCATGGACCTCCTATGGGTCGGTAGGGGATAAGCGGTACCGGCGGCCGCGCGGTGGAGAGGCGCCCTGGTCGGGATTTTCGGGACAGGGGCACGCCCCCGTCTCCTTCGAACCCGAGTCCCAGGCTCGACAGACCTAGATCCTAGACCACTAGACTACCAGGGCAGCCCCGCAGGCGTAAACGCTCCCCTCTATGAACCTTACCCAAGCTGCCCACGCGAGCGGGAACGACGTTCCGCGCGGGGGCCCGGACCCCCCTTGCCTGTCCAGCCCAGCATTTTTGTAGGCGCTCCCCCGGAGTCGCACGTTGCGCGTAGAGGTCGGACGATGACGGCAGCGATGGCATGGTTCGTTTCGGTCGTGGGCGTACTCGGCCTCGTGCTCACGCTCCACCAGCTCGGGGTCGACGTGAGCGCCAACCTCGGGATGGCGGTGCACGGCGCGGAACACATTCTCGGTCAGCCCCTGCTCCCCTCCTGAAGGGGAGAGGGGTTGTTCCCCGGTTGGGGTCAGGCGTCCGCGCGGCGCGCGAGGCGTCGTGGGAGGTCGTTCGGACGCACGACTCCGCCCGGGGTCACGAAGGCGGTCACGAACTTCGCCGGTGTAACGTCGAACCCTGGGTTCCTGGCCCGGCCGCCTTTGGGGGCGATCCGGTGGCCCGCGACCTCGAGGACCTCGCTCTCCGCGCGCTCCTCGACGGGGATCGAACGGCCGGTAGGTCGCCGCGTATCGAAGGTGCTCCATGGGGCTGCGACGTAGAACGGCACGCCGTTCTCGCGCGCGACCACGGCCTTCTCGTACGTCCCGATCTTGTTCGCGAAGTCCCCGTTCCGGGCGATGCGGTCCGCCCCGACGATCACCGCGTCGACCTCGCCCGTCGCCAGGTAGTGTCCCGCGGCGTTGTCCGCGATGATCGCGTGCGGGATCCGTTCCCGTAGCAGCTCCCACGCCGTGAGGCGCGCGCCCTGGAGCCAGGGCCGGGTCTCGTCGACCCAGACGAACAGTCGGGCCCCCCGCTGGCGCGCAACCCGTATGGGTGCGAGGGCGGTTCCCCACTCCACGGTCGCTAGCGCTCCCGCGTTGCAGTGCGTGAGCACTTTGTGCGCGCGCCGGAAGAGCGGCGCTCCAGCGATACCGATGTGATGGCACTCCTCGACTATCCGGTCCCGATACTCCTCGGCGGCCGCCTTGGGGTCGCCGCCCTCAGACCACGCACGTCGTACCGTTTCGACGCCGACGAAAAGGTCGACAGCCGTTGGCCGGGTGGCCTTAAGCAGCGTCGCCGCACGGTCGGGTCCGAGGCGCCCCTCTTCGGCGGCGAGCGCCATCCCGTAGGCCGCGGCGACGCCTATCGCGGGGGCCCCGCGAACGGCCATCGTCCGGATCGCCTCGGCCACCTTCGTTACCGTGCGCAGCCGCAGCACCACCAGCCGGGCCGGAAGCTTACGCTGGTCGATCATGTAGAGCGCCCCGTCGCGGAACCAGAGCGCGCGGACCGGCATCGACCCCTCTACGCTTCGAACGTGTGCAGGAGGTCGAGCCAGTCAGAGGAAACGACCCGTGGGGGGCCGACGGCTTCGTCGAACGGGATTCCCGTGATGACGTTCCCTCGAAGCACGGCCACCTCTCCGAAGCGGCCCGCCAGCGCCAGGTCGACGGCGGCGGCGCCGAGCCGGGTCGCGAGGATGCGGTCGAAAAGCTCCGGCGGACCGCCTCGCTGGATGTGTCCGATCTGGGCGCTGCGGGTCTCGACGCCTGTATGCTCCTGGATCCGCCGCGCGATCTCCTCGCCGACACCGCGTTCCCGGAGCAGCTCGTGCGCGAACTCGTCCGACGCGGCCCTCGAACCCCTTCGCTCGCCGAGCTCGATCCCCTCGGAAACGACCACGAGGGCGTGGCCTCGGGCCCGGACCGCTTCCCGGACGCGTGCCTCTAACGCCGCCTCGTCGTACGGCTCCTCCGGGACGAGCGTCGCGTCCGCCCCGCCGGCAAGGCCGGTGGCGAGCGCCACCCATCCCGCGTGCCTCCCCATCACTTCGAGCACGATCGCCCGGTGGTGGCTGCCCGCCGTGTCACGAAGTCGTTCCAAGGCGTCCACAGCGACCGCGGTCGCGGAGTGGAATCCGAACGTCCAGTCGGTGCCCCGAACATCGTTGTCCATCGTCTTCGGCACACCGACCACCTTCGCGCCGCGTCGGTGGAGCTCCCGCGCAGCGGAGAGCGTATCGTCCCCGCCGATGGCGACCAGCACGTCGACCCCAAGGGAGGAGAGCTGCGCCAGAACGCGGGCCGCGTCCGCCTCTTTGGCGAACGGATTGGTGCGAGAGCTGCCGAGGATCGTCCCGCCCCGGTTGAGGATCCCCTCGACGTCCGGCCAGCTTAAGGGGCGGGTCTGGCCGTCGCGGACGCCCTTCCAGCCGTCGAGGAAGCCCACCGTCTCATGGCCGGCTTTTCCTGCGCGCCGGACGACAGCCCGGATGGCCGCATTGAGGCCGGGGCAGTCCCCGCCCCCGGTAAGTACGCCGAACCTCACGCGGCGACCTCGATGTACTGGCGGGGAGCCGTCGTCAGGAACTCGAACCCCTTTCGGGTCACGACCACGTCGTCCTCGATCCGGACGCCGCCCTTTCCGGGAAGGTATATCCCCGGCTCGACCGTGAACACCATCCCCTCCTCGAGCGGGTCCTCCGCCTTGGGCCCGTAGTTCCAGCCGTCGTGCACGGCGAGGCCGATCGAGTGTCCCACGCCGTGGATCAATCGTCCCTTGAACCGGGACGCGTTGATCAGATTCTCCGCGGCGAGGTGGACCTCCTTCGCGGCGACCCCCGGGCGGATCTTGTCGAAGGCCGCTTTCTGCGCCGCCTCGACGGTGTCGTGGACGTCCTTCATCTCCGCGTCCCTCTTGCCAAAGTGGAACGACCGGGTGATGTCGCTCGCGTACCGGCGATAGTACGCTCCGAAATCGCAGACGATGGATGCGCCGGGCTCGAGCCGCGTGGACCCTGGGCTGTAATGGGGTTCCGCCCCGTGGGGGCCGAACGCGACGATGGTGGCGAACGACGGGCCGTTCGCCCCCGCGCGGTTCATCCGGTACTCGATCTCCGCCGCGAGCTCCTGTTCCGTCACTCCCGTCCGCAGCAGGCCGGGGATCTCGAGGCCCACTTTCGAGCCGATCTCGGCGGCCTTCCGGAGCCGCTCGATCTCGGCGGCGTCCTTGGTCGACCGGGCCTTTCGGATCGCCTTCGACGCATCGACCCACTTGATGTCGGGGCGTATCCTTTCGAACAGGCCGAAGCCCGCGTGCGTCAGCTCCGAGAAGTTGAGGGCGACGGTCGAGGTCCCGTTGAGGAGCTTCTTGATCGCTGGCTCGGACTCGTCGCGGCCAACGGTGTGGATATGGACATGGGGGTCCGATTTGGCCGCCATCTCCGCGCTCTCGGTCTCGAGGGGCGACGTGCAGGACGTCGATCTCGCCGTCCGAGTGCGCGACCGCAACGGAACCCTCGAACAGTCCACTGGGCACGTCGAACAGGTAGAAGAAGCTCCGATCGAGGTGTGGGTCGACCGCATTCGCGAGGACGAGCGCGTCGACCGGGGTCTCGAGGTTCCCGAACACCTTCTGAACGCGAGCTTTCATCGCTCGCGGTCAGTCGCTACGGGGTTTCAACCTTTACGGCGGCGTTCCTGAGGTCCTTCCACGAGAGGCGCGGCTCGCGCGCCGCACGCACCTCGTCGATGCGGGTGACGGCCAGGTTCCGGGGGGCCGCGTGGAGGTTCTCGGGCGTGTCGTTGATCGCCCGCTCGAAGGCCGCCGCAAAATGGTCGAGCTCCCGCTTGCTCTCCGTCTCGGGGGGCTCCACCATCAAAGACTCCTCGACCAGCGAAGGGAAGTAGACGGTCGGTGCGTGGACCCCCTCGTCGAGCAGCCGCTTCGCGAGGTCGAGCGTCCGAACTCCGCGTTCCTTCAACGGCGCGCCGGACAGGACGAACTCGTGTTTGACGAGCGTCCGGAACGGCCGCGGCAGGAACTTCCCGAGCTTGGCGCCGAGGTAGTTCGAGTTCAGGACCGCGCGTCGGGAGACCTGCTTCAGGCCTTCCTCGCCGTGGGAGACGGCGAACGCGTAGGCGCGGACGTCGAGACCGAAGTTTCCGTAGGCGGTCTTGATCTTGCCGATGGATTTGGGACGGTCGTAGTCGAGCCGGAAGCGGCGTCCGGTCTTCGCGACGCGGGGCACGGGCAGGTACGGGGCGAGCTTCTCCCCCGCGGCGAGCACGCCGGCGCCCGGCCCGCCTCCCCCGTGGGGTGTCGCGAACGTCTTGTGAAGGTTGAGGTGGGCGACGTCGAACCCCATGCGCGCGGGGTTGGTCACACCCAGGATCGCGTTCAGGTTCGCCCCGTCGTAGTAGAGAAGGCCGCCGGCCGCGTGGACGGTCTCGGCGATCTCGAGGATCTCACTCTCGAACAGACCGGCCGTATTCGGGTTCGTCAGCATGAAACAGGCCGTGCGCTCGCTGACCGCCGTCCGGAGGGCCACGAGGTCCACGCACCCGTCCTTCGAGGCGATCTCCCGGGTCGTGAACCCAGCCTCGTTCGCGGAGGCGGGGTTGGTGCCGTGCGCCGTATCCGGTAGGAGGACCTCCGTGCGTCGGTCGAGCTCGCCCTGGTCCCGGAAGTACGCCCGGACCATCAGGAGCGCCGCGTACTCCCCGTGCGCCCCCGCCCCGGGTTGAAGGGAGATCTCGGGGAACCCCGTGACCTTCGAGAGGACCCGCTCGAGCCGATAGGTCAGCTCCAGGGCTCCCTGAACGGTCGCCTCCGGCTGGTACGGATGGATCTCGGCAGCCCCCGACCTCCGCGCCAGGAGCTCCGAGACCTTCGGGTTGTACTTCATCGTGCACGAGCCAAGAGGGTAGAACGCTGTGTCGATGCCGAAGTTCATCTGCGAGAGCCGTGTGTAATGCCGCACGACCTCGGGCTCGGCGAGCTCCGGCCACTGGACCGCCCTCTTCCTACGGAACCGCTCCGGCAGCGTGGTGATCCCCGGCGGTGGTGCGGTCGGCGGGGGCACGGTCAGGTCCCAGATCGAGGGCTCGTCGTACCGGGCCTGTCGGAACGTCATGGCTTGCCTCCCGCGCTCGACCACGCTCGCGCTGTGGTCGCGTAACGCTGGATATCCTTCTCCGAGACCGAGTCGGTGGCCGCGACCAGGATCCTCTCGGGCTGCTTCGGGGACGTCGGCCGCGGGTCGGCCAGCGAGTGTCCGCCAAGGATCCGCCGGCGACGGAGGCGGTCAAGGAAAGCGGAGCTGTTGCCGCGAGTGAGCTCGATCGTGAACTCGCCGAGGTAGGGCGACTCGAACCGGGGCGCCTGGATCCCCTCGATGCCGCCAAGCGCAGTGGCGAGCGTACGGGCCTTCTCCGCGAGGGATGTCTGGAGGGTCGCGAGGCCGCGGGGTCCGACCACGCTCGCGTACACCACGAACGCGAGCGCCATGAGAGACTGGTTCGTGCAGATGTTGGACGTCGCCCGCGAGCGACGGATGTGCTGCTCCCGGGTCTGGATCGTGAGGGTGTACGCGGGTCGCCCTTCCGAATCCACCGTGGCGCCGACGATCCTCCCCGGGGCCTGGCGGAGATGCTCTTTCCGGCAAGCGAAGAGGCCGAGCAGAGGTCCACCGAACGACGGGGAGATCCCGAATCCCTGGCCCTCGCCCACCACCACGTCCGCCCCGTACTCCCCCGGAGGCTCCAGGACCGACAGCGACAGGGGATCGGCGGCGATGACGAGAGGTACCTCCCCGATTATCGACTTGAGATCGAGGACGCCCTCGTCCAGATGCCCGAATCCGTTGGGCATGTCGGCGAGCACTCCGAAGACCTCCTTGGAGGCAACCGCCTTGCGGATGAAGTCGAGGTCCAGACGGCCGGTACGATTGTCGAACGGGATCTCCTCGACCCGAAGACCCGGGCCGCTGGCGTAGTTCGCGAGGACGCTCTTCTCCTCCCAGGGGAGGCTCGCGGGGATCAGGAACCGGTTCCCTTCGTGAAGCCGGCGGCAGAGGAGGAGGGCCTCGCCCGCCGCGGTCGCGCCGTCGTAGAGCGAGGCGTTGGCCACGTCGAGGCCGGAGAGCTCGACCCAGAGGCTCTGGAACTCGAAGAGCGCCCGCAGCATCCCCTGGCTGGCCTCCGCCTGGTACGGCGTGTACGAAGTGTAGAACTCGCTGCGCGAGACGATCGCGTCCACGGCCGCCGGAGCGTACCGGTAGGCGATCCGTCCGCCCAGGAACGTCGCAAAATGAGAGAGCGCACGGTTTCGATCGAGGAGCTTGTCGATGTCATGAACGACCTCCGGTTCCTCGCGCCCCGCGCCCAGGCCCATCCGGCCCACCCGGGCCTTCTTCGGAACGTCGGCGAAGAGCGCGTCGACCGACGGAATCCCCAGAGCCTCGAGGAGAGCGGCCTCTTCCCCCGGCTCGTCCGAGATCCAGCGAGGCATGTTCGCAGACCCCCGACTCTCGGACCCGCGAGTTCCATAAAGGCGTTGGGACCGTGTTTGGGTCACACACGCGTTCCGGCCCCAGATCCGGTGGTGCCCGCTCCGTGTGCCCCTCTGGCGAGGAGTCCGCGCGTCGGGGAGGCAAGCCTATTCGCCCCACCGCACATCCAATGCCTCCCCCAAACATGCCTCAGTCCCCCTCGATTCGCCGTACCAGGACCGCTCGCGGCCCCGCGCGGCCTCCGCCGTCCATCAAGATCCTCGACATCGCGTTCCGACGCGGCTCTCTGGTCACACCACGCGGCAAAACGAAGCCCGAACGCGACCGCCTCCGAGCGGAGTTGAAGGTCGTGCGGAGCTCGGCCACCGTGCTGCGTCACCTTCGACTCGAGTCTCGGCCGGTGCGGGAGGCGATGGCCCTGGACTTCGAGCGCGCGCTGGTAACAAAGACGTTCGGGCGGGGCACGTGCGAGCGGGCCCTCACCCGGCTCGAGCGGGCTGAGGAGCGTATCCGAGGGATCACGCGGGACTCGGTCCGGGAGACGCATCGTGCCGCGGATCACGACGCGCTCGGGAGCGCGGTCCGCGCCTTCTACGGCCGGTTGTCGAGCTTCGTGCGAGAGATCGACCCCGACATCGAACGGCTGAGGGAGATCGCCCGGTACCTGGACGCCCGCCCTCAGCTGATCCCTGGGACCTTAACTCTCGTGGTCGCGGGGTTCCCGAACGTCGGCAAGTCCTCGCTCGTCGCGAGACTCTCCAGTGCGCGGCCGAAGGTCGCCGACTATCCGTTCACCACGCTGTCGATCGCCCTCGGCCATGCCGACCTCGGGTTCGACCGCCTCCAGGTCGTAGACACCCCGGGGGTCCTGGGCCGCTCGGGAAAGGCCAACCCCGCGGAGGCCGAAGCGGAGACCGCCGTCGAGAAGGCGGCGACCGTGGTGCTGTTCGTTCTCGACCCGACGGGTTCCTCCGGGTACACGCTCGAGGAGCAGGAGCAGCTTCTCGAACGGTGGAGGGAGACCTACCCGACGCTTCCGATCATCCCCGTCGAGACGAAGTCGGACCTCCTGCGACGAACCGTGGACCGATTGCGGGTCTCCGCCGTCACGGGCGACGGCGTGGACGAGCTCTGGAAGGAGATCCGCTCCCGGCTGCCGACTAAGGTGGACGCCGCCGAGCCTGAAGCCCCGCCGGTTCGGAACGAAGAATACGACCCGACCGCAGCGGAGGAGCCCACCTCGTCGGAGGGAGATGACGCCGAGACGCTATCCGCCCGACCGGCAGGGGTCCGCCGGAAGAAGGTGCGATGACGTGGGTCAAGACCGGGGTCGCGTTCGCGACCCTCACCGATTCGAGGCCCCAGGAGCTCGTGGTCGATGGCCGGACGCTTTTGTTGGTCCGCTCGTCGGGTCGCCTTCACGCCGTGGACGGGATCTGCCCGCACCTCGGCGGACTGCTCGCGGAAGGGACCGTGGAAGGGGACCGGCTTACCTGCCCTCTCCACGGAGCCGTGTTCTCCGTTGCCTCCGGCACCGTCCTCGCCGACCCGTTTGGCCTGGAGCCGCCCGAGGGTGGGGTAGACCCGCTGCGAACGTTTCCGACGCGCGTCGAAGCGGGCATGGTCGAGGTTGACCTGCCCGCCGAGGCCCCGCCTACAGCGTGAACGGCTTGCCGTTCGTCGGCAGGACGACGTCGCAGATCGGCTCGAGGGAATCCCGGAGCAGCTCACGGTTGTCTCCGTGCATCAGCACGACCGTTTTCGCCCGCGACTCCTGGGCGAGGCGCACCAGGTCGGAGTGGCCCGCGTGTGCGGAAAAGTCGAACTTGAGGACCTCGCACGACGGCCGGATGGTCGTCCCGTCCACGGTGATCGTCCCTTCGTCCAGGAGCTGACGGCCGTTCGAGCCGTCCACTTGGAAGCCCGTGAGGAGTATGGACGAGTTCGCGTCCCGGTAGAGCTCACCGATGTAGAAGAGGACCGGGCCGCCGTCCAGCATCCCGCCGGTCGTGACGATCACGTCCGCCTCGCGCATCGCCTTGCGCCGGTCGCCGGGGTGTTCCACTACGTTGACCCCGTCGAGAGCGTGGCGGAACCGGCCCGCGTCCGCGAGGTACTCGGGAGCGGCCTGGTAGATCGTGTTCACGGCCCGGGCCATCCCGTCTAGGTAGATCTCGAACCCGGAGTGCGCGAGCGTCATCAGGACCTCCTGGGCTCGTCCGACCGCGAAGGCGGGGACGATGACCTTGCCGCCCCGCTCGACCGTCTCCGCGATCTTGTCGCGGAACTTTCGTTCGGTTTCGCGCCGGTCCGGGTGCTCCCGGCCGGCGTACGTCGACTCCATGACAAGGATGTCGCACTCCACGGGCTCTGCCGCGCCGACGAGATGGGTCGGGATCATCTGAAGGTCGCCGGTGAACAGCACCTCCTTCTCGCCCTTGTAGAGGAGCATGGTCGCTCCGGGGATGTGCCCGGCGGGGGTCAGCTCGACCTCGATACCCCGATGGCGGAACGTCTCGTGCCGGCCGACGGCGGTGAACCGCGAGCGGAGCGCGTGGATGTCGGCGGGAGTGTACGGAGCGAGGTACCCCTCGAGCCGGGCGATCTTCAGGGAGTCCTTCGTGAGGAGATCGGCCACCGCGATCGTGACCGGCGTCGCCACCAGGCGCGCCTTCGGCAGGCGGCTCAGGATCGGCATCATCCCCGAGTGGTCGAGGTGCGAATGCGAAAGGAACGCGACGTCGATGTTCGTGGGCGCTGGCCTGGGGTAGCTCGGCGGGTCGGTAGGGGTCAGCCCGTAGTCGAAGAGGAGCGTGCGGCCCTGGTCGTGGACGACGAGCCCGAGCGAGCCGACCTCGGTCGCGCCCCCGAGGAATCGGAGTTCCATCGCGCAGCGGAGGAGGAGCCTCAGATAACGGTGCCCTTACGCGGCCGGGACCGGACCGCGGTGAAAGGGATGATTAGCCCGACCCGGGTATCTGCCCTCGTGAGCGCTCCCGACCCGGCCGAACTTGGGACGCTGTACCGCATCGGCCTCGCGGTGCAGCAGGTGGTTCGCGACTCGGCAGGGTCCCCTCACCGCGCCGACGTCGTGGCGATGGGCGCGGACGGGTCGCCCACCGAGCAGCTCGACCGGCAGGCGGAAGCGGCGATCCTCCGCACGATGGAGGCGGAAGGGGTCGACTGGAACCTGGTCTCCGAGGAGATCGGTCGGGTGGAGCGGGGCGGGTCGAGGACCCTGGTCGCCGACCCGATCGACGGATCGTCGAACGCGATCCGTCGGCTACCGTTCTCCACGGTGTCGCTTGCCCTGGGCGACCGCGACCTCTCGGGCGTGGACATCGGGCTCGTTCGCGACCTTTCGCGAGGCAGGACCTACTGGGGGGTCCGCGGGCGCGGGGCCTTCCTGGACGGCCGGCGGATCCGAACGCGCCGTTGGCGGCCGAAGGGAGAGGTGGCGTTCCTCAACCTCGGGTCGAACGCGACCGAGCGGGTCGTGCGCCTCGCCGGCAGGGCCCGTCGTGGTACGATCGCTCGGGTGCGCCTCCCTCGAGATCGCGATGGTCGCCGAGGGCGGTGGGGACGCCTACCTGTTCGAGAACGCCGACGAGGGCCGGAACCTCCGCGCGACGGACATCGCGGCGGCGTATCGGATCCTGCTCGAGGCGGGCGGAGGGATGACCGACGCAGCGGGCGGGTCTCTCGAACCGTTCCCGCTGGGCGTGGAGAAGCGGACCTCTGTCGTAGCGTGGGGCGATCCGGAACTGGGAAAGGCGCTCGCCCGGGATGGTTCCCTGTGAAGATCGGACTGACGGCGAACCCCAACAAGCCGGTGGCGCTCGCGATCGCTCAGAGAGCCATCGCCGCGTTGAGGGGCCGGGCCGACCTGGTGCTCAGCGACCAATCCCGCGGGGTCGCGTCGGACCTGCCGCACGTGCCGCTCGAGGAGCTTGCGGCAGACGTGCTCATAGCAATCGGCGGGGACGGAACGTTCCTCTACACCCTGCGGCGCTCCTCGGTGCCACTGTTGCCGGTTAACGCCGGGACCGTGGGCGTACTCGCGGAGGTCGACGGGAAGGCCTCGAAGGGGCTGGAGGCCGCGCTCGACCGGATCCTGGACGGCACCTACTTCCTGGAGGAGCGGATGAAGCTCGCCGCTCACGTCGGCTCCGAGGCGATCCCGGACGTGGTGAACGAATACGTGATCCATTCCGGCCGAGTCGGCCGGATGGGATTCTTCGAGATCTCCCTGGACGGACGGGCCGCGGGCCGGGTCCGGGCCGACGGCCTGATCGTTGCCACTCCGACCGGGTCCACCGCCTACGCGCTAAGCTCGCTCGGGCCGGTCGTCGACCCGTCGGTCGAGGGGATCGTGGTCACCGCCATCGCTCCGTTCCGCGTCGAGGCGCGCGCCCTCGTGATCGACCCGCTCCGGCGGATCGGGGTTCGCCCTCTGGAGCCGGACGAAGCGTCGGTCGTCATCCCGGACGGCCAGGAGGAGCACGCGCTGCCGTTCGACCGCTCGATCACGATCCATCGGGCGCCCCGCCAGGCGACGTTCGTGCGGTTCGGCTCGCCGTTCTTCGAGAGCCTCCGGGGCAAGAGGATCCTGCCGTGGAGCGAGATCCACGCCGAGGAGGGGAGTGCCGTTGCCGATGTTCCGCCCCGCGCGTAAGCGCGACCCGGGCGGTCCTCGCCTCGGGTCGACCCCCCGGGCGATCACCCGACGGGTCCTCGACAGCGTGCTCGCGAGCGGCCGCTCCTCCTACCCGAACGAGTTCGGCGGCGTCCTGCGTTCCGACCCCCCGGGCGTCATCAGCGAACTACTCCTCCTGCCCGGCACGACCGCCGGACGCCGCCATGCGAACTTCCAGCTCTACATGCTCCCGGCCGACCTCACCATTGCGGGAACCGTGCATTCGCATCCGTCGGGCGCGCTCCACCCATCCGAGGCGGACCTGAGCCTGTTCCGGCGCTGGGGACGGCGACACCTGATCGTCGGCTCCCCATTCACCCAAGGGGCCTGGCGCGCCTACGACGGAAACGGCCAGGAAACTCGGCTCGAGGTCGTGGAGGGCCGCGCCTCGTATCTCGGCGACGAACCCCTCGTGGAGTACCCGGGCGCGGCCGGTCCGACGGCCCGCGGAAGTCCCGCCCGAAGAGTTCCCGATCGACGAGCCCTGAGGGCTTGGGGCCTATTCCCGCATCGGGATCGTAGGGATCGGAAGCCGGTCGGGGGCGCGGTTCGGGTCGACGATGGCCCGCGGCGGCCGTCGGGACGGGCTTTCGAGCCCGTGCATCTTCGACAGGAGCTCGAGGAAGGCGATGAACCCCCGGAACGAGGACCGGTACATCCGGGTGTGGTTACCCTCCCAGTCGAAGAACTCGGAGAGCAGGTTCTTCGATTGGCGGATGCCGTGCGTTAGGGCCCGCTTCAGGAGCTCCTGCTGGAGAGGCGACAGTCGGTCCCGGCGGAACCAGTCCTTCGACTTGAGGTGTCCCAGAGGAACGAAGAACATCGGGACCAGGAGGGCCTTGAAGTCCCAGAGGTCATCGATCAGGTCGATGGTCTTGAGGACGTCGTCCTCCGTCTCCTGGGGAAGCCCGACGATGAACGTGCAGGCTGGATAGACGTGGTTGTCGTTCATCAGGCCCGCGGCCTGGACCACGAGTTCGGGCCACTGCGACGCCTTGAACGGAGCGACCTTCCCCGGCATCGCGGCGGTGATGATGCGTGGTGAACCGGTTTCGACGCCGACCTCGACACCCCACCAGCTCTGCTGGTCGTCGATCAGGACCTCGGCGCACTTCGCGAGAAGCTTCGGCTTGGTCATGAGCGAGGCGATCGCGACGTGGCTCCAGCCGACCTGCGGGTAGTGCTGTTTGGCGAGCTTGAGGAGCGGGATCAGTTTCTCCTCGTGCGGCATCACATTCGGGCTGCCGTAGAAGTAGACGTCGTCCGAGTGCAGGAGCCCCTTCTTGATCCCGAGGGCCGCGTTGACCTTGAGCTCCTCCTCGATCTTCGAGAGAGGGTACCATCGGGTGGGGCGGGTCGTGACCGAGCAGAAGGAGCAGCCGCGGCAGCAGCCTCGGCCGATCTCGATGAGCCCGTTCACGCTGGCGAACCGGATGGAGGAGATCTGTTCGACCTTCGGAGACTCCTTCGCCCCCAGAACGACGTGGGGCGGGAGGAACTCGTCCCGGAGTGCCTTGCCGACGATCTCGCGGACGTAGATGTCACTCTCCCCCTCGACGACCGAGTCGATGCCTCCGAACGAGTCGACGAACTCCTGGATCCAGGGTAGCTTCGCGCGCGTCGCGGGGGACAGCTGCCACGCGCAGGGGCCGCCTGCGATGATCTTCATTCCGCGGCGGCGCGCCTCGACGACGGCCGGCTGCGTCATCATGCGCTTGAAGTTGACGCAGTTGAGCGTCTCCTTCTTCATCAGGCCGCTGAACGTCGAGCTGGGCGGGTTGAGGCCGAAGTAGTCGTGGCCCGAGATCAGCATCACCTTCGCCTGGCCCGGCATGTACTTGGAAAGGTGCGCAGGGTGCACGATCCGGCAGTCGATCCCGGCGTCCATGAGGGATGCCTCGATCTTCCGCATCCCGTAGGGCGCCTGGAGAGGGTAGCCGTGCTCGTCGACGGGCATGTCGGGGAAGAACAGGCGCCGATAGAACGCCTCGGGAAGGATGTACGCGGGGGTCGTGGTTCCGAACCCCAGGAATTCCTTCCCGTGGTGGTTGCTCATCAGCGTCCAATCGCAGGTGAGTACAACTTCTGGCATCGAACGATTCCTCCTTCAGTCCGGCCGAACTCGGATTGGCACAAGAGCCTCCTTCTTATGGGTTGCTCTCGGCTGGCGAAGGCCCGGAACGCCTGCCCACTGCGGAGTTCGCGCTCCGTGGGGTCCAAGCCCTAGTCGAAATCTGAATCCTCGTCGTCCCGGGGCAGGACGCCGTCGAGGGCATCCCCGGCGTCCTCGCTCGAATCCTCGCTGTCTCCGGACTCTCGGAACGCGGGATCCCGCTGCAGTAGATGGATCCGGACGCAATCCCGGTGGGCGGGGTTTCCGTTCCAGGAACTCGTCTCGGCAGGATTGCCGAGCGGTTCCTTGCAGAGCGTCACAGACCTCCGGCGGAGGGCTGATCCACGATATCCGACGGGGGGGCGCGGCCATCGGGCTCTGGACCGGTAGAACGCTGGGGAGGTCCTTTACCCTTCGCACTACGGGGCAGGGGCCCTCAACCCAGGGTCGATGGCCCTCCCGTGGCCGGTCTGGACGAACCGGCCACCGTTCGTCGGGTCGGTTGCGCAACCCCGCTCGGAAGGGCCTTTAGCCGCCGGGAGCGTCGCTGTCCCGTGGACACGCTCACCGGACTTAGGCGGCGACGTATCGCGCTGGGGATCCCCCTTCGTGAGCTGGCCCGGGCCGTTGGCCGCAGCGATGCGACGCTCTCTCGCGTGGAACGTGGACAGATCCGACCGTCGTATGACCTGGTGGAGAAGATTGATGACTATCTCGAGAGCCGGGAAGGTCTCGCCACCCCACGCCTCACCGTAGCCGACGTGATGAACCGCGCACTGGTTACCGTCGAACCGACCGCCCCACTCGCGACCGCAGCGCAACGGATGGAGGCCGGAGGGTTCTCCCAACTTCCGGTCGTGGAGGAGGGCCGCGTGATCGGTTCCGTCTCGGAGACCGCGGTGCTCCGAGCTCTCGCGGTGCCGACCGCGCGGCGGGCCCGGGTGCGAGATGCGCTGGAAAAGGCGTACCCCGTAGTGGACGAGGGATTCCCGGCCGACCTCCTTCCCCCGATCCTGGGACGTTACCCGGCGATCCTGGTCTCCCACCGCGGCGATCTCAAGGGGATCGTGACCAAGGCCGACCTGATCCGGGGCCTTCGCGGGATCCCGTTCCGTCGACCGACAGCTACGTAGAGCGGGGATTGGAGGCTCGGACCGCGGAGAGCACGGCCTCGATCGCGCTCTCGGCGGCGAGCGTGCCGACACGGTCGGCCAGGGCACCGGGCCACTTCTCGGTCGGCCTCCGAGCCGAGGAACCGGTAGCGACCGCGAACACGGCGTCGCCGTCCGAGGACGTCTGGTAGGGAACGATGACCCGCGACAGGCCTGCATGCACGATGCTCGCGATGCGCGCGAGGGCAGGCCTATCGAGCGCGAGGTCGGTCGCGACCAGGGCAAGCGTCGTTCCCCGCGCCGGTTCGCCGGGCGGCATAACGGCACTCGGGGCGACGATGCGACCCCCCGGACCGCGGGATCCGGCGACCCATCCAGCGCTCGCCGGGTCGCGCACGGCTCCGACGGAGTTCACCGCCACGATGGCCCCGACCACTCCCGAGCGAGGGAGCCGCCGGGCCGCGCTCCCGACGCCTCCGTGCATTGCACGCTCTCGTCCGAGGTACTCTGCCCACGGTCGCACCGGCCCCCGCACCGACCCGCCCCGGGGCGATGGGTCCTCGGCCCGCCCGACGGGCGGCTTCGTATCCGAGCGGCGTGTAATCGGGAATGGGTCCCTCCGTGGTCGGAAGATCGAACAGGGCCGCCCCGGATATCGGAACGACCCGGTTCGGGTTGCGGAACGCCGAGTGACCGCCCCGCGTCTCGAGGATGCGGGTCCGGATGCCTCGGGCCGCGTCGAGGCCGAAGAGGCTGCCACCGGAGAAGAAGACCGCCCAGCGCCGGCCGAACGTCGAATCCAGCGAGAGCGACGCGGTGTCGTACGTGGCCGACGCGCCTCCCCGGACGTCCACCACGGTCGGGACCGCCGAGTCGAATCGGACGACCGTTACTCCGGATCGTCCTTCCGGCGCCTCCGCCTGTCCGACCGATACTCCGGCGACGGACGCGATGTCTCGGACCACGCGGGCCACGCTGCCCGTACGGGCCTCGGTCGAAAAGTCCTGCGGTGAACCCGGTTCGCCCGGCCGCTTTATGTTGGGACGCGCTTGGGGCCGAGAGCATGGCGAAATCCTCTGGGGTGGCGGCGCGAAAGCGTCCGGCCACATCGGCGATTCCCCGCCCTTCGGAAGGGTTTCGGGTCGACCGGAAACTCCCGGTCGGGCGGCACCCGCTGCTGGCCGCGTTCCCCGGCCTTGACACGCTTCCGCCCGCGTTTCGCATCGAGGCCGACGCGATGCAACGGTCGAAGCTGTTCGGCGAGACGTTCGTCGAGATCGTCGACGAGGACATGTGGATGTACGTCGCCCCGCGCGAGCTGCCGAAGATGCCCCCTGCGGTACACCGGCGGTGGAAGACCGGTTCTTTCCCCGGGCCAGGATTGCATCGTGGTCGGCGCGGGCCACCTTCGCGAGAGCTCGGAGCTGGTCCTTTTCCTCGACATCTACCACGAGCTGTGCCACATCCTCCAGCGTTGGGGCGGCGCGAACCTTTGGGAGCCGGGTGTGAGCTACACTCAGCGTCGGACCGAGATCGAGGCGTATCGGTTCGTCGTCGAGGAGGGCCGCTCGCTCGGCGTGCCGGACGCCTTCTTGCGAGAGTACCTCCGGGTCGAGTGGATCTCCGACGAGGAGCACCTCGAGCTGCTGAAGGCGGTCGGGGTCCCTCCCAGGTAGGTCGGGCGATCCGCGGACCGCCGGGCGCCGAGATGCGCCCTCTCGTCTGCGAGAAGAACCGATTCTTTATCCCCCGCGTCCCGGCATTCGACACCGCAACCGGGGGGCGGGGTCCGTGTCGATCGACATCAAGACTCCGGTCGTGCTTCGCCCGTCGTCGAGCGACCTCTGGTTCCTCGCCTACCTGCCGCTCGCGATCTCGGACGGCATCGCGACCCCGCTCATCCCGCTCCTCGCGCTCCAGCACTTCGGAGCCGGCGCGTTCGCCGTCACTATCATCATCGCGGCGAGCGCGATGAGCCAGGTCCCGTTCACGATCCTGTGGGGGAATCTCTCCGACCGGGTCGCCCACCGGAAGTACTTCCTGGTCGGTTCCTTCCTGGCCACGGGCTTCAGCATCATCCTGATCGCGCTCGCCCAGAACCTGTTCACGTACTTCTGGCTCAACGTGGTCGAAGGCCTCGCGTCCGCGGCCAGCGCCCCGATCGGGACGATGCTTCTCCTGGAGACGCGGCACAAGCGCTGGTGGCCCCAGGACATCGGGTTCTTCGGTCTCATTTCGGGCCTCGGCACGACCGTCGGTCTCGCCATCGGGTTCGTCTGGCTGTTCGTGATCGGCTACCACGCCCCGGCGATCCAGGTGATGACCGGGCTCCTGATCCTCTCGGGTGTCCTCGCCCTGCTCTCCGCGGCGGTCGCGTGGGCGTGGATCGAGGAGCCCTCGACCCGACTCGGGCGATGGACGATCGCCGAGCTATTGCATCTGCATCGTGGGATCGTTGAGCGGGCGCGGCTCGCGCGCGCGCGTGTCGCGGGAGTGATCGACCTGACGCGCGGCCCACCGGAGCGGTTGCCGTCGAGGGAGTACCTGTTCCTGATCGCCCTTGGCGTGATGAGCATCGGGTTCGAGATCTTCTACGGTCCGTTCCCCGTCTTCCTCTGGCAGGGGGCCCACTTCACGGACGCCGGGGTCTTCATCGTCTACCTGGGCTCCGCCGCCGCCTCCACGGCGCTCTTCTTCCATTCCGGAAAGGCGGTGGAGCGCCACTCGCCGAAGTCGCTGTTCCTCGGGTCGCTCGCCGGGCGTGTGGCGCTGATGCTCCTCTTCCTGTGGGGCCCGGTCTACGTCCTCCTCGGCCTCGGGTCGCCCGCGCTCCTCGCCTGGCTCGCCCTCCTCAACGCCCTGCTGGGCGTCACCTGGGCGTTCATCAGCACGGCGAGCACGCTGTTCCTCGTCCGGCTGGTCGGCCGCTCCGCCCGCGGAAGGGCGCTCGGCCTCTACAACGCGGTAGCGGGCGCCGGCGGCCTGTTCGGGACCTTGGCCGGTGGCTGGCTCTACGCGAACTTCGGCGTCCACATCGCCTACTCGGTCGCAGCCGTGACCGTGATCGCGGGAGCGGCGTTGCTCCTCCCGATCCCGTACCACGTCTTCCTGATCCCGCAGCGTGTGGCTCGTCGCAACCCGCTCGTCCGGAGCACGCGAGGCGCGACGCCCCGGCCTCCTTCCAAGCCCTGGTTCCCGCCGCGCTAGCCGAACATCTCCCAGGTAAGGGTCCGGATGACGTATCCGAGGGCGAGGTATCCGAGGAACGTCTCGAGCGCCGGCGGGTAGTCCCGGATCACGCACGACCGGAACCCCAGCTGCCCGGTGGCCACCACGGTCGCGCCGTCCAGGACCGCGAATCGGCCCGTCAGGCGCTCGTTGATCGTGTAGGCCACCCCGCCGTAGTCGATCGTCAGCGGACCGAACGTGGTCGACTTCGTCTTCCACGACTCGTCGCCGACCTGGATGCGCATCTCGTCGCTCTTCGCGCGGTAGGAGATGGTGGCGGCGACCGTCCCCGGCTCCTCGGGCCGGTAGAGATGGTACTCCGTGGAGAAGAGGGCGCGGACGCGCGGTCCGAGACCCTGCTGCTCTGCCTCTACGGGACGGCCCAGCCACGCCGAGTCGCCGACCCGGATCTCGATGATATTCTTCAGGACTCGGGCAGTCGCCTGAATCATCCGTCGTCGGGTCCGAATCCGGCCTCGATGTAATAACACCCGTCCTGGTCGCGCTATCGTGGGCTCTCCCGAGGAAACGCCCCCCGCGACCGAGCGCGCGATCGGTCTCGGGTTCTATCTGTCAGTCGACCCCGGGGGTCGCCGGCCGCATCAAGTCCTCCGACGAATCGTTCCGGGTCAACGAGATCTCGAGCTATCCGATGCCCGACCCGGCCGGGCTCTTCACGGTCCTTCGGGTGGAGAGCCGGGGCTGGGAGCAGCACGAGCTCGCGAGCGCCATCGCTCGCCGGCTGGGCCTCTCGGCCCGGTCGGTGCGCTGGTCCGGGACGAAGGACCGGCGCGCGGTCGCCGAGCGTCTCCTGTCGTACCAGGGGCGGCCGCCCACGACCGACCTCGGCCTCACCAACGCAACCGTCCTCGAGGCGTACCGCGCCCGCGACGGCCTCGTGCTCGGCCACCACTACGGGAACGCCTTCGAGGTGCGTGTCACGGAGCTTGGGTCCCCTCCCGCCGAAGCGGTCCGCGCCTACCGTCGAACCGAGGCGGACCTTCGCCGGGCGGGGGGATTCCCCAATTTCTTCGGGCCTCAACGGTTCGGGGAGGTCCGGCCCGTGACCCACGAGGTCGGGCGTGCGCTCGTCCGCGGCGACCTCGCCGCCGCGGTCGAGTGCTACCTCATCGCCCGGCCCGTGGGAGGAAGCGAGGGGGTCGGCGACCTGGCTCGAGAGGCGTACGCCACGCACCGGGACGCGGCGAAGGCGTTGCGGGAGTTCCCGCCCGAGTACCGGTTCGAGCGCTCGCTCCTCGAGCGTCTTGCCCAGGGCGCCTCGCCGGAGCGTGCGATGCGCGCGCTCCCCTACGAGCTGCGCCGGTTGTTCGTGCACGCCTTCCAAGCGTACCTGTTCAATCGGTGGATGACCCTCCGGTTCGAAGCCCATGTCCCGTTCGACCTGCCGGAGGCCGGGGATCGGATCGTCCGAATCGGTCGCGACGGGACGATCCGGAGCCAGGATTCGGTCGAGGTGGCCGAGGAGAACCTGCCGGAGTGCGCGGACCTCGTCTCGCGCGGACGGGCGTTCGTCGCGGGTCCGCTGGTCGGATCCGAGACCGCGATCGGCCCCGGCGCCGGAGGCGCGCGGCTCGCGGGGCTGCTGGCGGAGGAGAAGGTCCAGCCGGCCGACTTCAACGTTCGGGTCTCTCCCGAGCTCGCGAGCCACGGGGCGTGGCGTCCTGCCCTGCTCCCCGTCCCCCCGCTCGGCCTGGTGGAAGAGGGTGAATCCGTCTGGTTCCGCTTCTCGCTGCCGAAGGGGGCGTACGCCACCGTCCTGCTCCGCGAGTTCCTGAAGACGGGGGCCGGAACGTGACCCTCGCTCGCGAATCCAGCCGAGGCTTCTAATACCCGACCCCCGAGTCCGACACCGCCGGGGCGCCCTTTCAATGGCGATCGAGTCACTGCGTCCGTTCGTTCCGCCGACGTTCTCGGCCGCGCTCAAGGCGCCCGACCTGGCGGGCCAGCCACCGCGGATCCCGACCGGGGTCCCGGATTTCGACTACCTTACCGGGGGGGTCCCCTCCGGGTCGGTGATACTCCTTCTGGGCGAGGCCGGCGCGGGCCATCAGGAGTTCGCGCTCACCTCGGCGGTGCATCTCATGCTGCGCTACGACGACCCGGCGCTCCACCGGTTCTACCTAGGGAGCGCGAAGGGACCGTTCGTTTACCCCGAGGGCGTGGCGTACATCAGCACGAGCCGATCCCGGGAGCAGGTGCTGAACGAGGTCCGGGGATCGTTCGCGGGGATCTATCCCGAGATCCTCGTCCGTCACCTAACGTTCCACGACCTTTCGCCCGCCTACTTCCGGGACACGGTCGTCCCGACAGCCTGGTCTTCGCTGCCTCCCAGCCCCTTGCTGGGGGACGCGACGGGGCCGCACCCGGCCGGTGACGGCCCTCTCGGAGCCGCGGCCGAGTCGATCGACTCGAGCGGCCCGAACAACCTGGTCGTGGTCGATTCCCTCACGGACCTGCTCGTGCGCCGTGGCGTGGAGTCGAACGATGTGCTCACGCTCCTCAAGGGCCTTCGCCGACGGGCGAAGGAATGGAACGGGCTGGTCTACCTGCTGCTGACGCAGGGGGTCGCGTCGCCGGCCACGGAGCAGGCAGTGATGGACTCCGTCGACGGCGTTCTTCACTTCCGCTGGACGGCCGGTCCGAGCAGCTCGCACCGTCAGCGGTCGATGATAATACCGAAGTTCATGCCCGTGCTCTCGCGGATCCCGGCGGAGTACCAGGGGCGGTTCGTGATCCGGGTGAACGCGTTGAACGGGCTCGTGACCACACAGTATGAGCGGATCTGAACCGAAGGGTGCGAAGGTCTCGACCGGGGTCGCCGGCCTCGACGAGATGCTCGGCGGCGGGTTCCCTGCGGGTCACGTCGTCCTGGTCACGGGACTACCTGGTACCGGGCAAGACCTGCTTCGCGCTCCAGTTCCTCCTCGACGGGGTCGCCCGCGGCGAGAAAGGGGTGTTCCTGTCGCTCGAGGAGGACGTTCCCCAGCTGCTCGAGACCGCCCGGCAGTTCCGCTGGCCGGTCGATGCAGCCGTGGAGAAGGGGACGCTCAAGATCGTTCGGCTCGACCCCAAGGACGCGCGCCAGAGCCTGCACCGGATCCAGGGGGAGCTCGGCCGGGAGCTCGCCACCCTCGGCGCCAAGCGGATCGCGCTCGACTCCGTCTCTCTGCTCAACATGCTGAGCGACGACGAACCCAACCGGCGGGCCACCCTCTTTGCCCTGGCCGCGGCATGCCGGGACTCCGGCGCCACCACCGTCCTCACCGCCGAGGCCGACCCGATCCACCCCGAAGTCAGCCGAGACGGCCTCTCCGAGTACGTCGCCGACGGCGTCCTGGTCCTGGGCTACAGTCGCGGGCCGGACGGGCACCGGGTAGGCCTGTCGCTGCGGGTCCTCAAGATGCGGCGGACCGCCCACGCCCGCACGGTGCAGCCGTACGCTATCGGGGCAGCGGGTCTCACGGTAGACTCGAAGGCCGTCGATTTCGGGAGCTATTGACCCCGTCGTCCTCAGGACGATCCGCCGTTCCCTCGGCGTCCACGACGCATGGAAGGACGAACGACGCCACGGCGAACCGCCCCGCGCCCGCTGCCGGGAACGGGGCCTCCTCCTCCGCCGTCCCCGTCGTGGATCCTCTACGTCGACCTGGACGCGTACTACGTGGCCTGCGAGCTGCGGGACCGGCCGGACCTCAAGGGGCGGACCGTGATCGTCGGGCCCCCACCCTCCGAGCACCCCGGTCGGGGCGTGGTCCTCTCCGCGAGCTACGAGGCGCGGGCGTTCGGGGTGAAGAGCGCGCAGCCGGTGCGGACCGCGGCCCGCCTCTGTCCCGACGCGGTCTGGATACCTCCCGATTTCGAGAAGTACGAGCGGACCGCCCACGAGGTCCGCGAACTCCTCCGCCGGCATTCGAACCACGTGGTCCCCTACAGCATCGACTAGGCTGTGGTCCTGGCCGAGGTCGGGTCGGCGGCGGAGGCCCGCGAGCGGGCCGCGGCGATCCAGCTCGACCTCCGGACGAGCCTGGGTCTCAGCGCGTCCATCGGGGTCGCGAACACGCGCGTCGTGGCCAAGATCGCCAGCGACCGGGCAAAGCCTGGCGGCATCCTGGTTGTGCCACGCTCCGAGGTAGCCTCCTTCGTAGCGCCCCTCGCCGTCCGCGCGATCCCCGGGGTTGGCCCGCGGACCGAGGAGATCCTCGCGCGACACGAGATCCGGACCATCGGCGAGCTCGCGACGCGCCAGCCCCACGAACTGATGCGCGACCTCGGGGGGTTCGCCCGGGAGCTGATCGCGCTGGCGCGCGGAGAGCCGACCGAGGCACCGGAGGAGCCGTCGGGACCCCGGTCCCGGTCCGCGGACCGCACGTTCGACAGCGACCAGGTGGACCTGGAGCCGCTCCTGAGCGCGGTCCGCTTTCTGGCGAGCGAGCTCGGGGCCTCCCTGGACCGAGAGGGCCTGCGGTACGGGAGCGTGGGCGTCGCGTTCCGATGGAGCGACTTCGACCGGACCGAGCGACGCCGTTCGATGGTCGGGGCCCGCGAAGGGCCGGCGCCGCTGGTCGAAGAGGCGGTGCGCCTCGCCCAGGGCCTGTGGGCGGCCGAACGGGCCGGGCGCGGGCGCGCGGTGCGCACGGTGTCCGTGCGGGCCGAGCGGCTCGCCGAGCGAACCCAGCGCCAGGCGTCCCTGGACGACTACCGCCCGGCGCGCGGGTCCCCCCCAACGTGAGGATTGCACTGCCCGGCGAGCGGCCGGGGGCCAGCGGGAAATCCTAAGGGCTCTCGGTCCGTCGGTCGGCCCGTGCCAGGTCTCCGAGAGCCGATCGTCTCGCTGCTGGGTCATGTCGACCACGGTAAGACGACGCTCCTCGACCGGATCGCCGGGAGCGTTCGCGCTCCGCACGAGGCCGGGGGGATCACGCAGCACATCGGTGCCATCGAGGTCCCCGGTGAGGCAATCCGACGTCTCTGCGGTCCGATCCTGAAGGCCGAGCAGCTGGTCGTCCCGGGACTCCTCTTCGTGGACACGCCGGGACACCGCTCCTTCGAGACGATGCGGCGGCGCGGCGGGGCGCTCGCGGACCTCGCCATCCTGGTGGTTGACGTCCGGGAAGGGTCCATGCCCCAGACCCGCGAATCGATCGAGATCCTCCGCAAGGAGAAGACGCCGTTCGCGATCGCGCTGACGAAGATCGACCTTCTCTCGGGGTGGCGAAAGCCGACCGGCGCCGTGGGACTCCTCGACCAGCTCGAGCGGTGCGGACCCGAGTTCGTCCGTCTGCTGGATTCCCGGCTGTATGCCGTGGCGGAGGAGCTGATCGACCTCGGGTTCAGCGCGGAGCGGTTCGACCGGGTCAGCGACTTCACGCGCAACGTGGGGATCGTGCCGGTCTCGGCAAAGGCCGGCATCGGTGTCCCGGAGCTGATCGCCCTCCTGATCGGGCTCGCCCAGCGGTTCCTCGGGAGCGAACTGCGGCTGGGCCACACCGGCGGCGAGGCGACGATCCTCGAGCGGAGCGACCAGAAGGGGGTTGGGCCCGTCGGGAACGTGATCGTCTACAGCGGGGCGCTGAAGGTCGGGGACGAGATCGTCGTCACCGGTCGCACCGAACCGTTCGCGACGCGCGTCCGGGGGATCTACCGGCCGGTGCAGTTGAAGGCGGGGCGTTCCTCGAAGCAGGTCCGTCTGGATTCCCTCTCTGAGGTCACGGCGGCGGCCGGGGTCTATCTGGCCGCCCCCGGGATCGAGGAAGCGATGCCCGGAGGGCTGCTCCGGGTCGTCCATTCCCCTGCCGAGGAAGAGGCGGTGCGGATCGAGCTCGCGCGCGAGTCCCAGCCGGTCGCGGAACTGGCGGAGAGCGGCGTCGCGATCTTTGCGGACACGCTGGGCGGTCTCGAGGCGCTCGCCTTCGAGTGCGCGGGACATTCGATCCCCGTCCACGAGGCCGGCGTCGGCCCGGTCGGCCACGCCACGGTCATGCGGATGGCGACCGTGCGCGACCCGACCCATCGCGCCGTGATCGCGTTCGGCGTGCCCATCCTCCCGGACGCGGTCGCGGAAGGGGATTCGGCGGTCCGGATCTTCCGAGCGGACGTGATGTACCGGGCCATCGAGGAGTACGAGACCTGGAAGGGCATGCGGACCCGGGAGCTCGAGGCAGCGCGCCGTGCCGAGACGATCCACCCGGCGAAGATCGAGGTCCTCCGCGGGTTCGTCTTCCATGCGTCGAAGCCGGCGATCGTGGGGATCCGGGTGCTCGGGGGCACGCTGCGCCCGGGCGTGCGCCTCATGCATCTCGACGGGTCGGACGTCGGGCTACTCCGCAGCCTTCAGAAGGAGAACGAATCGCTGAAGGAGGCGGCGGAGTCGGCCGAACTGGCCGCCTCTATCGACGGGGCGATCGTGGGCCGGAACCTCAGCGAAGGGGACATCCTTCTCGTCGCGTTGCCGGAGTCCGCGGCCCGCGCGCTCAAGGACCAGACGCTCACCCCGCACGAGAGGGAGATCCTGGACGAGGTCGTCCGGTTGCACCGGGCGACGCACCCGTTCTGGGGTCAGTGAGCGTTCCGTACGGTCAGCGCGCCGGCGGGAATCGGTAGTCGGGGTCCGGATCCGCGTTCGGGTCCCGTGGGACCGCGGCGGGGGTCGAGTAGACGCCCGCGGGGAGGAACACGCCGAGGTAGACAGCCATACCGCCCACGCCCAAGAGGAGGCTGCCGCCGGCCATCGTCCAGAGGAACGGAACGAGCGGGAGACGGTGGGTCGAGGTGGGGTACGATTCGGCGAACGACGCCGTGATGTTGACGGAACGATCCGCCTTGTCGACGATGTAGAGGCAGTAAAGGCTGGCCACGTTGCCCTGCCACGACCACTGACCGCCCAACATCCCGGACCAGTTGGCCAGCGCCCCTCCCTCGAAGCACCAGCCGGGCGGCGGGTTGCAGGGCGCCTCGGCGTACCAATAGACCACGGCCGGGGCGGACGCATTCCACGCAATATTGGCCGAACCATCACCGGTCGCCACAGCGTGGAGGAGGATTGTGGCGTTCGTCGAGGGGGCGAGCTGCTGCACCGACACTTGCCCCGTGCGCGTCGCGGCAGGCCCCTGTTCCGTCAGGGCCATGGCTGCGATCACGCCCGCCCCCACGATCGCGAACGCGGCTCCCACGGCGATGAGGCCAATCCTCACGGTTCCCTCCTATACTTGCACCCCACTTATCCTTGCGTTAGTACCGCGCAAAGGTCGAGGCGGTTTCCGACGGGCCGGAGGGGGGTTTCTCCCTCCTAGACCGTTCCAACCCGTTAGACGCATGTTAATATCCCTTCAGGACCACCTACCCCCTATGCCAGAGCCGGGTCCGGGTCCGGCCAGCCTGACGGCGTAGCGCCTTGCCCTATGTGCCATAGCACGCATCGCGTGATGGACCCGATGCGGTCCGAGGTCTCCTGTGCGGAGTGCGGCCTCGTATTCGACGACAACACACTTCTTGCGACCGCTCCTGCCCCTCCCCAGGTGGAGCAGTCGGACGGGAGTGGCCGTGGTATCGGCCCGTTCGTCCGCCCCGGCGGGACGCGGCGATCGCTCGGGTCCACCCTGTCCCTCGCCCGCGACGGCCAGGGAAAGCGCCTCGACTGGCGCCGCCGCTACGAATTCCAGCACCTCCGACGCGTCATGCAACGTCAGACCGCCCGCGTGGCCGACGGGCCGCTCGACCGCTCTCCGGCCCGTGGCGAGATCATCCTCCTGGCCGACAAGATGGGACTCCCCGCGGTCGTCGTGACGGAGGCCGAGCGGATCTTCCGCGAGGCGCGCGACAAGGGACTGTTCCGGGGCCGGGCACTGCCCGCCTGCGTGGGCGCGGCGGTCTACGCGGCCTGCCGCCGGTTCACGATCCCGCGGACCCTCGGCGAGGTCTCCATCGCCCTAGGGACCCGCCGGTCGGAGGTGGGGCGGACGTTCAAGATGATCCAGCGGGGTGCGAGGCTCTCTATCCCGGGCGTCGGCACCAAGGCGTTCCTCGGGCGGTTCGCCCAGGAACTGGCCCTCTCGCCGCGGGTCCGATCGACGGTCGAGGCGATGCTGGATACCGCGCGCGAGGACCCCCAGCTCTCTGGGCTCAGCCCGCACGGACTGGTCGCGGCGCTCATCTACATCGCCGCGGAAAGCAACGGCGAGCATCGCTCGCGTGCGCAGGTCGCCCGGGTGAGCACGGTCACGGAGGTCACCCTCCGCTCCACCTGCCGGCTCATCGAGAAGGTTGGACTCGTCCCGCCGCCCGTTCCGCGGCCGGGGCGCGGCGTTATTTAGTCAGGTAGTAGCCGGCGGCCTTCTCGCGCACCTTGCGTCGAGCCCAGCCCTTGGCGAGGAGCTCCTGCAGCGCGTTGAGAACCATGTTCTTCGGTAGCTTGGTGGTCTGCGTGATGCGCTCGGCCGTGCCCATCTTGTCCTCGCTGACGAAGCCGAGGTCCTTCATCGACTTGTAGACCTTGACCCCGTTGCCCGAGACCTCGTCCTCGATCGTCATCCCGCACGCTCCGATAGCGCGGATTCGACTGCGCTCATAATGGTGGCGGTCGGCGCCGCCGGCGGTTCCTCTGGACCCGGGCATGGGCCCGACGACCTACGACTGGAGCGACTCCCTTGGTCCGACGGCCGCCGCGATCGGTTGGGTGGGGGTGGGGCCGGCGCCCCGTGGAGGCTGGCACACCGTCATAATCCGGGCTGGAATCTTGGCCCCATGGTGTTTCAGGCGAAGGACATCATGGACTCGAACCTGCTCACGGTCGACGAGGGAACGGACGCGCTCTCCTGCGCACGTCAGATGGTCGCGGCCCGGAAGGGCTACGCAGTCCTCACACGGGCCGGCACCGTAGGGGTCGTCGGCATTGCGACCGAGTGGGATTTTCTAGAGAAGATCGTCGCTCGGGGGCTCGAGGCATCCAATGTCCGGATGAAGGACATCGCCTCCCCGGAGCTGCGTGCGTGCGCCCCCGACACACCGACCGACGAGATCGCCACGACGATGGCCGACCTCGGCCTTCGCCGGATGCTCGTACGTTCGGGCGACCAGGTCGTGGGGCTGATCACGTCGCGCAACCTGCTCGCCATCTTCCGGCAGTACATCGACCGGCTCTCTACGGAGATCGCAGGATTTCAGGCCCAGGCTCGGCCGCTCGAGTAGCACCACGAACGCACCGAACCCCCGGTGGCGGACTAGCCTCAGCATGTCGAGCGCGCCCTCTACCCGGTCCCGGGTCGACGGCGCGAGTCCGGTTCGGAGGGTCGGCTGACCGTGCAGTACAAGTGGCTCGTCCTTTCGAACACCACGGTGGCCACGCTGATGGCGGCCATCGACACGAACATCGTCCTGATCTCACTCCCTACGATCGGGCGCGACCTCGCGGGGACCTCCGCGACCCTACTGCTCTGGGTCCTCCTCGGCTACTCGCTGCTCACGGCCGTCGGTACTGCTGAACTTCGGCCGCCTTTCCGACATGTTCGGCCGGGTCCGGCTCTACATCCTCGGGTTCGCGATCTTCACGGTCGGCTCGGCCCTCTGCGGGTTCTCCCAGACCGGCCTCGAGCTGGTCGGGTTCCGGCTCGTCCAGGCGGTGGGCGCCGGATTCCTCTTTTCCAACTCGGCCGCGATCATCACGGACGCCTTTCCCCCGAACGAGCGCGGACGAGCCCTCGGGGTCAACCAGGTCTCTATTGTGGTCGGAGCCGTCTCGGGGCTCGTCCTGGGCGGCCTCATCACCTCGACCATCGGCTGGCGGTGGATCTTCTTCGTGAACGTCCCGATCGGCATCGTCGCGACGGTCCGGGCCCGCCTGGACCTTCGCGAGCTCGCCCGCCCCGAGCGGGCGGCCCGAATCGACTGGGGCGGCAACATCGTGTTCGCCTCGGGCTTGACGCTCGTCCTGGTCGCGATCACGCTGGGAGCTCTCGGGCAGATAGCCGACCCGGTGGCCATCACCGGCGGCATCGTGGGCGTCGCCCTGCTTGTCCTGTTCATCTGGATCGAGCACCGCGAGCGGTCGCCGATGCTCGACCTAGGGCTGTTCCGGAACCGTCAGTTCGCTGCCTCCGCGTCCGCGATGTTCCTCAATTCCCTTGCCCGCGGCGCGTTCACCTTCATCCTCGTGTTTTACTTGCAGGGGCCGCCTCGGTTCCTCAATCCGTTCGCCGCGGGACTCTTCCTGATCCCGCTCTCAGCTTCCCTCGCCGCCTTGGGCCCCGTGAGCGGATGGCTGTCGGATCGCTTCGGCCCGCGACCGTTCCTGGTGGCGGGCCTCCTCGTCTCGGCCGCGGGGTTCCTATGGCTCGCAACGATCGGCCCCAACGATTCGTTCCTCCAGCTCACGCCGCCGCTGATCCTCGTGGGCGCCGGCATGGGCCTGTTCGCGGCCCCTAACCGGGCG
The DNA here is from genome assembly GCA_963713145.1 of uncultured Thermoplasmata archaeon. Classification (GTDB taxonomy): domain Archaea; phylum Thermoplasmatota; class Thermoplasmata; order Lutacidiplasmatales; family UBA184; genus Lutacidiplasma. The sequence goes on along the minus strand of CAVQKI010000006.1, from coordinate 26,634 downwards.
GCGATGATGTCCGCGGTCCCGCCCACGCGCCGGGGCGTAGCCTCCGGAGTCGGGACGACGCTCATCAACACCGGGTCGACGATCAGCCTGGGCGTGACGCTGCTCGTGATGAGCTCCGTGCTCTCGCGGACGAGCATTCAGGCGATCTTCCTCGGGACGGCCACCTCAACGGAAGGGTTCACCGCCGGGGCGGGGTTCCTCGAGGCGATCCACCTCATCTTCCTCGTTTCGGCCGTCCTACTCCTCGTCTCGCTCGTGCCGTCCATCCTCCGCGGCAAGACCCTGCCGGCCCCGGCCGTCCCCCAGGAGGACGTCGACTGATCCGTTCCGCGCGATCAGCGGCGCTTCTTTCGAGCGGGAGCCTTCTCCAGCGGGTGCGCTGCGAGGAAGCCGTCGAGGATCTTCCCGAGGCGGCCGTCGGGGTCGGCGTAGTTGTAGTGGACGTTCACGATGGGCTGAGGCACCTTCACGAGACGGCTGAGGTCGACCGGGCTGCCGTCCAGCACGACGTCCGCGTCCGAGGCCCGTATGGTCGCCTCCAGGTCGTGGATCTGTTCCGGGCTGTACCCCATCGCGGGCAGGACGCGGTCCAGGTGCGGGAAGTCCGCGAACACGCGGGCGATGGTCCCCACCGCCCCTTTCCTCGGGTCCACGATGATCGCCCCCCGGGCGCGGGCGAGAAGGGTCGCCGCTCCGTAGGCCATTCCACCGTGCGTCAGCGTTGGCCCGTCCTCCACGACGAGGACCTTCCGACCGCGCAGGGGCACCGGGTCGGCCTCCTCGATGGTGAGAGCCCCCCGAACGACCGTCGCCTTCGGGTTGGCCGCCGCGGCGTTGGTCTCCACCGTTCGAATCCCTTCGGGAGTGGCCGAATCGGTCTTGCTTACCACGATGACGTCCGCGATACGGAAATTCGCCTCTCCCGGATGGTACGTTAGCTCGTGGCCGGCCCGGTGCGGGTCCGCCACGACGATCTGAAGGTCGGGGACATAGAACGGAAGGTCGTTGTTCCCGCCGTCCCAGAGGACGATGTCCGCCTCGGCCTCGGCGGCCCGGAGGATCCGCTCGTAGTCCACGCCCGCGAAGACGACGACCCCCTCCGAGATGTGAGGCTCGTACTCCTCTCGCTCCTCGATCGTGCAGTGGGCCGTCTCAAGGTCCGCCATCGTGGCGAATCGCTGGACCGCCTGCGCCGCCAGGTCACCGTACGGCATCGGGTGACGAACGACCACGACCCGGCGTCCCTGTTCGCGGAACCGGTGCGACACGAAGCGCGTCAGTGGGCTCTTGCCCGCTCCGGTACGGACCGCGCAGATGCTCACGACAGGCTTCGACGACCTGAGCTCGGTCTCCTTCGGCCCCGGCAGGAGGAAGCTCGCCCCGGCGGCCAGCGCGATCGACCCCTTGTGCATCACTTCGACGTGGGGCAGGTCCGAGTACCAGAGCACGACCAGGTCGACCTGCTTCTCTCGCACGAGGGTGGGGAGCTCGGCTTCGGGGACGATCGGTATTCCGTTTGGATACAACGATCCCGCGAGCACCGCCGGGTAGGCGCGCCCGGAGATGTTCGGGATTTGGGCAGCGGTGAACGCCACCACCTCGTACTCGGGTCGGCCCCGGTACATCATGTTGAAGTTGTGGAAGTCTCGTCCGGCTCGCTCCCACGATCACCACTCGCTGCCGCGACATGGTCGCGTCGAGCCCCCGGGCGACTATAGAGTAGCCCACCCGCGACGCTCGGACCTTCGAATGGGTAGGGACTCCGCCGCCCCCCGGCCCGCTTATATTCCTCGGAAATGGCTCGAAGCTCGGCCCTCACGGGGCAACGGCGTCTGCCAAGGTCACGGAAAGCGCTCGATGCTACCGTCGCCCCAAGCGCTGCGCCGTGGTCGCCGCCCTCAGCAGATTCGGCCCAGCGTCGGCGTGAGCATGGAGCCCATCCGGAAGGGCCCGGCTGGCGGCATGCCCTGCGGTGGAATGAGCGGTTATCCAGGGAGTCTGGAGCGCCGAAGTGTACGTCACCCGTTCGACCAACGTCGGCTCGGGGACGGTCACGACGAACTGGTAGCTCGTAACGTGGGGATGGAGCGCCGAGAAGTTAGAGGCGGCAAAGGTGTAGCTGCCGTTCACGAGCGGTACACGGATCGAGGCCCGAATTGAGGTCAGGGTGAGGTTCAGCGGGCCGGAGATGTTCACCTGCCAAAGAGTGCCGGCATGAAGCCCGTGTTCCTGGAAGACGACCACGGCGGTCAACGCCGTGAACCGGATGGGTCGGGTGGCGGAATGGGGCGGGACCGCTATGGTGCCGTGCGAGGGCGAGGCCCGGTAGGTAGTCGGCTTGGGTGTGATCTCGGTACTTCCACGAACCCCGAACGACCGTGAAGCTGAGCGTGGAGGTGTGCGTGGTGGCGGACTGGGCTGGCGGCCCGCCCGACGCGACCGCGGGCCGAAGCTCCACGCCCCAGAGTGTAGTCGCTGGAAGTCCCGTCTCGCTGAACGTGAGGTTCTCCAGCGGGGCGAAGACGACTCGAATCGTAGTAGCGCCCGTGATGTTCAGCGAGGTTTGAGTTGGCGAAAGCGGGCCGGTGACCCGCGCCACGCCGTAGCCGGCCGGTGGGGTGACCGAGTATGCCAGCTGTCCTGTCGGCACCGAGAAGGCGATCGTGCCGGAAGCACCCCGCGTGACGTTGCTCTCGTTACCGGCGATCGAGGGGACGGTCACAGCCCAGGTCGAGCCCGCGGGGAGACCTGTGGCATGGAAGCTCAGGGGATAGTCGGTAGCGATGATGGTGATCGTTCCGCTCTCCGCGTTGGCAACGTACGTTCGGCCGAGGCTCGGGTCGCTTACGACTCCGATGGGCACTTCGCCGACCGGGACGCCCGGCTGCAGCGTGTGCGACGACGCGTTGATGACCACGAGTGAGTTCTGGCTTGTCCCTGTCGCGAACACCTCGGCCGTGGCAGAGTCGTACGTCACATCGTTTACCCAGAGGCCGTCGATGACCGGCGGGCCTACCCCGGCGACGACGCTGTCGGAGCTGTCGTTGATCACGAGTACCCACGGCGTGCCGAGGGTCACGACCTCGTGGTTGACCGCCACGAAGACCGACCCGTCCGCGGCGGCGTAAGCGGCGCCTGCCGGGAGGTTTCCGGAGCCCAGCGAGATGGTGAGGAAGACTGTGTCCGTCACAGCTTCGATCACGGTCACGCTGCTCGAGCCCGAGTTCGTGACGAAGACCTCGTTCCTCCCGCTGTCGTAGGCGAGCCCGAGGGGGTCGCTCCCTACCGGGATCGTCGCGACCACTGTGTCGCTGGAATCTGATATCACGCTCACGTTGCCGAAGGCAGAGGCGGCGTAGGAGTCTGCGACGAAGACCTCTCTCGCCTCGCTATCATACGTCGCGGCGTCGGGGTAGCTATTCGTAGGTAGGGTGATCGTGGCAACCACGGAGTTGTTCGAGTCCGCGATGACACTGACGTTGTCCGAGGCTTCGTTCGTGACGAACACCTGTCCGGTCCGGTTATCGTAGGCAGCTGAGGTGGGTCCGCTGCCCACGGGCACGACCGCGACCACCCTGTCCGTGCTTTCTGAGACGACGTACACCGCATTGGACTCATCGTCCGTCACAAAGACCTCGCCCTTTCCGCTGTCGAGCGCCAACCCCCACGGCTGGGCGCTCAGGCCGATCGTGGCAACCAAGGTGTCGCTTGTGTCGGAAACGGCCATCACGCGGTTGTTGCCGCTATCATCGACGAAGAGTTCGCCGGCCGCGCCGTCGTACACGACCGCGGCAGGCGCGCTAAACTCGCCGGGGGAGACCGTCGATACCACCGAGTTGCTTAGGTCGGAAATGACGCTGACATTGTCCGAAAGGAGGTTGGCGACCACTACCTCGCCTCGGGCACTGTCGTACGCGAGGCCGTAGGGGCACCCGCCCACCGGAACGGTCGCGATAACCGAGTCCGTAGTGTCGTTGATCACGCTTGTGGTGTTCGACTCGCAGTTGGTTACGAAGACCTCTCCCTTGCCGGCATCGTAGGCAACTCCCGTGGGGTAGGCACCTACGGGAATCGTGGCGGACACCGTGTCGCTGGTGTCCGAGATTACCTTGACTTGATTGTCTTCGGTGGCGGCCACGAAAACTTGCCCCTTGGCGCTGTCATACGCCGCGCCGATAGGTTCGCCGTTAACAGGGACGGTCGCAACGACCGAATTCGACGTGTCGTTCACCACGGCCACCTCGCCCCCATCTAGCAGGTCGGAACAAACCGTGGCGAAGATCTGGCCACGACCGCTATCGTAGGCAAGACCCGCGGTCCCCCCGCAGATTCCGCCACTGAGCGAAACCGAGGCGACCACCGTGTTGGAAGTGTCGTTGACAATGCTCAGGCGGCCACTTACTCCGTTGCCGCCGACTATGACCTCCCCTCGTCCGCCGTCGTACAACACTGCGTCCGGATCCACCGCCACCGGAATGATGGCGACGACCTTGTCGGACGTCGTTGATATCACACTTAGGCTGTCCGAGGCCCCATCGGCCACGAAGACCTCGGCCTTGCTCGAATCGTATGCGACGGCAACAGGGCCGAAGCCGTCCGGCGGTCGAACGTTCCCGTTGAGAAGGCTATTGTTCGCGAGGACCAGGGTGGAGACCACTGACGGGCTGGGCGTGGTGGCCGGCGAAAGTGACAGTCCCGCCGAAGGGAGTCCTCCGCCCGGAACGCCTGAGGTGCCTTCCGAAGTCGGAACACTCCCGCGAGCGGCCACCGGGGCGAGCCCGGCCGATCCGGCTGAAGTCAAGCAGTACCAGGGCCAAGGCGACTAGCGCTAGTCCGCGGATGGTGCCCTGCATGGGCCCACCTACAGGCCTGATACGGTATGTCACCGTAGTATTTCGCCCTTTGGGAATCCCTTCCAGGGCATTCCCGAACCACGGACCGGTTCGGTCGCAGACGCGAGGTGAAAGCTAGCCCCGAGCGGATTCGAACCGCTGTCGCCGGCTCCAAAGGCCAGCATGCTTGGCCACTACACCACGGGGCTGCGTACGGGGGACCGTCAGGCGGTACAAAAGTCACGCGAGCCTGAGCCCCCGGTGCTAAGAGCCCCCCGTCTCTCACTTCGACGTGCGTCGAACAAAGATCCTGGCCACCGTGGGTCCCGCCTCCGATTCGCCCGGGCGCCTCGTCAGGCTGATCGATGCGGGGGTGGACGGATTCCGCCTCAATCTCTCGCACGGATCGCCGGCCGAGCATCGATCGATGCTTCGCCGCATCCACGCCGCGGCGGACCGGGCGGGTCAGGAGGTCTCGGTCGTCGCGGACGTTCCGGGACCCAAGATCCGTATCGGTGACCTCGCGAGCTCCCCCATCACGCTGCGCACGGGCCAGCGCTGGGTCCTTGACCACGACCCACGACCGGGCGATGGGACCCGGGTCCGGGCCGAGCTCCCTTCCTTCTCCCGGGCAGCGCGGCGCGGCGACCCGGTCCTTCTGGGGGACGGAAACGTCTCGCTCGTCGTCCGAAGCGCCGGCGCCGGTTCCATCGAGACGGTGGTCACGAACGGTGGGACGGTAAGCTCACGAGCCGGGCTGTTCCTTCCCCACGGCAAGCTCAGGGTGGATGCGTTCGGCAAGGCTGACCAGCAGAAGGCGGAGGTCGCGCTTCGCGAGGGCGTGGATTTCCTCGCGCTATCCTTCGTTCGAGGCGCGCACGACGTGGTCCAGGCACGGCGCTGGCTCGACGGACGGAGCTCGGGACGGTCGGTCGGTCTCATCTCGAAGATCGAGCGCGCGGAGGCCCTCGACGCGATCGACGAGATCCTTCAAGTCTCGGACGGCATCATGGTCGCGCGCGGAGACCTCGGGATAGAAGTCCCGCTGGAACGGCTCGCCCTCGAGCAGAAGCGGATGGTCCGGCGCGCGAACGTCGCCGGCCGGTTCGCGATCGTCGCGACCCAGATGCTCCTCAGCATGCTCGATTCCCCCCGACCGACCCGGGCCGAGTCGACCGATGTCGCGAACGCCGTCCTCGACGGCGCGGACGCCGTGATGCTGAGCGAGGAGAGCGCCGTCGGAAAGTATCCTATCGAGGCCGTCCAATGGCTCGCCCGCATCGCCGAGGCGACCGAGCCCGTCTACGACCCTCGACCCCTGCGGGAGGAACGCGAGCGGTCCGCGGACGGCGAGGCCGAGCGGTCGGTCGCCGCCGCGGCGGTGCAGCTGGCCGAGAACGTCGGGGCGCTGGCCATCGTCACGCCTACTCATTCCGGGCGCACGGCGCGGTCGGTCGCGGCGCTCCGACCCTCCTGTCCGGTCCTCGCGCTCTCCGGTTCGGCCGCTGTCCGCCACCAGTTGACGCTTGTTCGCGGCGTCACCTCCCGCGCGGCGCCTGAGCACAGCGACCTTGCGGGGCTGAGCCGCGCCGCGTCCCGCCTGGTGGGTGCGTTGGGTCTCCGAGGGTCCGGACCCGTGGTCCTCACCGCGGGCTACCCGGTCGAAGGACGTCCCACCAACCTCGTCACACTGGTCGAACCGGTTCCGCCAGCTTCAGGGCGGGCCCGGAAGCGCCCGAGGCGGGGACGGCCCGGTTCGCCGCCGAGACCCCTCCGACGAGGATGACCACCGGCAGCACGAGCACCGCGAGCGCCCCCGCGAAGACCCACGCCGCATCGTAGCCGAACGCCGCCGCGACGAACCCGAACGCGATCGCTACACCGCTGCCCGCGAAGATCTGGATCGAATTGAGAACCGCGAGCCCGAACACGAACCTCCCTCCCTGGAGCTCGGGGAGGTAGCTCGGGATCAGGTACAGGACGGCGAAGATGACCCCATCCGCGAACCCGAGGAATACGAACGCGGGCCACACCTCGGCGAAGCCGAGCCAAGGGACGATGGCGACGAGGATCCCCGACGCGAGACTCCAGTAGATGAGGATCCGTCGCATATCGAAGTGGCGCTCTCCCAACCACCCGCCGACAGGGCCCCCGAAGATCTCCGCGAGGATCATCACCGTGGGCACTGCCGCCGCGAGGGCCAAGGACCACGACGGGTGCGCGACCTTCGCGAAGGCGACGAAGGACGAGGCGGCAACGTAGAATGCGCCCCATGTGCCGGTAGGTACCGAGCGCGAGTGCCCAGAGCCGGCGGGAGCGAAGGACCGGAACCACGGACCGCCAAAGATCCCGGGTCGCGCGAATCGGGTGCATCTCGCGAACGCGAGGCAGGAACACGGTAGCGAACGCTGCGGTCGCCAGGAGGCCGATCCCGCCTACGGCGAGGGCCCACCCCCAGCCGAACCGCTCGCCCACGACCGCTCCGACGATGATGCCGATACCGGCTCCGAGGCTGAATCCCGAGTTGTAGAGGCCGATGATCGGACCGCGCGTGCCTTCCGGGAAGTACGAGCGCGACCAGGCCCAGTGCAGGCGCAAAGAACAGCGCCGCGCCGGCCCCCGCGCCGAACCGCAGACCGGCGAGGACGATCCAGTTCGGTGAGAACGCGGAGGCGAGCGTGAACCCTCCCATCACGACGAGGGCGACGAGCGAGGTGGTTCGGTTCCCCCACCGCATCGCCGCGAACCCGGCCGGGACCTGGAAGATCCCTGCTCCGAGAAGGAACATGCCGAGCACGATCCCGAACTCGGCGGTGCCTATCCCGAACGCCGGTTCGAGGAGCGTCGCGAGCGCTCCGATGTTGTACCAGTTGAACGCGTAGACCGTTCGGGCAAGGAACAGGATCCCCACCGCCGGCAACCGGCCGGAGGTGGGGTCCCTCACGGGGGAGCCCCGACGAGCAGCCCGTGCGTCTCAAAGTAGCGCAGAAATCCCTGGGCCGCCAGGTCGTATCCGGATACGAGAAGGGACCGGTCCGCCGGCTCGGGGGCACCCTCGGACCGGTCGTTCTCGGCGAGCTTCGCCGTGACGTACTCTACCTCCGGGCGCTCGCGCGCGGCCGCGAGAGCGACATCCCTCCACCGCTCCACGATCGCGCGGTAGCGCGCGAGGTCAGCCGGTCCGTCGGGGCTCGGCCCGAAGTGGCTGAAGAGGACGAGCCGGGGCTCCGTCATGCGCATCGCCTCGACGCTCTCGAAGAGCAGGTCGAGGTCGAGGTCCGGGGGCGGGACGGCGGGGCGGAGCCGGGACGACCGCTCGAGCCGCACGCCGGCGCTGTCACCGGTGAAGACCCCGCCCAGCCCCGAGTCGTAGAAGGAGAGGTGGTGCCTCGCGTGCCCCGGGGTCGCGAGCACCGAGAGTTCCCCGCCGTTGAGGGGAAATCGTTCACCGCCGTGAAGGCCGTGGAGCCTCTCCGCGGGGACGGGCAGTATCGGTCCCCAGAGCGGGTCGGACGCGGCTCCCCAGGTCCGGCGCGCACTGGCGATGAGTCGGGTCGGGTCCGCGAGGTGAGGAACGCCGAGCTCGTGGGCGTAGAACGTGGCCCGGGGGAGGGCCTCCGCGAGAGCGCCCATCCCGCCGGCGTGATCCAGATGGATGTGGGTGACGAACACCCGACGGATGTCGCGGCGTTCGACGCCCGAGGTGTCGATCCCTCGGAGCAGGGGCTCACGGCAGGTGGACGGTCCGGTCTCGATGAGGGTCCAGCCGTCCTCCTGAGGGAGCAAGTAGGCTGCGACCAGACCCTCGGTGTCGCGAAAATCGAGGTCGAGGAGCTGCCGCCCCTGACCCAGCTCGATCACACGAACCGCGGTCACGTACCGACCCTCTACAGCTGCAGGAAGAACGTCGGCGTATCGTAGACGAAGAACGCGAGGAAGCTCAAGACCGCGAAGGCTCCCAGGACCACGATCGATGCCGCCCAGATCCCCTTGCTCCAGCGCATCACCTTGGCACCGTCCAGAGCCCCGAATGGGATCAGGTTGAACGTCCCGAACCAGCCGTTGATGTAGGCGAGGAGGAGGAACGCGCCGAAGAGCGTCGAGCCGAGTAGGTACGTGCCGAGGGCGGCCGCGTAGAAGATCACCCCGAACCCGAAGTTCGCGAGAGGACCCGCGAGACTCGTTTCCCCCCAGCTCTTCCGGTCCGCGGGGTGGATCCCTCCCACCATCGTTGCGCCAGGGGCCGCGAACAGCAACCCGAGCACCGCCGTGAACAGCGCGATGATCAGGCCCATCGGGGAGAGCCGGAACTCGGCCCAGAACCCGCGTCGTTGCGCCGCGATCTTGTGGGCCATCTCGTGGGCCACGAACCCCGTGAGAGCGGCCGTAGCGGCGACGACCACGAGGGTCGGCGTGACGGTCAGCAGGCCCGATCCCCCCGTGCCGAAGAGGGCGCTGCTCCCGGACAGTAGGATGAGCAGACAGAACGAGAGCACGGCGTACGCGATCCCGATCTGGAGGAGCTCCGTACGGGACGTCGTCACCCGCCCAACCTGCCGTGGGGCGGCTGTCGAGGTCCATGTGGAGAACAAAGGGGTGCCGCCGCTCATTCGGCCACCCCTGCCACGCGCGAAGACGTTCGCCAGACTTCCATCGGATGGGCACCCGTCGAACGTGCGAGGAGAGAGCGAACGAGCTCGACGCCGTCCGCGAGGCGAGCGCCGGGCCGGCTGAAGTACGCCTCGTCGACGACGAACGTACCCGTACGGCGCCAGAACACCGTCCACGAGTGAGGCCAACGGTAGGGCTCCGAGTTCGCGTCGGGAGCGGTCGACCGAGAAGCTGCACGGGCTGAGCAGCAGGAGGTCGACGCCGCTCGCCGCGATGGCGGGCCACGTCGTCCGAGCGCCGGGTTCGCCGGAGTCAGGACCCACGGGCTGACCTCCCGCGACCTCCACGATGTCGGGGGTCCAGAGGCCCGCCAAGATGGGGGGATCCAGCCATTCGACCACTGCCACGCGGGGTCGTGCCGAGGACGGCAGCCGTTCCGATCGGGATCGGAGGGTTCTCGAGAGCCGAGCACCTGCCGCCCGGGTCTCCGAGGGCCCGGCCGACGACCTCGACCGACCGCCAGACATCCTCCAAGGTCCTCGGCATGAGCGAGACGACCTCCGGGCGGACGCCCGCCAGTTGGCAAGCCTCCCTGACTTCCCTCTCGGTGACCGAGCATACTCCGCACAGGTCCTGGGTCAACAGCAGGTCCGGCCGAAGCTGTCGGAGTCGGTCCACGTCGAGCTCGTAGAGGCTCTCTCCCCGGGAGCGTGTCCGCCGGACCCGTTCGTCGATGACGATCGAAGGGGCGTCGCTGTCCCAGTCCCGGGGATGCATGACGACGGGCAGTGCGAGCGCCGCGTCAGGGAAGTCGCAGTCGACGCTCCGGCCCACCAGCTCGGACCCGTGCCCGAGCGCAAAGACGATTTCCGTAGCGCTCGGCAGCAAGGAGACCACACGCATCGCCGGTGCCTCTGGCTCCGCCGAGTCGGGACGGGCCTACTTACGTTTGCGGGTTCCGGAGCGGCGGGGGCCCGATTTCGGGCCTGCTTTGGCGCGGGACCTACGCGGCGCGGCGGTCGTATGCGACTCCTCCGCCGCCTCTGCGGCTCGGGCGGTCACCGCGACCGGTTCGGGACGGACAGAGGCAGCGGCCTCGGTCGACTTTGGTCGTGGAGGCACGGGAAGGCCAAGGTGCTGGCACAGCGCGACCTCTCGCTCGTAGGGCAGACCGAGTCGCCGCGCCTCTTGCCGTTCCACCTCGCCCTGGGACGTCTGGCCGGTGTGACCGAGGGAGACAGCGTGCAGGAATCGAAGCTGGGAGTCCTCGGGGGTCTGCGAGAGCATCGCTTCGATCTCGACCCGCGCGCTCCGCCAATCGCCCATCTCTACGAGCGCCGCGACCAAGTGAGCCCGGACCTCGGTCCGCGCCTCGTCTTCCGCGAGCAGGATGCGATACATCTCGACCTCGCCCTTGGGCTGGGCCTTCGCCCCGAGGACGGCCGCTTTGCCAAGCCGGGCCTCCACGTCCTCGGGGTGGGTCGCGAGAACCTCGTCGAAGAGTCGGTCGGCGTCGTCCGAGAGCCCGAGGGCGAGGAGCGAGCGTCCCAACCCGACCTTGGCAGGCACGTACTCGGGCTTCATCTGCGCGGCCTGACGGAAGAACCGGAGGGCCAGCGCTGGGACGCCCCAGTCGAGCCACGTCCGGGCGCGCTGCATCGTCTGGTCGAGCTGCTGGGCGCTCGGGAGGAGTCGCCGCTGGCTCGCCGGCTGGGCCCGCGGCTCCTCGCCCAGCATCGTCTCCAGGCCGAGCTGCCGCGCGAGCTCGACGAACCGCGGTCCTTCGACAACGGTGCCTCCGGCCCGGACCACCTCGGACGTGATCAGGAGCGGGAGGTGTCCTGGAGTGAGGACGACAAGCCTCTCGGGCGAGCCCGCCTCCTCGGTCGCCAGCTTCTGGACCATCCCGAGGGAGACCGTCAGAGGATTCTCGAGGAACGCGAAGAGGAAGCCGTCGCTCGTCCGCACCACGAGACCGAATTCCATGGGCTTCGCGGAGTCCAATCGCTGGCCCATTGCCTCGACCAGCCCTCCGGCCAACTGCACGAACGCCGCGCTCGCCATCGGCGCGGCCAAGCTCCGGTGCGTTAAATACCATGGTCGTCCAAAGGCAACCGCCGTGGACCTCGCGGGTCTCTATCGCTACCTGCCGGCGGTCGAGGGACGTCTCCGCGCCTGGTACGCTACCGAACGCAGAGCGGCACCGCTGACCGTTCGGCCGTACCTCGACGTGAACCGGGAGTTCTCGCTGAGGGGCGGCAAGCGGTTCCGTGCCATCCTGGTGCTGGGCGGCTACTATGTCGCCACCGGGCGGGACCCCGACCGGCCGTCGGTGCCGCGGCGGCGCTCGAACACTTCCAGAGCTGGATGCTGATCCACGACGACATCATCGACCACGCGAACGAACGCCGGGGGGGCCGACCGTTCACCGCGAGCTCGAGAAGACCCACCGGGACGACGGGCGGGCCGGTTCGAGCGAAGAGTATGGCCAGGGGATGGGCATCACGCTCGGGGACCTCGAGGAGCCGTTCACGGTCGAGGCGATCCTCTCCTCTCCGGCCCAACCGGCCGCCCGCATCGCCGCACTGGAGGAATACGTCGGGATGACGCGACAGACCGCCTACGGGCAGCTGCTCGACATCCGGAACGGCACGCTCCCTCCCGGTACGGTCACCGAGCGGGATGTGCTGGACGTTCACCGATTGAAGTCCGCCGTGTACACCGTCGTCGTCGCCGCTCAAGATCGGTGCCCTGCTCGGGGGCTCGACCCCCGCGCGGCTCCGGGACCTCGAGGCGCTCGCGATCGACCTGGGGATCGCCTTCCAGCTACGGGATGATGTTCTTGGCGCGGGGTTCGGGTCGGAGGACCTCGGAAAGAGCGCGAACGACCTGATTGAGGGGAAGAGGACCTTGCTCGTCGTCCGCGCGTGGAGCGAAGGGTCCGCGAGCGATCGGGCAGCGCTGGAGGCGGTGCTCGGCAACCCGAACGCGGGCGACCAGGATGTCGAGAACGCCCGGAAGGCGATCCGGTCCACCGGGAGCCTGAGCGTACTCGGAGAAGCGGATCGAGGAACTGACCCGCCGCGCGCTGGGACGGCTCGCGAGAAGCCGATCCATCCGGGCCAGCGCAAAGCCGTTGCTGACCGAGGTCGCGGACCGGTTGACGCGAAGAACGGCCTGACGGGAGCCTAGCTCTCGGGCTCGCTCGAGCCGTCCGTGCTGACGCCAGCGGCCTGGAGCTGCTGGGTGAGCTCCTGCTGCATGGCGGTGTACCGTTCCTTGAGGTGGTTCTCCTGCCGCTCCACACCCTTCTCCCGGACCTCGAGGGTCTCCTTCTCTTCCGAGAGCAGGTCCTCCACCTCCTTGCGCGCCTTGGCGCGGACGAGCAGGCCGCCGATCGGACGGTAGATCACGGCGTCCTCGGGGACCGACTTGAGCTCGTCCAGCGTGTGACCAATCTCGCGGAGGCGTAGGTCGAGCTGCATCCGCTGCTGCTGGATGCTGCCCAGCTCCTGCTGGAGCCGCTGAAACTGCTTCAGGTCGTTCTGGAGCTTTGCGGGGAGTGCCACGACCCGTCTCACCGGGGACCCGAGATAACTGCTTCGGACGGGCCGCCCGCGGGTCGGTCGGCCCCTGCGGCGAGCGCGGTCGCCAGGGAAAGATGGACCCACCCGAGGTAGGTGTTAAGCGCGGCCCTCATCGAGCCGGCGTCGGCCGCTCGGACCGCGATCGTCAGGGCGTGGCGTCCCGACACGCGAACGGAGGCCTCCGCCCGCGGGAGCTCTCTCGCAGCCTCGGGCGACAGGGCTCTGGCCACCCAGCGGACCAGCTCGGGCCGACCCGTGGTCGTCACCGTAAGGGTGGCGCTCCAGCCCGCGGCCCCGGGTTTCATGACGCGAGCGCACCGTCGATCCGCGCGAGGATGCGGTCCGTCTTGTCGGCGGCTGCGCGGACGTAGCTCGCCGGATCGAGCATCTGCGAGATCTCGTCCGGCGTGAGGAGGCGACGAACGGTCGGGTCCGCCTTCGCGCGTTCGAGCAGCGGAGGGGGTTCCATGGGGTTGCGGGTGAGCCCCCGCAACAGCTCGTGCGCCTCGGAGCGTGCGAGGCCCTTCGCGGTGAGGGCGAGCATCAGGCTCTCGGTCATGTTCGTGCCACCGGAGCGCTCGATCGCTTCCTGCATGCGCACCTCGTCGACCTCGAGCCCCCGGAAGACCTCCGCGAGCTTCGTCAGGAGGTCGTCGGCCAGCAGGATCGAGTGCGGGATCACGATCCGCTCGTTCGCGGAGTTGGCCAGGTCCCGCTCGTGCCACTGGACCATGTTCTCGAGCGGGGGGAGCGCGAATGCGCGGACGAGGCGAGCGAGGCTCGTCACGTTCTCCGAGGTCATGGGGTTGCGTTTCTGAGCCATGGTGGAGCTGCCCACCTGGCGTGCTTCGTCGAACGGCTCCGCGACTTCTGCGATCTCGGTGCGCTGGAGGTTCCTGACCTCGGTCGCCAGCCGCTCGGCCGTGCCCGCGACAAGCGCCAGGAAGTTGGTGAACTCCGCGATACGGTCGCGGCCTACGATCTGGGTCGGAGCCTCGTCCGCCGTGATCCCGAGGCGGCGCATGACCCCCTGTTCGATCGCTTCGGCGTGCTGCCCGAACCCAGCGCCCGTTCCGACGGCCCCGGCCATCTTCCCGACGATCAGGCGGCGGGAAAGCTCGTCGAGCCGCTCGCGATGCCGGACGACCTCCGCGGCCGCCACCGCGATCTTGTAGCCGAACGAGAACGGCACGCCGTGCTGCCCGTGCGTTCGGCCGATGGCGGGGGTCGCGCGGTGGCGTCGGGCGAGGTCGGCGAGCGTGCGGGCGAGCGTCGTGAGGTCCGAACGGAGCAGGGCCACCGAGTCCTTCAACTCCAGCGCAAGCGCGGTGTCGGTGATGTCGGCGCTCGTCGCGCCGTAGTGGACCCACCGGCCCGAGCTACCGGCGGCCTCCGCCAGGGCTCGCGTGATCGCCATGACGTCGTGCCGAGTAGACCGCTCGATCTCGTCGACGCGCTCCAGGGTCACGGAGCGAAGGCTGGCCGCTCGCGCGATCGCGGCCGCGTCGGACTTGGGGACGATTCCCAGCTCAGCCTCCGTCTCCGCGAGAGCCGCCTCTACCCTCAGCGCCCGCGCGAGGCGTGCGCTCCGGCCAAAGATGTCGCGGACCTCAGGCCGGCCATAACGGAACTCGAGAGGGCAGAAAAACGACGAGGAATCTGCCGTCACAGCAGGACACCCGGCGACGGCTATTTATCGGTGCTGACGAGGGCGGCCGGAACGGGCGTCGAGCACGGCCCCGACGCGCTCTTGAGGTCGCGGAGGGATTGACATCGTAGGGGCCATCCCGGGAATCTTGGTCGCGCTCGGAGGGAACGCGCTCCAGCGTGCCGGTGGTGACGACTCCTGGGACTCCGCCCGGCTCCGGCTTAGGTCCACCGCACGCGTGTTGGCGGACGTCGCCGAGCCGGACACGAACTCGTCCTCACGCACGGCAACGGACCCCAAGTGGGGGCGTTGCTCCGCCAGACGGAACTCGCCGCGGCCGAAGTGCCACCCCGTCCGATGGATGTCCTGGGCGCGGAGACCCAGGGGCAGATCGGCTACCTCATCCAGACCGAGCTCACGCCGGCCCTCCGTAAGGTCAGGGTCGATCGGTCGGTCCTCACCGTCATCGGCCGGACCGAGGTCTCGGCCCGCGATCCCGCGTTCCGCCGGCCTTCGAAGCCGGTCGGCCGGTCCTACACCGAGGAGGAGGCCCGGACGTTCCGGAAGAGGTTCGGATGGGCGATGACGTTCGACGGCGCCCGCGGGGGCTGGCGCCGCCTAGTGCCGTCCCCGCGCCCGGTCCGCTGGCTCGAGGGTCACGCCGTCCGTCGTCTCCTGGAGGCGGGGCTCGGGACGAGCTGGATCCCTGTCGTATCGGGAGGCGGCGGGATCCCCGTCGTCCGGCGCGCGAACGGCGTCTTCGAAGGAGTGGAAGCGGTCGTCGACAAGGACCTCGCCGCGGCGCTCGTGGCCAGAGAGCTCGACCTCGACACGCTCGCGATCGTCACGGACGTCCCGGGCGCGGCTGTCTCGTTCGGGAAGCGGGGAGAGCGATGGTTGAAGGAGGTCTCCCGGGACGAGCTCCAGGAGCTAGCCCGCCGGGGCGAGTTCGGAGAGGGGAGCATGGCGCCCAAGATCGAGGCCGGACTGGAGTTCCTCCGGGCGGGGGGCCGTCACTTCGTCATCACGGACATGCCTTCCCTGCCGCGGGCGCTTCGCGGCGAGGCCGGGACCCGGGTCCGCTAGACCGGCGGCATCGGCCGGCGGCGGACCCAGCGGTCGATCCCGCTTCCGTACTGCAGCGCACGCTTGGGGCGCCCCGCGATCTCTTCCGGGTACGCCCCGACGGCGTGCGAACTCCCGCCAGTACACCTTTGGAACCGGTTGCGGCAACCGTAGGTCGACCGGTACCGGCCAGGGCGGCGGCAACCAGCCTCGGGTCGAGGAACGGGGCGTGTATCCGGCGCCCGAGAAGGTGCGCGATGCGCTGCGTACGAGGCCAGTCATCGGCCAGGAGCCGCTCGAGGTCCTCCCAGGACCGGCTCTCGGCCCCGGACGGATCGAGTCCCGCGAAATGGGCGTAGCCGAGGAACAGCTCGTCCACGCCCTGTCCGCAAAGCAGCTCACCAGGAGGGGCAAATCGGATGGCGATCGCGAGAGCGAGCAGCACGCTCCGGGCCGTCGGGGAGAGCGGGTCCGTTTCCCGAGAGACCTCGGCCTCGACCGCGCGTAGGTCGCTGAGCTGGACCGTGTGACCGCTCCACGGAAGACCGATCAAGGGAGCGGTGGCTTCCGCCGTGCTCAGGTCCGCCGAGCCGGACCGGCCGACCGTGAAGAGCCGTGTCTCCGGTCGGTCACGAAGTTCCCATGCGATGACCCCGGAGTCGACTCCCCCCGAGTAGAGGATGCAGACCAGCGCCCCCCCCGACCGCCACGGCGCAAAGACAGCCTCGAACGCCGATCCGAGCAGGTCGGCGGGCCGTTCGTGCATCGTCCGATCCTCTCCCCGGCTCCGGCTGGGCCGAACCGTTATGGTCGTCGAAGTGTCGGCCGGCGGATGGTGGTTGCGCCCGGCCCTTCCCAACGGTCCCTGGGTCTTCGGCGCGCGCTGTTCGTCGACCGGGACGGGACGCTGGACCCGGATCTCCATTACCTTCGCGAGGCGGAGCGCCTCGAGCTGTTCCGCGGGGTGGGAGATGCCCTGCGCCTCGTCCACGACCACGGCGAGCTGGTCGTCTGCGTCACCAACCAGTCCGGCGTGGAGCGAGGGTTCTACACGGTCGAGGACGTCGGGCGGATCCACGCTCGACTGAACGAATTCCTCGTGGTCGAGGGGACCCGCGTGGATGCGTTCTACTTCTGCCCGCACGAGCCCGAGCGCGGGTGCAGCTGCCGAAAGCCGGGGGTGGGGCTGTTCGAGCAGGCGGCCCGAGAACTGGGGCTGGACCTGGCGTCCTGCGCCATGGTCGGGGACCGTGCCACCGATATCGAGCCCGGCCGCAAGCTCGGAATGCTAACGGCGCTCGTCCGTTCGCGTGGCCACGAATCCGAGGTCGACGCCGAACTGGCCGCTCGCGGTGTCGTCCCGGACATCCGGTCCGATACGTTTCTGGGCGCGGTTCTTCGTGTCCTCGCTCGCGGTTAGACGCCTCCGCCCCACTGGAAGCCGTTAAGCGCCGTGCCCGTTCGGAGCGCGAGCGTCCCCATGCTCTCGCTTCTGCTCTCTGTCGTTGGCGTGCTCGCCACCCTGGGGCTTGCCCGGCCTCGCGGTCGCGGGTAAGGCCCTCACGCGCTCGGCCGGGGCAGTGGCCGCTGCGTTCGGGATAGTAATCGTGATCGAGGCAGGTTTTCCGTACCTCGCGCTGCTCGTCCTCTTCGTCGGAGCCAGCTCGATCGCGACGCATTACCACTTCGAGGAAAAACGCGGGCGCAACGTCCAAGAGGGAACGGCGGGCGAGCGCGGCGTCTCGAACGTGGTGGCGCACATCGTGATCCCGACCGGGCTCGCGCTAGCGGGAGGCGTGGGCCTCGGCCATCCGGCCCTCATCGCGCTGCTGTTCTCGAGCGCGCTCGCCTTCGGGGCGGCCGACACGTTCGCGAGCGAGTTCGGCGTGCTCGCGGGCAAGGCGAGAAGCATACTCACGTTCCGGTCGGTACCCCCGGGAACCAACGGGGGCGTCTCCGGCCCGGGGCAAGTGTTCGCGGTCGCAGGCGCGGTGGGAACCGCGGTCGTCGCATTGGCCCTCTTCGTGCTTTTCCGGAGCCCGGTCGGCTCGGTCCCCCTGTTCCTTCTCGTCGTGAGCGCGGCAGGATTCCTCGGGTGCCAGGTCGACTCGGTGCTGGGCGAGACGCTCGAGAACCGCGGCTACCTGACGAAGGGGTCCACGAACCTGCTCGGAATGATGTCCAGCGTCACCATCGCCATACTGCTCGTGCTCGCCTTCCGGGGAACGCTGTGAGCCGACCCACGCAGCCCCGCGGATGCGTCGTCCTCCTCTCGGGCGGAATGGATTCGGCGACGTGCCTCGCGCTCGCCGCGAAGTCGTCCCGGCCCGTTCACGCGCTCACTATCCTCTACGGCCAGCGACACACCCGCGAGGTCCGGTCGGCCCGAGCGCTTGCCGCCCGGTACCGGGTCGCCCGGCACGTCGTCCTACGGCTTCCGGTCGGCCCCCTCCTGGACTCCGCTCTCACACGACCGTCCCGGGCGCTCCCCTCTGGAAAGGGGCGACGCGAACCGATCCCTTCGACCTACGTGCCGGCCCGGAACACGATCTTCCTCTCCATCGCGCTAGGATACGCCGAAAGCCACGGGCTCGCGGCGATCCATATCGGGGCCAACGCGATCGACTACTCGGGCTACCCGGACTGCCGGCCGGCGTTCCTAAGCGCCTTTTCGCGCGTCGCCCGTCTCGGGACCAAACAGGGTGTCTCGGGGGGGCCGTCGATCCGCGTAGTGGCACCCCTGCTCCGCTCCTCCAAGGCCCAGATCGTCCGTCGGGGGGAAGCGCTCGGGGTCCCCTGGGAGCTCACGTGGAGCTGCTACGCGGGCGGAGCGCGACCGTGCGGACGCTGCGACGCCTGCCGGCTTCGCGCGCTCGGGTTCCGGGAGGCCGGAGGTACCCGACCCGCTCTTCGCGACGGCCGCGTCTCTCACGCCGTCGCCGCCGGCGTGACCGTCGACGTGCAGAACCCGCAGCGGGTCGCCTTGAGTGGTATCTGGTTGCAGCAGGCGGGGCATTCCCGGGTCGTCGGGGTTGCGGCGGTTCGAGCCGCCTTGCGCTTCTCGGCCAGCTGGTAGGGGTAGGCGATGAGGAAGAACACGACGACCATGAGGATCAGGAAATTGATTATCGCCCCGAGAAACGTGCCGCCCAGGATCGAACTGCCGTTGATCGTGAATACCCCCAGGCTGGCAAAGTTGACATGACCGGCCGCCCCGATCAGTGGGTCGATGATGTCGGTGACCAGCGCGCCGATCAGCGCGACGACGGCCAAACCGACCACGAACGCGACCGCCATCGATATCAGGCTCCCCGAGATCAGAAACTTTTTGAAATCAGCTGCTACGCCCATGGTCGATTCCTCGCCTCACGACTATCCTGACTCTAGATAACCTGTTGGGCGCGGCATCTCACGGAGTTCGTGCCTGCAGCCCGCACCGAGAGCGCTACCATTTCGGTTGTCTCCTGTGCGGAGCGCGGTTCCCTACGGAGCCAGTCATCGACGGAGGGTTCGGCAGCGTATCGAGCTCGGGAGGCCCGAGGAGGACCTCACATCGTCTCGAGCGGGACGATCCCGAGCAGGTCTAGGGCGTTCCGCAGTGTCTGCCGGGTCGCCGCGACCAGTGCGATGCGGCTGGTCCGTTCCCCCCGACCGGAGTACCGGCACGGCGTGGTAGAATCGGTTGAACTGGTCCGCGAGGTCGTGGGCGTACCCCGCCACGGTGTGAACGTGGGCCGTGCGGGCCGAGTACGCCACAGTTCGCGGGAATCGGGAGATGACCCGGACCAGCGCGAGCTCTTCCGGATCGGCGAGCTGGGTCGCCGCGAACGGATAGGGAGGGTTCTCGGCCTCTCCCTTCCGGAGCACGCTCGAAGCCCGGGCGTAGGGTACTGGACGAACGGGCCGCTGCGGCCCTCGAACGAGAGCGCGTCTTCCCATCGGAACCGGACCGGTTTGTCGGGAGCGACCCGGGCGATGTGGTAGCGAACGGCGCCGGTCGCGACCGCCTCTGCGACGTGGTTCGCCTCCTCGGCCGAGAGATCCGGCCGCCGAGAGAGGACCTCGCCGCGGGCGCGTTCGACCGCTTCCTCGAGAAGCTGGTCGAGCCACACCGCCGACCCGCCCCGGGTCGACATGCGACCGCCTTCGGGGACGGTGATGTCCTGGTAGATCACGAACGTGGGCCTTTGCTCCTCGCCGATCGCCGCGAGAAGGGCGTCCAGCGTTCGGGCGTGGAGCTGATGGTCCTGGCCGAGGACATCGATCGCCCGGGCGAACCGGCCGAACTTCGAGAGGTGGTACGCCACATCCCGCGCGACGTAGAGGCTGGTCCCGTCCCCTCTCTGGAAGACGACCCGCGTCGACTCCTTCGGAAGGGAGAAGCCGCTTGCGTCGATCGCCCACGCCCCGTTCTCTTCCTGCACGGCGAGGGGTGCGCGGCGCATCCGTTCGAGCGTTCGCCCCACCGACCCGTCCCTAAGGAGGTCGGACTCCCAGACGAACTCGTCGAAGCCGATAGAGAGCCGCGCCAGCGACGCGAGCATCCCTTTGAGGATCTGTTCCGCGATGGTCCGGTGCTCGGCGGGAGGGGTGCCGGATTCGATCTGTCGGACGACCCCCGCCACCTCGGCCGCGGCGTCCGCGTGCTCCTTGAGATAGGCACTGGTCGCCGGGTACGGGCGGCCCCAGTGCAGGTCGGGCTTGTCGGCGGCGCTCTCCTTGCCATCGACCGTGGCCCGAATCGGCTCCGGCCACGTGGCGCGGGGCTTCGACCAGATCCAGGTCACCATCGCCGCTTGCCGGCCCATGTCGTCGACGTAGTATTGGGTCGTGACCGGGACCCCGGAGGCCCGAAGGATCCGCGCGAGGGTGTCGCCGATGATCGCGTTCCTGACCCGGCCGACGTGGAACGGGCCGGTCGGGTTCGCGCTCGTGTGCTCGACGCAGGCTGGGACACGCTGCGAAGGTCCGTGGCCGTAGGCGTTCCCTCGTTCGAGGACCAGGGAAAGAGTGGCGTCGACGAGCGCGGCGGAGTCGACGGAGAAGTTGACGTAGGCCCCTTTTGCGACGGGGCGGCTCAATCCAGGGGTCGGAGGGAAGTGCTCTGCCAGTCGTCGGGCGAGCTCGTCCGCGGGAAGACCTGTTCCGGCCACGAAACGATGGAGCGGGAGGGAGATGTCGCCTTCCGGACTTCCCTCGACATCGAGATGGTCGCGGAGCAGATCCGCGGTAAGCGGCACGCCGGCATCGGCCGCCGACGTGAGGAGGCCCGCCGTGGCCGACTCGATCCAGGTCGCCCACGGGTCCGTGGCGTCCGGCGTTTCGGCGCCCGTGGTCGTCACGCCCCGCTGCCCCTTCGCGAAGCCGCTTTACGGGTGCGTCCGTCTTAACGGTTCTCGATGTCGTCGCTCTTTCTGGTTCGCTACGGTGAACTTGCGCTGAAGTCCCCGCCGGTGCGTCGCGAGTTCGAGCGATCGCTGCGGCGGAACATCGTCGAGCAGTTCGTCCGCGAGGGGCTCGCGGTCCGGCTCCGGTCGGACCGGGGGCACCTCTATGCCGAGGCCGACGACCCCGACGCCGCCGTTCGCGTGCTTCGGCGCGTCTTCGGGGTGACCTCCGTCAGCCGGGTCTTCGAGGTCGCGACGGACCGGGATACGATCCGGGACCGCCTCCTCGAGTCGGCCGACCCCCGCCTCCTCGCGAACTCCTCGTTCGCCGTCCGCGCCCGCCGGACGGGCAGCCACCCCTTTACGAGCCAGGAGCTCGCCCGCGACCTCGGGGCCGACGTGATGGCCCGGTTCAGCGATCGCGGCCTCCGCGTGGACCTCGGTCACCCGGACGTCGAGCTTTTCGTGGAGGTCCGCGGCCCGAGGACCTACTTGTACTTCGACCGCGCGTCCGGACCCGGGGGGCTCCCGCTCGGGGTCGCGGGACGGTTGGTAGCGCTCATCGATGGCCCGCGGGGCGCCCTCGGTGCCTACCTGATGATGAAGCGCGGTTGCCGGGTCGGTCTCGTCGCTGTCCCCGGTGGAGAGCCGTTCGCCCGGGACGTGCTCGTCCGGTTCGACCCCACGGTCCGAATCTCTACTTCCGACCCGGACCCCTCGGCCGTGACGAAGGCGCTAGGGGGAATGGCCGACACCCTCCAGGCCGACGGGGTCGTCCTTCCGATCGGCGTCGACGACTATCCGTCGGCACGGGAGGCGTGGGGGGATCGTGTCCTCTTCTCCCCCACCGTCGGACTCAGCGACGAGGAGGTGGCGACCCGATGGAAGAACGTGACGACCCTCGCGAGCTAGCGGCCCCACCCGAGGGCTCGCCGGAGACCGCCTCGACGGCCGAGGAGCCGGTCGTTGGGCGGCCCCTCGCAGCGCCGCCCCGTCGTGCCTCGGGAGGTCGGACGCCGCCGCCCCCCACCGCCGATTCGGGTGCCGGTCTGCGAGAACGGCAGCTCACCTGGAACCGGGAGCGCTTGCGCATCGAAGCAGCCCAAGCTCCGGCGCAGGCCCTCAGCCACCAGCGCGCTCCGCCGGGCCTCGTCCGCAACAAGCCGGGGACCGCTCCGGATTCCAGCCCTTAGGTCCGCGGGGTTACGTTTAAGAAGCCCGCCCGGGTGGGTTCACCGGGTTAACGGAGAAAATGCCGAACTTTACCGTGAACGGGTCGTTCTACGCCCGCCGCGGCTACTGGCAACCGTTCGCCAAGCACCACGACGCGGACTCGGCCGACATCGCCCGGGAATGGGCCCTCTCCGAGATCGGCGGGTGCCATTCGGTGAAGAGGTCGGCGATCCGTATCGAGTCGATCACGGAAACCTCCGGCCCATGATCGCCGCTCGACCTCAGGCCGCCGACCGCGAGGTCCAGGAGGACCTACCGTAGTTAGGCATTAGGAACCTATAACTATGGACCCGCCAATGGGTCTAGTCGATGACACGGCCCCCTTCGACCCGAACCAAGATCATCTCTGACCCGATCGTCGCGAGTTGGTATCGAAACACGGCTCGCGGAGCACCGAGCTCCGCCGACTCTAGCCTCCGCCGCCTTGGGATGTTCGCCGAAGTGGCCGGCGTAGCTCCATCCGCACTCCTCACGAAGAACGAGAGGCAACTCCGTACGTTGTTCGAGGAATTCATCTCCCGTGCCGAGAAGATGAAGTCAACCCCGAAGCGACCCGGCGAGAAGCCGACGCGAACGCTCGCTGGTTCATACATCGCGGCGGTAGTCAAGGCGGTCCGTTCATTTCTCGCGTTCAACGACGTCCGCGCCCCGGGGCAGGTCAAGGTCGCCGACTCCGGGCGAGCACCGAACGTCGAGGACGAGCGAATACCGAACCCCGAAGACCTCCGTAAGGTCCTTCTCTCGGCGACTCCGCGCGACCGGCTCGCGACGATTCTCGTCGCGCACGGAGGGATGCGCTTGGAGATTCTGGGGTCGTACCGCGGAGACGACGGGCTTCGCTGGGGTGATTTTCTGGAAGGGAGGGTCTCGGGGGCGAGGGTCGAATTCGAGAAGGTTCCGACTCTTGTTAGAATTCGCGCTTCTCTCAGCAAGAGTCGCCGGCCATTCCATACATTCCTCGGGGCCGAAGCAGTCGTCTACGTGAAGGAGGTCCTCGAAGCTCGGCTCCGGGCTGGCGAGCGCTTGACGCCGGAATCGGCGGTAATCGCTCCCGAGCGGGTCGGGGAAGGTCAGTATCTCCATACGACCAACGTCGGCGCTGCCCTACGCGGTCCGATCCGCGCGGCCGGGTTCTCCTTCCGCCCGTACGCGTGGCGGTCGTACTTCCTCGCCCGGTGTCAAGAGGCCGCGTCTCGGGCAGGAGGAAGAGTCCCGGACCGATACATCGAAACTTGGGCCGGCCACGTCACAGAGATTACGTCGCGTCATTACACGACGGGCCGGGCCGTACTCCCTGACTCTCTTGTCAAGGAGATGCGGGCAGCCTACCATGCCTGTGAGCCGTTCCTCTCAACGGTCCCCGGCGGGGCGGACAAGGACGAGGCGGCCGTGAAGATGAAGCGGCTGCTCCTCAAAGTGGCCGGATACTCGGACCCCGAACTCGCAAAGGTCGAGGTCGCCGATCTAACCGACGATCAGATTGAAAAGATGGTGTCAGATCGGATCGGGCGAGCCGCGGCGCTTCCGACCCAACAAGTAGTACCCGACGGCTCAAGTCGCGTCGCTGCTCTCCCAGGGGTGGGAAGTCGTCACCGCGCTCGGGACAGACCAAGTCGTTCTACGCACTCCGAACGCGAACGGTCACAACCATTCCTTCGGCTGAGCCTTCGGCGCCGGCAGCCTCCACCACGCCGCTTCACGTTGCTCGAGTATCGCTTCGACCTGAAGCTGGCTCTCCCGGGCTCACCTGAACCTCGATTCTCTTGAATTTTGTGGAGCGGGCGAACCTCCCGGAGTCATCGAACAGCGTCAGCCTGGTCGCGCTGCGAGAACGACCTTCGGTAGAGATCGTCATTCCGACCCACAGTTGACCCGGTAGGGCGCGGATGGTCGCCGCGGAGGTTATCGTCCCCGTCTGGGGATCAGGGTGGCCAAGAATCGCCGCGCTTTGGTAGGCCACGAGCTGGCGTGGGGGACCGGGCTCGAAGACGGCGCTCCAGACCTTCTTCCGGAGGCTGGGTTGGAGCGCGGCTGGGCCCGGGAGGAGAAGGGCGATCCGCCCCGGCGGAACTCGTCCGGGCACCCCGCTCCTCAGGAGGGCATCCCGAACCGCGGGTGTGATCGAGTCCCATACCGGCCGAAGCGCGTAGAATGCGCCTCCTCCCTGGGTCCTGATCGAAACGATCTCGTCGAGATTCTTCTCGAGCTTGCGGAGGTAGTCGTCGAGGGTCTTCTCGTCTCTCGGGAACCCCCCCGGGGCGAGTTCTGGGTGGTGCACGAGTCGGAGGAACCAGACTCGAGGAAGGAACCCCAACCCGCCAAACTGCCTTCGAAGTTCCTCGAGAATCGCTCCCTCGGACATACTTAAAGCGGTAATCGTCTGAGCAGGACGGCCGTAATACCTTCATCCGAGGGTACGGCGATGTACTTCAGCGAGAAACGAGCCTACCCCGTCGTTGCACCCTCGCGTGATTCGGAGGGCAGGTGAGCGGCTGGCTCTCGCTCCGCGAGCTCAAGGCGGGCGCGCGGGGGTCCTTTGAGCCCGACAGCGCGATTCGTGTCGCCATAGAGGCTCAAACGGATGACGTTAGCCCTCAGGAGTTCGCGGCACTAACGCGCACGATTCTCCCGTTGCTTCGTTTGCGGTCTTCAGACGGACACAGCCCCCATGGGTCCGCCGCGGCGCGGAGGTCTGCCCGGCGCCAACAGGAGGAAGTCGATTATGGCGACTGCACCTGCCCCTGACCCCACCGATGGCCCAGTGCCGAAGGCACCCCCTCGGGTGGCCCTCTACCTCCGGGTCTCAACCGAGGACCAGGACCTCAGCCGGGCAGGAGCGGGACCTGCGAACGGAGGCTGAACGACGGGGGTGGTCGGTATGCGCGACCTGGGCCGAGAAAGTATCCGGGACGGGTAAAGTCGAGCGGAAGGAGTACGAGCGACTCCTATCGGACGCCCGCAGGCCGGACCGATCCTGGAGCCACCTCCTCGTTTGGTCTCAGACCGGTGGTCCAGGGAGGAGCGCTTCAGTCGGGCGGTGGCCACGATCGAGGAGCTCGAGTCCCTAGGCGTTCGTTTCCACTCGCTCCGCGAGCCGATGCTCGATTCGAGCGAGGATGGGATTCCCAATATGGGCCGAGACCTGCTCCGCGCGATTCTCCCGGTTATCGCGGCGTTCGAGTCTCGGCGGAAGTCCGAACGGGTCCGGGTCGCGATGCGGGAGATCAAGGAAGGGCGGCGCAAAACTCGGTCAGGGAGGCCACCCGGTCGACCCCGGCGAGTTACCCCCGAGAAGCGCGAGGCAATCCTCCGGTTGAAGGCCCAAGGGCTCACCTACCGGGTCATTGCGCAGCGCGTCGGTCTTCCCCGGGGAACTTGTGCCAACGCTCGTTTCCCGGGCGCGGAGGGGGCTGTTATAGAACTCCCTCGTCGGAGAAGGGTCAGGTTAACCCCGGTAGGACGGGAACTTACCCAGAGCGCCCGTTTCAGACAACTCATGTCTGAGATTGAATCGGCGGGTCGAATCTGCAAGGCCTGTTTGAGGGAGGAGGCCTACCCGAGTACGGTCAGTTCAGTTCTGCACCGATACCGCCGGCAGCGGGTCCCTCGAGAAACCAGAAGACATTCCCCGTGAGGTTGCCGGTTGTCAGGCCGGAGTCGAACACGAACGCCATTCCCGTCGCGACGCTCGCATCGGACCCAGTTACCCACGTCCCCCAAGCGACGCTCCAGACAGCGACGCTTCCGTGGCTGGCGTCGATGACCCCCACGGTGCCCCCCGCGCCGACTTGCACAATGGAGGAGTTGGTGTAAGACTCTCGCAAGCAGAACGTGAGGCCGGAGAGCGAGACTGGGCCGTACGCCGTGTAGACTGGGAATGAGTAGCAGATTTCGCTCGGATGATCCACACACCCAGGCGAGCCAGGGCTGGTTAGGCTGTTCCCACCAACCAGTAGTCCTGGGGGACACCCGTGGCAGAGGGACAACGGGGTGCGAGGTAGAAGGAGAACCAAGAGGATAGCGGTGATGACGACCCCGGCGATGGCGGCAGCCGCTACTACCGTCGTCCATCTACTCGACGGTCTCTTTCGAGCGGGTTCCCTGTAGGCTACAGAAGGTGCAGCAGGGGTCGTCGATTCCATGGCATTCCCAAACGGCTTGCCGCCAATCAATCTTTCTCGGAGGCACCAGCCCATGAATTAGCCAAGGATTCCATGCGGGTCGCAGGCCGCTACGGGCCGGTCGGAGTACGCCCCGGGGATCTCGAAACG
>CAVQKI010000005.1:0-173486 GCA_963713145.1 uncultured Thermoplasmata archaeon | reverse complement strand
CCTTCGCAACTCCACGAATGCATCTTTGATTTGGTATGAGAACCCGTCCGGGGAATCGGACATCACTCTCCTGGGAGTTTCCACGAGCTATCAGTGCAATTTACTTCAGGTTCGGGTCGCCCATACTTATTCTAATGGTACAATGGTAGCGTACAAAGTCCCCCTGATAGATTTCCTGAATCCGAGTCGACCTACTACTTTCAGATCTTAGTAACTCTCCCGTCTGGGTTCTGCGGAAGCGGTCCATGGTTCCATACCGCTCGTGGACCACATTGTCTGACTCCTCCAGATACATCAACGGAACGGTCTACGAAAACACCGGTCTGGTAACGTTACTGTGGCCAATGGTGTTGTAGTGTGGGTCACTTGCGCCAGGCGGATGGGTTCTTAGGGTATACCTGGGGCACAACGGACTCCCAGGGGTGTCTATTCCCTCTCCCTTGCAGGGTCTATACAACAGAATTTGCTCGAATGCAATTCATTCGGGAGTCGTTACACGGGGTTCAACGTTACTCTGGAGAACGTAAGGGTCCCGCAGGTCTATGACAACACGCTCGTGCCAGGTTACTTCAATGAGACGATCTTCGTCTGGAACGCGCAGAACGTCAGCTTCTATCTGCCAAAGAACTTCGTAAGTCCATACTTCCCTGCGGTTCTTGATTTCAGCAACGCGGTGGGAGGAGCGTCGACGATTAGTTTCACTCAGGCGGAAACCGAGTCCTACACTACGACCCTTTCAGAGTCATGGAACCTCGGCGCGGGCGGTGGGGGGCTCTCAGGGACGTCATCGGATTCCACGGTGAACTCGTAACAGCTGGCGGAGGGGTCAAGCAGGTTGGGGGAACGCTCGACTAGGTTGTCCAGCAGATGGAATCGGTACCGTGGCGTTCAGCGCCTTCAATAGAACATGGGCGCAGACGGCCATTGGCCTATACGGTGCTTACTTGAACGGTCAGCCGGTCTGGCCAGGTGCCGGGCTTCCACCAACCCTCGGACTGGATGACGCCCCAGAACTTCACATCAAAGAACCTCTACTACGCCACATCGGGTTTGGGCAAGGTAATGGATGCCGCCGGAGATAATGTTTCGGGCTTCTTCTACACGGGGTCCATCACGACTCAAACAACAACGGAATAGTCGGGGGGATACTCGCTTTCGTTCACTCTATCTGCGAGCCTTCCGGGTGTTGGTTCTGCGTCGTTTGGTATGAGCGCAGGATGGTCTCAAACGAGTTCCACGACTTACACGAACACTCTTGACTGGGAGGTTGGGGTCCCACCCGGGGGGTCCTCCATCTGCATTGACGTGTTTGGCCAAGGCGGATCGGGTACCTACGCAGATGTAATCGGGATCTACGTCTGGCCTTACTCCCCGTCGTGCACATAGGTAGAAATCCTCCGGCTCAGTGTATCTGGCTGATGACGCCCTCCACCCCGCGTCCAAGGTTCCGCCCATTCGTGGTCGCGATTGCAGTGTCCGTCGTGATCGCTGGCGGATTTGGATCTTTGGTCCTGGTTCAATGGCAGTTGTCTCAGTCACTCCGGTAAGCGACGGGCAACAATTGCCCAGGATGGACCGACCATGGATGAGGCGCTGAGCGAAGTCTCAGCGTTGGTGGCTACCGAGCCTGGCGGCCCTTGGGAGATCTTTTCAGTGTACGGGATTGCCGCTCAGGCTTCGTTCAGTCCCAACTTGATCGGCTATCCGACCGGAGAAAATCGGACAGTAAACGACTGCGGGCATCTCTTCGATGGCGTTACCTTGTGGAACGGGACGCTGCCGACCTTCCATGGCTCCTTCAATTCTGGGACTGCTCCCTTTTGGCAGCTTGCCTACTTCTCCAACACTTCGAAGGGCGTCCTCGTCGCAACCGACGTAAGGGGGGACACGCACGTCTACTCACCGATTAGCATGGCGAATCCGTGCGCCCCGTGGTATGACTTCATGTCCAACAACACGGCGGAGTGGACCTCGCTCCAACAAAACCCGCCGGTCGACAGCTCGGTCGCTGCCCTGAACGCGTGGGCGACAAACATCGCAGGAGTTGAAACGGTGGGTTCGAAAGTGGGGCAGGACTCGCCGTACGTCGAGATCATGACGACCGGTCCGGGTGTCTTCATGGGTTTCGGGGACCAGAGAGGCCCCGGCTGGGGCGTCTACTTCGACCGTTGTGGCGAAGCGGGAGTCACAGGCGTCCAACCCTTGGTACTTTCAGGCTTGTCGACCACCGGCGCGGGGGGGGTCGCGGTTGCGGTTACGCACAACTGCGCCCTGGAGTACTCTAGCGCCGGAATTTACGACTCGATGTACGATCTACTTTTCTCGAGTCCGTCTGAAACAAGCAATCTATCTACAAGAGCAATCACCGTTCCGTTCCAGGTTGGGATAGCGTACCCCAACGGGACGTTTGCTGGGGACTACGACGAGGTCGGACTTGCAAATTGGATGACGATGTTGACTCTCAAAGATCCCGGTGGTCAGATTCTCGCGCCCGGGTCCTCCCGCCTGCAATACCTGGGCCGCAAATCTTAGCCAGTGCCCCGCTTCATCCACTGGATGGTACGCAGTGCTCCTCTCACCGTACGGGACCTGGGTGGACGCGTACGGTCTCAGTTCCAATGATTCCGGGGCATGGACCACTCCGGTAAGTGCAATTGTCAGCAATCAAGAGATCGCGATTGTCTTCCCATACGCATGGAACATGACGGGTGACATCCTCGTTCCAAGCTGCACGGTTACATTCTCGGTAATCGAAGGGACGGTTACGCTTTGAACCGAGTTACTCTGGCCCCGGCCGACAAGTAGCGGCGAAACGAACAGAAGGCGTTCGCCCTCCGAGGCAGGGTGCCCGGATTCCTCCGAGCTAGCAAGCAGTCTTGTGGTGCGCCGAGGGGTTGCTACGCCCCGAGCGGCCCCCCTCCCAGGGCGCGCGATAGGGAAACCTTCCTCCGGCCCTGGCGGGCGCTCGCCTTAGGCCTTACGAAACGTACCCCTTTTCGGCGCCCCCTCTGAAAACCTGTGGATTCTATATGTCTAACCCCCACCGAGGTTGCGGCAGTAGTTGGGGTGGCTAGTAACGGCTCTGGCCTGTCTCGCCGACATGTAGAACCAATCCAACGTCTGACGTCCTTGATGTTCGGTTCTGAAGAGGAAGCGGACCGCGCCAGGGACGATCTGATCGCGTGGAATGGGGAGCAGGCGGGACCATTGTATGAAGTGCACTCCACGTCGCGTTCGGCGTTCAATCCCCGAGTTCAATATTCGAACTTGGGCTGGAAAGCTCAGCGTGTATGAGAGGATCGTGAGGGTCGCGGCGAGGCCCGCGATTCCCGTCATGACGTCGGTGACCTGCCCATATCTGGCACCGAGTCCCGCAGTCAATCCGACGTATAGGCAGGCGACCGCCAACCATGAGACGCCCATCAATCCAGCAAGATCCCACCTGGGGCCTGCCTCGACGGTCTCCGCTGCAGAGTCGTCCCCCCAACCAGTCCTAGGGGCTGAAGGAGGGTCCATTTTGACGCCCCAGCGAGATCGGCCGATCCTCAGTAGGTCTGGTTCATGTCGGTCTCAACCGCGCTGATTGTGGCCGCGCTCCACTTCGAAGCACCCGGAGCGTTGGCGAGGAAGCCAATGCTCTTACCGGACGCCTTAGCCAGGAAGGTCATAATCCACCAGGTCGAGTCCTGGATCACCGTCCACGGAGTCCCGGTCTCGTTCAGGACAGATCCCTTGACCGTCAGGTCGCCCGTTAGCTCGTAGTTCTTGAGGTCGTTTGGGAGGACGAACGTCGCCCCGGCGTGGACGTATTGTCCGTTGATAACTCCAAACGGGATTGTTCCCCCACCATAGGCGGCTACGTAGGCGAGCTGGTAGCAGCTGCTTGTCGCCACAGATGTCCCCTGGATGCCGGAGGTGTCCTCACTGACCTGCCATGAGATCGTGGGCGAGTTCAACTGGACGCCCGCAAGGACGACCTCGGGAGTGCTAGGGCCCGCTGCGTCACTTGGACTTGAGTATGAGGAAAAGGTAGCGCCTGTGACGGTCCCAAATTGGGTCATCGCCTTGTAGAAGGCCCAGCTGCTCGCCGAGCAGTACGGGCACCAGGTCGCGCCGTAGAAGTAGACCACCGGCTTTCCGTTCTCTTGCCACGGCGAAATGCCGTGACCCGCGGTCCAGTTATCCGGCTCATGTGACAGTGCGGATGAGGGTGGCAAGTAGGGACATCCAAAGAGGAGAATTCCGCTAAGGCCGATCAGACCGGCCACAGCGAGTCCGAGGACGACACCTCCGATCACAGTCCCACGATAGACCGAAGACCACCGACGGCCGGAGGTCCGCCAAAGTAGGAAGAAGAAGACGAAGGCCACGACGGCAAGGACGAGCCCCAGGTAGGGGATCGCGGGAACCAGTAGTCCGACGGGCGACGGAACCAGGTACGCAATCAGGAACCAAACCGCGACTAGGGGAAATGCCAGGTATCCTATCCGAATGAGGGACCAAGTCGGTTTCCCCGCCGCCCCTCCTTTCTTGGGTGTTGACGGCGCGGGGGCTTTCCCACGGCCACGGGCCCTACTCCGGTGATAGAGCGCCCGAAGCGCTCGCCCAGGGTCTCCCGCGGACACATCCGCATGGAATCCCACCTTCGAGTCGTCAGCAATCTCCGACCAGCCCAATCCCTTGGACCTGAGTTCCTCGACCCGGTCCCAGTCGACCATAGATCGCCTATCGTCTGCGGTCCTTTCTCCCTTTCGTTAGCCGTGCCTTCGCTGGGGAGGGGTCCTGGCCGAACTGGATCCCGGGGTCCAACCGAGGGTCACTCTCTTGGATTCTCGCTGCACCTCGAATGGCTGCGAAAATGTCCAACGCCTGCATCGGCCGGCTGGACTGGACTACAACTACCACTACGGCCAAATTCAGGTCGGTTGGCCATGCAAGCGGCAATGAGCGGAACCGCAGGGACGAGCGCGACTGTGACGAACGCGTCGATCGGAGCCGGCACGACCGCATCGAGTGCGGCTACGAATGCGCCTCCTCCGAGTTCGGGCCTGACTGGCTCCGGTGGCGCATCGGGAGCTGCTCAGGTGGGCTCGGGGTCGACAGTGACGACCTCAGCGGGATCGACGGCTCAGGCAGGTATGCCGACGGCGCCGCCAGCCGCTGCGGGGGCTACCGGTTCCGCGCAGGCGAGCGTCGGGATTGGTGCTACCGCCCCTGCAGTGGGAGTGACGGCCACCGCAGCGGCGGGAAGCGCCGTTGGAATGGCGGTGAAGGCTCTGGCCGCTATCGGCCTCGGGGCGGCTGCGATTGCCGCGGCTGCGTACGCGGGGGTGCCGGGAGTGTCCGGAGCCCTCTCCGTCGTAGGCACATGGACCGGAGTCTCAGGAGTCGTCAACTCACTCCAGAGCGCCCTTCAGGGCGGCGCCTCCGGCGGATTCCAACTGGGGCTCTAGAAATGACACACAACGGGAGTCTTGCGGCTCGCAAGACTCCCGGCGTACTCGGCGCGACCCTGCTTCGGGGGTGCCGTTATCCTGATCCCCAGGGCTCGGATTGATACGAGCTTACCAAACCTGTAGGTTGGCAAACCACCTGTATTGAGTCGCCAATCCGTAGGAGAGGTCAAAGCTGGGATTGGCTAGCGGGAGTCGACTCCATTGAGTGAAGATCAATTCTCCTTCGATGTCAAAGGGCCTTTTGACGTCCCATTCGACGACGAGCCTGGCGGCCGTTCAATCGACGGTGACTGCGGAAGAGCCTTGTTTCAGAACCCCGAGGCAGCCGGCCTCGGCGCAAGTAAGGGATGCTACGTTTTCGGAATAAGAGCGAGCCACGGCCTTATCACCCCCTGGTACGCCGGTAAAACGACCCGATCTGATTTCGAGCGAGAGTGCTTCGCATCTCACAAACTGGTTGCATACAACCGCGCACTGACGAAGGTCAGCCGCGGAACCCCGGTACTCATCTTCATAGTTCACCCGCGTAGCAGAGGAAAGCCTAATTCAGAGGCGATTAGGCAACTGGAGTCGTTCTTGATTCAACTGGCAGCTGCGCGTAATCCTCACCTCCTAAACAAGACGCTGAAGGAGGGTCGCTGGTGGGCGATCAGGGGCCTTGGGGGAAGCGGGCGTCGCAATCGGGCATCAAAGGCCTTGGCACGAACCCTCGGGCAAGATTAGCATAATCGTTCGGGCCCGTTCGAACGATCTAGGATTTTGGAAGCCACCCGATTGCTACGACCCCTGGGCATTCACGCCTAGACCTTCACGCAAAGCCCGCCTAATCTAAGCCTTATGAGTGCTCTTACCTGCGGACGAACGCCCGGGACTCCGAGCTTTCATAGCGCCAGAGATAGGCCCCGAACGCCGTGGGGGCAACATGGTAACTGCCGACCTGATTACAACCGCAGTATTGGGCGGACTGGCATTGGTTCTAGCTACGTGGTTTGAGGAGCGGCGAATCAAATCGCTGAAGGATCAGAACGGCCAGCTCGGCCAACTCTTGAACGCGTTGAAAGCCACCGGAGCCGCGTCGGAACGTGTTTATGAACACGTCCGGTCCCAGAGCTACTCAAAACTAGAGTCGCTTGGACCTGCTCTACGCGCAGCAGTCTCTCAATACGTTGTGAGGGCGTATGTTGACGTCGGTGCAGACACTAATCCTGAGCGTTTTCTTGAATGGTTACACGACATGGATCCCGCCCTCGATGAAGCATGGGCGACGGTGACACCGCAGCAGACCAAGAGATTAGAAATTGTCGCGCAGATTCTCGATTCCCTCAGGGCCGCAGAGAGCACCAGGAGGGCTGGAGTTCAAATCGGAAAAGTCCGGATTCCATTCGGGCAGCCGGTTCCCACCTTCGATCGTGAGCGAGACTCAAAGCTGAGCCTGACAGCAAGGATTGGGGCATCCAAATGGAACCCCCGTCTCCTGCTCGTCTCGGGAGCCGCAGTTGTGGTACTCGGGTATCCCCTATTGCTGGTAGTGGGCCTCGTATCTGAACAGACCGGAGCGACCGTCTTCCTAGCCCCCCTACTTTGTGCGAGTTTGGTCGCATATGTTCTGCTCGCTTCGAGAAAAGTATTGCGGGAGGAGCTATCCCACAAGGACGAGTTCGGAGTTTACTTCGCCCGCGGCGAAGTAGGTTCCACGATTTCCTATGTTTCGTTTGGGGAGTACTCGGGCGCAACATACTTCCGGCCACCCGACAAAGAGGATGCTGTTCAACTCTTCGAGGGACTGCGGCCATGGAAGCGGTTTAGCCCTAATGGGCTGGCCGATCTTGGAAAGAACCTAGATCAGGGAGAACGGGTCGAGATGTTGTTTCACATCCGCTAACCTATCCTTGGTCAGTCCACAGGTTGACTGCGGCGTGGCCAGGATCTGTTTTGGCCCACACGATAAGTGCTGGTTCCATCCAGATTTCGGAGGACCCTCCATAGCCGGCATACCGTATCGAAGCCACGTCGTCGTCCGAGACTGACTGGGGGGGAATTAATGAGCCAGATTCTCATGCCTCGGCGTGGACGTGGTCACCGCCGCGGCGATCGCCCTGATCCAACAGCAGCGGCTCAAACTTCAGAAGGCCGCTGTAAAGTATGCACGCGCGTCGGCCCGAGCATTCAAACGATGGGACTTCGAGAAGGGAATCACCAACGGTGCGAAGGCTCTCGCCACCTCTCAGGCGGACAAGATTTTGGCCGAGCAGCAGACGGCGCTCAAGCGAGCGAGTCGCTAGTCAGGCGCCCTCAAACTGCCTGAGTCTCCGCGAGGGTGAAGGTGGGTGAGGGCGTCCCGGACAGTTTTCAGTTTTCCGAGGAGCTCTTCGCGGATGAAGCGAAGTTCCTCGTTCATCATCTGCTTCGCCCACGGAGGTCCTGACGACCACACTTTCAGGATCCGCGAGCTAAACTCTAGGGAGAACGGGTCGCTGGACGCGAGCGGATCTTCCGCCTTTCTGATGGTCTCGCCGAGATGGGCGAGTGTCTCTGCACGGCTTCTCCGTTGAGGATGGGCCTCCACCGACACAGAAACTAGGTCAACTCCCCTACGCTCGCCTTTGAAGTACTTCAATACCTCGGATGGAGTGAATAGCCGAGGTCGAAAGTCAACCGCAGTGAGACCTGCACTGGTCGCGGCGTCGGAGACCCGCCGCTCGGCGACAATCCCGGGAAAAGCAGCCTCGACCCCCGCTAGGCGAAACGCGAACACGACGGATCGGCCTAAGACATCGACTTCGGCCCCGCTACTCATGACGAGGCCGTCGGGCTCGTAAGCGATTCCATGTCGCAACCGGAATCCAAATTTCGGGCTGACACCAAGCTGTGTGATGTTCACGAGGAACGAGAGTTCCCAACAAGCCCGAATCGCCCTCGAAGACCATTCTCCCAGGTGGCGATCGAGTTCGAACGGGAACCACGCGAGGAACCCATCGCCGGTCCACTTCAGGAATTGGCCGCCGGCGGCTTCAACGATCGGACGTGCGGCCCAACGCAGCCGGGGAAGGAATGTTTCGAGGGCGTCGACGGCCCTGTCGTCGTTGAGGTAGCTAGACGATTGTTTCAGATCGCAAGCCCACACTAGGCCGCGTTCTCGCTTCGAAGTGAACTCCGGGACGGCGTGGACCGGCCTGTGCTCGGGCACGCCCCCGTTCACGTTGCGCGAACATCTCCCCAAGTCATAACTCCCGCGCGACCCGAGATAGGATAGTAGCCAGGGGCAAAATGACCTTCGACCGCGGGTCTGAGCGAGGGGCGCGCAGTCGTGAGGAGGAAACGGAGTTACGAAGGGGGTGGGATACCGGACCCCTCCCCCCTACAAGCGTGCCACAGAAAGTTCGCAGGCTCGATGGACGCTAGACGGCTCTCCATTCGAGCGCGTCGATCTCTCTGTCTATCTCCGTTGCTCGGGCTGCTTAACACTGACTTCGTGAAATCATATTGACACGACGCGTACTAGGGGTTCTTAGCTGGGGACCGTGTTCCCCTCTCTCGGCCGTTCCCGCGGTTCCGGGTCGCGCGGAGGGCTAGAGGACGAGATGTCGGATCCGGTGGCGAAGTCGAACCGAACCAGGCGGACCCACGGAATACGCGTCACTTGCCTCCGTTCGAGACACAGGCGAATCTCTCCTCGGAGAGAGATGGTGCCTTCACTCCAGGCGACTCCCTCTTGGCGGGGCCGGGGCAGCAGGTGGTTTACCGGCAGGTCGGTGGCAATCTCGGTCTTTTGCGCAGTCATGATGACATTCACTCTTCAGATGCCTGCTGCCGCGGCATCCGGTGGAGGTCAGCCCGGCGGTGGCCTAGGCGGCAACAACACGACTGGAGCGGTGGACTATCCGTACGCAGTTCCCGCCTCCCTCTTCCCGGCACCTGCGAACCTGTCTAGCGCTCGTGGAGTTGAGGGCGTTTCTGCGATACCGCTGCCTAGCGCTCCTGCCAGCTATGCGGTGGTAAACGCCTCGGTTCTCAGCAACACTTCATTCCCCACTGCCTCTGTATGGTACGCGGTCGCGAGTTACAGCCCCGGCGATGCAAGACTTATTGCGACTGCAGGAAGCTGCGGTCCGGGGTGCGGGGACCTGCCCCTCAGCTGGTCCAATCAGTCTGTCGTGGCTACATTCTCAACTTCGGTCACGGCCGTAAAGGCGACGTCGATTGGAGCAACCATCGTTCTCGGCGCGACCTCGGGGGGGACAACCTACCTTTATGAGTGGTCGTTATTGCAAGGCAAGTGGATTCAGTTTGGCCCAACCATCTATGGACAACTGGCCGCACTGGCTGCCGATCCGGTCGCCGCGGCGGCGGTTACCATCATGGGTGATTCAATAGAGATTACGACCATTTCGTTGGCCAATTCAACCATCGGGCAGGTCGAGTTGCAGCCAGATAGCTCCGGCGCCACTAACGTCGTTTCCGCTGCCGTGACACTTGCTCCTACGGGGCCGGTCTTTGGAGAGTACGTTGCATTCTCTGCAAACGGATCGAATGAGATCGATTTTGCGAGCAGCACCGACTCGATTCACTTCCTCGGGCCAACACGGATCGGCGCCTTTGTTCCGGTGCCCACGAACACGTTCGGGGCAGCCGTAGGACAGACGCTCCTGCAGAGCCGAGGAGGCATCTCGGGACAGCTCACAATGACATCAGCTGGCTCGGAGCTCACCACGCTCTACACGACATACTCCTCTGGACAGGTCATACCCGTCACGCTATCATCCGGCGCAGGGGGCGCGGCCTGGCTCGGTCCGTACCTTTCGGGGCCCATCAACGGAACGACTCTCAATCCGACGTTGACCGTAGGGCCGAACGGACTCGAGTATGCCGTGTGGCAGAATCCAGATGATGGCCTAGGTTCACTGGTGGAGGCGTCATACGAACCTGATGGTCTGCCGGTGACACCGCCGGAGGATCTCCCCGTCATGACGGGGAACGGCACCACGCCCATCGGCGCGCCAACCATTGCCGTCGACGCATTCTCTCGACCTCTGATGCTCTGGCCAGCCACGTCACCTGGAAACTCAGGCGCAATCGCGTACACCGGTGGGTACCTCCCCGCAAACGTCTCCCTCAACCTCACAAGGTCCGTTCTACTCCAGACCCTCGGAGACTGGGATTTCGGGCGCGGAGGCGCGACTCCCGCCGGGTTGGCTTCGTTCCTGACCAACGCTACCACAGAGATCACTCTGGCCAATTCGAGCCTGGCCTCGGGCAACCTCTGTTCTGCTCAGAACATCACGGGCATCTACCTCTACCAGAATCTCACCCACATCCCCCTCTCCATCGCAGCAGGGAGCGGGACTGTTTGTGCAACTGCCCTTGCTCCAAATGGGGCTGATTCACCACTACTTTCGTCCTCGGGCATCCAGACCCCAAACACGTACCTCGCGGTTTACCTCGATTGGGCATTGGAAGCCGAGGCCGTCCCGATCGCGACATCCCCGCTGAGCACGGTTACCAACTTCGCACCCTACGCCCTCTCGATTCCCATCGCAAATCTCCCCAAACCGGTGAACGGCTCGGAGACAGAAAGCGGGCACACCGAGTCAATCTCCATCACTCCGACGCCCTACAGCCCGACTGTATACGAGCTGGCGGCAACCTCTACGATTCCGGCCACGAATACTAACATCGAGGGGCCAGCGTGCAATCCCCCCCATAACATGCAGCGAATCTGGGAGTACTATACCACGACCGTTACGTCATGGGTGAACGTATCGATCAACAACGGGAGTTCGCACCCGTTCACTTCGACCTCCGGGTCGTACAGCTCGGTCTGGGTCTACAACCTTACGGCCGATCAGCGCTTCTTCTGGAAGGGTAACTACACCGCCCTAACGGTTCAGGTTGAGAAGATCAGCAATCCATGCAATCAACCATCGGTTTCGTACCAGAACACGACTACCTACTTCGCCCAGGTCGCTCTTCAGGGAGCCTTCAACACTAGTCTTACCATTGTTCCGGGGAAGAATTTTGTCACGGCATCGTTCAACCCCACAAACCACAGCTCGGCCAAGTTGACCGTGCAGTTTAATTCCACGTTGCCATCGTTAGTCCATGGGAACCTATCTAACGCCTCTGGGACCCAGACCTGGTCCGCATCGAGTCCTGCCATCAACGGGGCATACACATTCTCAAGGTATTCCGGAGCGAACCAGGCGTACACACTAAGCGTCGCAAGCACTAGCCGAGCTGGGAGTGGAACGTCGCCAGGTAGTCCGTCGTTCAGCTACAGTTCTTGGGGCTCGTCCTCACCCGAGCAGGCGGGCGCATCCTGCTCGTTTACCTTGAGTTCCTCTGTGCCAACGGTCTCAATCTCGAATTCAACTGGGGCCCCATACACGTCGCTGAACGCCTCGACAGTTAACGTTACGTGGAACTCGACGGTGAATGCCCTCGGCTTCTTTACATATTTCGAGGTGGGCACACCTATCAACTGGAGTATCGCCGGGATCGTCCCTGCCCACGCTCCGTCCGGCGCGTGGGTTTACACCATCGAGCTTCACGGACTCGAACCTATGGTGTCGTACAATGGAACCTTCGGAGTATCATGGAACAGCGGGTGCCTGGTCGAAGAAGATCAGATCGTCACCGAGAACTTCCAAACCGCCGAAGATCCTGCATTCACGACGGACGCGCCTCTGCCATACCCCTGGGAACAGGACCTCCCCTATGACTCGGTTTCCCGGGTTGGAGGTGGAATTGAGGTCGGATGGGACACCCCGGCGTTGCCTCCTGGAGGGACCAACCTTGTCCTGCTCGGCGGATACGTTCGGACAGCCCACACCAATGTCCCGTTTGCCGCGTCCGAGGTAAACCAAACCGCGACGAACCCCCACGGCGGAATCGGCAGCTTACTGAATCTGAGCGGCAGCCCGCTCTCGCTGAGCCCCGATACAAGGTACCCCTACACGATAGTTGCTAACTACACGTACAACATAACCGTGAGACACACCGTCGTTGTCAAGCCCGAAATCGGGGTAGCCTCGAGCTCCTTCCTGTACCAATACAGTACTTCGCACGATGGCTTATCTGACATTGAGAAGGGGAAGGGCTGGGTGTTACCTTTGGTCGCCTACGGTGCTTCCGGGGTGGGGGCCTGCTCCGCTGGCGGGACCGCCAGCGCCCAGGACTGCCAGATCGACCCGTCGTCCATGGTGACTCCCTACATTAAAAGATACGCCACGAACGGACTTGTGAACGACTTTGTGGAGAAGGAGTTCGGGTTGGATCCTTTCACTATTGACACGGCCCACAGTCACATGCTCGACACTTGGAATCTCACGTTCGACCTGGGCCGGGCGACGAGCCAGGGCACCTCAACTCTATTGGCAAGTCTTTCGGCCGACTTCCACTTCTACTACGAGAACGGATCATACGATTTCGCCCACGCCTGCCAAGTGTACCAACCCGGCCAGGGAGCGTGCTCATTCAATGTACCCAGTGGAGAACCAACCCATCTGACCTGTCTCCAGGGAATCCAGTGCTACAGCCAGAGGTGGATTGGCGATTCGAACTCCTCAGCGGCAAAGGACCTCTGGTCGGCCAGCGCCCTCCCAGCCCTCGAATACTTGATTTCATCCGAGGATGTCGGCTGGCTCAGAGCGGTTACGGGCCAGTACGGCACTGAGCGAACCATCACCGTCTGGGGCAAGCTCTCGTGGGGAGCAAACCCTTTGACGAGCAGCACCAGCCACGACGGGTTGTCGGACGGCGCTCAGCCGGACCCGATGGGGCCCGTGGTCGTTCAGCTAAACCTCACTGCATGGCAGGCGAGCAATATCACATCGAGGGGCGGCGCCGGAGTTTCGCCCTTACTGAATCTGACTTCGAACCCCCACGGGGGGACTCTCTACTACAGCGGGTATGGCCCTTGTTCGGGAGGGGGGTGTACGACCGCCTCTGGATGGGCGGGGTTACCCGAAGCGGGGACACCCTACTATTCGATTCCGTGGTGGGGGTACTGCCGTCGTCAACGTTCCGGTCGTGACTTCAAGTCAGTACATCTATTGGGCGGCAGCCCTCTTTACGAATGACTCGAACACTGGCCCGCCGTTCGAGAATTCGACCTCTGCGCCAGCCTTGATCGGGGGCCGACCCGTGGACCTCGAGAATCTAACCCAGCGGGTAGCCGAGAACCTAACTCTATGGAGTTCCCCACAGATCGGAGGCAGATCCGACGCGGTGGGATACGTGAACGTTACAATCAATGCCCTGCCCGAGTTACCCAAGGCGAACACGCTTCTGCTGGTGCCTTCGAACAACACGACCCTGTCTAACGCCCCGTGGGGTCTCAAGCGGTACATCGGGGAACCAGACTTTGACCTCCTGACTTTGAATCTCACGGGAAGTTCTAGTCCGGTTACCTTGGCAGGCATACAGAATGCCGAGGGAACCGCAACCTATGCCGTCACCCTCCAACCCGGATTGAACAACCTGATCGTCCCCAGAGGCATCTTTATCAACTCACCTCTCGGCCGAGCGTTGCTCAACGGGACGAATAATTCAGGCGAACAAGGCTGGACGAACCGGATTCAGAACCTGAGTCCGGGCGATTGGGGATACATATGGGCGTTTGTGCCCTCGAACGAGTCTATCACCTCTGCGGATTCCACGACTCTCCCGTCGTTTGGAGGGATTCCCGGGAGCCCTGGCTCTGAAGCCGGGGTCGAGTCTAGACAGGTCCAAGCTGTATTCTGGATAAACGTCTCGGGTTCGAGTGACCTAAGCAGCCTTCTCAGTGGATTGATAACCAACTTCACTGGGGAAGTCACGAATGATGTCATCAACGTCACCGGGGCTGTCACGACGCTGAACCTACCTCAGAACGTGTTGAGTGTTCTCGCCAATGCAACGATCTTCAACAACGGTACATATTTCGGACCGGAGGACAACTCTGCCCAGGATCAGCAGTACACCTCCTGGTTTACCAACTTCCTCTCTGAGGTCTGGAACACGGTTACCGGAATCGCAAACGCTCTCGTTACCGTGTTCTGGACCAGGCCGATCGCGGCGACGGCCTACATCGATGGCGCAATCGCCGGGACGTTAACCACGGTATCCCATGGATTGGCCGCCGCAGCAAGTTGGGCCCTCCAGGCCGTGGAAGCGGCAATGCTATGGGCATTAAACGCCGCAATCAATTGGCTCGTCCAGCACATCCTGAAGCCAGCCTTCCAGCCCATCATCAGCATTGCGACCACTTACACCACGAACCTGGCGGGAGATGTGTCGGCCCACAACGCGAGTAAATTCTGGCAGGACTTCTCCTGGTGGCCGTTTTGGGCCGTGGTACTGATTGGGGCCACAGCCATCACGATAGCTCTCGGCGCGCTTGATGTGTTCTCTCTTGGGACGACGTTCCTCGCCCTACTAATCATCGGAGTTGTCGTCAGCGGAATTGAATCACTAGGATCGAGCGAGAAGGCCGCCTTCGCGGGTGATGGTCCCTTTAGTGGGTCGATCGTGACTGAACTCTCGACGCTGGTGGCTCCGACGGGTGGTTCGGGTACCTAGCTCTAGCTTCAGTTCTCTCTCGGGGATACTTTCGACAAGCACTACATCGGTGGCAATAGCGAACGTGATTGCTGCCGCAACGCCACCCGCGAAACCCGGATGGACGGACACGTGGGGAGCGGCGCTCGGCCTCATGGCGCTATTGATGGCTGGTGTCGCCAACGCGATTCACTCAGTTGCCGCCGCCGTCGTTTCGTTCCTCCTCGACGTCGACAGCGTGATTATAGATGCAATCGCGCTGGGGGGTGGCGCTGCGCTTGAGGACGAGATCGTTTTCGGGATGGATTTCGCTGCGGGGTTCATCGACTACTCGGTCGTTGCCTCCTACGCTAATCTCCCTTGCCCTTGGTGACAGCACATGCGGTTCGATCTAAGGGATCTCCGGTCGTTGCCTGCACTCCGAGCTAGGCGGGGACTCCGATGGATGGGAGTGGCAGCAGCATCCCTCTTCGTATTCCTCGCTGCGTATTCGACCGCAGGATACTACGTCCGTCAAGGTGGATTCGCCGGGTGGTCGGTCACGTCGAGCCTGGCAGTCGCGATTCCACTGTTCTTCGTCGCTGTTGGGGTCTACTTGATTGCGATCGCGGGTCCGGGTGATGACTATGTCGACGTGGATGGGCAGGGGGTCACTTTCTGGCGTTCCAACGGCAAGACGTGGCACCTGCCTTGGGTGGAGACGCGATTCTCGCTCCGTGTGGAACTCACTCACGGAATAACCCGCCATGGAAGCGGCGGTCCATCGATGATCTTTATCGCGGGCCGGTTCCCCGCTCAGAACTACATCACCCTTGAAGTGTACGACGCGATCATGCGAGAATCTGCCGCGAAGGGGTTGGCTGTATCAACCGGGCCTTCGGATTTGCTCGTTGGCTGGACTAGAACTGTGCTGACCCGGACGTAAGAGGCGACAACTTTCAGGCACGCGGTTCCTCAATGCCTAGTTCCGAAGCGGGCTCCGACAAGTAGCGCGACGTATCACAGCACTTCCGGAATTCTCCCAAGCGTCCCGATGGACGGCGAGGGCCGAAAGCGGAGGACTCAGTCCGGTCCCACATTCCCGGACCACATACGGCGGGAATGTGAACAACCGAGAAGGGAGATTCCGCTCACATTGCGTGGATTATCGACCCCCCCAATTGGTATGGGCAGATGGAGGGCTAGCAGTGCTCCGAGAGAATCATGGAGAAGGGGTACCCAACGGCATCCTCACAGACCGGTCGGCGAGAATGGAGTCCATGGTTGGGCCCGATCATCGCTGCCATCATCCTCGGCTCGATGGTGATTCTCCTGCTGGCCGTAGTGCCCCTGCCCCAGCACGAACCGGAGTCATCCTCAATATCAAGCGAAGGGGGATTCAAGTGCGGTTGGGGGCCCAATCTGACGGTTGAGCACGACGGGTACTTTTGTGTTCTCCTGGACAGTGAACGATAGTACCAGTGTCTCCTTTGTGATGATCGCGCCGCCCGGCGTGGCCATGTTCAGCACTAGCTACTCCTCCGGAACGGGGACCGTCGATGTCGATGGGGGTTCTCAGTATCAGTTCCAATTTTGCAGCGGCGGGCCAGCTACCCTTCAGCTTACGGGCACCTTCTCTAAGATCCCGGTCGGCTGGCAATCGGCCCGTAGAGAACCCGTGGGTTTCTGAACGACGCGCAGCCTGTGGGGTGCGCTGATTACGATCCATTCATCGGACCCGCGCCTTCCGCCAAGGTCGCGGCGTGTTCCGCCCGTCCGCGGGGGGCAGTCTAATCGTTCCCGGTAGCTTGCGCTGAGTTGCGAGTGCCTTCCCATGGGATACCGCGTTCTCTCCCTGGATCTCCATGACACCGTTGTCTGGGATACGCGGGCCATCGTCGAGGCTCAGTGACGATGTCCGTTGGATTCTCCTCGGGCAAGGGCTCCGTAGGGCCGAAGGGAGTCCGATTCTACCGGAGGACCTCCGCATGGCACGGGGGGCTCTTCTCTCGGAGTGGAAGACTGAGGGTCGGCGTGCGGCTTCCGTCCCGGTGGCGACCCAGGTCGAACGGATACTTCAGATCCTGGGAGCTCAGTACCACCGGCCCTGTCGAGCAGGTCGTCCAGCGCTACGCCGAAGGGGGGTTGAAGGAACATCCTCCCGTGGTCAATCCCGAGGCCCAGGCTCTCGTACGACATCTGAACGAGGTGGGGT
Organism: uncultured Thermoplasmata archaeon; assembly: GCA_963713145.1. GTDB lineage: Archaea > Thermoplasmatota > Thermoplasmata > Lutacidiplasmatales > UBA184 > Lutacidiplasma. Next base: position 156,299 of record CAVQKI010000005.1, on the reverse strand, counting down.
TTCCCGTGGTCATGATCACGGACACCAACCGATCGGGATCGGCTTGGAAGTCGTTCTTGGAGGAGACCGGAGGGATGCGGCTTGCCCACGTTATCGCCTCGACGGACGTCGGTGCTTGCAAGCCCGACCCGCAAATTTTTGCCGAGGCGGTGAGGCGGGCCGGCGTTCCTGCCTCTGAAATCCTTCACGTCGGGGACAGCTGGGTGTATGACGTGGAGGGGGCTCGTAGATTCGGCATGGGGGCTGCCCTGTACCGTGGACTCCAAGCGCACTATTGGGACTATGTCAATCCGCGCGAGGATGCACCGGAGATCGATTCCTCGGTTCCGAGTATCGACCATCTCTCGGAGGTTCTGGTCCTCCTCGGACTAGCCTAGTCAGCCGACAGGATTCGAAACTCGGCGGGAGCAGTCGATGCGCGGGCTAGGAAACCGGCGGGTTGCGCATTGTCCTGCTCTCTTCTCGGCTGGTCTGACCGTTTTCAACGGTGAGGGTTCTCTGCGGGGGGGGTTGAAGCGACCACGAGCTTGATCAATTCGAATCCATGGCTAGGGTTCGAGCCGGATTCAGGGTCACCGGAGTCGGGAGCGGGACCTCGGGAGGAGAGGCACCGGCCGGAGGAAGGGGATCGTGCATAGTTCGCGTCATGCAGTAGTCCGGTCGGGAGGTGCATGCACCGGTCCGGCCGGCCGGTGGAATGGGACCGTGCATCGTACGCGGCATGGACCGGTTTGGCCGGACGGTGCATGGACCGGTCCGCGGCCGGTGGAATGGGACCGTGCATCGTACGCGGCATGGACCGGTTTGGCCGGACGGTGCATGGACCGGCTCGCCGGCCGGTGGAGTGGGCTCGTGCATGCTGCGCGACAGGGGCCGGTTCGCGGAAACCGGGCTGGCGACGGGCGGGACTAACGCGCCTACGCTCGGTCGAGTGGGGGCAGGCCCGCGTCACCGAGACAAACGGCCAATGCCACCACCCGCTCCCTGCAGGCAGTACCGGCCGCCGGACCCCGAGATCAAGCGCATCGAACGCGGCGGGCGCGAACCCCGTGGTAAGGGGACTCGAGGGCGGCCGCCCCATCGAGGAAGAGTTAAGTCGGCCAGCCAGTCCGGGGGTTCGAGAAAGAGTCTCAAATGGTGGCTTCATCGCACGGACCTAATCCTACATCACACGAGGTCCAGGAGGACCTGATGCGCCTCGACGCGTACCGCGGCCAGCTGAACACGCTCCTCCAGCAGCACCAGATCCTCACGGCGTCCCGCCAGGACCACGCCCGAGCGCGCGAAAGCCTCGAGGGGATCGACCGCGCAGCGTCGGGCACCGAGTTTCTCCTGCCCTTGGGTGGAGAGGCGTTCGTCCGCGGGTCGGTCACCCGGGACGCTCCGGTGCTCATCGGGATCGGGTCGGGCATCGTTGTCGAGATGGTCCGGCCGAAGGTCGTCGAGCTTCTCGCGCAACGCCTCGGTCGCATCGACCAGGCGGTCCGGGACCTCGAAGGGAAGATGACCTCGGTCGACGAGCGGATCCAGCAGATCTCGGCGCGGCTCGAAGCCACGGAGCGCTCTTCGGGAGCCTCGGCCGATGTGGGCGGCTCTTAAGGCTCGGCTCCGACGCGGGTCGAGCGAGCCCGAGCCGGTACCCCCGACCCATTCGACCGCCCGACCGGCGTCCACTGCGCCGGCTACCGATCGCCCTCCGCGCACGGAGCCTCGGCCCTCGGCGCCCTCCACCCCGGTCTCGGTAGACGCTTCGGGCGCCTCGATCTTCTCCGATGGGTTCTTCGGGCAGAAGCTGAAGGATGCGACCATCGAGGACGTCCTCGACGACCTCGAGATCGCGATGCTCCAATCGGACATCGCTCTTCCGGTGGTCGACCGGCTCCGCCGCGACCTGAAGAAGGAGCTCTCCGGCCGCAAGCTCCGCTCCGGTCTCGAAGCGGAGGAGGCGATCCGTGGCTGCCTTGAGCGTTCGGTCCGCGCGATCCTCGCGCTGCCCCCGCTCGACCTCGCGGCGCGGATCCGAGCCCACGTCCCGAAGCCCTACATCATCCTGTTCGTCGGGGTGAACGGGAGCGGTAAGACCACTACGGTCGCGAAGTTCGCCGGATGGCTGGGCGCCCAAGGATTCCGCGCGGTCATCGCGGCGGGGGACACTTTCCGGGCCGGGGCGATCGAGCAACTGCTCGTCCACGGCGAGCGCCTGGGGGTGCGGGTCATCCGCCAGCAGGAAGGGAGCGACCCCGCGGCCGTTGCCTTCGACGCGGTCGAGCACGCCCGGGCGAAGGGAGTGGACGTCGTTCTGGTCGACACCGCCGGCCGCCAGCACACCAACGAGAACCTGATCGAAGAGGCGAAGAAGATCCGGCGTGTCGTCTCGCCGACGCTCACGCTGTTCGTCGGGGATGCGCTCAGCGGGAACGACGTCACGGAGCAGGCGCGACTGTTCGAGAAATCGATCGGGCTCGACGGCCTCGTACTGACGAAGCTCGACGCCGACGTGAAGGGCGGGGCGGCGCTCAGCGCTGCTTACGTCGTGAAGAAGCCGATCGTGTTCGTGGGCGTCGGCCAAGGGTACCAGGACCTCGTTCCGTTCGACCCCGACTGGATGGTCCGTCGCCTGTTCGCGGAGGGAACCGGCGGGTGAGCGCCCGGGTCGACGTCGTCCTCGTCCGTCCGAAGGAGGACGGGAACGTGGGAGCGGTCGCTCGCGCCGCGCGGAACTTCGGCGCCACTCGACTCGTCCTCGTCGCTCCGCGGGCACCCCTCCGGGCCGAGGCCCGGCGGCGGGCGATGGGCGGCCTCCCTATTCTTCGCGCCGCGGTGAAGTTCTCGACGCTGGACCGGGCGGTCGCGGACGCGGACCTCGTGGTCGGCACGACCGACCTCTCGACGGGACGCTCCACCGCCTACCTCCGCCGGTCGGTCAGCCCGGAGAGGGTCGGGGAGATCCTCCGGGTGGTCGAGGGACGCGTGGCGCTCGTCTTCGGTCCCGAGGACAACGGCCTGAGCCGAACCGAGCTCGAGCGCTGCGACCTCCTCGTTCATATTCCTGCCCGTCGCGAGTTCCCGACCTTGAACGTCTCGCACGCGGTCGGGGTCGTGCTCTACGCTGTCCACCGGGCCCGCGGTCCCACCGATCCCGAAACGACGCCCGCACCGGACGTTCTCGAGCTGAACGGCAAGGAGAAGGAGCTGTTCCTAGAGAGGTTGGAGCACCTCGTCGGCAGAACCCGGTACCCCGCGCACAAACGACGGGGTTTAATCCTCCTGTTTCGTCGAGTCCTCGGTCGGGCGACGCCTACTGAGGCGGAGTACCGGATGATGCTCGGGCTCTGGAAGAGCCTCGAGCGCGCGCTGAAAGCGGAGGGTCGTAAGTGACGGTGGGCAACGGCGATTGGCTTAGGGTCCGGGGGATCGGCCGTGAGCGATTCGCGGGGTATCTCTCGGATTACCTCACGACCCTCGGTTACACGGTCGATCGCGAGGACTCGACCGAGCCGTCAGAGAGCCATGTTCGCGGTCGTCTCGAGCGGCAGAACCCAGCCGTGCCCCCCGCCGCCGCCGTCCTGTCCTTCCGATTCTATCCGACCAGCGGGGGAGCCGCTCTCGTCTGGGAGGCACCCACCGAGATCCCTGCGGGCGAGCTCGCGCGGATGGACCGCCTCGTGCGGGAGCTTTCGAGTCACCTCGAGCGGGCGATCGCCACGGAGAGCCACGCCACAGCCAAGGTCGTTCGACCGACCGACCCCCACCTGCCCTGGTCGCGACCCCCGGAGGAGCCTGCCCACCCCGCGTGACGGCGACGACCCGGGTGGACCTTCGACAGCGACTGTCCCCGCCCGGAGTCCCTCGTTCCGTGGGAACTGCGCGGAATCCGCCTGCCGGCGAGGACGCTCTCGGCTGTCAACGCTACCTTTATAATCGGTGCCCGGGTCCCCGCGCCGCGCTCGATGTCGACCTCTGCCTATCGGTACATGGCCCGTTCGTTCCGCCAGACGCTCGGCGACGAGGGCGCGCCCCTGCGCCACGAGCGGCTCCTCACGTGGCGCCAGGAGACCACCGTCACGCGGCTCGAGCGTCCTACCCGGCTCGACCGGGCGAGGGCTGTAGGATACCGCGCTAAGGGCGGGTACTCCATCGTTCGCGTCCGCGTTCGACGCGGGGGCCAGCGAAAGCGGGCGATCATCGCGGGCCGTCGGCCGAAGCACAAGGGCATCCTGCGGATGACGCTCGCGAAGAGCCTCCGACGCATCGCTGAGGAGCGGGCGCAGAAGCACTACCCGAACCTAGAGGTCCTCAACTCCTACTGGGTGGGCGAGGATGGAAAGCAGAAGTTCTACGAAGTGATCCTCGTGGACCCGGTCCACCCCGAGATCGTCTCGGACCCGAAGATCGCCTGGATCGGCGATCCCCCGAACAAGAACCGCGTCTACCGCGGCTTGACGAGCGCGGGCACCGAGGGTCGCGGCCTGCGCTGGTCCGGCAAGGGCACCGAGCGGTTCCGACCGTCCCGCGCTCGCAACCGACGCGACACCCGGCGAACCCAGTCCAAGGTCATTCCGTAGGGCCCGCGGGTCCCGCCGAGTCGCCGAGGTCGAGCAGCGACTCGATCGACGCCTTGCGTCGTTCCGCGTTTCGCCTGGCCCATCCGGCGAGGCCCTCCACGTGGACCAGCTCTCCACGGAGGGCCGACGCGAGTCGCCAGCCGGTAGTCCAGGTCGAGGTCGAGGCGTTCGGCCGAGAGGAACTCCTTCAGACGGTGGGCCAGGCGGCCGCCCTCGCTGTCCCAGTCGGTGAGGAGGATGACACGACGGCTCGTGGCCGTCAGGCGCTGGGCGGTACCCGAGAGGGTCTGGCCTTCGTGCACGGCGACGATCGCCCCGGCGAGACCGAGCCGACGGAGCGACCGGCGGTCCCGCTCGCCTTCCACTACCACGACGGTTCCGGGAACGAGGCTGTCGGCCAGGAGCTTGCGCCACAGCTCGAGGAAATCCTCGAAGGCGGCATCGTTCTCCCGGTCGTGCGTCATCCGGATCGGTCGGTGCCGGAGAGGCTCACCCTCCGGTCCGCCCTCGAAGCACCGCACATCTCCTATAGTCCTAGCGCAGTCCCGCCGTTCCTGATGCCCGACACGTTCACGATGCTGCTCGAATGGCGCCGGAACGAGGCCGCGGGCCGGACCCTCGCGAAGCTTCCCCCGACTACTATGCCTCGACCGCGCAGTACCTCGCCGAACTGAGGCGGTCGTACGAGTCGGACCTTCGAGAGAACCCGTCCTCCCGGAAGGGCGAGATCTCTCGCCAGACGTACCAACGGGCGACCCAGGTGGCGAGGGACGTCCTCGAGGGTCGGATGCAGAAGGTCCTCTCGCTCGCGTTCCAGGCCAGCATCGGCGGGTCGCGGGAGCTGCCCAACGCGCTCGCCGAGGAGAAGGTGATGTTCGACCAGCTGCTTTCGACGTTCCAGACGCTGAGACGGACTGCCGCTCCGTACCTCGAGCCGTCGTCTCCCCCCACGGCGGCCCTGTCAACCCCGATCCCGGCGGTACCGCTGGCGCCGGCCCGCGGCCACGAGCCTGCCCCTCAGAAGACCTCCCGTTCCTCGGGGGCGGCGCCCGCGCCGCGGGGAGTCGGCGGATCCCTCGCTTACGTACGGGTCGTCAAGGACGGTCGGCCGATCGAGGTCGGGCCGGAGACGGTCGACATCCGGAACGACGACATCCTTTCCCTTCCGCCCGACACCGCGAAGATCCTTGTGGATTCGAAGGTCGCGGAATCGATCATCGCCCGAGCGCTGGGTCCTCCGGCCTGAGCCAGGGACAGTACGTCCGCGCTCTCGGGCGCCGCCAGTTCGAGCACCTGGAACCGGTCGAAGCCGAAGAGCAGGTTCTTCGTCGCGAGCCGCGTTCGAACCTCCTCTTCGGGGGAGCGCGCCGCACGGAGCTCGGTCTCGAGAAGCGCCGGGAACCCCCAGCGTCCAAGAGCCTCCGCCTGGCGGCCGAACTCGAGCTGGACGAGTCCCGCCGCCGTGCACGCCTCGCGGATCCGGGTAAAGTTCACGAACACGGACAGGTCGGTGCTGCCAGGTGCACCGAACGGGTCGTTGACCGAGTGGTGGCGGCGCACCGCCGCGAGCGTCCCGGACGGATGCGCGGACCACAGCTCGGTCTCTTCCATTCCGTAGTCGAGCAGGACGAACAGGCCACGGGCCATGTGGTCGGCCACCTCTCGGACGATCGCTTCGGCCGCGGGCGAGACCTCCACTACTGTGTCCGGAGGCGGCACCGGAGTAAGTGGCATCCCCGAGAGCGGGCGGGTGAGCGTAGTCTCCGCAGGCACGAGTCGATCGCCCTCCCATCGCGCGCCCAGCTCGAGCCAAGCGCTCCCGGTCCAGCGCAGCCTCCGGGCCGGCTGGGCGTCCAGGACTTCGTTGGCGAGAACGGCACCGGAGAACGGGCCGTCCGCTGAGAGACCCGTGCTGGTCCGGACCGCGACCCCGGCCGCCGCACCAGCGGCGCGGGCGCGCTCGAGCGCGAGCGCGCGCAGGGGGACGGAACGTTCCAGCAGGACGTAGTCGATCGGCCCACCGCTCTTGGTCGCCGGACCGAGTGCTCGGATGACCCCCTCCGCGAGAGTCCCGTCACCGGGTCCGACCTCGACGACCGAGAACGGTCGTTCGTCCCCCAGCGCTTCTCGAACCTGGGTCAGTCTGCGGCCGATCGACCGCGCGAAGAGCGGGTGCACGTGCGCCGCCGTGTAGAAGTCACCGCGGGGGCCGAGCGTGGGTCCCGCTCGGGCGTAGAAACCCACCCCCTCCGCGTAGAGGGCGATGTCCATGAACCGGTCGAACGGAACGAATCCGGACGCGTCCGAGGCGGAGCGCAGCCGCTCCGCGATCGCTGGCTCTCGGTCTCCGTCGCTCAACACGCCGGCCACCGTTCGGGACGCTACCGGGCCGGGTGCCAGGCGCCGCCCTCAGCCGATGTACCCGAGGTCCTCGCGGCTCCCGGCCGGCGAGCCGGGGGTCGGTTCGGTCGTCCGCTGCTCTGCTTCGTGGATCTTCTGCGCGATCCGGTCGATCTCTTTCGCCTTGGCCTCGAGCGCCGTGAAATCGACCTCGAGGTGCAGGACGCGCGCGAGGACCTTCAGAACGGCCTCCGCGCTCCGGGGGTCCACGAAGTAGCCGCTCGTCTCTCCCATCAGGCAGACCCCTTCCATACCGAAAAGGCGCCCGAGCCCGAGGAAGAGGCCGCTCGCGCCGATCAGACCCCCTCCGGGGTCGTTCCGCGAGAAATGGACGCCGAACTTCTTCATCGCCTCCACCCGGGCGGGCAGGGTGGCGGCTCCGAGTACGCGCGGCTCCTCGATCACGCGCCCCTGGGCGAAGCCCGCGAGGGTGTAGACCTCCTTGACGCCGAGCGTCGCGCAGTAGCTGAGGACCCGTTCGGTGATCTCGGTACTGGCCCTCGGGGCTGATCCCCTGGAAATCCCCGCCGAGGATCAGGATATCGTGCGCGGCGGAGGCCGGCGCCTTCCAGTAGGCGATCTCGTTCGACACGAGCCGTATGATCCCCGACTCGTTCACGTAGACCTGGGGCGGGAAGAACTTCGAGTAGATCGTGGCCAGGGGCTTGGCGTGCAGCTGGTCGCGGAGATAGTCGGCCGCGAGCTTTCCGACGTTGCCCACGCCCGGGAGACCTTCGATCAGGATCGGGTCCTTCAGGTCGACCTTCTCGAGCGGGCGGATCAGCACGTCTTCCACGGGTCTTCCTCCTCGGAACGAGCCGACCGACGGGGATAAGGGTTCGGTGGCGTGGGCGTAGGCCGCTATCGCGAGGTCGACCCGGGGGCCCGGACGCCCCAGCCGGTCTCGCCAAGGGACGCCTTCCAGATCCGCGTGAGGTTCGGGCGGTTCCCCACCTTCTCGACCGAGAGCGTGTGGGCGTAGTGGTCGGCCTCCGGCTCGGCGCGGAGGTCCAGCACCACGTCCGCGAGGTCCTGGAGCACCGCCGCCGTGGCCCGGTCCCCCACGGAGGTGTGGAGCGTGATCAGGGCCTGGCCGCCGATCGTCTCGGCACCGGTGGCGAATCTGTCGGGCCACCGTGGTGACATCCCTAGGGGCCAGAATCTCGAAGAAGAAGTCGATCGAGTCGACGACAAGCCGGAACGGTGCGTCGATCGCCTGGAGGTCCGCGAGCATCCGGTCGGTGAGCCGGAAGGTCGTCGCGGGGCGCTCGCCCAGCTGCTCGCGGACGAGTCCTTCGAATCCCAGCCCCCGTTCCCGGGCCTTCGCGACCTCCAGCCCGCGGACGAGGACGCGCTCGTAGTACTCATCGGCGAGGTTGACGATCTTGACCCCGTCCGGGTCCCAACCGAAATCGCTGAACGACTGGCGCACGTCCTCGGTGCGCTCGTACGTTGTGTAGAACAGCACCGGAACGGAACCGACGCCCGCATGGGCGAACTGCTTGGCCAGGACGGACGAGCCGGCGCCCGTCGACCCCTTGAGCAGGGCGAGCCAGCCCATCGGCAGAGCCGAAGTGAGGGGCTGGTCGATCTCGGGGATCCCGAGGATCGGGGATTCCTCCGCCATGGTCAGGGCCCCAGCCGCGCGACGTCGATCGTCTCGTCGACCACGAGGTTCAGGAGCTGCTCGACGCTCGCAGCCTGTTCTTCGGTCGTCTCCAGCACGAGCGTCAGGACCTGACGGCTCTTCAGATTGTTCAGCAGGATGTGGAGGAACTCCGAGAGGAGCTCGGGGGGATTGTGGACGGCGAGCGAGTTGACGCTGTCGATGATGACCGTGGACCGGGGGCTCTTGGACCGGCGGAGGAGATACTCGACACGGAGCATGATCGACTCGAGGGCCCGGGGGCTCTCGACGTACGTGGCGTTCGGAAGCGGGTCGCCGAAGCGCATCATCAGATGGCTGATGGCGTCGACGAACGAGATCCGGTCCGACGAGACGTCGAGCGCCTGGGCGAGCGACCAGACGAACGAGGCCGGGCTCGTCACCGCGACGTAGATCGTGTGCGTGCTCGTGTCGCTCCCCACGTCCCGGAGCGCCGCGCTGAGGACCGCGAAGTACTGGTCGGCGTACTCGCGGGGGTCGAGCTTGAGGGCGACCGCGGTGCCGGGCGGGAGCGAGCGGAGACGGTCCCCGATGTCACCCGGGGTCATCCGTCAGCCCTCCTCTTCGGTCCGGTTTCCCTTCAAGTGCGGCGTCATGAGAAGGCCGATCGGAGTGAGCTCGATGACGTACTGCGCGTGCGAATGGGCGGACCCCCGCATCTTCACGATCTGAAGCACCCGGAGGATGTCGCCGCGCCGACGGGCGTTCCACAGCAGCACGATCCCGTCCACGATCGCTTCCTCGACGCCGCGGGTGGAGTAGCGTCCCTGCGTCGGCGTGATCTCGGAGACCAGGAGCGACGTGCACCCGATGGCGCTCATCTCCTCCCCAAGGCGCAGCACGAACTCCCGGATCTGCTCGTCGGTGCGGATCCGGTAGCAGAGCGAAGTGAGGCTGTCCAGGACGAGCCTCTTCACGCCCAGCGCCCGGACCATGTCGCGGATCGTCCGCAGGAGGATGTCCAGTTCGTCCGACGAGAGTTCCTCTCGCTCCAGCCCGAGCTTCTCGTAGACCACCGGGAGGTCCACGAAGACGAGGGAGCCGTCGGCGACGAGGTCGGTGCGGAAGAATTCGAACGTGGAGAGGTTCTGGACGAGCTTCCCGGACGCCTCGGTCACCGAGAGGAACAGGGAGCGTTCTCCGCGTTCCGCTCCGCGAAGAAGGAACTCGAGGCTCAGCGTCGTCTTCCCGGTCCCTACGCTTCCCGCGATGAGGACGGTGTTCCCGCGGGGGATCCCCCCTCCGAGGATGTTGTCCAGCCCCTCGATGCCGGTGACGCAGCGCTCGAGAACGGTCGCCGTTTCCACCCGTCGCGCCGGTACGGGTTCCGCCGCCGCAGGCGCGGGGCCCTCCATCGAGAAAACGAGCCGGTAGGAGACTAAGAGGGTTGTGGCGCTCGGGAAGTCGTCTCGGCGGCAGGCCGAGAGTCGGCCGCCGTTCGGCCGGGGATTCGCCCAGGGTCCACCCACCACACCGTTCCCCGCGGCCCCCGCTCCACCCGGATCAACGCCCCAGCTCGCCCGAGCACGGCGCCCGCACGACGGATCGCGTGGTCGGTGCCCGATCTGGGCCGAGATCGGAGTTGGTCGAGTACCGACCTCGATCGGCCCTTCCGAGGCCGAAGCGGACGCAAGGGTGCGAACGGCCTCGAGGACCCCTTCGGCGTCGGAACGCTCGCCCTCGGGCCGTTCGCCCCGGAGGGCCGTGCCGGGTCTCTCGGGGGGATTGGCGCAGCGAACCCTCGCCTCCGCCGCCGCAGCATCTTCCACGACGGCCGGACGACCGATCGCCCTGCCGGGCCGATCTACCGCCTGAGGCAATCGGGTCGTTCGTACCCAGCGGACCGCCTCACCCTTGCCGAGGAAGACGACGGCTTCTCCCCGAGGAAGGGCGAGGATCGCCTCGGAGGGCACCCCGCGCGCGGTCCGCGACAGCTCCCTCGCCTCGTCGGGGGACCCGCGGAAGGCGACGAAATCCGCCACGTTCGTCCAGACCGCGTCGCGGACGACCTCGGGAAGGGAGCCGATCGACTGCGTGGCCAGGATCACGTGAACGTTCAATCGACGGGCCAGCCGGAGCATTTCCGCGAGGCTCTCGTGCGCGAACCACTGAGCCTCGTCCAGGATCATGAACGTCTTCGCGGGCGATTCCCGGGACAGGAGCTCCGACCAAAGGAGGGCGAGATAGACCGCGAACAGGTACCGCGCGGTCGACTCCCCGACGCGGGCCGCGTCTCCGGAAACGAGGACAATCCGACCGGGCGCCACGAACTCCCGAGCGGAGAGGGACGGCGCTCGCGCACAGAGCATCTGCTCCAGGGTCGGGTTCCGCGCGAGCTCGTAGAGGAGTCGGCGCGCACCTTCGGCATCCTCGGGACGCTCCCGCACTCGCTCGGCGAGCTCGCGCAGCGCGTCCCGGGCCGAGGGAGGAACGACCTGGCGGCTCCGGCCCATCGTGGCCAGGAGGGTGTGCGCGTCCGCCAGCGTACCCCCCGGAATCGCGGCCGCCGCTCGAATGGCTCGGCCGAGCATCTCCTCCAAGCGGGGACCCCAGAACGACGAATCAGCGTACCGGCCCGAGCGGACGCGGCGGAGGGCGTGGACCATGTCGTCGATCCGCCGTTCCACAAGGACGAGATCGGCGGCTCCTTCGCGACCGATCCCTTCGAGCGCGTTGATGGACGGGGGGCCCTCCCCCGGAGCGACCCAGAGAACCCGAGCGGCGGCGGGGGCCAGTTCCGACCGGATCGCTCGCGAGGTCTCTCCCAGAGGGTCGAGTACGACGACTCCGCCGAGGCTAGCGGCTCGTGACGCGAGGGCGACCAAGAGCGAGCTCTTTCCCATACCGGTCTCGCCGACGACCGCGAGATGCCGGCCCTGGCGAGAGTCGACCGGGACGCCCACCACCGACCCTCCGATCGTTCGGCCCAGCGGCAGCACCGTCGTGGAGGGCTCCGGAAAGGACCTCTGTGCCGGAGGGCCATCCCGGGCGGGTAGGAGACCAAGCACCTCCGGCTCGGCAATCAGAAATCCGGACGGTCGGATGCCGAAACCCCTCATCGGCGTGAATCGGATCCCTACGCCGTCGAGTCGACGCCAGGCGGCTTCTACCGCAGCGACGACGGACCCATGGACGGCTGCCATCGCTCGGCTTCGCTCGGCGATGACCACGTCGGCCTTCCAGAGCGCCGGAGGGGGAAGCGGCTGCAGCGGCGTCGTTTGATGCCGACCGGGTTCGCCTGTCCTACCGAGCGGTCGCGTTGGCCGCTCGACGGGTTGGGCCGGAAGCCAACGCGACCAGTGCTCGAGCCGGGTGTGAGCACGCACCGGGGCGATCGAGATCCGGACGCCGACTCCGCGTGGAAGAGTGCGGAACGTTTGGGTGAGCGTGCGGAGGATCGCGCCCGGTTCCGGCGGAGGGCTGCCCGTCTCACTCGGCAGGGAACGTCTGCGCGCGGAGTACCACCGGCCTTCCCCCGCGGGTGGGACGAGGGTCCGCCTCCACTGCCCGGGGTCGTAGGCGCTGGCCAGAACCCGGTCGACCCAGCGCTCGCTGGCGGAATCTGCGGTCGTGAGTACCAAGGGGCTCCGCGGACCCGCTCTCGAGACAGAGCGTGCAGGTGACCCCCACCCCGTGTCCGGCCCGCAGGACCGAGTCGAGACGGGCGCGGAAACGGGCAGGCTCCTCCCGAACGGCCAGGGCCTCGGCCTGTGGTGCGAACACCCAGGCCGTCGCCCGGCCCACCCGGCGGGCACCCGTCGGCTTCTGCACGACCGGGTCGAGGGCCGCTCCGTGTCTTGGAGAGGGTGAAGGACGCGAACCGTGAAAGGAGAGCGCCGGGTTATCCCTATGTAGACGGTCGGTCAAGAGCCAGCCCGGCGCGTTCCGTTCGATGTCGTCCCTCGAAGAAGAGATCCTGGCGGTCGAGGACGAGATCCGCACGACCTCCTACAACAAGGCAACCCAGCTCCACATCGGCCGGCTGAAGGCGAAGCTCGCGGTACTCCGCATCGAGCGGGAGACCCGGGCCAAGGGGAAGGGCGGCGGGACCGGATACGCCGTCCGCAAGAGCGGCCACGCGACCGTGGGGCTGGTCGGCTATCCGTCGGTCGGGAAATCGACCCTGCTGAACCGTCTGACCGCAGCCGAGAGCGAGACCGCTGCCTACGACTTCACCACGCTCACGATCATCCCGGGAATGCTCCGATGGGGCGGAGCGTCGATACAGATCCTCGACATGCCCGGACTGGTTCCCGGGGCAGCCCGCGGACGCGGCCGCGGCCGGGAGGTTCTCTCCGTCGTGCGGTCGGTGGACCTCGTTCTCTTCCTCATCGACCCTGATCACACAAACCTGAACGCCCTTGTTCGCGAGCTGGAAGGGGCGGGCGTGAGGATCAACCAGAGACCCCCGCGCGTGGTCGTCCAACATTCCGACCGGGGTGGCCTCACCGTGTCGAGCACGGTCCGGCTCGACGCACCTCGCCGGGGGGCTCGCGCTCCCGATCGCGCGGGAGTTCAACCTGCACAACGGCTCCATCATCTTCCGGGAGGACGCCACCGCGGACCAGCTGATCGACGCTCTCGCCGCGAATCGGGTGTACCTCTCCGCGCTGCTCGCGGTCAACAAGGCCGAACTCCTCTCGGCCGCCGACCGGACTCGGCTGACCGCCGAGGTTCGCCCCTACGAGCCGGCCTTCATCTCCGCCCGCACTGGGTCCGGGGTCGAGGACCTCGTCGACCGGATCGGTCGCGCCCTTCGCTTCATCCGGATCTACGTGAAACCCCCCGGCCGACCGGCGGACATGACGGAACCGGTGATCTTGCGCCGCGGGGACCGCGTGGCGGACCTCCTGCGTCGCCTCCCTTCCGACCTCGGAGGGTCGTTCAAAGCAGCCCAGGTGTGGGGGCGCAGCGCACGCTTCGCGGGGCAGACGGTCGGCCGCGATCACATCCTCGACGACGAGGACGTGGTCACGATCATGGTCGCCCGCGGGACCGCGCGGGTGGCCGCTTGAACCCGGCGCCTAGCTGGGTCGGCCGGTCCAGGGCCCGTTCCTGCCCGCCCACGAGATAGTGCGCCTTGTGGAACGGATCGAGGCGCACCGGCGGCGCGAGCTCCACGAACTCAGACATCTCGTCCTCGGCGTGCTCGAGGTGGCCGGCGGCGGTGCGCTCCCGGCCCATGCTCGATGTCTTGAGCGCCACCACAACCGCGGCACCGGTACCTCGGAGGAGGAGGGCAGCGTTCGCGCGGACGATCTCTACCTGGCCCGGCTGGGCGACGTCCGCATACAGGCCGTCCGAAAGTCGGACGAGGTCCGCATACGAACCCGGTTCGCGAGCGTCCGCTAGGATCGGGAACAGGTTCGGCCACCGCTGGGCGACGGCCAGGAGCCTTGCGAACGGTCGAACGCTCCTCTCCACGGCGTAGACACGGCCCGTCGGTCCCACGAGGTCGGCGACGTGGGACGCGGTCGTGCCGCTGGCAGCACCCAGATACAACCACCGCTGGCCCGGTAGCGGAATCGGGCCTCGCCACCCCTTCGCCAGTCCCGCCGCAAGCTTTGAGCGGCCCGGCTCGAACGAGCGGATGGGCCGTCCGTCGAACTCCTTCCATCGCTCACCGTAGACCGACGGGAGCGAGCCGACGGTTTCTGTCCAGAGCTCGACTCGATCCCCGAAACGGCGTTCCACGAGCCGCGGCGAGCGGCCCGGAGGCGGTTCGCCACCCCGCCGCATCAGCGCTTCCTCCGAAGCAGCTCATCGATGCGTCGGTCGCGCCGGTCGCGCAGCTTGAGGCCGATGGACGAATGGGTCCACGCGTCGGCACGCACCGCGATGGCTGCCATCGCGGCCACGCTCCGGGCGTACGCCGCGCGCCGATCCGGCGGGACGTCATCGATCCGCTCTGCTCGGTACAGCAGCCCATATCGAGGACCCCGTTCGGGGTCCGGGCGACTGCCGCGTGCCCAGGAGCTGGATGCGACTCGCGCTGAACCGGGCGAGCGGGGCCACGCCCCCGGCCGCAGCGACGAGGCGGGCCGCCGCCCGGGGCCCGACCACCGACGCAAGGTTCGGAACGACCTCGACCGCCGTAGCCTCGAGGGATGCGAGCAGCTCAGTATGGTGGCGGACGAGGGCGGAGCGCACGGTCTTCCATCGGTCGGAATAGGCCGTGATGGCTCGGACGGGTACCTCGAGCAGCGACTCCGCCGCTCGCTCCTCGCGTCCGACCGCGCGCTCGAGCCGTTCTTCCTCACGAGCGAGGGTGATGAGAACCTCCTCGGGCGACCGCAGCGCCTTCCCAAGGTCCGCGGCGGCGACCTTGAGGATGTAGGGGCCTTCCGACGCGAGGTTCGTCTCAGGAATGACCCGGAGCGCCCGGCGCCACTCCGCCACGCTCGCGCGGGAGACCGGTCGTCCGAGGCGAGCCGCGATGGTCTCTGCCAGGCGCGGGCCGCCGGCAGCGATCTCGCGGCCGACCTCGACCCGCTGGAGCTCGGCGACCAGCGCCGCGGGAACGGCCTCCGGGCGCGGGTCTGTTCCAGGCCGAACTACCTCGGCTGGACCGGTCGCTCCGGGGAACGCGACGGGTCGCTCGGTGCCGGGGCGGAACAGGTAGAGCGCCGGCCCGTGGGCGATGACGAGCGCCGCGGGCACGACCTAGAACTCCGCGGGCGATTCCGGTGTAACCATGGATTTCTGAAGCCCCGATAGCGGCTCGGGTCCCCTGTTTTGACCTTGAGAACCCCCGCAGAGATGAAGACTTGGCCCGGTCGGGTTTCGCCACGAACGGGGTTGGATTCGACGGACTCGCCGAGGAATCAGCGGCCGGTCTAGTTCCTTGGCGGTCACCTTGAGCCTCCTAGGCGGCCGGAGAACACCATCGCTTGGAAGGGTTCATCTCGAGGGCCGGTCAGCGCCCTCCCGCGAACGACCCATGTTTCGGACCCGTAAGCGCGGGTGGTTCCGACGGAGGGCCTTAATCTAACGGGGACCGTTCGGCGAGCGTGGCCTCCACTCGACGGCTCGCCGCGATCATGTTCACCGACATGGTCGGGTCCACCGCGTTGGCCCAGACCAATGAGACAGAGGCCCTTCGCCTCAGGGACGAACAGGAGGCAATCGTCCGCCCCCTGTTCGCGACCCACCAGGGACGTGCGATCAAGTCGATGGGCGACGGGTTCCTCGCCGAGTTCGACAGTGCCCTACGCGCGGTGGAGTGCGCGATCGACATCCAGCAACGGCTGCACGAGCGCAACGCGCGGCCGGGCCTCTCCCCCATCCAGCTACGGATCGGGATCCACCTGGGGGATGTCGAGGCGCGTGGGGCAGACATCTTCGGAGACTCCGTGAACGTCGCTTCTCGGATCGAGCCCCTCGCCGAGCCTGGGGGGATCTGCGTCACGGAACCCGTGTTCGGTCAGGTTCGAAACAAGATTCCCAACCGACTCGAGAAGCTGGCGCCGCAGGTACTCCGGAACGTTCGGTTCCCCGTGGAGGTCTATCGAGTCATCCTGTTCCGGGAGGCAGCAGTTTCTCCCGCTGCGAACCTCGGGCCGACGGGACTCGCCGTCCTCCCCTTCACCAACATCAGCCCGGATGTGAAGGACGAGTATTTTGCGGACGGCCTCACGGAGGAGCTCATCACCGTGCTCTCTCAGCTGAGGGGTCTACGCGTCATTGCGCGAACCTCCGTGATGCCGTACAGGGCCCCGTCCAAAGGGGTTACCCAGATCGGGGCGGAGCTGGGGGTCTCGTGGGTTCTCGAGGGGAGCGTACGCAAGGCCGGGAACCGTCTTCGGATCACCGCTCAGCTCATCGACGTTGCGTCCCAGGGGCATGTTTGGGCGAACTCCTACGACCGCGAACTGGACGACGTCTTCGCGCTGCAGTCCGAGATGGCGAAGCAGGTGGCCGAAGCGCTGAAGCTCAAGCTGCTCTCGCGGGACGAGGCTCGTCTCGACCAGCGATCCCCTCCTCGCCCGGAATCCTACCTGGAGTACCTGCAAGGGCGTACGAGCCTCCGTGGCTTCACTGAAACGGAGATGCGTGCAGCCAAGGAACACTTCGAGCGCGCCATCGCTCTCGACGGCCGAAATGCCGCGGCCCACGCAGGACTGGCGGACCTCCACCGGCTGCTGGGGAGCATGTACCGATCATGTTCCGGTGACCGAGTGGGAGGCACTGAGCCGCCAGCATGCTTCGCGGGCGATCGAGCTCGACCCGAACCTCGCCGAGGCGCACGCATCGTTGGGACTCATCCTGTGGGACGACTACGACTTCGCGTCGGCCGAGAAGGAGCTCCAACTCGCCATCGCCCTAAACCCGAGCTTCGCCTGGGCGCGAATGTGGTACGCCAACCTCCTCGCTGATCAGCTACGCACCGAGGAGGCCCTGCGGGAGCAAGCGCTGGCCGAACAGCTCGACCCACTTTCCGCTCTCCTCCTTTCCGCGAGGGTCCATCTCCTGATCTACCTTCGCCGGCTGGATGAAGCGCAGGACCGACTGGAGAAGCTTGGGCGAGTCGAGAACTTCGGCATCCTGTACCATGACTGTCGGTTCACGCTTGCAATGGCACGCGGTGACATGGAGGAGACCCGCAAGGAGATCGATCGGCTGGGCGAACTGCTTCCGGGGCGGCCGGAAATCGTGACGGCCAACGCGGTGTATCACGCCACGATTGGCGAGGGAGGTCGGGCGAGAGAGTTGCTGCGGTCGATCGAGGGGCTTCCCGAGCCCGTTCGACCCGATACCCAGATTGCCGGAGTGTACGCGCGGCTGGGCGACTTGGACGAAGCCTTTCGATGGCTCGAGCTCTCGGTCAGGGCCCGGAAATTGGGGGTCCAGTTCTGGCGCCTGGAGCCATCCATCGCTCGCGTACGGAGCGATCCGAGATTCCAGGTCCTGCTGAAGAGGATGAACCTCGCATGATCGCGCCACAGTGGCCCAACCCGCGTGACGCAGCCCGTCCCTTCGCCAGGGTCTTTCGCAGACGGGACCCGTTGACCGGTTCGGAACGGCGCGCCAATTCATGTGGCCCGAGAGAAGGATGGTAAATCGCCGTCATGACTGAAGCGCCTCCGGAGAGCCCTCGCCTAAGGTCGTTCCTGCGAACGCTTCCACCTCTCGAACGAACCAACATCGACCGAGCGTGGGCGCGGCTGGTGGAATCGGGAACACCGCTGGTGGAGCCGATCCGCGGGGACCGTCGGCACGAACTCGTGACTTTCGTTTGGCGACCCGGTAGGAGTCCGCGCGAATGTTCCGTCTACAGGTACGGTTTCAACGGCGGACCCTTCGGGCGACTGGAGGGAGGGAATGCGCCTCCGTCCGCTGAAGCCCCTGGGGGTGTGGTACCGGTCGTTCCGCCTCGATCGGGGAACTCGCTTTAGCTACGGGTTCGCAGCCCAGGCGTTCCCCGACCCGCCCACTCCGACGGCCTGGCTGCGCTATCAGCGGAGAATTCGGCCGGACCCAGAGAACCCTCGTCGCCTCGAGTTTCCTAGGGATCCCGACGTTCCTCATGACATTCCTGTCTCGCTCTCGGTCCTCGAGCTCCCAGGAGCCTCGACAGCCACGTGGGCCGCGACCCGGGGACCCTCTTCGTGGAAGGAGGACGTTCACCGGTTTCGAAGTCGGCTGCTGCGAAACGAACGCACGATCTGGGTGTCCTTGCCGACGAAGGTCAATCCCCGTTCGGGGGAGTGTAATGTTCTCCTGGTCTTCGATGGGTTCACGTACCCGCCGCACCGTACCAACGCCTAGGATCGTAGAGAATCTCGTTGCCGCCGGTCGGCTGGGTCCCACCGTGGCCGTCTTCGTCGGGACCGGCCCGCTAGGTCGCGAACGAGAGCTCGCCTGTCTGCCTGCCTTCGCCGACTTCCTCGCCCTCGAGCTGATGCCCTGGCTCCGCCGGACATACCAGCTTCGCACCCGCCCGTCCCGGACCGTGGTTGCCGGATCCAGTCTCGGGGGAGTCATGGCTGCCTACGCTGGAATGCGGTATCCACGCGTGTTCGGGCGGGTCTTGGCGCAATCGGGCGCCTTCCAGTCAAAGGTTCCGCGGCACGAGAGCGAGGGGGAATGGTTGACTCGGCAGTACGCCGTCGCGCCTCGCCAGCCCCTCGAGTTCTACCTGGATGCCGGACGGCTCGAAACGGCCGTCCCGCCAGAGGGCGGCGTGTCGATCCTTACCGCGGTTCGACACTTGAGGGACGTTCTCGAAGCGCGGGACTACAGGGTGAACTACTTCGAGTTCGAGGGCGGTCACGATTACGTTTGCTGGACCGATACTCTGGCCAGGGGGATCCTGGCCTTGCTCCCCCACCGAGGGGCGACCCGGAGGTAGCCAAGCCCCGGTGCTCTACGGCTCGGCGGTAGTGAATTCCGAGAGCGACTTCTGGAAGCGGTGTCGCTCTTCGGGCACTTCCACGGGTACTTCCCGGTGAGGCAGCCGAGGCAGAGATCTTCCGAGCGGAGGCCGATCGACTCGACCAGCCCGTCGATCGAGAGGTAATGGACGCTGTCGGCCCCGATGGCGGCCGCCACCTGGCTCTCGTCGCGGTCGTGAGCGACCAGCTCTTTGCGTTCCTTCATGTCGATCCCGAAGTAGCACGGGGCACGGATCGGAGGACATCCGACGCGCACGTCGACCCGGGTCGCGCCGGCCGAGCGGACCATCCCGACGATCTCGCGGAGCGTCGTCCCTCGCACGATCGAGTCGTCGAGCAGGACGATCCGCTTGTCCCGCAGGAGCCCGGGGACGGGGTGGAGTTTCACCCGCACCTCGGACTCTCTCCGCTTCTGGTCGGGTAGGATGAACGTTCGTTCCACGAACCGGTTCTTGATCAGGCCCTCGGCGTACGGGATCCCCGAGGTCGCGGAGAACCCGAGCCCCTGGGGGCGCGCGGAGTCGGGGACGGGTACGACCAGGTCTCCTTCCGCCGGGCTCTCGCGCGCGAGCCGCTGCCCGATGCGGTAGCGGACGTCGTAGACCGGCTGACGCTCGACGACCGAATCGGGTCGCGAGAAGTACACCCACTCGAACATGCAATGCGCGCGTTCCCCGGAGTTCGGGATCGACGAGGTGTGGGAGATCTGGCCCTTGTCGAGCACGACGATCTCGCCCGGAGCGAGGTCGCGGAGGGTCTTTCCTCCCATCAGCTCGATCGCGACCGACTCGCTCGCGACGGCGACGCCCCCCTCCACCGTGCCGAGGACCAGCGGGCGGATCCCCAGCGGATCGCGGAACCCGTAGACCTTGCTGCCGACGAGGAAGACGACGGCGTAGCCCCCGACCAGCTCCGTGCACGCCCGACGGATCGCGGCATCGAAATCGCGGGTGCGCCCGTACTCGAGGGCGATGGTCTGGGCCATCGTCTCGGTGTCGGCGTTCCCGAGCAGCTCGACCCCCTGCGCCTGGAGCCGGTGGCGGATCCGTTCGAAGTTGACGATGTCCCCGTTGTGGGCGATCGCGGCGTCCTGGTCGCGGACCTTGACCAGGATAGGCTGGGCGTTCTCGAGGTCGCTCGTGCCGGTGGTCGAGTAACGGACGTGCCCCACGCCCACCGGACCCCGAAGCGTGTCCAGCAGCTCCTGGCCGAAGATCTCGTGGACGAGACCCATCCCGCGTCGCTGGTAGAAGACGCCGTGGCTCGACGTGACGATGCCGGCCGACTCCTGCCCCCGGTGTTGGAGGGCCCGAAGTCCGCGGAAGAGGTACGGCGCGGCGCCCTTGCCCTGAAGCGAGATCCCTACGACACCGCAGAATTCCCGCGCCGGCATCGCTCGACCGGTGGGCGAGAGGGGCCTCCCGGTCGAGCTACCCGGCCGCGGGTCTTAAGGGGTGCGGGCTAAGGAACCTTGACTTCACCCGAAGAGGGCGGAGAGACCCTCGGCCGCCTCTTCCTCGGTGACGCCCTTCTCTTCCTTCTTCTCTTCTTCCTTCGGCCCGCCCTTCCCTTCCTTCTTGTCGGAAGGCTCGGCAGCGGCCGGGGCGGCGAACGTTTCGGCCTTCGTGAGGACCTCGGCGAGGTTGACCCCCTCGAGCGAGGCCAGGAGCGCCTTGACCCGAGCCCCGTCCGGCGCGATGCCCGCCGCGGACAGGACCCCGCTCAGACCCTTCTCATCGATCGGCTTCCCCGCAGCGTTCAGCAGTAGCGCACCGTACACGTACTCCATTTTCCTCACTCCTCGACTTCGAGCTCGTTACTGACCTGTGATTCGGCCGACGGCCGCGGCCTCGCGGATCGCCTGGGCGAACAGCGGGGCGATGGTCTCCTTGGTGGGATAGCCGGCCGCGATGGCGAGCCCGAGGGCTCGGCGGTGGGCCTTGGTGAGGATGTGTGGTATCGTCGCCGGGGTAGGATAGCCGATCTCGACGGCGAGCACGAGGGCCGCGCGCGCCGCGCGGCCGAAGTCGGCGCGGCGGGCGTCGAGGTCGACCGCGAGGACCTCCGGCGGGTAGAACATGTCGCCGTCCACGACGGCGCGGAGCGTGAGCCCGACCTCGAGCGGGAGGATGTCGAGGCGCGTGAGGAGACCCGCGACCTCGCGCGAGATCGTCTCGCCCGCCTTCACGATCGTGGTGTCCTTCTTCAGGACGACCTTGCCCTTCTCGATCGCGGCGGGGAAGCCCGCGTGCTGGAGCTCTCCGACGATGGGCCCCGGCTTGAAGCTCGTGGTTCCCGCGGGAACGAGGATGTCCTTGGGCGCGACCTCGCCCCCCCGCGCGGGCGTCGGGGTCCGCGTGCGGGTCAGTTCGTAATGCAGCGAGAACGGGTTCCCTTCCGCGGAGAGGAGGGCGGTCTGGTCCTCCACCTGGTCGAGAAGCGGACGGAGGGAGGGGCGTTTGGCGGATGCCTTCTCGAGGGCGTGCCGGATCGCGCTGTTGGGCGCGACCACGATCGGGTGCTTGCGCTCCCGCATCCCGCGGCGCATCGTCTGCAATGCCGCGGCCGGGACTCCCCGGACGCCGACGAGGGCGGTGATAGGCTGGGCCAGGAGCCCGTCGGCGAGGGTGCCGACGCGCGCGATCTTCTCTGCAGGGACCTCTCCGCGACCCGGGCATCGGTTCTCCCTTACCAGAGGCGGACCGCCGGGCCCATGGTGGTCTTGAGGTAGACGGATTCGATGTTGGTCCGGCCCCGCTCGAGCTTCGAGACGATGCGGGCGAGCACGGCGTCGACGTTGACGGCGATGTCCTCGGGCTTCATCGACCGGTTTCCGACGGGCGCGTGGAACGTGCGGTTCCCCTTCGACCGGATGCGGACGGAGCGTTGGAGCGAGCGGATGAGGTTCGTCGGGTCGCTGCCGGGAGGCAGGGGTCGCGGCATCTTTCCCCGCGGGCCCAAGACGACACCGAGCCGCTTTCCGATGGCGGGCATGAACGGCGCCTCGGCGAGGAAGAAATCGATGCCGCTGACGACCTTCTTCGCGGCCTTCGAGTCCTTGGAGAAATCGTCGAGCTCGGAAGGGGTGACGACCACGTCGGCGACGCCTCGGACCTTCTGACAGAGCTCGGGCGAGCCGATCACGGCGACCCGCGCGGCACGGCCTCGGCCGCCGGGAAGGGGCACCTCGTCCTCCAGCCGGTTCTTGGGAACCGAGAGGTCGAGGTCCTTCAGATTGACCGAGATCTCGACCGTTTCCGAGAACTTCCGTTCGGGAGCCTTCCCGAGGGCTTCGGTGATCACTTCGACGGACGGACGGTCTGGCATCGACAACCTCGAGGTGCGAACGCGGCGCGCCGAGCAGGCCTCGATATATGAGGCTTGGCGCCGTGCATTCTGGCAACCGGGTGCCTTCCCGGCCGGCGGCCAAGGGATTGCTAGGCGGCCGGTCTTGCCTCCAAAAGGACTCCCAATTCCTATATACCGAACGAGTTTCGAGAACCCCGATGCACTATCCAAAGGTGGTGTCGACCTACTGCCCTCGCTGCAAGGTCCACACGGACCACGACGTTGAGAAGGGAAAGAAGAGGACCGCCTCCGAGCTGAAGTGGGGGCAGCGTCGGTTCCGTCGCGCAACCCGTGGCTACGGAGGCTTCCCGCGTCCGAAGCCCGAGGGACGTGCTAAGGCCGTCCGACGTGTCTACCTCAAGTACAAGTGCAAGAAGTGCAAGTACACGGTCCAGCCTCCCAGCTTCCGCGCGGGATCGCTCGAGCTCGTGGAGAAGCACTAGGACCACCATGCACGCTCCTTCCCCATTCTGGGTCGTCAAGTGCCCTGACTGCTCCACGGAGCAGACGATCTTCAGCCGGCCCGCGACCGCGGTGAACTGCTCCGTCTGCGGCGCGACACTGGCCACTCCGACCGGGGGACAGGCTAAGCTGCGCGGCGAGCTCGTACGCCCGCAGGCAGCCTAGAAGGGGACCGATCGTTCGGATGCCCCTGCGCGCAGAGTACCCTGAAGAAGGCGAGCTCGTCGTCGGCACCGTCACGTCGATACGCAACTTCGGCGCGTTCGTCAAGCTCGACGAGTACGCGGACCGCGAGGCGTTCATCCACCTCTCCGAGGTCGCCGCGGGCTGGGTCAAGTACATCCGTGACCACATCCGCGAGGGCCAGAAGATCGTAGCGCGGGTCCTTAGGATCGACACCTCGAAGAATCAGATCGACCTCTCGCTCAAGCGGATCAACGACCACCAGCGCCGCGAGAAGATCCAGGCCTGGAAGAACGAACAGCGCGCTATGCGCCTGATCGAACAGGTCGCCCAGGCGCTCAGCAAGACCGCGGACGAGGCGGTCGAGCAGTTCGGGCCCGTCCTGATCGAGCGATACAGCTCCCTCTTCGCGGCGTTCGAGGTCGCTTCCGCCGACCCGGCTCGGTTCACGAAGGAGAACGAGAAGGCGGCGTGGACGACGGCGTTCCTGAAGGTCGCCCGCGAGAACATCGTTCCCCCCCACGTGACCATCCTCGGGACGCTCGAGGTGTTCGACCGGTCCCCGGATGGCCTCGGCCATGTCCGGGACGCCCTGCTGGCGGCCGAGCAGGTCGACCCTGCCTCGGTGGATGTTCAATATGTCGGCGCTCCCCGCTACCGGATCCGTGTGCAGTCGACGCAGGTACAAGACGGCCGAGGAGACGATGAAACGCGCGACCGAGGCCGCGCTCAAGTCGATCAAGGCTTCCGGCGGGGAGGGGACGTTCGCGCGCGCATGACCGAATCGATCCTTCGCGTGTGCCGGGCGTGCGACCGCTACACGTTCCGCGACGCCTGTCCCTCCTGCCGAGCCCCCACGCGCACCCCGCATCCCGCGCGATACGACTCCAGCGACCGCTACGGCTCCTACCGCCGGAAACTTATGGCCGCGTCGCGTACGCCGGCCCGTCCGGAGTGAGGATCGATGGCCGCGACCATACACCGCATCAAGGTCGTCAACGACGTGAGCGACCTCGTTCCGATCCTTCGCGCCGTGGACACGCCGATGAAGCTCAAGCTCGTGCAGCGTCTCGGCGAGGACTGGCTGACGCTCGCGGACATCGAGCGCGAGTTCGGGAAGGACGGCAAGGCCGCGCTCGCCTTCTTCGAGAAGCTCCGGCTGATCGACACCCGCTGGGTCGCCCGGGAGGGGCGGAAGCAGCCGGACAAGGGCTACCACTTCTACTACTCGACCATCAACATGAGCACGACCAGCCCGCTCGCCGAGATCTCCGAGGTGCTCGCGATCGCCACCATGGGCGCGAAGGACTACGCGAAACTCGAGGAGAAGATCTACCAGGCGGTCGGGACGGAGGGCCGCTTCTTCTCGGACGTTGCCGAGGAGCTCGGGATGAGCCCGACCCGGTTGAAGGGCCTCGTCAAGCGGTCGGAGAAGCTGGAGTACCGTGGCCACCGGATCGAGCGGTTCCGGGCGGAGATCGAAGGCACGTAGGCCGCTGCCTCGCGTCTCGGTGCTCCGGATCGGTCACCGGCCAGGCCGCGACCCGCGCCTCACGACCCACCTGGGTCTGGCCGCGCGCGCCCTGGGCGCGGAACGCCTCTACCTGCACCCCCCGGACGAGGCGATCCGCGACCGCCTGGAGAAGGTCGTCCGGGACTGGGGCGGTGCGTTCGAGGTCATCCCGACCGACGACTGGAAATCGGTCATCCGCGCGCACCCCGGCCCTGTCGTCCATCTGACCATGTACGGGCTCGCGCTCGAGCCGCTCCTCCCAACGCTGCGCCGCGCGCGCCACATCCTTCTCGTGGTCGGGGGGGCGAAGGTTCCCCCCGATCTCTACGCTCTCGCGACCCACAACGTCGCTATCGGACACCAACCCCACAGCGAGGTCGCGGCCCTGGCCGTCACGCTCGACCGCCTCCGCGGCCTCCCCGGTCCGTCCCCGCTCCGAGGGGCGCGTCGCCGGGTGGTCCCGACCGCGCGGGGAAAGCGTGTCCGTCAATCCGCTGGGGAGCCGAAGTGACCCACCTGGAAGCAATCCCCGCTCGAGGTCTGCCGATCTCGGCGCGCGCGCCGGGAAAGTGCATCCTGTTCGGGGAGCATGCGGTGGTCCACGGGTGCCCGGAGCTGGTGCTCGCGATCGACCTCTCGACCCAGGTGTTCGTCCGACCGGGGGCACGGTCCTCGCTCAACTCCGACCCCGACGCGCCCCGAACGAACCCGTACCTCCAGGCCGCCCTCGACCTTTCTTGGAAGGATGGACCCGCCGTCGATGTCCGATCGGTGACCCGAATACCGAGGGCGGCGGGCCTGGGCTCCTCCGCGGCGTTCGTTGCCGCCCTCGGTGCGGCCATGGCCGCGGGGACCGGTGGGATTGACCGGGCGGGTCTCGCCCGACGCGCGTTCGAGATCGAACGCGCCGCGCAGGGCGTCGGGAGCCCGGGCGACACGGCGGCGAGCGTGGCGGGCGGCTACGTCTCGCTGAACGGCGGACACGGCGATCTGCTCTGGTCGGTGAGCGCGGGCGAGCGTCGTTGGGAGGTCCGACACGTCGAGGACCCGCGCTGGGTCTGGGTCGTCGCCTACAGCGGCGTTCCCCGCTCCACGGCCACCGCGGTCCGTGCCGTGGGCGAACGACTTGCCCGACCCGACGGGCCGTCCCTGCTCGAGGAGTTCACCGAGGTCGCCGCGGCGGGCATCGCTTCGGTGGGCCGTGGCGACCGTCGCGAGACCGGAGAGCTCCTTCGGCGGAACCAGGAGCTGCTTCGCCGGGTCGGCGTATCGCATCCACGCCTCGAGGAACTGATCATCGCCGCCGCCCCCGCCGCCGAAGCGGCCAAGGTCACCGGCGCGGGGGCCGGTGGCTCTATCGTGGCGCTCCCGATCGTGGGACAGGAAGGGGAGCTCGTCCGGAGGTTGGCCCGGGCCGGAGCGGTGCCGTTCGCTGTCCGGGCGGAGCCGAAGGGTGCCGGGCTCATCGAAGCGGCGGCTCCCGGCTGAACCGGGTTCGGCGGCTCACTTACGTGCCACGATCCGTATCACCGAGTTCGGTTCGACCGGATGGTCGGCCGCGAGGGCGCGGTGGGTGCGGCCGTCGATGGCCCGGATGAAATGCTCCCCCAGGTCGGAGTGTACCTTGTACGCGACGGCTCGGACCGGGGTTCCCGCGCGGACCAGGAACGCATCCGGGAGGACCCGGCCCCGACTGTCGGTCCATCGGGCCTCGTCCTCGACCGGGTAGACCACGATCCGTTGCAGGCGCTCGAACACCATCGACTCGAGAGCCCGCTGCACACCGGTCGATCCCCACGTGGTCAGGATGCGCCGTATCTCCTCGAGAGCGACCGATTGCCCCTTCGATAGCTTCCCAGGGTCGCGAACGGTGAAGGTGGCGTCCCCGGGCTTGTAGTCGACCAGTCCCGCGCGAGCCGCACGCCGGAGCGTGAGTTCGGCGTCGGCGGCCGTGGGAATAGAGGGTATGGGCGCGATCGCCTCCTCGAGCGAGCCCGCGGCCTCCTTGGCCGAACGGTCGCACTTGTTCGCCGCGACCAGCCGCGGCTTCGCCGCGCGGAGGAGCTCGCGGGCCAGCTCGGCCCGTTCTCGCCGGGGTCCAGCGGGCGGGATGCGCCCGGTCGACCGGGCTGGTCCGGAGCGCGGCCTGGATCGAGGGCACTCCGATCGCCAGGCCGGTCAGCCTCTCGGCGAGGAAATCCTCCGTCTTGAGACCGTCGAGCTCGACGCTACGGGCCTGTCGTTCGAACTCGCGTCCGAGGATCTCCGCTACCCAGGCCACCAGCTCCTCCTCGAGCCAGCCGACCTCGGTGGATGGGTCGTGGCTCCCCGGCGCCACGGTCCGCCCCTCGGCATCGGTCGCTCCCGAGAGGTCGACGACCTGAACGAACCCGTCCGCCGCGCGGAGGTCATCAAGGAACCGATGCCCGAGCCCCTTGCCCTCGTGGGCGCCCGGAACGAGCCCCGGAACGTCCACCAGCGCGACGGGGACCCAGCGTGTGCCGTCCACGCACTTTGCGTTGCCGGGCGTGCACGCTGTCCCCTTCTCGGGATGCGGGCAGGGCGCACGGACGGCCGCGATCCCACGGTTGGGTTCGATGGTCGTGAATGGGTACGGCGCCATCGGGACATCGAGGAGAGTAAGCGCGTTGAAAAACGTCGATTTCCCGACGTTTGGCTTCCCGACCACGCCCACCTCCATCGGTCCTCCCTCTACGGAGCGCTAGGCGGAGTAGTCCGGCGGGGTCTCCTTGACCCCCAGCAGGTGGTTCGTGGCGAGGGCGAGCGCGAACAGAAGATCGCCGAGCCGGTTCGCCCAGGCGAGGAGCTCCTCTGGCTGGGGGTCGGACCGGTTGAGAGTAACAAGCTCCCGCTCCGCCCAGCGCGCGACGGTACGGGCAACGTGCAGGGCCGCCGCGGAGGTTGCTCCCGTAGCGAGCACGAACGTCGACAGTGGCGGGTGGAGAGCGTCGAACCGGTCGATGTCGTGCTCGAGTCGCTCTACGTGGCGGTGTGTGATCCGATGCTTCGCACCGGCGCCTCCGGCCGCGGTCGCGAGCTCCGACTGGGCGACGAACAGCTCGTGCTCCAGGCGGCGAACCTCTTCGCGTACCTCGCGGGCCTCCTCGGGGAGGAGCGAGGCAGCGAGCCCGAGGCAAGCCCCGAGCTCGTCGAACGCGCCGTAGGCGCGTATGCGCAGCGCGTCCTTGTCTACGCGCGCACCGCCGGCGAGACCGGTCGTTCCATGATCGCCCGTGCGGGTATAGAGACGCGGGATGCTCGTGCCTCCGGTCGACCAGCTAGCTCGTCCAGCGGAGAGCTGAGCCCGTGGACGGGACAGAACGAAATGTGGAGCACTTCATTATGCTTCGCGTCCTGTCGACACAGTCGGCAAATAAATCCGCTCCGTTCGCTCCAGGCGATGCTCATCGATTCCATTTTGCAACCCAACCCATCTTCGGGAGCTAGCGCTCGAGGAGCCCCCGACCCTCGCGGTCCGCTCGGCGACGACCCGCACGGCGGTCGCGAACGGCGCGCGCGTGCTCGCGCATCGCAGGCAGCCGCTCGGTGTGGGTCCGGACCAGTTCCTTCAATCCCAGCGCCAGGACGGCATCCAGGAGGCCGTTCAGGTCGTGGGCGTAGCCGTCCTCGACGAGCTCCTCGAGCTCGTTCTTGATGGTGGCGGGGATCTCGATGCTCCCCGGAGCTTCCGGGGCGCCCGAGTGAACGAGAGCCCGCACCGCTTCCGAGCGGTTCGCAAGCGAGTGCTCCTCACAGAACCGATCGAGGAGAGCGATCTCTCCCTCGGTGAGCCGAACTCCGAAGAAGCGGGTCGCGCCGGCACTGGCCCGGGAGTTTTCCATCTGTTTTACACAAGTTTAACGTCTATTTATTAATTGTGTCAATTTATTTTACAGTGGGGGCATGGTGTCCCCAAACCCTCCTTCTTCAGCCCGCCTCGGAAATCGCCTCCCGCGGAGCCCGTGTCTTCTCACCCTCCGGATTGAATTGAAACGCGCGATCTGAACTTGTTGCTACGGACTGATTCCGGTTCAAATAGTGGCCCCGACTCGCTCCCCCTGCCATGAGCCTGAGTCCCTCGTCCCTCGAACGCGCCGCCGCCCGCAACCTGGTCGTGAATTACCTCCGCATTAAGCCCGGCGAGAACGTCATCGTCGAAGCCTGGACCCACACGCTCTCCATGTCGTCGGCGATGGTGGACGGGGTGCGCCGGGTCGGCGGGAGTGCGTTCCTGGCATACGAGGACGACAACGCATGGTGGCGCGCGGTGGAACGCAAACAGGCCAGGCCCCTCGGCCGCTTGTCCGACCCGGAATGGGCCGCGATCGCGGCGGCCGACGTCTACGTGCAGTTCTGGGGCCCGGCGGACTCGGCCCGGTTGGAGAAGCGAGGGCAGAAAGGCTTGGACGCATGGGCCGATGGCTGGTTCGACCGGTGGTACAAGCTCGCCCGGTCGACCGGGTTGCGAGGAGGACGGATGGCAATGGGGTGGGTAACGGACTCTCGAGTCCGTCAATGGGGGGTCAGCAAGCAGCGGTGGATGAAGGCCCTCCTCGAGGGGTGCCTTGCCGACCCGGAGGAGATTGCCAAGAGCGGTAAGCGCCTCGCTCGCGCCTTCAGCGGCACAAAGAAGGTCCGGATCACGCACCCCAACGGGACAGACCTTGATGTGGCCCTGGCCGGTGTTCCTCCGAGGCTCTACGAAGGGTACCCCCACCCCAAGGACCGGGCCTTCAGCGAGTTTGACATGCTGGCGAACTTCCCCGACGGGAGGGTCCGCATGGCCCTGGATGCCAAGACGGCCCAGGGGAGGATCGTTTCGAACCGACGCAGCTACGACGAGACCTGGTTCCCCTGGGTGGTGTACTCGGGCGGCGCGTTCGAGTTCTCCGACGGGAAGCTGACCTCCTTCTCATTCGAGGAGGGAGAGTCGACGTTCGCCCGGAACTACGCTAGGGGTACGCCGGGGAAGAACCGAGCGGGCTCGCTTACGATCGGACTGAACCCCAGCCTAGTCAACGTGCCGTACCTGGAGCACTCGGAGCGCGGCATCATCGAGTTCGCCGTGGGCCGGAACGCCTACCTGGGGGGGAGCAACGCCTCGGACTTCCATGGCTCCGTCAACCTCGCAGGCTCGGAGATCTCCGTCGACGGCACGCCGGTCGTTCGCGCGGGGAAGATCCTGTAGGTTCGCCCTCGCGGGGCGAGGGGTCCTCGTCCCTCCCCGCGGTCGCCGGGCCGGATACTACCGGGGCCGTTGGTGCACGCCCGACCCTCCCTCTGCGAGCATCCCTCCGAGGCCGTCTAGGGCGCAACGGTCAACACGCCCACCAGGGGTGGAACCGCCGGAAGGGTCAACTGCCCCGGTGCGACTGATGTTCGATGGCGCGTAAGTCTGTCACCAAAGGCAAGGCTTCCCCGGGACTTCCGAAGGCGTACTTGTCGAGCGTTGCGATCGAGGTGCTCGACCGAAAGCGCTCCCTAGAGTGGTACACTCAGAAGGTAGGCTTGGAGCTCCTCCAGGATATGGGCCACTGGGTAACCGTGGGTCGGAAGGGTTCGAAGGGGATGATCCACCTCTGCGAATGGGCGGAGATCAGTGATGGCGATTCGATCGAGCCTGGACTTCTCGGGATCACCTTGAAAGTCCCCGGCGGCGAGAAAGAGTTCCTCGCGGCGTGCAAAGCTTGGGAGGCAAACGGGGTCCGGTTCGGGCAGAAGCCGGTCAAGCGGCCGTGGGGCTGGCACGCGCGACTCAAGGACCCGGATGGCAACGAGTTCATGGTGATGCCCGGAAATCAGTAGGAAATTTGCCACGCTGGGGACCCCAAGCGGCGGAACGGGCTGGGTCCCGCCTCTCGTTGGCGCGGGTAGCGTTGCGAACTCTTCCGGCCCCGCGGGGGGCCTGGTGGCGAACGGTTTCTAGTCAGTCGAAGAGAAGTCCCTCGTCGGGTTTGGAGACGCCTTGCACCCACTTATTTTACAGTGGGGGGCACCCCCCGCACCCACCCACCACCCGCCGCCGCGAGCTCTCCCGCGCGCAGGGGGAGGGTGAAGGGAGGGGGTGGGGGCCAAGGACGCCTCGGAGGGCCGGACCTGACTGAGGAAGGGGGGGCTCTGATTGCTGCCGCGACACGCCGGTCCGGGCCTCGAGTAGGCAGCCTAGCCGCTAAGATCAGTTCCTGGCTCCCCAATCCGGTAGGACGGCGAACCACCGGTGTTCCTGGCCGATTGGTTTCCTGACGACGACTCCCACTCTCATTCGGCCTGCCCCTTGAAAGCGGGGCACGCCACCCGAATACCGATCCTCGGGTCCGAAGAGCCCGACCGATGCGATTCAGCTGAGTTCGATCGGACGCGGGAGCGAGAGACTGTCAACCGGCCGAGGACGACGTTCGGAGATAGCCGACTACAGCGCCAAGGCGCCCACCACCACGGTCGTGCCGGTCCCGAACGGGGAAAAGTAGTAAGTTCCAGACGGAGAAGTGTAGTCGGTCGAGGAGATGACCGCGAGGAGGTCGACCGCAGTCACTACCACTCCGGCCGAGCTCCACACCGCATTCGCGCCGTCGTACGTGGCGAGGATGACCCCCGTGCCCTCGTTGAGAAGGACACCGTACCACCCTCCTCCCGATGGTCCTGTGCAGTTTGGGCCGGCGAATAGGGTGCCGACGGCGCACGCCGCCGGGGCCGGTGTCGTCGCGACCGGAGCTCCCGTCGCAGCGAGCGCGAGGTACATTCCGATCCCCCCGGTCGTCACTCCGACGGGGGGATTGAGATTCGCGAACTCGGTGTAGGTCGGCCCCGAGACCACGAAGCTGCTCCAATCGTCCCCTAGGGATGCCGTCTCGCCTAAACCAGGCACCGGGTTTCCGCCACCGGAACAGCTCGTGCTGGCGCTCGCGTTGCTGGAAAGGGGGTGGGCCGAGCCGTCGGCGGCGTCCAGGAATGCATTCGCGGAGGTGCCCGAACCTACGTGGTCCCCGGGACCGATGGAGCAACTCGTGAAGTAGAGATGCCAGACGGGGGGCGCAGAACTGTTGTTGGTCGCGGCCAAGGTGTACTGCGCGTTCGCAGAGCTGGTGTTCGAGACGAATCCGGAGATTTCGGGGCTGAATTCACGCGCGAGGGTGGCGGCCGCCGTGCTGTTGATGTAGGTGGCGGGTAATGGGACGAGCGACGGGAATGCGCCCTCGCACGCGGCCCCCGGGTAGGTCGCGATCTGGATCGCCTGCGACCCCAGTACGCCCACGACGTTCACGGCGGGGCCCGCGGACGAATAGTACACGAACAGCCACCCGCTGGCCGATCCATTCCAATAGACGGCGCTGTCAGCGGGCACCGTGAAATTCGTTGGGTCGTGCACGAGGCACGTCCCGTTGATGTCGCTCAACTGTGCCTGGAAGGCCGCTGTAACGGAGATGCCAAAGACCCCATACAACAGGCCTGAGTCGTGAGAGGATGCGAACGCGTTCGCCAGGTCGAACGCGTTCGCCGAGGACCCAGCGCTCGACGTGCCGCTGCTACCGTTCCCGGAAGACAACAGATGGAACCCCGGAATCACGCCGCCGAGCCCGAGGCCAACGACGACGACGACGACCAGGATCACCGCGAGCCCGATCTTCGCGGCGGACGACATTCCCGCTCGGGGGGCTGGCGGGCGCGGTCCGGCAGGAACTTCCATAGGGTTGGTGGTTGCGGGTTGCGGAAGCGTGGGTGCGGGATCTGTCGCCATCTCGGCGTACAGTCGCGCTGTTCGTACTTAAACGGTAGGTCGGAAGCTCTCGGAGACGCGGGCCAGCACTTGGGTTTACGCCCCCGTGCCTGGCCGTACATGGTCGGTCGGCCGTCGGGGCACCCGCATTCGCAGCGGGTCGACGATCTCGCCCCTTCGGTCGTTTCCGCACCCAGTCCCCGTCGACTCCCTTCCACGACCGAGGTCGGCAGGTTCGAGGTCGGGACGCGACGAATAGTCGGTAATCACGAAGGGCTTCATTTGACTTCAAAGGCCCCTCCCCTTGCCGCCGGATCTGGGTAACTGGGTTTGGAGACGCCATGCCCCCGTGCGTTTTACAGTAGGGGGTGTAGCCGCCCACACACCGACCCGACCTGCGGGTGCCCCGGAACCGCTATCCCTCCGGGCCCGGGGGGAGCGCGACAGCACCCGGTCTACCGCGAGGAGCAGGCGCCCCGACACGCCAGCGCCTTCCGCGGGCACCGAGACCGATTTCCGGGCGATGATCGGCACCTTGCGGAATTCACGGAAGCCTTATCGTTCCGACCGGGGTCATCGGATTCGGTGGGTGGATTCTTGGCGAGCGGACAGCTTGTGAGGCACCCACGCCTTTCCGAGGAGAAGGCGGTCCGGGCGCTCCTGAAGGCCGGCTGCGGCCAGGTCGCACTTCACCTCCTAATCTCCCACGTCGGCAAGAACGGCTCAACCGGGGACGAACGGGCGGGCAAGCTGTTCGAGACCGCGGAGTTTGCCACCTCGATCGGCCGTCCTGCGGCCCACGATTACTTCCGCGCGATCGAAGAAACTAGGGCGGTCGCCGAGCTCACCGACGGACGGGTCCTTGCTTTCGCCCGGTCGATCGACCGCCATACGGCCGAGTGGTACTTCTGGGCAATCTGGGGAACGAAAGCCGTCCGGGAGCTAACGGACGAGCGGGTACTCCGCGCGGTCGATTTCTTCCGGTCCATCGACAGCCCCGCCACCGTGGAGTACTTCTTGGCGATCCGCGAGACCCGGGCGGCGGCGGAACTGACGGGCGAACGGGTCCTCGCCTTCGCTCGTTCGATCGGAAGCGACGCCGCTGTGGAGTTCTTCGGAGCATGCTGGGAAACGAAAGCGGTCGCCCAGCTCACCGACGAGCGGATCCTGACGTACGCCCGGTCGATCGGCGGCGACGCTTCCCGGGAGTACTTCCGGGCGATCCGGGAGACCATGGCGGCGACCGAGCTGACCGGGGAGAAGGTTCTCGCCTTCGCCAGGGCCCAAGGTACCCGGCTCGCGCTGGAGTATTTCCGGGCGATCCGGGAGACGAAGTCGGTCGCGCAGCTCACGGGCGACAACGTCCTCCTGTTCGCCGAATCGATCGGTAAAGGCCCCGCCCGGGCGTATTTCCGGGCGATCGGGAGCACGAAGGCGGTCGTCGAGCTGACGGGCCGAGGTCTCCTCGACATGTCCGGCGTCATCCGGTCGATCGGCAGCGATGCGGCGCTGGACTATTTCCTGGCGATAGCGACGACGGGAGTCGTCCCCCCGACCTCGAGGGCCGCGGAGGGGGGGAACGGTTCCGACCCCACGGCGGCCGTACCGGTGCTCACGCTTCTCGACATCCCGACCTACGACGGCTACCGGTCGGCGGGACTCTTCGGCGCGAGCGCCGCCTTTTGGTGGGGGATGTGGCAGCTCGCCTATCTTTCGCCCGGCGTGCCCGGTGGCCTCGTGCACGTCACCACGGCCCTCGCGGCCTGGATCGGGCTTCTTTGCGGGGTCTACTTCGTGCTCGGGGCAATCGCCCAGAGGTCGGCCGAGGAATTCCTGCGGCTGCGCCGGCGCCTGCTCAACGAGCACGGCATTCGTTGGCACGATTGTATCGCGAGCGGAGCGCGCTGCGCGCTCTGCTGGAGCGCCGGTCGCACCCACGAGGACGCGCGCTACGATTACGAGCGCTTCTGCCGCTGCCCGGCATGCTAGGGTCGGTCGCCGCACCGTCCTCCCACGGACTCCTCCGGAACCTCGCTTCGCGGCGTCCGACTCAGGCGTTAAAGTCTCGCGAGGAATCGCCTAAGACCTCAGGGACGGAGATGGTCGACTCGTGCTACGTTTGCCGAAGAACTCAGGCGGATCTCGACCGCCTCAACGAGGAGATCCGCACCCGGGTGTACCTCGCCTACTTCAGCAACGCGCAGGTCCAGATCGACGAGCAACAGCGAAGGATCGCGTTCCTGCAGCGGCTCAAGGAAGAGGAGAGCGCGGACCCGCATTTCCGGATCGGCGCCCAGCAGGTCTTCGGCGACCCGCTGGCCTACAAGAAGCTGATGCCCTGGATCGACACGCTCATCGAGATCGCGAACCCTGGCGGGAAGCGGGCGACAGTTACGGGGACGATGGGCGAGCTGGTCGAAGCCTTGCTCGCGCAGGAACGGGACATCGCTGGCAGGATGGAGGTGGGGCTGAACCACATCCGGCGAGCTTTCTCGACCGTAGGAAATCCCCCGCTATCCCTGCACACGGTGGTGTGCTCTTTTCCGGTCGAGTGGTCCGTCGGCGGCCACGGCTTCACGTGGCGGGCGAGCCAACCGAACGACCAGGAACCTCTCCGCTGCCAGCCGGGAGAGTCGACGTCCACGGTCGAAGTTCAACTGCATGTCTGCTCGGCATGCCGTAGCATCGCGAGCGAACGGTAAGCCCCGATCCGGCAGCATACCAACCGAGCTTGAGACGCGCGACGAACGCTCGGCGGTAGCCCGACCGCGCTCGACCCTGGTTCGAGCCTCGGCGGGGTCTCCCCCCGACGGTAGCCGGAACCCTCGGTGGGTGAGCGGAGGGTAAACGGCGGCAAGGGAGCTCAAGACCTCGACACGCCGGCCGCAGGCAACGGTCTTAAAGTTGGGTTGCAACACCCCTCGACTGAGGGCTCGGGACCGGTGGGTTCTTGACGGCGACAGTCTGCATCCCTGCCACAGGCGCGTTGTGCAACTCGGGGGACGTCGCCTGGGTGATCACGGCCACGGCGCTCGTCATGATCATGACCCCGGGACTGGGGTTCTTTTACGGCGGGCTCGTCCGGAGGAAGAACCTCGTTTCGACGATCGTCCAGTGCATGGCGATCTTCGCCGTCGTGAGCCTCGCGTGGGCCATTTGGGGATACACACTGGCGTTCGGCCCCTCCACCCTGGGCGGGTTTATCGGGAATTTCCAGTACTTCGGGCTGAACGGGGTCGGCACGGCGGCCGACACGACCTACTCCTCGACCATCCCGGCCCTCCTGTATTTCGCCTTCCAGCTGAAGTTCGCGGCGATCACCCCGGCGCTGATCATCGGCGCGTTCGCTGGACGGATTCGCTTCAAGGCGCTGCTCATCTTCATACTGGCCTGGGTCACGTTCATCTACTTCCCGGTGGCCGACTGGATCTGGGGTGGCGGCGGATGGCTGCACGTCATGGGAGTCGAGGATTTCGCGGGTGGTATGGTCGTTCATACTACCGCCGGGGTCAGCGCGTTGGCGGCCGCGCTCGTGATCGGGCGGGGCGTGGACTTTGGCAAGGGGAGCCGGCCTAACAACGTTCCCTACGTGATCCTGGGAACCGCGATCCTGTGGTTCGGCTGGTTCGGATTCAACGCCGGGCAGTTCCTTGTCGGCGGACGGGGTGGGGGTCAACGCGTTGGTGACCACGAACCTTGCCGCCGCCGCAGCCGGGGTGAGCTGGATGCTGGTCGATTGGGTTCGGAAGGGGAAACCCTCCGCGGTGGGCATGTGCGTTGGGTTTGTCTGCGGGCTGGCCGCGGTGACCCCCGCCGCGGGCTACGTAAGCCCTTCGTTCGCGATGCTGATTGGGGTCGTGGCGGGCGTCGGCTGCAACTTCGTGGCAACCTGGAGGGCCCGGACCAAGCTGGACGATTCGTTGGACGTGTTCGCCTGCCATGGGGTCGGCGGAATCTGGGGAACGGTCGCGACGGGACTGTTCGCTTCGGTCGCCATCAACGCCGCCGGCCAGAATGGCCTGGTCTACGGGAACCCCCACTTCGCTCTGCTTCAGATGTTCGCCATCGCGGTCGTGGCCGCGTACGCCTTCGTCGGAACTGTACGTGATCCTCCATGTGATCAACTACTTCTCGCCGCTGCGAGCGAGCGCCGAGGAGGAGAAGGCCGGGCTGGACGAGGTCCACTTCGGAGAAGAAGCATACTATCCGGCCTCCGAGTGAGGTGCCCCGCTCGCAGTCAGGCGCGCCGTAGACGCGCGGGGCTTCCGCCCGGCCGGTCGAGGACCTATTCTCCGTAGACGAGCTCGCCGTGCAGGGCTTGGTCGAGGCCGGTCAGCTCGACCTCCTTCGATACACGGACGCCGATGAGCCGGTCGATGACGAAGAGAATCAGGTAGGTCACCGCGAACGCGAACGCAGCCGCGAAGGCGACGGCCGCGACCTCCTTTCCGAAGAACACGGATCCGCCGAAGACCAAGCCGTTGGCTCCCTCGGAGTTAATCGCCAACGAACCGAACACACCCAGCAACGCGATCCCGAGGATCCCGCCCACGCCGTGGACGCCCCAGACGTCCAACGCGTCGTCCCAGTGCCGTCGGTTCTTGAACGCGATCGCAAAGTAGCAGACCGTCCCGGCAGCCAGACCGAACAGCATCGACGCCGCCGGGGAGACGTACCCCGCCGCCGGGGTGATGACCACGAGCCCGGCAAGGCCCCCGGTAAGGAAACCGATGAACTTCGGCTTGCCCTCCAGCGTCCAGTCCATTATCATCCAGACGAAGCTCGCGATCCCTCCCGCGATCGCCGTGTTGAGGAAGGCCACGACGGCGGTGCTGTTCACCGCGAAGGCGTTCCCGGCCGTGAACCCAAACCAGCCGAACCAGAGGATGGCCATCCCGATGCCGGCCATATGGAGGTTCTGGGGCTTGTCGCGGATGTACCGGCTCCCGAGATAGAGCACGCACGCGAGGGCGCTCATCCCGGCGATGGCGTGGACCACGATCCCTCCGCCGAAATCCAGCACCCCCCACCGCTCGAGGAGACCCCCGCCCCAGACCATGTGGGCGATCGGGTAGTAAACGAACAGTTGCCAGCAGACCAGAAACACGAGGTAGGCCCCGAACTTGACACGGTTGGTGAAGGCCCCGGTGATCAGAGGGGGCGTGATGATGACGACCATCATCTCGTACGCGAAGAAGACGTAGAGAGGGATGCCGGCGCTCACGGGGGACGCGGTGCCGGAGGAGACGTTCAGGAGGAACGCCTCATGGAGGTTGCCGATGATTCCATGGAAATCTCCACTGAAGCAGAGGGAGTACCCGACGGAGACCCACAGCAGCGTCGTCACTCCCAACGCTGCAAAACTCTGCATCATGATGGATATCGAGTTCTTCTGACCGACAAGACCCGCGTAGAAGAACGCGAGGCCCGGAGTCATGAACATCACGAGCGCGGTTGCGACCAGCATGAACAGCGTGTCGGTCGCGTCGAAACTCGCCATCGGATCCTTTCCTGGCAGGACGGTTTCCCCCGGGAGTGCTACTTTAGTCTGTGGCTGGACATCCATTGCCTCGGCGCCCGGGCTCGCTCGCACGACCGCCCCTGACGTACGGAAAGGGGTCGGATCGGGAGCCCCGAAAACCGGTCCCTGGTCCGTTCCCCCGGTTGTGTTTTGCAGTCAAGGGTTCGGTGGGTCAGCAAACCGAACCGCAGTTCACCTTTCGGACGCGATCCTGGCACCCGGGGGGCCACGCGGGCAGCTTCGCGCGGCGGTCGTTCAGAACACAAAGAGAGGCTAACGGTCCGGGTCGATCAATCGCCCTCCAGGATCGTCACAAAGCTGAGTTGGCACGCGCCGGCTAGAAATAGCCCGCGGGCCGTCGCATAGCGCCATGGAAAGTGAGACACCGTCCGAACACCTGGACAACTTGATCACGGAATTGAGCGACTGGCGGGGCCAAAGGATCGCGCGGATCCGTCAGCTCATGGTCGAGGCCGACCCCGACATGGTCCTGGAATGGAAGTGGATGGGGAGCCCGGTCTGGTACCGTGACGGCGTGATCGCGGTAGTCAATCCCCATAAGGGGAAAGTGAAGATTACCTTCGACCAAGGCGCCAACCTGCCGGACCCCGCGAAGCTGTTCAACGCGGGCCTGGACGGGAATCAACGGCGGGCGGTGGACATCTTTGAGACCGATGTCCTCAACGAGAAGGCCCTGAAGAACCTGGTCCGGGCCGCCGTGGCCCTCAATCAAGCCAAGGCGGCCCAACGGAGTCGGGCGTCGCCCACGAAGGTCCCTAGGACTCCCCCAAAGCGTTGATCTGGGACAAGCGCCCGAACGAGGGGAACCGCATCGCCTTGCCCACCGTCGGCGTTCCGGGCTTGTCGTTTCGGTTGATGGGCGTACACCGGATCGAGTGCTCCCTCAGATCCGTTCGCGAAATCGCGACGTTGCACTACGCGGCCAGGAGGTTTTGGACCTTCGGATCGGTGGGACGCCTACCGCTCGGGAGGCCGGCCTTCGACCTGCACGACGCCGGCACCGGCAAGCCGCTCCTACTCGGCGAGCTGCCTTGCCTTGTGCTCCGATGGGAGGTTCGGCTCTAGCGCGGGGCCGCCCGCATCCGGGCCGGCCGTTCCGTGCTGGCTTCCGCCTATCGGGGGAGCAGAGTTCCGGGCGGCGTCCACGACGGCCGCGGCCCCGTCAACGATGGCCTTCGCCACGTCATGGCCGACCGCCGCAGCGTCGCTGACGATAGCCCGAATCCCTTCTGCCGGTGTCCTGGGGGTGCTCGGATCCGTTCCCTCCCGGGTCTCCTCTGTGATCGTGACGGCCATCTTCTCCACCTCGCTCCTCAGGCGGAGTCCAGCCCCGGCGGAGGGCTATACTCTCCCTTAGCTCGAATTGAGGGCCCGCACGGATCCAGCGGCCCGATCGCCGGGTCGGCGACACCTCGGAATCAGCGTGGGCCGGCGTACCGGGTTCAGACTTCGATCCGGCCGTATTGAACGAGGCACCAGCCGAAGCCGACCAGCCCAGCAGCCGCCAACGCTTCGGGGAACAACCAGGTCAGCCGACCCTGGATCAGGAACAGGCTTCCGACGCCGGCGGCCACGACCCCGGCAAGGATCCCCGCCACGAGCGCCTGCGCGGCGCTTCGGGTGACGACCCCGGCAGCCGCGGTGACCCCGCCGAGGAATACGAGCAGTCCCAGTATTCCGATCGCCAGATGCGCCGGCCCGAGGATGGGCGGCGGAGCGTTCGCCGGAGCGGGGACGAGGGTGGTCGCGAGCCAGGCCACGGCGATCGCTCCCGCGCCGTAGACGGCGAGACTGCCACCGGCCACTACCGCCAGCCGGCCCGCGAGCGCGCTGGCCCGGGGCTGTGGAAGCGCGAACGTCAGGTAGTGGGTCCGAAGAGCGAGATCCTCCCCGACCGCGAGCGCGGTCAGATCCAGGACGACCAAGGCCGCGAGACCGGCTGTGATCAGAAGTCCAAGGACCTCGGCGGTTCCGGAGGAGGGAACCCGAAGATAGAGGTCCGCGATCCCGCTCCCGATCGGCCCCGCGACGACGGGGATCAGCAGCAACCAGATCCTACGGGAGCGCCGGAGCCGGG
Source organism: uncultured Thermoplasmata archaeon (assembly GCA_963713145.1). Lineage (GTDB taxonomy): Archaea > Thermoplasmatota > Thermoplasmata > Lutacidiplasmatales > UBA184 > Lutacidiplasma. The sequence goes on along the minus strand of CAVQKI010000005.1, from coordinate 116,414 downwards.
TGACCTCCCAACGGGCGTTGTGGGCGAACGCCGAGACCTCGCCGCTCATGTGGCGTCCTCCCGGCCCACCCGTTCCAAGTACCGACGGGCGAGATCGGGCTCGGGCGTCGAGGCGCTGACGAGCGGCAGGCCCGCTCGGACCAGACCGGCCAACAGCGCCGACTGCTCCGCGTCGCCTCCCGAGAACCGCACCGTCGCCTGACGAGGGCTGTCCATCGTGACCCCGAACGAGGACCCGGCCGCGCGAGCGACGGATTCCGTGGAGACGTCCGAGCCGAACCACAGTCGCAACGCCCTTCGAGAGCCGCCAGCAGCGGAATCGGGCTCGAGGTTCACCGGCTCGTCTCCGACCAACGCCCCGTTCTTCAGGAAGAGCACGCGGCCGCAGACCTCCTGCACGTCTTCGAGAAGGTGCGTAGACAGCAGTAGCGTCAGCCCGTTCCGAGAGAGACCCCGGAGGACTCCTCTCAGGTCGTGCCGGGCGGCCGGATCGAGTCCGAGGGTCGGCTCGTCCAGGAGGAGCACCTCCGGGTCGCCGACGAGGGCCGCGCCGAGGAGCATCCGGCGCGCAAGGCCCGTGGAGAGGCTGCCGAACGGGCGGCCGAGCAGGTCGGCCACGTTCATCATCTCCGCGCCGCGCCGGGCGGCGGCCCTTCGGTCCGCCGCCGGGACTCCCTTGACACAGGCCACATACTCGAGGAGGTCGGCTCCCGTGAGGTACGGCGGCACCCCCGGTGTCTCGACAAGTGCCCCGAGGTGTCGAAGAGCCCGGGTCCGGTCCCGGACCGGGTCGAGGCCCTGGACCCGAACCGAACCCCGCGAGGGGCGAGAGAGCCCGGCGAGCAGCTTCAGGGTGGTCGTTTTCCCGGCGCCGTTCGGGCCGAGGTAGCCTACTGCCTCGCCGCTTCGGAGGGAGAACCGGATATCTCGCAGGGCGTCGTGGTCCCCGTACCTCTTCCAGACCCCGTCGACCGTTAGGAGATCGGTGGACACGATGAGTTCGAGCGGGCGCGGGGAATATCATCCTCGCGGTCGAGGCGCCGGCGGGCTCGAAGGCAGGAGGGACGGGTTGGGCAAAGCGCGCTGCGCGAATCTCGGTTGACGAGGCCCTCCCGCCCGGCGGAGCGACGCGTTAATGGGCCGAACGCCGATGCGGCCGGAAATGGCCACGAACTTCTGCGATCAGTGCGGAAGCCCCGTGGTGGCAGGCGGTGCCTTCTGCCCTGGGTGCGGGGCGTCCATCGGCGGAAGCCCCTTCGCCCCGAGCTCGCCGGGAGCCCTTCCCCCGAGCTCGCAGACGCGCGCACCGGCATTCCATCCCCCTGGCTCCCCGGGGACCGGCCCCAGCGCGCCGGCCCCCTCGTCCGCCACCGAGCTGGAGGCACTCTCGAGCGTCAGCCTCGCGGCAGTTCTCGGACTCGTAAGCGGAGTGATTGGGCTTGTAGAGCTGTTCGCTACCTCGATCGTCTCGTACGCCAGCGTCAGCACCGCCGGGTCCGGCACTACCCTCTCCCTGAACCCGAACGGCGTCTACCTAACGTTCGGCCTGGCCGGCGTGGGTCTCCTCTTCTCGTGGCTCCAGCTGTGGTTCTACCGTAGGGCGTTTCGGACGCTCGCCCCGCACGACGCGCGATTCTCGTCTACCGCGTCCCTGGTGCTGGTCGCCCTGGTGGGGTTGACGATCGTTTTCCTCCTGAGCGTCGCGATCCTCGGTGTCGTGTATCAAGCGGTAGAATGCGCCGGAACAGGGTCCTCGATCACGAGTTCGTGCATCAACGTCGGCGGGCTGGTGGGCCTCGTCCTCCTGGTACTCGTGGTTGTAGTTTTCGTCCTGGTCGGCTACATCGGTCTGCTCATCGGAATCTGGCGACTCGGAGAACGGTACCAGGAGGGGTTGTTCAGGACCGGCGCGGTCCTGCTCATCTTCCCGTGTTGAACCTGGTCGGGAACGTCCTGATCCTCGCGGCAGTGAACTCATCCCGAAGAACGGTAGCTCGCATCCTGCCGGCGGCAGGGTTCCTCTGAGCGCCCTCCTCCGCCCGAGACACTCTGACCACGGACCACTGGGCGGTTCTCGGGCAAGGCGGCTCGTAGACCGCTTCCGGTCCGTGCGACCGCCCACGCGGACGCGGCCCCTCCCGATTTATCCATCTCCGATGTGGGGACAGGAGCTGACCCGACAGCGCAGATGGGAGTGACTGCGATTCGTCCGTGTTGAAGCACGTCGTCCGGCCCGGGTCCGGCTCCGGCTCGACCGCACGGACCCGGCCGACACCTCGGGGTTCGAAGGGGTCAAGGACGACGGCCGAAAGGAGCTGGAACGCCTCACGGCTCGTCTCGAGAGACTCCAGGAGCTCCTCTACGCCGGCCACGAGCACTCGATGCTGGTAGTCCTCCAGGGGATGGACTCGGCCGGGAAGGACGGCACGATCCGCCGGGTCTTCCAGGGCGTGAACCCGCAGGGGGTGCGTGTGGCGTCCTTCAAGGCGCCCTCGGCCCACGAGGCCGAGCACGATTTCCTCTGGCGGGTCCACGAGCAGTCCCCCGCCCGGGGCGAGATGGTCCTGTTCAACCGGAGCCACTACGAGGACGTTCTGTACCCCCGGGTCCACGGCCTCGTGACGAAGCCGGTCTGGGAGCGACGCTACCGGGAGATCAACGACTTCGAGCGGCTGCTGGCCGAGGAGGGCACAACCATCCTCAAGTTCTTCTTGCACATCAGCCGGGACGAGCAGAAGAAGCGGCTCGAAGCACGCCTGGACGACCCGACGAAGCACTGGAAGTTTCGCGAGTCGGACGTGCGGGAACGTCGGCGGTGGACCGCGTACACCCACGCCTACGAGGACGCCCTCTCGAACACCAGCACGCCGTGGGCACCCTGGTACGTCGTCCCTTCGGACCGGAAGTGGTACCGGGACCTAATCGTCTCGGAGCGGATCGTGGACTCGCTGGAGAGGCTTCGAATGAAGTACCCTCCCCTTCCCCCCGAGCTGCGGTCCGCGAGGGTCCGGTAGCCATTGGGGGCTCCGGCAGTGCTGCGACCCCGCGGGGCGTGCCGCCCCGGACGGCCCAAGCCGCTGCCCGGTCGGGGGCGGCGCGGGGCGAGGAGACCGCCTCTCGCCTGCCAACGGGGTGACTCGCGGTGACCGACGCACCCGATCCCCCGAACGCGTCTGGGATCCAGCGCCTGATGATCCACGGACCTCGAGGAGCGTTTCGCTGGACCGCGTACACGCTCGCCGCCACGTCGTTCGCGGCGGCCATTCCGACACCGCTCTACCCGCTCTATGAGCAGCGTCTCCACTTCTCCGCGGGAGTGTTGGGGCTGGCGTTCGCGGCGTACACTCCGGGCGTCTTCCTGACGCTCTTCTTCGTCGCCCCACACGCCGAGCAGCTGGGTCGGAGGAACCTGCTCTACGTGGGCATGGCGTTCACGATTCTCGCCGCCATCGTCTTCGAGTCCGCCACGGACGTGCTCTGGCTGGCGCTCGCGAGGTTCATCGCCGGCTTCGCGGTCGGGGCGACGACGAGCGTCGCCACCGCCGCGATGAGCGACCTGGAGCCGTACCGCGACCAGCATCACGTCGCGCGGGTCGCGGTGGCCGCTAACTTCGGCGGGTTCGCCATCGGGGCGACGCTCAGCGGCTTCCTGGCCGAGGTACGCTCCGGACCCAACGCGGCTCGTCTACCTGCTTCCGGTCGTCGCGAGCCTGGTCGGCGTTCTGGCGATCGCCGCCACGCCCGAAACGGCGTCCGCGATCCACTCGCGCCCCGGCTTCCACGTCCAGCGCGTCTCCGTTCCGGTGGGAGTTCGGCGGCCGTTCTGGGTTGCGGTCGGTGGGATCGCGGCGTGCTACTCGATCTACGGCTTCTTCGCCGCGCTCATTCCGTCGTACGTCCGCGGCGGGCTCCGTATCTCGAGCCCCCTCGCGGCCGCGGCGGTCGTGGCGTTGATGTTCGGGACGGCGGCGATCGCCCAGCTCGGGACCTCCCAGATCCGCGATCGTCGGGCCTTACTGGTCGGATTCCCGCTCATGATCGGCACGCTCGTGGCCCTCGGTACTGATCCTTCCGCTGACCGCCTGGGAGCTCGTCGTGATCGTGACGGCGGCCCTGGGCGCCGCGGTGGGTCTCACGTTCATGGGCAGCGTCACGCTCGTGGACCGGGTCGCGCCCGAGGACGCGCGCGGCGAGATGCTCGCCGGCTTCTACCTCGCAGGGTACCTCGCGCTCGCCGTCCCAACCATCGGCGTGGCCGAAGCGTCCCAGCAGATCGGCTTGACGAGCGCCGGCGTTCTGTTCGGGGTGATTCTCGCGTTCGCCGTTGCGCTCCTCTACTGGGTGATCTCGCGAACGCCCACGCCTCCGGGCGGCGGGGGCCGCCCGCGGGAGCAGGGCCTGCGAGCGTGGGAGCCAGGGGACGCGGGTGACCGGCGGGTCCGCGCCGGACCCCCGAAGCTACTGGACCGGCCCGAGCTCTAGCTTGCGGAACAGCCACCGCCAGCACGAAAGCGACCGTGGCCAGGCTCGCCAGGACGGCGCGGGGGACGAGGTCCCGCGCGCGGGCCGGACCGGGGAACCATGTTGAAGTAGACCTACCGGCCATCGAGCGGTCGTGGGGTCGCTCCCGACCGAGCCCGCCGAGTCGGCGGACGCGCCGCCGCCCTTGAAACGCGCGTCGCCCCGGCGCCGGCCGCGGTGGCTCGATACCCTCCGGTCCCACCCGATCGTCTGCTTCGCCTTGCTCACGCCCGGCATCCCCGAGTACGTCGCCTCGTCCAGCTCGTTCCTCACGCTCGCGAGCAGTCCGGTGTTCTTCTTCCTCCAGATCGCGATCAACGTCGGTCAGTACACGGCGGGTGCCCTGCTGGTCCGGGAAGCGGTGATCCGATGGAAGAAAGGGTGGGGGACGGTCTTCCTGTTGGGCCTCGCCTACGGGATCACGGAAGAGGGCCTGGGCGACAACACGCTCTTCAACTCGAGCCACGGGGCGGATGGCGTCCTCGGTTGGTTCGGCCGCTACGCGGGCGTCAACTGGGTCTGGTCGACCGGGGTCCTCGCGTACCATGTGATCTTCTCGGTGGGGCTTCCCATCCTCCTCCTCGGCCTTGCGATCCCGGCAACCCGGGGTCGTTCCCTCCTCGGTCGGCGTGGGATCGTCCTTGCGCTGGTCGCCCTGGCCGGCGCTACCCTCAGCGAGACCGTGCTGGTCGCTTCCGCGTTCCACTTCTGGATGGGCTGGCCGCTGCTGGCGGGAGCGTCGATCACGATCGCTCTTCTCGTGCTGGCGGCGTACCGGGCGCCCGTCCGGCTCTGGACCCCTCGGAACAGCCACCCCACCCTGCGGGGTTGGCAGGTCGGCGCGGTCGGGTTCGCGTTCTTCCCGATCGCCTTCGCCCTCGAGTACGGGTTCACGTCGACGCGAGTCCCCCCGGCCGTCCTGATCGCGGTCGAGGTGGCGATCTTCGCGGTCCTGCTCGAGGTCGTGCGACGCGGGATCGGCACGGTCGGCAACGAACGACTTCTCGTCGACCTTGCGTTCGGGTTTGTGCTCTTCCTCGCGATCTTCGGCTTCCTCATCACGCTCCCGATCCCGGTCACGCTCCCGCTCCTCGCGATCGTCCTGGTGTTCTTCTTCCGGCTGCGGCGCGCGTATGCTCCCGAACCGGGCGGGCCCCCGCCGGGCGCGGCCGGATTGGCCGGAGGCTGGGGACCCGCCACGCGACGCCGACCTGGTCGTGGACGACGGTCTCGAGCGCTCCCGGATGAAGGGGGTGGAGCGGCCCCGGAGGGCCGAAGCTGGGCAGCGCGCTGAGCAGCGGGGCGCGCTTAGAGATCCGCACCGGACCACGGAGGTAGGGCGATGCGGACACTGCGGCCATCGGACGGAAACGTCAGATCCACTCACTCAAGGCCTTCCGGACCTCCAAACGGCCCTCCAACGCCCCCGGCGCAGGAGGTTCAGTGGTGTCTGCGACCGACAGCCCAGGCGATGAGGCCGAACACGATCCCGCCGGCGATACCCGCGACCAGGAGAAGCACGATGCTCGTGAGGAAGTCGGTGAGCGGCAGGTACCCGAACTGTTGCAGGAGGATGACGATCGCGATCAGAAGCACGGCCCCCGAGCCTCCGGCGCTGGTGGTGTCGCTCACGGCGCACCTCCCGCCGGTGGCTGCGTGGGGGGCGTTCCAGGTCCTGTCGACGGCGGCGTGCCGCCGGGGGCGGACCCCTCGGTGATCGGGGTCGTGGCTGCCTCGGAATCCCCTCCGGTTTCACTGCCCTTGACCTGAGCGAACTTGGGTTTCCTCCCCCGAGCCCCCCGGATCGAGGCGGCGATCCAGTAGATCTCGGCCAGCGAAAGGATGATCAGGAACACGACGAGGCCGGATTCGATAGAGGTACGGAGCCTTCACGTGGATGTAGAACGACTCGCTCCAGATCGTGGCCCCGGTCGTGTTGGTGATCTTCGCGCTCAGCTGGTACACGCCTTCGGTGAGCTGAACCAGGGGGCCGAACGACCAGTTTATCCTCGCCTCGGAAGCGCTCCCGCCGATCGAGTGGAACGGGCCGGTGTTCGTCGTCAGCGCGATCCCGAAGTACGTGAGCGTGAGGCTCGCGTTCGTGATGGACGGGGGCGGAACGACGAGGGATGTTCCGTTGAAGTGGAACGTGGCGTTCGCGGTCTCTCCCGAGGTGTAGGTGAACGCGGACGAAGCGGAGTTCGCGGAGGCGGCGTTCGCGCCGTTCCAGAAGACTTCCGCGTCGAACGGTCCGGCGGAAGCTGCCGGGATTACGGAGACGGATTTGGGAGTCGCCGAGAGACCAACGTGGTCCCCGATCGCGGACGCGGGGAGGAGAAGGAGCAGCGTGAGGGACGCGGCGAGAGCGAGGTGGGCGGTCCGCCGGCCGAACCGGATCCCACGCTGCTCCCTCATCGGTGCCGGTCCGACCCATCCATAGACCGAGATAAGCCTTCTCCGGCGGACACTCCGCCGGCCCATGCCCTCATCCAGAGGGGGCCGGTGCGCCCGGGTCGGCGGCCCCGGAGCGCGTTCGTCCGAGCCCGGTGAGGATCCGTCCCACGTCCGACTCGGGTATCAGGCTGGGCGAGAGGTGGAGCCACCCGCGAGCCTCGTGGGCCCTGAGACGGCCATCCATGCTCTGGAGGAGTTCGACGATCCGGTCGATCCCGTGGATGTGTACCAGGGTACTCGACCCCTTCAAAGAAGACCGCGGTCACGCTCTCCGAGTCCAGTGCCTTGGTGAATCGTTCCGCGACCGCGTTGAGGTCGTTCGGCTTGATCGTCCGGTCGCGGACCAGGTTCGTGAGCCAGTAGACGACGACCGGCCTCGGCCCGACATGAGCCCGGATCCGTTCCGGCATCTCTCGGACGATCGCCAGGCCGTGGTGACCCGCCCCGGTCTCCTCGAGGAACGGTTGCAGGGCGGGGAGAAGCGACTCCGAGAGGTCGACCTCGAGGCCCGTCGGGGGCGGCGGTGGGACGGGCTCCGGCGTAGGCGCGTGAGGAGCTTCCGACGGGAGTTGCTCAACAACGGGAACCGACGGCGCGGGTTCCGGTGCCTCTGGCTCCGGCGTTGGAGCGGGAGCCACCTCCCCCGTGCCGGCCATCTCGAGAGCAGGGGGTGCCGGCTCGACCCCAGTGTCGCCGTCCCCGACCTCCGGCTCAGGTTCCGGGGCGGCCATCGCCGCGGCCGCCGGAGCGGGCTCGGCGACGGCCGGCCCGGGGGTCGCGATCCGCGCCTCGGGTGCCTGCGTAACGTCGGTGTCGTGGGCTTCGCCTCCTGTCTCTGGCTCCGGGATGCTCATCGCGGCCACGGCCGGCGCGGGCTCAGCTTCGGCTGGCCCGGGGGCGACGATCGCCTCTTCCGGTGCGGGCGGAACCTCGGTATCGCCACCTTCTGTCTTGGGTTCGGTCTCCGGGACGGTTGTCGCAGCCGCTGTCGGCGCGGATTCAGCGATGGCCGGCCCGGGGCCAGCAGCCGTCTCTTCCGGTGCGGGCAACTCTTCCGTATCGCTGCCGACGACTGTTGAGTCGGCTTCCGGGGCGGTCATGGCAGCTCCCGCCAGCGCGGGCTCGGTGGCCGCCGGCCCGGAGGCGACCATCGACTCTTCTGGTGCGAACGACGCGTCAGGCACGGAAGCGGGTGCCTCCGGCTCGGTCTCCTCAGCCGGCGCGTTGGATTCAGCGGCGGTATCACCGCCCTCGATCGCGGCCCCGGCAGCAGGCACGTCGGGCGCGGCGACCGGCAGACCGAGCTCCTCCCGAATCTGCCCAGGAACCATGCCGGCGGGAGGACCGTCTTCCCGCGCGGCTGTTTCCGTCGGCGACACCGAGAGCTCGGGAACTGCGGTGGGGGCAACGCTTCCGGTGACCTGACCGGGTTCGGGCGCGTCCGTCGCGGGGGAGGGCGGAGACGCCGAGGCCGGAACCTCCGGTGTCGGTTCGACCGTCTCGCTCGGCGGCGCGATAGCCTCCGTCGGTGGGCCCTCCGGTTCGATCGCGGGGGTCGGGAGCTGCTCGGGAATGGGGACGACCACGACCTCTGCCGGCGGTATGACCGCGAGTACCGCGGGCGGTTCGACCGGGGCGGGGACGACGGGAGGCGCCACGATGATCGCACGCCTCTCCGCACGCGCCGGTGCGGGCGGTGCGGATCGCTCGGCCGAGCCGGGCAGCGGAGGTGCCGCCACCGGCATCGTCACGGTCGATTCTGAGGAGGACGTCCTCGGTGGCCGCGAGCGGGTGCGAGCGAGCGGTGGCGGGCGTGGAACCGGCTTTCCGAGATGGGCGTACAGCGTGGAAGCGATGGCCCTGCCGAAACCGGGGATGGCCACAAGCGTGTCGAAGGGCGCGTCGGTGAACTGCTGGACCGACCGCAGACCCGCGTCCCATGCGATCGCTACCTTGGACGGCCCCAGCAGCGGGGCAGCGAGAAGGCCGTCGAGTTCCTGGCCCAGGTTGCGGACAGCCTCGCCGTGGGCGACCACGGCGTCGTCGGCGTAGTCGACCTCCCCCATTTCGGAGTCGGACGCGACAGGGAGCGGGATCCTCCGGGCGGGCGCGCGCCCGCCGGTGCTTCGCGGGCCGTGTCGTCCGGGAGAGTCCCGGAACGCTCACCCACCAAGGGGCTCCCGTGCGGGTGCGGCCGGTGATCCTTCCGTGGGGTGGTGCTTCTTCCGATCGGTCGATCACGCGCAGTTCGGCCAACCCTAGGTAGCGGGCGATCGTCGTCGCATTGTCCTTCAACTCGGTCGCGAGCGGGTCGACCGCTACGGCCACGGCGGCGCGGCGGGTCTCCGCGCCGGCCTGCGCCGGGTTCCGGCGGAGGGCGCGGTCGACACGGCGGAGGAGCCAGAACGCATCCGGGGAGAGCGGTGGGGGGGCGGGCCGGGTGTCCGGGCTGGCGGCGGGCGCCTCCAAGTACATCTCGCCCAGGGCGAACGGCACCGGGACCGTCCGCTCCGGCAGCACGTCGACCGTCGTCACCATCGCGGGCGTGATGAGCCGCGGCTGGCCCTGGACCACGACCGAGAGCTCCTCGGACTTCGCGTCCTCTCCGGCGCCGGGGAGGGAGACGGTTGATGAGATGGATGATGGGACGGGCGAGCGAGGGGTAGACTCGCTGGATCTCGCTCTCCACCGCGACCAGGCGTCGCCGGTGGCCCGCCCACGGCGACCCGGGACTGCCGACCTCAAGGCGAGCCACTCGGGCGAGCTTCTCGATCACGGCGCTGTCGCCGCGCAGGCGCTCTGCGTCGGCGTCGTTCGCGATGACCAGGACCGCGGAAGGGAGGACGGTCGTGGGTGCGAGGTGGCGGTCCCTTCGGAACCGGTCGGTCGCCGCGACAACGTCGTGCCACCGGTCCCAGGCGACCGCGAGCCTCTCGTCCGCCGCCGAGTCCGAGCTCAGGTCCGACCGCTCGAACAGGCTGAGCGTCTCCACGACGAGGGTCCGGTGGATCGATTCGGCCGTGAATGGCGCGATCGGCGCGAGGACCACCGCGCAGGAACGGAGGACATGGGCGAGGGTACGCAGGGCCGCCCGCTTGCTCGTCGGCATGTCCGCGAGCTCGAGGCGAGGGTGAACGAACGACCGGTACTCCTCGAGCTCTCCTCCGACGAACCGGTAGATGTGCCGCTGGGCGCCCGCGGGATTCCAGCGAGTGTACTCGGCGATGACGAGAAGCCTCGCCCGGGCCCAGCGGGCGAGGATCGCCCGGTCCTCCGGCTCGAGCTCCCGGTCGGAGGCTACCGTCGGCTCGCTCAGCTCCGCCGCGCGGCCCGGCCCGCCGCATCGGGCGAGCACGTCGGCCGCGAGGGCTCGGAGCCGCGCCAGGCGGGCGGCCTCTTGCCGGCAGCGTTCGGGGAACGTCCCGGAGGCACCCTCGCTGACCTCGGCGCGCACGAACGCCGCCCGGACCGCGTCGGCCCCGTGGGCGTCGATCAGCCCGCCGATGTCGATACCGCCCACGGTCGGGACAAGGGTCAGGCCCACATCCGCCACTGCCCCGCGCACCCCGGCCATCGCCGCGAGATGGTGGACGAGCGTGGCTGCCCGGCGGCGCTCGTTGGAGTAGACCCGCACCGAATCCGCCGGCGAAACCGGCTCGTTCCGGGCCCACGCCGAGAAGGTGCCCGCGATCGAGGGCAGGAGCCGGCGCGAGACGAGGCGGCGGTTTCCGCCGCACGGGCATTTGAGGGGTGCCTCGGGGGCGTCCAGTCGCTCGCACCGCCCGCATTCGAGCAGCGAGATCGCGGCGGGAGAGACGGAGGAGACCGTCGCGCTGACCGGCCACGGGGTCACCTCGATCTGGCCGATCGGACGGTCGCCAGGAAGGAGCCGGGCGTACCGATTGATCTCCTCGGCCGGCAGGTTCTTGATCTCAAGGCACCACGCGCGCCCCGGCATCCACACGAGGGGATGGCCGCAGACGGCGCAGTAGGGCACCCCACGAAGGACGCGGAGCCTCGCCAGCACGGCTCCGCTCTCCGTCAGGTCGCGAGCGACGAACTCGTTCGCGGTTTCGACGTCGAGCCCGGAGGTACTGGTGCATCAGCGTCGGGTCGAGCTGGCCGTGCGGCGTCAGGAGCGGCCACCCGGAGATACCCAGCCTCTCCGCGATCTGGGCGTCCGTTCCGCCGTGCCCGGGGATCAGGGGAACGATCCCGGTCCCGCTATCGCCGACGTCCGCGACCGCTTGGATGGTTCCGGCTGGAGGAGCGAGGTCGCCGCCGATCGGGAACTCGTGCCGCAGCGGGTAGGCATACGGTCGGCCGACGAGCTCGCGGCCGGCGTGCTCCTCGACGAGGGTGAGGGTGGAGCCCGGAAGCCATGTCTTCAGCCGGTCGAGCGACGAACGTGCCGTGAGGAGCCTCACGCTCGCGTCCTTCCGCACGTAGTCGGCGATGGCGTAGGTGACCTCGGGGTTGACGAGGAGCGCGCTCGTCGCCAGGAGCCGCCAGGGGGCGTCCACCCAGGCGAGCGCATCGACCGGCGGGTCGGACCCGCGCAGCGGGAAACGCACGAGGTACGCATCGCCGAGCTCCTGCTGGTAGATGATCCGCTCGGGGCTCCGGGGCGCGGCGCACGTCGTGCAGACGCGCAGCGGCCCGTCGCGCACGACAAGGACCCCGCGCTGGGCGAGGCGAGAGATCATCCCCTGGACGCCGGCGTGCCAGTCGGCCGCTTCCCACGGCCTTCCGCGCGTCCCTCCGGTCCATACTCCCAGCGCGACCAGGAGCGCGTGGACGTTGGGGTCGAGTTCCTCGACCGGCCAGCCTTCGCGTCGGAGAGTTCCGAGAACCCGCCGTCCCGAGAGCGAGAGGTAACGCGCGTCCACGTCTGCCGAGACCGCCCGGTGCGCGACCAGGGCCGGCGAGTCGCCAGGAGCGAACGTGCCGAGGAACTGCCGGAGCAGCGGACCGTTCTCCGGACCGAGCGATCCATCGGCCGCCGGGACCTGGCGCGACGCCCAGAGTCGTCGCGATTCCAGTTCCACCTGCTTCGGGGTGGGCGGCGGCCGCGCGTCGGTCATGGTTCTCGAAGAGGGGCTCCCCTAGCGTCGCGATGGGACCGGGGCGGGAATAAACCCTCGTGCGGAGGGAATCGACCTCGAGGGGCCTGCGTGGCAACCCTTATGACGGTCCGGCGATGCTCGGACCCTCGGAGAGAGTTTCGATGGCCTGGACGCAGCAAGCCGAGGTCCGGGAGCTGAAGGAAGGCCGGTACATCCTGATCGAGGAGGAGCCCTGCCGCATCATCAGCATCCAAACTTCGAAGCCCGGGAAGCACGGGGAAGCGAAGGCGCGGATCGACGCCATCGGGGTCTTCGACGGGTCGAAGCGAAGCGTCGTCTTCCCCGTGAAGCACAAGGTCCAGATCCCCGTGATCGGGAAGAAGAACGCCCAGGTCCTCTCGCTCACCGAGGCGGAGGTCCAGTTGATGGACCTCGAGACGTACGAGACGTTCAGCCTTCCGATCGATGCCGAGAGCAAGGGCCAGCTCGCGCCCGGCGGCGAGGTCCAGTACATCGATGCGATGGGCCGGCGACGCATCACCCGGGCCTGAACGGCGGGCGTGATCGTTTCGTCCCGGCGGCGAGCGCGCGTCGGCCGCGTTCCATTAATAAGGAAGGCGGGGCATGAAAGCCCTGCCCGACTTCCCCCAACCGGCAGGTCGGGGGGTTCCGGCTGAGGGGGGAGACGCACGTCCGGTCCCGGGAGGCGTCGGGCCGCTCTCCTCATCTCGGCTGACCCGAATTCTCCAAGAGAAGGCGGAAGCGCTCCGCAAGAAGCGCCAGGTCGCGGAAGCGGCCATGAAGGAGGTCGACGAGCGGATCGGTTCGCTCGAGAGCCTCGGCATCGCGCCCGCCGGGCTGGCCGAGAAGCAGCAGCAGCTCCGCGACCTCTACCGCCGCACCGACTGGGAGCAGCTCGACATTCAGGCGCGCGCCCTCCTCGAATCCCTCGGAAAGACCGTTCCTGCGACCCTCGAGAACCGGCGGCGTCGGACGGAGGAGTCCGTCCGCCGCCTGATCGTGATGGGCGTCCCGATCTCCCCGGCCCTTTCCGCGGAGCTCTCGGCGCTCGCCCAGCCCGCCCCGGAATCGGCCTGGGCCGAGTTCGTCGGCCGCCTCGCCGCGGTCGACGAACAGATCCGGGCGGCCGCGGCCGACCGGCTCGAGAAGTCCCGGGCCCGAGCGGTCGATCTCGCCCGACTTTCCGGTGCCACCGGCGACCGGCTCGCCGACTTCGAGCATAAGCTCCCCTCGGCGGAGGACGCCTCCACGGACGATCGGCTCGTGGCCGCCCTCGATTCGATCCGACGCCAGATCGCCGAGGGCCTCCCCGAAGCCGCCAAGCGTAGCCAAGCCGTGCGACGGGCGGCCCAGGAGCTCCGCACGACCGCCGAGCAGTTGGGAGCCCCGACCGGCGCCCTCGACCTCGCGATCAAGGAGGAGGCAGACCGGGGCCCCGAGGGATGGCCCGACACCCTCGCCGCGATCGAGGCGGCCTCGAAGGAGGCCGGCGAGGGATTGCGCTCCCGCTGCACCCAGGCGCTCGAGTCGCTCCGCGGGTCGCTCGTTGGCCTCTCCGACTTCGGCGTCGACCCCGCGCCCGCTCGGGCGGCCGTGGAAGAGGCGCTCGCGAGGCTGCCGACCGCCGGCCCCGCCGAGATCGGCCCGATCCTCGCAGAGGCCGCGCGGAGCGCGGAGGAGCCGATCGTGACGGTCGTCGCGGGGCTGCTCGACGAAGTGCGACCCCGCATCGCCGGCGCGCGGCGCCTCGGCCGCGACACGACGGACGTCTTCGTCGCGATGAACCGCGCGCGCGAGGCGCTGCGTCTCAAGATCTACTCCGAGGCGCTGGCCGCGGCCCAGGAGGCCCTCGACCGGGTCAGCCGGCTCACCGAGGACCTGGACGCCTCGGGCAACGAGCTCGCGGGCCTCGAGGAGATGCTCGGTCGGTTCCGCGACGCGGGATTCCCCACGGCCGCGTTCGAGCCGGCGGTCCACAAGATCCGCGAACAGATCAAGCGGGCGGAGGTCGGCCCCGCGGCCGAGACGCTCCGCGATACCGTTCGCCAGCTGGGCAAGGAGGCGGTCGCCTCCCTCGTCGAGCGGTGGAACTCTCTCGAACGCGTGGGGAAGCTCGCCGGCGAGCGGGGGTTCCTGCCGGCCGGATCCGAGCGGGGCCTCGCCGACGCGAAGGCCGCCCTCGACCGGGGGGACCTGGCCGAGGCGGCGGAAAAGATCGCCCGGTTCGAGGCCGAGGTGAGGACCGCCGCCGGACCGTTCGTCGCGCGCCGCGTGGAGGAGATGGAGCGCGGGTTCACGGACATCCCGGACGAAGCGTTGACCGAGCCCGTGCGCCGACTGCTCGCGGACGCCGACGTGACGCTGCGCGTCAAGCAGGACCTGGTCGGCTCGGTCGACAGCCTCTACCGGGCCGAACGGGAGTTCGCGGCCGTCTTCGCGGCCCACGCCTCCGCGCTGGTAGAGGCGCTCGAGGCCGAGGGTCGCGTGCTCGAATCGATGGGCGGGGCGGGCGACGAGATCCAGCGGCAGATCGACGAGGTCCAGCAGATCTTCAACATGGGCGACTTCGTCAAGGCGTCGCGGGCGTCCCAGGAGATCCGGACCCGTGCCCAGCAGCAGCAGCTGCTCCGAAGCGAGGAGGCGGTGTCGCACGCGAAGCTCTCACTGGTCGAGCTCGAGACCACCGGCCTCGACCTCTCGGCCTTCCGCGCGGAGCTCGAGAAGGCGCAGACGGACGCGAAGGAGGGTCGGCACCTCGACGCGTACCGCTCGGCGACCCGCCTCGAGGAGAACGCGCTGCGGAACCGCGCCGCGGCGCAGAACGTGCTGTCCCGATTCTCCCAGATCGAGGAGCTCGCGGGCCGGGCCACCGCCCATCCCGCCGAGGGCCCGACCGTAGAGGAGGCGCTCGCCGAGGCGCGGGCGGCGTTCCGGGCCCTGGAGTTCGACCGAGCGCGGCTGCGGCTCGACGCCCTCGAGGAGCAGCTGGTCGCGGAGGAGGCCCGGGCCGACGCGGAGCGCCGCCTCCAGGAGCTGTCGCTGCTGTTCGAGGAGGGACGTCGGCTCTCGGTGCCGATGGAGCCGTTCGAGGCTCGCGCGGAACAGCTGAAGACCGAGCGCGCGACCGCACCGCCGGCAGCGACCCGGGAGGGGGTTCGGCTCCTCCACGAGGAGCTCGTCAACGTTCTACGGCCGGTCCTCGAGGAGAACCTGAGGTCGCTCGAGCGGGACCTGGACGTGGGACGTGCGGCCGGGTACCTCTCGACCCGATCCTTCCGGCGCTCGCGGAGGCGCGTCGGCGGATCGCCCTCCCCGTGCCGACCGGCGCCGCGGCCCTGCTCGACGAGGTCCGCTCCGCCCTTCTTTCCACGCGCGGGTTCGTCGAGCAGGCCGAACGCGTCGCGCGACGGGTCCGTGACGCGATCGCCCAGGCGGAGCTGCTCCGGACCGACCTCGGGGTGCTTCGGCCGAAGGTCGAGGAGATCGAGCGCCTGCTCGCGGCCCGTGAGTACGCCCGCGTGGTCGACCTCGGTGGGACGGTCGAGCGGGAGCTGATCCAGGCGACCTTCCAGCACGTCTCGAAGACGCTGGCCGGATTCCAGGCCGCGGTCACCCAGCTGCGCCGGACGGGCGGGAACACCTCGGTGGCGGAGAACCTCCTTCACCAGGCGCGGATGGCGCTCGACGAAGGGAAGCCGATCGAGGCCGTCCAGTTCGCTGCCCGCAGCGAGACCGAGCTCGAGCGCGTCGACCTCCAGCGGCGGATCGCCGAAGGGTCGATCGAGGCCGCCGAGCACGCGCTCGCCCGCGCCCGCGACGAGGGAACCGTCACGCCGGAGGCTGCGGACGCGCTGCGCGCCGGGCAGGCGCTCGTTCTCGCGCGAGGATTATCCGGGCGCCCTCGAGCTCGCGTTCAGCGTTTCCGAGCTGATCGAAGCCGCGCGGGACGGGCACCGTCGTGCCCGCGAGACGATGGCGGCGGCGGAACGCCAGGTGGGCGAGGCTGCGTCGCTGGGCGCGGAAGCGCGCGAAGCGTCAGCGCGCCTGGCGGAGGCGCGCAGCGAGGAGAAGGCCGGCCACTATCCGACCGCGATGAAGCTCGCCCGCGAGGCGACCGAGATGGGCCGGTGGTCGATCGAGAGGATGTTCTCCGCTTCCCTGGGCGAACTGCGCCGCGAGGTCGAGGCGGGCCGCGCCGGCGGTCTCACGGTCGAGGTCGAGCCCCTGGACGCGGTCGTCACCGAGGCGGAGGCCGCGCTGAGGAGCGGCGCGTGGGCACGGCTGAGGACGTCCCTCGCCCGCGCGGACGCGGCGAGCCGTCGCTTGTTCGACGAGGTCGTCGACGGTCGCTGGCGCCGGCTCGAGAGCGAGGGAGGAAAGGCGGCCGGTTCGGCCGCCGGCGACGGGGTCCGGCGGGCCGAGCTCAGGGGCCAGCTCGACCGGTTCAAGGAACGCCGCGACCTCGGAGGCGCGCTGCAGCTCCTGGACGCGACGCTCGAGGAGACGCGCGCGCGTCGCCGGGAGGAGATGGGCCGCTCGATGGCGGGTTTCCGCGACCGCCTCTGGGTCGGGGAGCGGCTCGGTCTCGACACGACCCCCGTGATGCAGACGTTCATCGAGGCGAAGGGGGCGCTCGACGCGAACCGGTTCGAGGACGCCTCCAAGGCGCTCGACCGGGCGATGCTCCTCCTCGAGGCCGCGGTCCGGCCGCCGTACACCCGACGCCGCAAGGAGCTCCAGTCGGAGGTGACGTTCGCGGAGGAGGGGCTGCACGTGACCGTCGGTCCCGTGAAGGAGAGCCTGAAAGAGTCGGACGAGCTCGCGAGCTCGGGGAAGCTCCTGGACGCCGCCCGTCTCTTGATGAAGACCGAGGAGGAGCTGAACCTGCGGAAGTCCCTCCACCGCGAGCTCACGAACATCCACTTCCTGATCGACGCCGCCCTGGGCCGCGCGGACCAGCGACGGATCGATACGACCGAGGCCCGTCGGCTCCTCGCGGAGTCGCTGGCGTTGCGCCAGACCGATTATGTCGCCGCGCTCGAGAAGGCTCGCGAGGCCCTGAAGCGGCTCCAGCGCGACGGAGTGGCGACCGGCGACGGCCCGCAGCCCATGCCGCCGTCGAGCCCGCTCTGGCCGTTCCGACGGCCGCCCTGACGGGCGCCTGACGGCCGGCCCTACGCCGTCGTGAAAGCGGTCGCGGTCGACGGCGGCGGCATTCCCGGCAGCCCGCGGACCGGGCCGAGCGGCAGTCGGTCGTACTCCACGGTGTGCTTGATCCCCCGGCGGCGCAGCAGCGAGGAGACGTGCTCCGTGATCTGCACGACCTCCTGGCAGCGCGACGGTTTCGCGAAGTAGAACTCCGCACGGCGCTCGTCCATGATCGGAAAGATCAGGCGGAGGCCGAACGGGTCCTGGCCGGTTGTAGCCGACCGGTTTGCGGCCGCCCTTCAGGTCCCGCAGGTTCTCGTCCAGGAGCACCTGGGGAAGCAGCGGGTCCGTCTCCTTCACGAACGGTCGGTTCATCTCGACGACACGGCGGTGGATGTCGGGGTAGACGCGTACCAGGTCCCGGTACGACCGCTTGGGATCGAGGAGGATGTGGCCGCTGCGGGCCTTTACGGGCGGGCTCATGGGCCAAAGACTGCGGCGCCGCAGATAGGTTCTTCGCCGAGCGGCCCTGCTCGCGGCTTGCCCGACGATTGGCGGGGAAGGGTCCGCCGCCGATCGCACCGAACCGGTGGCGCATGGCGTGAGGACCGCCGTTATGTCAGTCGGCGGGCGGCGTTGAGGGCAACGCTCAAAGAGGGGGCCCGCTACGGGGCATCGGCGCTCCCGTAGTCTAGTGGGTCAAGGATAGAGGCCTCTCGAGCCTCTGACGCGGGTTCAAAGCCGGCCGGCGCAAGTCCGACTGGGGGGACTCCCGCCGGGAGCACCACCCTATCTGGAGATCCATGCCGCCCGTGGACCTCCCGAGCGGCGACGGCGCTGGGGAGCAGGGATCCCGCGGGTCGACACACTTCTAATCTTCTAATGGTACCAAGAAAGCTGAGGCCAGGCCCCGCTCGCATTCCGGGAAAAGCAGATTGTCGTCCCCAGGGCAGGGTGGCAGGCTTCTCATCTCCGGTTGCGAACGCGGGCGGCGATCCATCCATCGCCCTTCCAGGCGACGCCGAGCCCTCGATCCGGAGTCGCACCGAGTTGAACGGCGTTCCGACCCCGCGTGTTCCGTCGGGAGTCGGCGGCCCGAGAGGGACGATCCTAGCACCAATGTGTGGTAAGAATCGGCCCGCCTATCCGGAGCGTGACGTATAGCTCCTCTGCCATCCTGTGGATGGTTGAGTCCCCCGGGACGCGTCTTGATGGCCGTTTCCGGACCCTCTGCGGCGGATTCGCGTGCCCCGCACGAATCCGAGCCCCAAGCGGGTCTGCCATCGCCGGTGGGCCTGACCCAGTCCTTGCCTTTCGATTTTTTTAAGCTTCATATAGGGGCCGGCATTTGGGCACTTGGGTGGCCCAGCTACTGGGAGGAATCGGGATTTGTCCGAAATTAGCGTGAATCGAAAGAGAACAGCAGTGCTTGCCGCAGCCGTGATCATGGTGCTGAGCATGGCGCTACCGGCAGTCAGCGCGGGGCTGGCTGTGGCGGGGGCGCATGCGGCATCGGGGTCGGCGGCGACGGTACCCGCTGCTGCGAGTGTACAGACGACGGCGACCGTAACACCAGCGATCCCAACGAGCCCGCATCCGGGCACGCTGGATGTCTATACCATTGCCCCGGGGGGAGCAACTACAGTGGACCCCGCGGTGGCCTATGATACCGTGAGTTACGAGCCGATTTTGAACGTATACCAAACCTTGGTCAACTACAACGGGTCGAACACCGCCACGTTCGTACCGACGCTCGCGACCTGCGTGCCCGGGACTCAGCAGTGCGTGACCGACTACGGGACGAACCTCACGGGGTACGTCTCCGGCCAGCCGATCTACTGGACGTTCGTGATCGACCCGGCAGCGCAGTTCTTTGACCCCAACACCGGCAACCACTGGGGAGTCTACCCCAGCGATGTCGCGTTCTCCGTCGCGCGGACGATGGCGTTCGCTGACCTGCCCGGTGTCGGCGCCAACAACGGCTGGATCCTTGCCCAGTCTCTACTGCCGGTCGACTGAACCGGGATCCACGCGCCGTTCAACAACACACCGTTCGACGTGCTCTCGTCGTTCCTGATCAACGACTCAACGTACTGTCCGGCGACCGCCATGAGCCACGCGCACGGATGCATCACGTTCGTCGCGAACGGCTCGGGCACAGACTGGCCGTTCTTCCTGCAGTTGATCGGCGACAACCTGGGCGCCAGCGTCGTGCCCTGCGGATGGTACACCTTCGAGTCGGCCGGGGTCCCCGGCTGGCCCGGTACCGCTGCCGCGAACGGCGACGGCTCCTGCCAACTGCCCGGCAACGTCAACAACACACAGGCGAGCGGATTCCAGGCGGTCCTCACGTCGGACCACACCCCTCTGGGTTCGGCGACGTGGGACTCCTTCGAGGAACTCGCGCTGACGGGCCCGTCGGTCGTTCAGCCGAACGTCAACGCGGAGATGGTCGGATCCGGCCCCTACTGGGGGTCGATCACCCTGTCGAGCGGCTACACGCTCTTCTCCAACCCCAACTACGTCCAGCCGTCCGGCTGCAACGCCCTGAGCGGCCTCGCCATCTACTCTGGATACTGTGACCCGGCGCCGGGCTCTTACCAGGGCACGGTCCACGTCACGTAACCAGGGCGGCGACTCGGCCACGATTACGGGGTTCCAAGCCGGTAACCTCGACCTAGGTGGGTTTGAGCAGGCGGACACGGGGACGATCCTCAACGAGCAGTCCCACGGCAAGCTCGGGCTGTTCTACTCGCCGACGCTCAGCATCTTCTTCTGGCCCTACGACTTCAACGCGAGCGCGACGGCGTACACTGGCGATGGATTCTCCGGCGCCTACAACATCCCGGCTGACTTCTTCAGCTCGAACTCGGCGCGGATGCTGTTCGACTATGCGTACCCTTACGCGACGGTCGAGAGCTCGATCAACACCGTGGACGGAATCCAGTTCGGTGTGAACACCGGCGGACCGATCCCGCAGCACATGGGTAACTACTACCCGACGAACGTCTCGTTCCCGAACGCCAACCCGGACCTCAACCCGGCGGATGTCGGTGGGGCGGCTTGGTGGGCGAACCAGGCGATGAACGTGACGAACAGCCCGTACCACGACCCCGAGCTGGCCCAGTGCAAGAACGTGACCTGCGCGTTCCCCATTGCCGGGGAGCAGGGCGCGGACGCGCTGAATGCGGCCATCCAGCTCTGGATCAACTCGGTCGTGCTCATCACGAACGGCGCGATTCATCCGTATGAGAACGACCTGACGTTCACGGATCTGATCATCGACGTCTTGTTCGCGGCACCGGACTCCAACCCGTTCCCGATTTGGAACCTGGGCTGGGCGCCTGACTATCCGGACCCGACGGACTACATCACGCCGATGGCGCTGCCGGATGCGACCTACACCTACTCGGACGCGGTCGGCGAGCAGCTCTCGATGCCGGCGTACGACAACGCGATCGCGTGCGGACACTCGGCGGACACCTACGCGAACCTGATCTACTGGTCCCACCAGGCCCAGCTGACCTCGGAATGCCAGGGTGTTGCGTACGGCGTCTCCGTCGCCTACATGAACATCGCGGGCGGGTTGCCGACGGGAGCCCAGAGGACTCTCGACTACAACCTGATCGAGCACATCCTGAACGCCCTCGGTCTCTACACCTACTTCGACCAGGCTAACGGTGTTGGAGCAGCGGCGCCCTGGATCAACAACGCGACCATCAACGTCGACCCAATGATCGGCGGCGGTGGGGACCAACCCTACTTCCAGATCCACGATGTGGGCGTACCGGCCTCGGTGAAGTTCACCGAGTCGGGCCTGCACGCTGGAACCAGCTGGTCCGTGACCGTCGACGGTGTGGGCACGGCTTCGACCACGGCCTCGAGCATGACCTGGACCAACGTCACGGTCGGGACCACCTACACCTACGTGCTCAACGTCGTCGGGGGCTACTACCCCTACGTTGCGCCCAACATCCACACGGCGGTGTACTCTGGCTCGTTCACGGCGGCGGCCACGCTGAAGGTAGTCGCGACGCACTGGAAGGTCTACGCGGGCTACTCGGTGATCTTCAACCCGAACAGCGCTTTCAGCTCGGGGCTCGCCCCGAACGAGAAGTGGACGGTTGCGATCTCCGGAGCGCCTGCGGGGAAGAGCCTGACAGGCAGCCCGATCACCATCTCGGGGCTCGCGAACGGCACACACCACTATGCCATCACGGCGGTCGGCTACGGCGAGACGTTCCCAACCCCCCACGCCGGAACGTTCACGCTGTCGGGGAACACGGTAACGTTCGGCGTGACCGTGATCACGGGATCGCCGCCTACGGTGAACGTGCTGTTCACGCAGGGCACGTACGCCCTGACCTTCAACGAGGTCGGGATCGGACTTGGTGACCAGTGGAACGTGACCTTGAGCACTACGCCGGCGACGACACACACCGCGTATGTCTGCGCGGCAGGCAGTTGTTCGATCTATCCGACAACCACCGAGATCACGACCGGAACGTCGATCGTGTTCTCGGGCCTGCCCAACGGGACGTACCAGTTCTCGATCGCGGCGCCGCACGTCGAAGCGTTCCACCCAACGGTGGCCACGGGTAACATCGTTATCCACAGCCACCCGTTGACGCACGTGGTACACTTCGCCGCGGGCGCGCTGCACTTCGAGAGCCCGGCGAAGATCTTGGCTCCCGCGGCCTTGGGCCAGCGGAGCCGCGAGGTCAATCTAGTCGGCGTGAGCAGCCGCACCAGACCCCCGCCCCCTTCCGAGGGGGCGGGTCAACCCTTTCCTCCCTTTCTTTTCCTGAATTGAGCGGAAATCTCCGAATCCCGTCCTGCCCTTGAGGAGTCCTTCAACCGGGACACGGGGTAGTTGTTTCGGGTACTGGCTCGAGGCACCGCAGCGTGTCGGGTCCTCCGCACAGCGCGCTTGGGTCGGTCTCCACCTCTAGGGGGTTGGGCTGCCTGGAGGTCCCCAAGAAGCAGACCCTCCTGCCCGGTCGGATCGAGGCCGATGGGGCTGGCAGGTCCCCACGGAGGACGAAGGGTCAGGCCGGCCCCCTGCTGGCTTGGTGGCCCGTGGCGGGGCAGAGAGGGTAGCGTGGGCCGGCTTGTTACGCGCGCCGTGGAACCTGACGGCTCGCGTGGGATGAATGGTGCCGTCTTGGTGGGGCGTCGGCCGATCAAACAGGGCGGGGGGCCCCACGGGGCAGGCTGGCGCCGGCTCCCACCGCGCCCGGTTGGCGTGGTGTCGCCGCAGGCTCGGCCGCGGCCGGCTCCGCGGGCGACTCGTAGAGGAAGCAGGAGACGGTATGGTCCTCCCCTTGGGGGAGCGACTCGGGCCGGCGCTCTTTGCAGACCGGCATCGCGTAGGGGCACCTCGGGTGGAACCGGCAGCCGGGGGGAGGCGTGATCAGGTTGGGGACAGAGCCGGGGATGGAGGTCAGCTCCTTCTCGGGATGGTCGTAGCGGGGGATGGACCCGAGAAGGCCCTGGGTGTACGGGTGTAGCGGTCGGCGGAACAGCTCGGCGACCGGGGCCGACTCCACGATCAGCCCCGCGTACATCACGTTCACGTGGTCGCAGACCTCCGCCACGACGCCGAGGTCGTGGGTGATGAGCACGATCGCGGTGCCGACCCGCTCGCGGAGCTGGCGCATGAGCTCCAGGATCTGGGCCTGGATCGTGACGTCGAGCGCCGTCGTGGGCTCATCGGCCAGGAGCACCTCGGGCTCGCACGAGAGCGCCATCGAGATCATCACCCGCTGCAGCATCCCGCCCGAAAGCTCGTGGGGGTAGCCCCGGGCGATCTGTACGGGATTCGCGATCCGCACCCCCTCGAGCGCCTGGACAACCCGCCAGAACGTCTCCCCCTTGAGGGGTCGCTCGACGCGTCGCTTGACGCCGGGGAGCCGGAAGTACGTCCCGCGCAGTCGCGAGCGCAGCATGCGCAGCTGGATCGCGCGACGCTGGAACCTGAGCGACTTGCCGCTCTTCATCTCTCGGAACGAGACCTGGCCCAGCTCCGCGTCGAGCGTCATCTGGCGCTTCCGGAACCTCAGGTAGTTGCGTTGCCCTCGAGTGAGAGGGATCCGGCGCAGCGACCGCACTATCCGTCGGCGGAGCAGCTCCCCGTCCACTCCCATGCCGCGCACGGAGTAGAACGCCTCCGGCGCGAGTGTCGGGAGGGCGACGATTTGGCTGAGCCGATCCGCGGCGGCGCGTGTCTCGACCTGGTCACCCGCGAGCGCCGCGTGGACAAGGGCATCGATCGCCCCGGTAGTGGCGGCGTGGCCCACGCCGGCCTGGGTTAACTCCGAGGCACCGGTGTTGGACTTGACGTCCGAACCCAGCAGCCCCCGGGATTCCCCCCACGCGCGGTCCGCGGCCAGCAGCCCGTCGACGATCTCGATCCCGCGGTGGAGAAGCAGTGCCTCGCCGACCTGGTCCCAGATGCTGAATACCGGGTTCATCGCCGCGGAAGGCTCCTGGAAGATCATCGCGATCCCCCGGCCCCGGACGGACGCCAGACGCTCGTTCGCGGCCTTGATGCGCCGGAACGACCGGCTGACCTTCACCCGGTTGGACTTTGGAACACGGCGGTACTTTGCCTCCTTCTCAAGGCCCCAGAGAAGGTTCGCCCCCCGGAACGTGATCTTGCCGCCCATGACACGGCCGGGCTCGCTGACCAATCGGGCGATGGAGAACGCCGTGACGCTCTTTCCGCAGCCGGTCTCCCCGACCAGCCCGGTGGTTTCGCCCCTTCGGACGCTGAGGTTCACCCCATCCAGCGCCCTGACGACCCCGTCGTAGGTGAAGAAGTAGGTCTTGAGGTCCTGGATTGCGAGGACCTCCTCTCCGCGTTGCTGCGTGGCGACGGCGGGTCGTGACTGCGGGAGCACGCGTTCGGGGGTCTGGACGCGGGAAGGAAGGCGACGCGCCAGGCGCGAGCGGTGGCCCGTGACCGGGCGCCACCGGGCGGAGGATTGGCTCGCTGCGCCCGAAGCCATGGCAAGGCACCTACCGGCGCAGCCTCGGGTCGAGTGCGTCCCGCAGTCCGTCCGAAAGGAGGTTCACGCTGATGGCATACAAGAAAAGCGATAGGCCCGGGAACAGGAGCTGCCACCACGGAATCACACAACCGTTGCCCGGGAGCGTGCAGTTCACGAGGTAGTCACTGAAGTTCCGGACGCCGAGGGCGGAGATCGTCCCGAGCTCGGGGAAGTAGATCTCGTTGTTCGGGAAGATGCGGAACCCGAGGAATACGAGCGAGCCGATAAGGAGCGGGATCGTTCCAACGTCCAGCGAGAACTGGATGAAGACGGGGTACATCGAGTTCGGGATGATGTGGCGGAACAGGATCCTCCCGTTCTTTGCCCCACTCGCTCGGGCGGCCTCGACGTACTTCTGCTCCCGAA
Organism: uncultured Thermoplasmata archaeon; assembly: GCA_963713145.1. GTDB lineage: Archaea > Thermoplasmatota > Thermoplasmata > Lutacidiplasmatales > UBA184 > Lutacidiplasma. Next base: position 91,786 of record CAVQKI010000005.1, on the reverse strand, counting down.
CCACAAGTACCTGCCCCCGGACGATGCGCGCGTAGAACGGCCACCACACCGCGGCGAACGCGAGGATCAGCAACGTGAGTTCTGTGTCCGGTCCTGCGAGGCTCGCATTCTGGGAGGCGACCGAGACGACCACCGTGATCGTTACTATCACGAACAGGATGACCGGAATGGAAAGGAAGATGTCCACAAGACGCATGATCGCCTCGTCCACGTAGCCTCCCCACAAGCCCGCGATCGCGCCGATGATCAGCCCTGCCAGAGCGCCGATCCCAACGATCGAGACGGAGAAGATGAGACTCCAGTCCGCGCCACGAAGCATACCGTCGGCTGAGATTGAACACGGGGACGGGGTTCGTGATCGCGGTAGATAGGCCGCCGAGCGGCATCGGACCGGACGAGAAGGTCCCGAGGTTAAGGGTCGGCGCGACTGCCCCGGGGTACACGCTTCCCTCTGGAGATGGAATCTTGTACCATTGACCGTTGCAAAACTGCAGGTAGTTCGTGGGGAGAACGGTCTCGTAGGTGCACACATAGGCGGAGCAGCCGTAGACATCGCTCTTCAGGAATGCGCCCCCGTGCGTCGTCGAGTTGTACCCGGACGCGCTGTTGAAGGGTCCGAAGTTCGTGGAACAGGTCCTGCGTCATACTGATCCAGCTCAGTGGCTGCGTGGCGCCGTAGATCGCGACGACGGCGATCATGATCAGAATGGCCAGGCCCACCATCCCGAGAGTGTTCCGACGGAAGAAGTACCCAGGTACGTTTCATCTGGGCGATCCGGGGGTTGGGCCTCCGTGCGGGCCGGACCTGCGTGGCCAACGGCTCGTCCGTGTTCACAGCCATCCGAGTTCACCCCAGTCGAACCCGCGGGTCGAGATAGGCGTAGAGTACATCGACTATGATGTTGGCGGCAACCACCAGGTAAGTGAACAACAGCGTGGACCCGAAGATCACTCCGAAGTCGATGGTCGGCTGGACGGAGAGCGCGAGGGCCCGACCCACGCCGTCAAGCCCGAAGACGTCCTCGATCACGGGAAAACCGCCGATGAAGAACGCGAACGTAAGACCAAGCACCGTGATCGTGACGTTGAGGGAGTTTCTCCCCGCGTGCCGGCTCACGACGACCTTTTCCGGTACGCCCTTCGCGCGCGCGGTGCGAATGTAGTCGAGGTTCATCACTTCGAGCATGCTGTTGCGCACGAACCGAAGCAGCCCGGCGATCGACCCGTACGCGATGACCAGGGCAGGGAGGAGCAGGCGAAGGAGCGTGTCGACTCCGAGCCAGTACTGGCCGTGGTAGACGGCGTCGATCGTAGGAAATCCGGTCGGGTGGGTGACGACCGAATTGGCAATCCAGAGCGGGAACCCGGTGGAGCCTTGCACGGCCCCGGTATAGCAACCATAGACGGGCCAAGAGCCCGTAAACTCGTTATAGATCGACTCTCCCGCGTGACACCAGGGGGTGGAGACCGTCCCGATCCCCCCCACGAAGCTCGAGGATAGGACGACGACCCCGATGAGAACCAAACCTCCTAAGAGGTAGGCTGGGATAGCAAACCCCGAGAACGACATCACGCGCGACGCTTGATCGATCGGCCGGTTCCGGTTCACTGCAGAGAGATTGCCGAGCGGGATCGCTATCGCCAGAATGATCGCCAGGGACGCGAGCGCGAGCTCGACCGTGTACGGAAGGATTCCCCCGAGGAAGTCCGCTACGGGAATCCCCTTCGCGTACGAGTACGGAGCGGCTCCCACGAGCAGACTATTGTTCCCGACGGTCCCCCACTGGAACGTCAGACTATGATACATGAAAATCCCCCATTGCACGGGAATGGGTTCGTTGAGCCCTAATTACGTCGTAAATGTGCCAGAAGAACGGGTTCTTGCACAACGATGTGTTGGTCGCGTTGCCGCCAACTTCGTTGCACGGACAGGTCCTCGGGGGTACCGCACTTGGCGTGGATGGGGGGCTGGTGCTGGGCAAGGATCTTGTCTTGGACGGGGAGCGCACTCGTCAGGGCGAAAACAATCGTCATCACCCCGACGATGATGACCGGGACTAGAGCCACCCTACGCAGGATGTACGTCAGCATCCTCACGGTTGTTTGCCCCCGGTGCCCCGTGCGAACACACGGCACGAGGCCGTGGGGGGATATATAGGAATACGCGCGGCCTCGACCGCCGCCCCCGCCGTACCCGCCTGAGGTGAACGCAACTGCCCGGCCCGGGCCGGCATGGCCTCGCTCGTCGAACCCAGGCGCGGCATCATCGAGTTATACGCCAACTGGCGGGTCCGGTCTTCTACCGCCTCGCTCTCCCTTGGTGCTAAGCGGCTCGAGTTGGTGGCCGAGCCCAGGCCGGATCGGCCTAGGGGGCCCCGACCGCGTGGTACCGGGAATCCCGCAACGCGCCGGATGTACCGGCATCGTGAGCCCCGGACTCTTCGTCCGTCTCTTCACTACCGGACTCTCCCTCGCGGCGTTCCGACTCGCACTCATCCTCGGTGACCCAGTCGAACTCGAGGTCCTCGCCGTGGTCGTGGGCGATGTACGCCCCCGCTTCGAAGGCGCTCGATATGATCTCTTCCATCTTCTCCGCCTCGACCGTACCGAACGAGCCGACCAAGCGCCAGAACCAGTCGGGGGCCTTGCCCGCCGCCTGGAGGAACTCGGTCACCAGGTCGTAGTAGGTCGCACGAGGGTCGGTGACGTGCACGTGGAGGTGACGGTCGTGATGGTCATACCCGGCCGAGGACTCGGCGCGCGCCATGCTGGGCGATGCACGGGGACCACTATAACCCTTTAATCGGAGCTCTGGAGGCCCGGCTCCAGCCGCTGAAGGCCGGCATGGGTGGTCTTCGGTGGTCGTTCCGAGGGCGGGGACCCGCCCTTGGGACGCAAGTACCCCCCCGTTTGCGCGGTTCGCCTCCGCCCTTGGGCGGCCAAGACGGCGTTCCGGCCCCTTCGTGCCTGGCCTAGGGTTCCCGCCACCTCGAGAGGGGGGTCGGACGACTCCCTGAAAGGAGACTTCCGGCCGTCAGTAGAAGTGGGGCAAAACCCGCATTCGTGGGGTTTTAATAGGGCCAAGTAATGGGAGGTTCAAGGTGGGCTAATGCGTCGAGAGAGTCACAGACGTAGGGGTTTGTCCAGAGCGAGTTCGGGCGGGTGGGGACACCGCGCAGTCTACGTGAGTGCAGCGATCGCTACGGCGGCGCTGGTCACGGGCTTTGCGCTGGCGGGGTTCTACTTTGGAACGTTCGACCATGTGTTCGCACACAGTTCGGCACAGGGAAGTTCGAACGCACCGTACGGAGTCGTATATCTCGGGGAATACGCGACATACGCGGGCCTGATTCCGGGACTGAATTTCACTAACGTGACGTTCAATGGGATGCCGGGAGCCGGTCCTTGCCACAACGTCACCGCGAATGGATCGAACGAGTTGAATAACTCGAGTGTCAAGCCGGGCGTGGTCCTGAACCTGTCCGCCCCGGACCTCAACAACTCGCTCATCAACACGACCTCGGACACCAACATCACGACGTTCGTTTGCCTGAACGCCGTCAACGAGGGGAACATCACTTACCTCTGGCAGTTCGTTAACGGCACGTTCGTCCAGAGCGGCACGAACGCGACCGACCTGTTCTCGGATGCGAACTACACCGGGTGGGACAATGTCAGTCTCGAGGCCAACAACACAACCGTCATGGGGAACGGAACGTTCAACGAGTCGTTGGCGAACCTCACCGGGAACGCAAACCTCTCGGGCGACTGGCTGAACGAGTCCGGGTGTCTGCCCGGTCTTCCAGCTCAACAACACGTCCGACGTGGCGAACGTCACGCACTGTTCGTTCTTCGACATGAACAACAACACGACTTTCATCCCGCACTATGGGTTCTGGGGAACGAACTCCACCTGCCCAACGGGATGCTGGATCAACGAGACCAACAGTTCGGGCCTTGACCCCGCCTACTGGGAGCCTAACCAGACTGGCTACCTGCCAAGCGACCAGGTCTACCAGGCCTCGATCGGGTTCTTGGGGAACATCACCAACGCGACCTACGAGGTCGTGGTGTCGTTCCAGTACCGCGACCCCGATTCCGCAGGTGGTCTTCGTGAACACTGGCGGTGGACAGAACGAGACGCTGACGTTCCTGTTCGACATGACCGACGCGTGGACGACCGGTCTGCCGGGCAGCGACTACGGCGTGAACGCCACCAACTCGACGGACGGATACTACTCGGCCGTCATAGCGGAGGTAGGAGTGGTGTCGATCACCGTCTACCAGTGCTATGTTGACGGATCGGGCATGACCGTCTGCCCTGACACCCTGGGCGGCGCGACGACGCTGCCGTGAGGGAGCCAAGCAGGTAAGCGAGCTCAGGAAGACGCATCGAGGATGCGAACCTAGGGGGGAGGACGACTCCCCCCGCCAACCCTTTCTTCTTATCTTTCAAGCCTTGGGGGCTACGATGAACGATCTCGGTCGGGTCGCTACCGCAGGGGGGATCCGGTCGAATCTCAGCCGGCTTCCGTCGGGGGAAGACCCCGGGGTCCCGTCGCCAAGCTTCGGCCCCTGTGCCCTTAAGCGGAGTAGGCCGCTACCATCTTCAGGGAATCCTCACGAGGGTGTCCCGCGAGGGGCCATGAGCAACGGTGGGGGGGGCTGGCGACGCTGGCACGCGATCGTTCGTTTCCTGCCGATGCTCGCGCTCGGCATCATTTTCCTTATCATCGGGGCCTCCTACCACGTCTCCCAGACTTCCCGTGGGTTCCTCGGGTTGATGTTCGTCCTGGTCGGGCTGGTCCTCGTGATGTTCTCCTTCTTCGGGATGGCCTTCACGAGGTGCTCGACCTGCAACCGCAACGTCTGGATCGTCTGCCTGCAGGAACCGGACATGCGGAGGGACCGGACGGACGCGTTCTACCGGGAGCTGACCCCTGCCGAGGAAGACGCGTAGCCGACCCCCCCACCGGCATGTGGCACGAGCCGGAGATGGCCGGGTCGCTGCCCGTTCCCCCGATACGAGCGCCCAGCGAGCCCTCTCCGAGGGCCGGGCGGGTGTGCGGCAAGGTAGAAGTACTCCGCACCAGGAAGCACGCTCGATGCCACGCAAGACCCCAAGCGGCGGCCGGATCGCAGACCCCGTTCCGCGGACGAAGACCCCCCCGGACGCAGGGCCAGCGATCCCCCTTCATCACTCGGATGCCGCCACCGGAGCCCCTCCGCGGGCCCTGGTCGTCGCGGTGGCGGCACTCCTTGTCCTGGGGGTCCTTCCCGCCTTGGCAAGCGGAGGATACTCGGTCACGTTCCCGGTCAACGACCCTGGCGCGGGGGCGAAGGCCGCCGCGTCCGTCCTCCCTCCTCCGGTCCGCGCCAGCGCGTCCACGAACGCGGCACCCTCCTCGGGAGGACCCAGGGAGCGGTCGCCGGGGTCCGTGGGCCCGGCCTCGGCGTTCAACGGCACGGAGCCCGCCCCGATGGGTATAGCGGACCTGGGCCAGGTGCCTGGCGGCGGCTACGATTCCTACGCCTCGACCTCGTTCAAGGGCACGATCGCCATCGACTCGCTCTCCGCCCACAACGCAAGCATTCCGCTGGAGTCGGCAAAGATCAGTTTCCAGCTGAACGCGTTCCTCCGTTTCGCCTACGGGGGCGAGACGTTCGTCTACTGGGTCCAGGACGTCCTCGAGGTCAACACGAGCTCGAACGTCGTTGACTTCTTCGACAACATCTGGAACTCGACGTCCACGTCGGCGAACTCGTCGGCTCCCAGACTGTACGATTCGTCCGTTACCGGTGGGGGGTCGATCGAATCGTACGGGAACGAAACCTACTATGCAGACGGGGCCAGCTGCGCCCTGGCCGGCGCCTGCGCGACCCTATCGTACCCGAGCACCGTCCTTCTTCAGCTGAACACCAGCACGAGCGTTTCGGGGCGGCCCCAGGTAAGCTTCCTGCTCGACGACGCGGGAGGGGTTCACACCTTCGACCTCGCCACCTTCGCGTTCGCGACGGGCGCAACCGACTTCCAGGGATTCTTCGTGAACTCCCAGCTCCGGTCGACCTGTCACTGCTATGGCGACGTGGAGCTGGTCGCCGGCGGGCCGGACAGCGGCTACCAGACCGCCCTCAGCGGGACGACGAGCGTGGAGCTCGCGCTCGACCGATGGAACGGCGGCAATTTCGAGGCCGTGCCGGATGCCTACAACCACGGGGAGGCAACGGCGGAGGGCCTGTCGAACGTGCGGGTGGTCCTCGGTGCCGACGCCCTCGGGGAGCCGGCGGCGGTCCTGAGCAACGCCCCGGGGCCGTTCGGCTCCTTGTGGGGTTCCGGAACGGTCTCCGTAGTAGGCGTTAGCGTGGTCACCGGGCACTCCGACGGCGACCTCGAGGTGAACGACACGCCGGTCGCCTTCGTGGCCCAGTTCGTCGAGATCACCCTCCTCCCCGGGGTGTACAACCTCTCGGTCGTCTCCGTCTCGACGTATCCTCTGGGGCCGGAGACGTTGGTTCCGGGCGAGATACTGACCCTCGAGGTGGGGGCCGAACCGGTCGTGTTCGTCCCAAGTGGGCTGGGCGCCCTCCAGATGTGGTCGGTGACCCTCAACGGCCAGACACTGAACGGCACGGGCAACCTGACGTTCGGGGAGGTCGTCGGGAACTACAGTTTCTCGGTCGGCGCGCTCTCCGGCCGCTCACCGAGCCCGGGCGGAGGGAGCGTCAACGTGACGGCGACCGGGGCCACAGTTGCGATCCAGTGGACCTCGAATCAGACGGGCATTCTTGCGGAGCTGGAAGCGATCCTCGAGCTCAAGCTCGGGCCTGTTCCCCTCTGGGCGATCCTGCTCTTCCTGGTGGTCCTTGGCGCCATCGGGGCCGTCCTCGCCCGACGGCCGCCTAGCCGCACCCAGTTCGTCCTGCCGCCCGAGTAGGCTCGCCCTGGCGGTCCGAATTCTTCGGTGCGACCGGGAGACCCTGCTGCAGCTCCCGTGGCTGGCGGTCGGCTCCCGAGGAAGGCGTTCTCGAGCGAACCTCTTGAGGAGCGGTGAGCTACCAGGGCCGTGGGGAACGCCGTCCTGGTCGTTCTTTCGGGGCCCGACCCGGTCGCCTCGAGGGTCGGGGAGCGCTGGGGAGCGCTACCGGCAACCGGAAGCGTGGTGGACGGAGTGCCGGTCCGGAAGCTGGCGGACGGGGTATTCACGCTTCGGAGGCCCGGACCTCACATCCACGATGAGCGGCTCGACCTCTCCCTGCCACCCGACCTCGTTCGCGACGGCCTCACGCTCGTCTTCCCATCGATCCACAAGAGCGAGCAGAACGTTCCCTGCCTCACGGTCCACCCGATCGGCAACCCGGGTCCCCGGGCTGAGGTCGGGGGCCGTCCGCGGGTGCTCGTCCCAACGGACCCTCTTCGGATGGGCTGGACGCTGCGGGCGCTCGCGGGACGGGCCGTCGAGGAGGGCCTTTCCGCCACGTACGAAGCGACCCACCACGGCCCGGAGGTCGCCCTCCCCGCGTTCTTCGTGGAGATCGGTTTCGGACTCCTCCCCGAGCCGCCGGCCGCAGCCGTTCGCATCCTGGCCGAGGAGATCCCGAGGATCTCGGTCGAGGACGGAGAGAAGGTGGCGTTGGCGGTAGGGGGCGGTCACTACGCGCCGCACTTCACCGACCTGGCCCTTCGACGGCGGTGGTCGTTCGGGCACATCGTGTCACGACACGCGCTTGCCGAGCTCGACCCGCCGACGGCGCGCGTGGCCTACGAACAAACGGCGGGCGCGGCGGGGATCGTTTACGCCCGAGCCGAGGACTCCAGCCACCGCGCTCTGCGCGAGCTCGGCCCCCGCCTCCGGGACGGAGAGGCGCCGGGCCGGGCCCAGGGGTCTGGGGGCGGCTCTACTCCCGACGCTCGGGCCGCTTCTGGAACATGATCGCTCCGGAGCGGTAGACCGCCTTGCCAAGGCGGACCGGCTGGGTCGACGCTACGCCCGGCGTGCGCTCGGCCAGCATCAGGCTCTCCACGATCTGGCGGAACAGGGCGCTCTGGTTGATCTCGGGATGGCGCGCGAGGAATTCCTCCTCCTCCGGCGTGATGGTAATGTTCTTTCGCAGCATCCCTTGGATGGACGATTCGCCCGGGGATTTCAGACGCATATCCCCGGAACCGCGTGGCTGTATAAGTGCGTATGGGTGCGCATGCATCGAGGGTGCCGAGGGGGCGCGGCGAACCCGCGCGCCGGGGGGCCCTCGCCTCCCGACCTACTTGCCCGCGAGGGGTCCGGCCAGAACGGTCGCGGCCGAACGTCGGTCGAACGCCAGGCCCGCCGCCTCCCGGAGTTCCCTGGGGCGGACCGCCCGGAGCTCGGACGGCCAGCGGATCCAGTGGTCGGGCGGCAGTCGGTTGTACGCCGCATCGACCGCGAGGTCGTGGGCGTCGGCCGTCGACTCGAGCGAGAGCGGCAGCTCGCCGATCGCGCTCTCGCGGATCTCTTCGAGCTCCGACGATCCAACCGTTTCGACGCGGAGCCGCTTGACCTCCTCCTCGAGCATCGGGACGACCTTCGGCCAGCGGTCGCCCCCGGTCCCGGCTTCAGCGACCCAGTAGCCGCCGAACCGCATCGAGTCGAGGGTGCTGGAGGCGTGGTAGGCCAGGCCGCCCCGCTCGCGGACACGCTGGAAGAGGCGACCGAGGAGCGGCCGTCCGCCGAGAACCTCGTTCGCGAGGAAGGCGGCGGGGTACGCAGGATGGGTCCGCTCGAGCGATGTCCCGCCGACCCGCACCTCAACCTGGGACCGGCCGGGAAGGTCGATCTTCTTCACTGCCGTGGGCCGAGGGCGAACAGCGGGAATGCGAAGGGTCGGGCCGCGGGTCTCCGCGAACTCGGAGAATCGGCGCCGGGCGACCTCCTCGATCCTTGCGAGGCGGGCCGGGGCGGTCACGACCAGGAGTCCCTCTCCGCTCGTGTAGTGCCGGGCGTGGAATCGTTGGAGGTCCGCCCGAGTGAGCCGCTCGACCGAGCGCCGGTCCCCAAGGCCGGTGGCGCGGTAGGGGTGGCCCTCGGGGAAGATCAGGCGGAGAAGCTCCCGCTCCGCGCGGGCCGCAGGTTGCGTGCTCTCCCGGAGCTGGCGCTCCAGGAACTGGCGGCGGGCGCGGCTTAGGTCGTCGGGGTCGAACCGGGGCCGGAGCACGACGTCCGCCAGCAGCCCCAGGAGGTCGGCCCAGTCGCCCGCCGGTCCCCAGATCGTCACCTCGGCCGACTCGGGCGCGCACTCCCGGCTCAGGGTTGCGCCCGCACGGTCTAGCCGTCGCGCGAGCGCCACACGGCCCAATAGGCCGGCCGCGCTCGTTACGAGCTGGCAGACGAGCCGCGCCGTCCCTTCGCCGCCGGCCGGGTCGAACCCGTAGCCGGCCGGCCCGACGTAGGTCGCGGAGAAGCTCGCAGCCCCGGCGGGCGGAGCCTGGCGAACGATGCGCAAGCCGTTCAGCTCCGCGCCGTACTCGATGCGCAGCGGGTCGGTGGACTCACTCATCGGACTCCCCCTCGATCGGGGTGTACCGCACGACCGTTCGGGCCTCGGACCGGAACAGCCGCTCGGCCTCCTCGCGAACGTCCTTCGCGCTGACCCTGAGAAGGGCGTGGAACAGCTCGTCCTCGAACGCGGAAGCTCCGAGCACGGAGAAGTAGCCGAGCCTGAAACCGGTCCGGGACGCGCCCTCGTAGGCCATGGCCGCCCCCCGGCGAACTCGCGCCCGGACGTCGGAGAGCTCCGTGGCCGTCGGACCGGTCGCCGTCAGGCGTTCCAGAAGGCGTTCGATCGCGCGCTCCAGTCGGTCGAGCGGGACCCGTGGCGCGGCTTGGGCCTGGATCGTGAAGAGGCCGGGATGGACCCTCGGGCGCCATTCGCTCGTCGCGCGGACAGCGAGCCCCGTGTCGACCAGGGCCCGGTAGAGCCTTGCGCTGGGGTGCTCTGCCGCGCGACCCCAGGAGGATCCCGCGGAGAACATCCGGGACTCACCGCCGAGGATCGTGTCCAGGACGATCGCCGCCGGGGTCTCGGGGTCCCCGAGGGCAGGCGACCGATAGCCGAGCTGGATGTATGGGGTCGTTCCGGGTCCCGAGAGGGCGGCCCGTCGCTCGCCACGCGCCGGAGGCTCGACCTCCAGAACCTCAACGGAGTCGCCGGTTTCGGGTAGGGCGCCGAACCGCCTCCGGACATCGCGCTCGGTCTTGGCCGGGTCGAACCCGCCGGCGACCACCAGGACGGCGTTGCGGGTGCCGTAGAAGCGTCGGTAGGTACTCGCGGAGCTCCTCGCCGCTCATCCGCTCGATGTCCTTCCGCCAGCCAAGCGTCTCCCAGCGGTACGGGTGGACCCGGAACCCCAGCTGGTACAGCTCCTCCTCCACGCGGAACTCGGGCCAGTTCTCGTTCCCCTCCCGCTCCGAGTGGATCACGGTCCGTTCCCGGTTGACCTCCTTGTCCGTGATCAGGGCCCGTGTCATCCGGTCGGACTCGACGTCGAGAGGGACGGAAAGGTGCTCGCGCGGCACCGTGGTGAAGTAGGCCGTGAAGTCCGAGTCCGTGAACGCGTTCAGCGTGCCGCCAACGCTGATGACCGCGCGATCGATCTCACCCTTGCGATACCGAGGAGAGCCCTGGAAGAGCATGTGCTCGACCCAGTGCGACGCCCCGGTGATACCGGGGTGTTCGTTCTTGGAACCGACCGTGTACCAGACCCAGACGCTGGCGGTCGGGCTCTCGTGCATCGGCGCCAAGACCACCCTGAGGCCGTTGGAAAGGGTGAACGAGCGGGTCGTCGGGCGGGCGCCCGCCTTCGCAACCATCGCTCGAGACCCATCGTTCACGATAGATAACGTGCCGCCGACGCGGGCGTAACCGGCTTCGCCCTCGGGCCGAGTGCCGCTCGAGAGCGCTGGCGTCCTTGGCCCGACCGGACTCGCGACCGCGCGGGGTCGGGTCCAGCGAGGTAGCCCTGGTTCGCTCAGCTCGAGCGTTCGAGGGTCCGTGTGAACACTTCGAGGAGGTCGAGCCCCTTCGCGACTCCGACCTCGCTCTCGGGGAACTTCCGCCCTGCGATCCAGGCCCGCATCTCGGCGGGCCTGGTAAGCCCAAGGGCCGGGACCGCGACCTGGAGGAGGATTCCCAGGAGCGCCGTCCCGGCCGCGGGCTGGGCAAGAGCGTCCAACCGATCCACCAGGAAGGACCAGGCTGCCGCCGAACGGTCCGGGTTCGCCATGATCGCGGAGCCGACCAGCTCCACCCAGGCTCCTATCATGATCTTCCCCTCGAGCAGCAGGTCGAGGCTCTCGCGGACCCAAGCTTCGCGGCCCAGAGCACCGAGGGCCGAAGCCACTCTCCCTGCCGATTCGGCCGAGGGTGCCTTCTCCAGGCGATCCCGCAGCGCGGCGTACTGCGCCGGTCCTGCCGTAGTCGCGAAGGCGACCAGGACCGGGCGGACGAGCTCGGGCTGTAGCGAGTCGACCCGCGGGTACATCGCGGCGAGGGAAGCGGCGAACGGCGGGTCGAGAAGCACCCTGGCCAACGTCACCCCCTCCCGAAGGCGTCGTGTCGCGTCCGATTCGCTGGGGGCCGCCTCCAACCCCATCCGCTCGGAGTGTGCCACGAGGACGGTTCGCAACGCCGCTTCCCAGCGAGGGATGCGGTGAATGAGAGGGAACAGGGAGCGGAACGTCGCGTACGCCTCGAAGACCACGAAGGGGTCCGTGTCCGTTGCGATCCGTCGCAGCACGTCGAGGTACTGGTCGAGGTCCGCCGCCCCCGAAAGGTACAGCGCCAGGCTGTCGTTCGCGATTCCCCAGCGGTCGATCGGAGGCAAGTCGGCGTACCCCTCCAGCATCCTCTCGCGCAGCGTCCCCTCGGTACTGGACCCGGTAGAACCCCGACCTCCCCGGATTCACGACGGGCAGAGCGTGCCCCATGTCGCCCACGACGGCGCTCTCCCCGTCGAACAGACGTCGGTGGACGGAACTCCCTGCGCGCACGGTGAGCGGGATCGGCCAAGGGCGGGCGAGGACCGGTCCGAGCAGCGTGAACCGTCGCTGGACGAGCCGGAGCGAGCCTCCCTCGAGACGGGCCTGGACTACGGGGAACCCGGGTCGCCCGACCCACTCCGATAGAACGCGCTCGACGGGTTCGGATGAGGTTTCGCCGACGGCTCGCCACAGGTCGCTCGCCTCGGCGTTGGCCCAACGGTGCTTCTCGAGGTATCTCGATACGCCCCGCCGAAACGCATCCTCGCCGACGTACGCCTCGGCCATGCGAAGCAGGCTCGCCCCCTTCCCGTAGCTGATCTCGTCGAAGATCTGGCGGATCTGCTCCGGTTCCCGGACGTCGGCTCGTACCGGGTGGGTGTGGGGCAACGCGTCCCACAGCATCGCGCCCGCGTACCTCTCGAGCAGGAAATCGTCCCAGGCGCTCCATCCGGGGTAGAGCGATTCGAGCGCCTTGATCGCGACGAACGAGGCAAAGCTCTCGTTCAACCAGAGGTCGTTCCACCAGCGCATCGTCACGAGGTTGCCGAACCACTGGTGGGCGATCTCGTGAGCGAGCACCTCGGCGAAGCGCATCCTCGCCGAGATCGGGGACCGCTCTCCGACCAGCAGGTGGTGTTCCTGGAAGGCGATCGCGCCCCAGTTCTCCATCGCTCCCGTCCCGAACTGGGGGACCGCCAGGAGGTGCAGTTTGGGCAACGGGTAGGGAATGCCGTAGTAGCGTGAGAAGTAGTCCACGATCCGCGAAGCTTCTGCCAGCGCCAGCCGTCCTTCCGCCGCCCTCCCCCGCGACGCGGCGACGATCACACGAGGGTCGGTCCGGTCCCCCGCGATCTCCTCCAACGGGCCGATCCCCACGAAGAGCAGATAGGTCGACATCGGAGGAGTGGACGCGAACCGGACGCGTTGCCGCCCGTCGGAAAGCTTCTCGGTCGCTTCCGCCGGCATGTTCGAGATCACGGTCAACCCCGCCGGGGCCGTTACGTCGACCGTGAAGATCCCCTTCTCCGCCGGACGGTCGAGACAGGGGAGCAGGCGGCGCGCGCTGACCGGCTCGAAGTACGTGGAGAAGAGTCGGCCGGCGCCGAGCGGAGACGAATAGAACCCTCGCAGCCCGTGGTCATCGATCCTGCCGCGGTAGTCGATCGTCACCGAGCCGGTCCCGGGCGGAATGCGTCGTACGGTCAGCTCTCTCGCGCCCTCGGCCCCCTCGTGGGGGAGCGCCGCTCCCCCTGCCGACACCGATCGGATCGAATGCCCGACCGTATCGAGGACTAGGGTCGACGGGAAGTCCCGGGCCCCGATCTCGACCCGACCGCCGTACTCGAGGGAGTCCGCGTGGACATCCAGCGAGAGCCGGTAGTGGAGCCCTTCCATCGGCCCCGGCGCGACCGACCGAACGCGCATAGGTCTAACGGGCGCGCTTCGCGGCTCCCCGCGAGACCCGGCCGTCTCCCTCGGCCCCCTAGCCCCGCACGGGTTCCGGGGCCGATTTTCTGACGGACGGCAAGCTGTCGAAACACCAAAACCGTTAAGCGAGTGCCGCGGCCATCGGCTCGCGTGCTGGCGGCGCTCCGCCTGATGCGCGCCCCCAACCTCGCTGTCTCCTTCCTGGGCACGCTGGTCGCCGGGTTGGTCGCAGAGGGAAGGGGCGTCTCGATCGCACCCTGGTCCTGGCTGCTCCTCGGGCTCGCCGCGGTCTCGACGTCGCTGGTGACGGCGGCCGGGAACGTCCTGAACGACCTGGGGGACCAGGAAGGTGACCGGGTCAACCATCCCGAGCGCCCGTTGGTCACGGGGGAGGTCTCGCCTCGCGGCGCCCGGCGGCTCACGGTCGGACTGTTCGTCGGGGCCGTCGTGGTCGCGTTCCCGGTGGCCCTCCAGCAGCCCCTGGTGGGGGCCCTCCTCGCGGTCGCGATCCTGACCGTCGTAGGCTACGAGTTCTGGTGGAAGGCGAAGGGGTTCGTGGGGAACCTCTCGGTCGCGCTCCTCACCGGGCTGGTCTTCCTGTACGGAGGGGCCGCGCTCGGGGACCCGGTCCTTCTCGTCCCGTTCGCGGGGATGGCCTTCCTGGCCACCCTGAGCCGGGAAATCATCAAGGACATGGAGGACGCCCGTGGGGACGTGGACCGCTCGACCCTGCCTCGGGAACGAGGGTTCCCGTACGCAACACGCGTGGCGCGAGCCGCCGTGGCGGCGGCGATTCTGCTCAGTACCTTGCCGTTGTTCTGGTTCGTGCGTCTCGGATCGCTGGAGGGCCTGGCCTACGCCGGGCTAGTCGCCGCGGCGGACGCGACGTTCGTTGTCTCGGTGGCCTACCTTCCCGAACGGCTTCGGTTCGAGCAGACCGTGAGCAAGGCGGCGATGACCGCCGCGCTCTTCGCGTTCCTGGCGGTGGCGTTCCGATGAACGCTTCCCCCTCCTTGGGCCGAGTGGAGTCGTACCTTGCCGCGCTGCACGCGGGAGGTCCGATGCACTGGACCCTCATCGACCCCGACAAGTCCCCTGGCGAACGCGGTGCTGCGGTCGCGCGGGGGGCAGTGGAGCTCGGCACCCACGCGATCCTGCTGGGGGGGTCCACAGGGATCTCCCCCGACGTGATGGGGCGCACGGCGGCAGCCGTGAAGGCGGCGGTCCGCGTCCCCGCGATAATCTTTCCCGAGGGTCCCGGATCGCTTACCCCCGAAGCGGACGCGATCCTGTTCATGAGCCTCCTCAACTCGAGGGACCTCGAGCTCGTGATCCGGGCCCACGCCCGGGCTGCGCCCGTGATCCGGTCGATGGGCCTCGAACCGATCCCGACCGCGTACGTTGTAGTGGCGCCGGGCATGCGCGTAGGCGAGGTCGGCCGGGCCGACGCCGTGCCGCGCGAGGATTCCGCCGCGGCGAGCGGCTACGCCTTGGCGGCGGAGATGCTGGGAATGCGGTTCGTGTACCTCGAGGCAGGCTCGGGGGCGCCTGGGCCGGTCCCGGCGTCGATGGTCCGTGCCGTTCGTGCTGCCACCCGGGCGACCCTGATCGTGGGCGGCGGTATCCGGTCGGGAAAGGATGCTCGTCCGTTGCTCGGCGCCGGAGCGGACGTCCTCGTCACGGGAACCGTGACCGAGGAGGAGGGGCTGGGCGAGGGTTATCGCTCGATCCTCGAGGAGGTCCGGCGTGTCCGCAGCCACTAAGCCCCCCACGCCCGCCAAGGACGAACAGCGCCAGACGCCCCGGGGGCACCTCCTGTTCCGCGTTCCCTCCGCTCCGGTGGCCATCGGGCTGATCCTGCTTCTGTCGGCGGCGCTCGCCGCCGCGCTTTGGGGCCCGAACCTTCGCATGTTCGAGTACGGCCTGCTCCTCTCGGTCGCGGGCCCAGCCCTGCTCGCGGGCGCCTTGACCACTCCGCTCGCCGCGGCGGTCGGGGGGCGGTTCGAGTTTCACCGGAGTCTCTTCCTCGTCATTAGCGTCCTCGTCCTCACGCTCCCGCTCGCCGTCGCCTGGCGGGGGGCGGCGCTGATCTGGCCGGCGAGCGTTCCGCCGGTCGTCTTCCTCGGTCCGTTCTTGGCGGCCCCCGCGTTCTGGTTCCGCCAGCTCGGGCTCTACGGGGTCTCCCGCTCGAGCCATCTTCGGATGCTCACTGCCGCGCTCGTCCAGCCGGGACTGTTCCTGGCCGGATTCTACGTCATCACGCCCCCGACCCTGCCTTCGCTCATCGCCGGAGGCGCCTCGTTCATCCTTGCGTTCATCTGCGCCCTCGCGGTCCTCCGCGCGTCCGACCGCCCGATCCGCCGGGAGTTCCACTCCTCGGGCGTCGCCCTCATTCGTCCGCTGCTCGACCACGTCGCCAACCGCGACCCGGCGGCGACCCGCGCCCTCGAAGAGTTCTTCCTGCGGACAACGGTGCTCGCGAACGTTCGGGTCACCCTGGTCGCGTTCCTCCGAGGCGACAAGGTGCACGCCACCCTGGCCCTTCCCGCGGTCCATCCCGGGCCGTTCGCCGCCCTGGGGGCCAGCGACCTTCCCCGGAAGCTCGACGAGATCCTGGGTGCGGCCGCTGGCACGGTCCTCGTGCCGCATACTCCTTCGGACCACGACCTGGACCTGCCCTCCTCGGACGAGGTGGCCCGAATCGGCTCCGCGGCGGTGGAGCTCCTGGGGTCCTTTCCCCGCTCCTCGGTCCGCCGCGTCAGTCCGTTGGTGTCCCCCTACCCGGGGAGCTTCGCGCGAGCCCAGATCCTAGGGGAGGTCGCCCTGGTTATGGTCAGCCAGGCTCCCGCGCCGACCGACGACATTGCCTATGCCGTCGGGGACCGGATCGTTCGGGAGATCGCCCGGGAGGGCGGCCCCCCGGTCGCGCTGATCGATGCGCACAACTCGTACATCGAGGGCCAGGGAGACATCTCCTACGGGAGCCCCGCCGCGGAGCGACTCGTCCTCGACGTGAAGGCCGCGGTGGCGGCCGCGCAGGCGGCGGCGGTCGACGGACCGGTCGAGGTCGGTGTGGCCACCCGGTCGGGGTTCTCCACGGCCCGCGACGGGATCGGCCCGGAGGGCATCCGGGCGCTCGTCGTCCGCGCGGCGGGAACGACCACGGGCTACGTGCTGATCGACGGCAACAACCTCGTTGTCGGCGCCCGAGCGACCATCCTTCCCGAGCTGCTCAAGGTCGTCGACACCGCCGAAGTGATGACGACCGACAACCACGTCGTGCACGAGGTCGACGGCGGGATCAACGCGCTCGGGGAGCGATGCCCTCCCGAATCTCTCGCCCGGGAGGCTCGGTTGGTCCTCGAGGCGGCCCGCGCGGACCTCGCTCCGGCCGAGCTGCGGTTCGGGTCCAAGGAGGTCCCGAACGTGAAGGTCCTCGGCCCCGGCTACACCGCACGCCTTTTGACCTCTCTCGGGGACACCCTCTCGATGTTCGCGCACATGTTCCCCGCTGCGCTCCTTCTCCTCCTCACGAGCTCGCTGGTCGTTGTGCTCCTGCTGAAGTAGGTCTGCATGTCGTCCCCCTCCGCCCACGCCCCGCCCGAGAGCGCGGTGAAGGCGATCGGCGACGAACCGTCGCTGCGTCTGTTGCAGGAGCTCGTCTCGATCGCCCCCACGAACCTCGAGGACCTCGCCGGCGGCCGGTTCGAGAAGCCGAACTACCAGCGCGCGGCGGACGCGATCGTCCGGGCCGCTCGGGCCAACGGCCTCGCCACCCGGATCTTCGATCCTCTGCTCGAAGGGTCGTCGGGGAAGGGCCTTCGGAACCTTCCGCGGCCGAACGTGATCGTCGACCTCGATGCGGGGGCTCGCGACACGGTGCTTGTCCTTGCTCACTTCGACGTCGTTCCCGTTCCTACCGAGCAGCGCGCCCGCTGGAAGAGTCCGCCGCACACGCTCACCCAGCGGTCCGACGGGAGGCTCTACGGCCGGGGCGCGAACGACGACCTCGGCAGCGGGGTCGTCTCGTCCCTTCTCGCGATGCGTCGGTTGGCGGCGCTCGATACCGTTCCGCGCAACGTGCGGCTGCTCGCGTGCTGCGACGAGGAGACCGGCGGCGAAGGGGGGATCGAAGCGATCCACGCGCACGACGCGCCGCTCGCTATCGACGACCCGGACCGGATCCTGCGGGCGGAGGTCGCGTTGATCCCCGACGGAGGGCTGGAAACGACCGCCGGCTCGAGCGGGGTGGCCTTCCTCGAGGCATCGTTCGCGCGGAACGTGCCTCTCGCGGGGGTCGTCGACTACGGGCTCGAGCTCGTCCGACTCCACGAGCTCGCGAGGTCGTGGCGCTCCGTCTATCCCTCGCCCGACTGGCCCGAGCGAAACGCCCCGGAGCTCGTGATCACGGGCCGAGCGCTCGCTGACCCGGTTCGACGTCGGTGACGCTCCCGCCGGAGCCTCGCTCCGGCTCGTGGCGGCGCACGCCGAGACCGACGCCGCGAACCAGATCCCTCGCGCCGTCACCCTGCTTTTCTCCGGTGCCCCTCAGGATCGCGCGACCCTCGCGACGCGGCTCGCTCCTCTGGTACCGGCACCGTTCCGTCTCGAACCGGCCGGGGCCACGTCGCTGCGGGTTCCGCCGGAGACCCTGGCGCTCCAGGTGGTCGGGCAGGCGGCCCATGGCGGGTACCCGCACCGCGGTCACGACCCCGTGCCCGTGGCGCTCTCGCTTCTCGGGGACGCGGGGAAGCGCGGGTACGTGGACCTCGCTCCGCTCGTGCGGGCGACGTTCACCGTCGACCTCCGGCTGCCCCCGGAGATGGAGCTCGCGGATGGCCTTGCGAAGGCGTTGGGCTCCGTGACCGCCTGGGCTCGTGCCCACTCCCCCGACGCCCGCGTCGAGGCGCCCCCGTCGCGGTGCCGGCCCGGGTACGCTCTCCCGATCGACCATCCGGCCGCGGTGAAGCTCGAGCGGATCCTCGCCGATACGGTCGGGAGCCACGGCATCCGGGGCGAGTACGGGGGAACCGATGCGAGCGCGCTCCGCGGCCTCAAGACTCCGCGTGGAGCCCCGCTTCCGGCGCTCGTCTTCGGCAGCATGGACCCGGTCGCGAACATCCACGACGCCGAGGAGAGCGTCGACCCGCGCAAAATCGCCGGCGTCGCGCTCGCGATCGAGAGATTCGTCCGGGAGCCGTAGCGGGGGCCGGCGAGTGCTCAACCCGGTCGTCGATTCCGCGGCCTCGGTCCTCTGGCTGCTCCTGCCGTGCTATCTCGCGAGCGCGCTCGCCACGATCCCCCGTGGCCGGGGCCCCCCGATGGACCTGGGCCGGGTGTGGCGTCGCGACGGCCGCCGGCTGCTGGGTCCGTCGAAGACCTGGTCGGGGTTCTTCTTCGGGTCGCTCGTTGCGATGCCGTTCGGCCTGCTGGAGGCGTGGCTCATCCTCCTCGCCCCGCCCAACCTCCAGCTCGTCCCGCGGTTCGGCCCCACGGTCTTGGCGGCCGTCCCTGTCGTGGCGCTGCTCTCCTTCGGGGCGATGACCGGGGACGCTCTCGGTTCGTTCCTCAAGCGCCGGCTCGGGCGGGAGAGCGGCGCACGGTCGCTGCTGATCGACCAGCTTCCGTTCGTGCTCGTCCCGATCGGCATCGGGCTGGTGGCCTACCCGTCGGTCTTCCTCGGGGTCTTCGAGCAGTGGTCCGCGATACTATGGTTGCTCTTTTTCACGCTCGTGTTGCATTGGGGGTTCAACCAGATCGGCTTCAAGGCCGGCCTGAAGAAGGTGCCATGGTGACCGGACCCGAGAACGCCCGAACGCCCTCCCCGGCGGAGATTTGCCATCTGCTGCTCGACGCAGGGGCCGTGAGGTTCGGGGAGTTCACGCTCGCCTCGGGGGAGAAGAGCGACGTCTACATCGACGTGAAGCGGGCCTGGACCGACCCCGGCCGCCTCGCGCAGCTCGCGGCCGCCCTCGCGGCGCGCGCCGGCACCGAGGAACGGCTCGCGGGGATGGAGCTGGGGGCCGTGCCGCTCGTGGTGGCGGTCTCGCTGCGCACCGGACGACCGTACGCCGTCCTCCGGAAGGCGGCCAAGGACCACGGCACCCGGCAGCGGTTCGAGGGGGACATCCCGAACGGCAGCCGAGTGCTCCTGATCGAGGACGTCTCCACGACCGGGGGCAGCACGGTCGCGTCGGTCGAGATCGTCCGGGCCGCCGGCGGAACGGTCGAACGCGCGCTGGTCGTGGTCGATCGCGAGAGCGGGGCTGCGGCCCGGCTCGCGGCAGTGGGCGTTCGGCTCGAGCCGCTCGTCACCCTCTCGGCGCTCCGGAGCGCCCGGTCGTGAGCGGCGAGCTCCTCCCCGACGGGACGGTCCGGTTCACCGACTCTGCCGAGTCGAATGCGGTCTACGCGAAGGGGTTCTTCGGGACGCTCACCTCCGAAGGCGGCCTCCTCCTCGACCGCTACGAGGCGGTCTACCTGGCCGAGATGGCCCGCATCGACCTCCGCGCGGCCGGCGGCGGGAGGGTCGCCTGGTCCAAGGTGTTCCGGCTCGCGGTGAAGGAGGACGCCGGGTTCGGCGTTCGCTACCTGGTCTACCGCGACCTCCGGCAGCGGGGATACATCGTTCGGGCCGGGCCCCCGCCGGTCGCGTTCGCCGTGCTTCCCCGGGGTGGCACCCTCCACAAGACCCCTTCGCGATACTGGGTGGAGACGGTGAGCGAACGGGCTCCGTTCGACCTCGCTCGCGTGCTGGAGCTCGCCCGGAGCTCGCACAGCGCCCGCAAGGTGCTCTGGCTCGGCGTCGTCGACGAGGAATCGGACCTCACCTACTACCGCGTGCGACAGCCGACGCCGACCGGCGCCGTCGTCCCGCGCCCCCTCGCGACCCCGACCGAGGGGTGGCTGTCCGAGGACCGCGTGACCGTTCACGCCCCGGACGCGGTCGAGGAGCTCGGCCGGGAGCTCGCCTACGGGAGCCGGATCGGGGACCGCCTTGAGCTCAGCCTGATCGAGGCGACGTACCTCGTCCAGTCGGGCCAGCTTAGGCTGAAGGACACGAAGAGCGGACGGGCGGTCACGGAGGTCCGGCTCGAGCGGCGCGCGCGCCGGCTAGACCCTCGCTTCTTCGAGCGGCTGGAAGCGTACCGCGACCTGCGGCGGCGGCATCTTGTCGTGAAGACGGGGTTCAAGTATGGTGCCCACTTCCGAGCCTACCCGCGGAACCCCGAGCACGCGCACGCGCGGTACCTCGTGCGGGCGGTGCCGGAGAGCCACGTTTCGACCTGGCCGGAGATCGCCGGCGGAGTCCGCGTCGCCCAGGGCGTTCGAAAGGATTTCCTGGTGGCGAGCGTCGGCCGCACGGCCGAAGTGAACTTCCTCTCGCTCGAACGGATCCGGCCCTAGACCGCGACCCACGTTCAACCCGAACGGCGTCCGCAGCGCGTGCGGCCCGCCCCGGGGTTCTCGTCCGGTCGCTACCGGGACTCGAGGTCGGAGGGCACGGGGCGAGAGTTCATCGACGGGCCACCGGCCGCGCACGCGGAGCGGCCGGGTGACGTGCCTTCGGGGCCGCGATCTCGCGCACGAACCGCTCGAGGACGCGCGAGCTGGGATCGTCCTGGAGGAGCTCCTCGAGAGCGCTCCCGACGATCACGCCGTCGGCTCCGCTCGAGAGGGCCCGCGCGGCACTCGCCCGGTCCCGGACGCCGAACCCGACGAGGACGGGGAGGTTGGGCGCGGCGCGGTGAGCTGCCCGGACCAGGGGGGCCAGGTCCGAGGAACCCGCGGGGCTGCTGCGCCCGGTCGTTCCGTAGCGCGATACGAGGTAAAGGAACCCCGCGGAGCGTCGCGCGATCCGCTCGACCCGTTGGGGCGAGATCGCGGGAGCTGCGAAGAGGACGAGGGAGAGCCCGGACGACCGAGCGGCGCGCGTCCACGGACCGGCCTCCTCGAACGAGAGGTCGGGCACTATCAGACCGCCGGCGCCCGCGCGGCGAAGCTCGCCCATCGCCGGTTGGAGACCCCGGTTCCACACGGGGTTCGCGTACGTCATCACCGCGGTGGGCAGAAGCTTGCTCGCCACGCTGACCTGCTCGAGAAGGTCGGTCCATCCCGTGTGGTGCGCGAGGGCCCGCCCGGCCGCCGCCTCGAGCGTGGGGCCGTCCGCGATCGGGTCGGAGAACGGAAAACCAAGCTCGAGCGCGGAGGCTCCACCGCGCGCGAGAGCATCCACGACCGTCGCCAGCCGGCGGGCTCGGTCCCGGTCGACCATCAGGTACGGGACGACGATTCGCTGGCCCGCGGCGCGAACGGACCTAAGCGCCGCGTCGAATCGCTCCAAGCACCACCTCGAGATCCTTGTCGCCCCGGCCCGAGAGCGTCACGACGACCTTCTCGTCCGCCGGGCGGCGACGGGCCTCGCCCACGGCCGCATACACGGCGTGCGCCGGTTCGAGGGCCGGCAGGATCCCTTCCTCCTCCGCAAGCCAGCGGAACGCCGTGAGAGCGCCGTCGTCGTGGACCGCGCGATACGTGACCCGCCCCGAGTCCCGGAGCTGCGCATGCTCGGGGCCGACTCCCGCGTAGTCGAGTCCTGCGGAGATGCTCTCGGTGTCTGCGACCTGGCCGTCGCGGTCCTGGAGCACATAGGTGAACGCGCCGTGCAAGATCCCCGGCCGGCCGCGCGAGAGAGAGGCTGCCCCTCGCGAGCCGCCCCGCGGCCCCCCGGCCTCGATGCCCAGAAGCTCGACAGGGGTTCGGAGAAGCGGGTGGAACGTCCCGATGGCGTTCGAGCCGCCCCCGACGCAGGCGACCACCAGGTTGGGCAGGGTCCCGAAGGACCGCCGTGACTGGCGGCGGATCTCGACGCCGATAACGCTCTGGAAGTCGGCGACGATGGACGGGAACGGATGCGGTCCGACCGCGGACCCGAGGAGGTAGTGGGTCGTCCGGACGTTCGCGATCCAGTCGCGCAGCGCGGCGTTGATCGCGTCCTTCAGGGTGCGGCTCCCCGTCGAGACGGGTATGACGGTCGCGCCCAGGAGACGCATCCGCTCGACGTTCGGCCGCTGCCGGGCCATGTCGACCTCCCCCATGTACACCTCGGTCGAGAGGCCGAGGGCCGCCCCGATCATCGCGGTCGCGACGCCGTGCTGCCCCGCTCCGGTCTCCGCGATCAGTCGGGGCTTTCCCATCCGCCGCGCGAGGAGCCCTTGGCCGAGCGCGTTGTTGAACTTGTGGGCGCCGCCGTGGAGAAGGTCCTCGCGCTTCAGCCAGATCTGCGCGCCGCCGGCGCGCTTCGTCAAGTTCCGCGCGAAGTAGAGCGGAGTGGGCCGGCCTCCCAGGGTTCGTGACAGCCGGGCAAGTTCCGCCCGGAACGCAGGGTCGGCCCGAGCCTCCCGCCAGGTCGTTTCGAGCTCCGCGAGGGCCGGGACGAGCGTCTCGGGGACGTACGCGCCGCCGTACGCCCCGAACCGCCTAGGCATGCCCGCCCTCAAACCGCTCCACGGCGGCCACGAACGCTCGCATCTTGGCCAGGTCCTTCGTGCCAGGCTGGCTCTCGATCCCGGAGGAGACGTCCACGCCCCACGGGTTCACGCTCGCCAGCGCTTCGGCCACGTTCTCGGGCGTGAGCCCGCCTGCGAGCACGAACTTACGGCCGGGGTTGCTGTCCACGATCTTCGCACAGACCTCCCAGTCCGGTCGCGTTCCGCTTCCGCCGGGGAGGGGCTGGCCCGCGGCATCGAGGTGGATCCTCGGATAGTCCTCCGCCGGCGGGACCTTTGGGGGCTCGTTCGTCCCGGCCGCGGGCAGGATCGGGACCGAAGGCACGAGGTGATGGATCTCGAGGAACTCGAGTCCCGAAGGAACCTCGCCGTAGACCTGGATCCGGTCGACCCCGACCTCGTCGAACAGCCGGTGGATGAGCTCCGCGGTCGGCTTCACCACGACCGCCCACGCCTCGGCCTCGGTCGGCACCAGCTCGAGCAGCTCGGTCGCCTTCTCTACCGTCAGGTTGCGAGGCGACGCCGGAACGTCGATCACGAACCCCGCCGCACCCCCCGCAGGAACCTCCGCGATCGCCGCAGCCTCGGTCAGGCCGCAGAACTTCACGAACGTCCTCATGCGCTCCTCCCGTCCGACCCCCGGCGGAGCGAGCGCAGGAACTGCGCCGGATCGCTCGACCGCGCGACGGCCGTGCCGACCAGGAGGCCATCCGCTCCGGCACGCCAGAACTCGCGGGCGTCCGCGGGACCCGACACTCCGCTCAGCCCAAGCAGAGGAGCCAGGCCGGCCCCGCGGGCCGCGGCAATCGTTCGAAGCGCCGTGGCGCGCTCCATCGTAAGGGTGTCAAGGTCCCGGACGTTCACGCCGAACACATCGGCCCCAACGCCGTCGACACGACTTAATTCCGCGCTCCGGTGCAGTTCGAGGAGCACCTCCAGGCCCCGCGCGTGCGCCTCGGCGGAGAGCTCGGCGAGGGTCCGGTCGAGCAGGCCCTCCGCTTCGAGCCGGGCGATCAGGAGCACCGCGCTCGCGCCCGAACGGGACGCGGCGTCGAGCTGCCGGGTCCCGAGAACGAAATCCTTGAACAGCACGGGCCGCGCCGTTCGGCTCGCGATCTCGGAAACGTCGCGAGGCGAACCCTCGAACCGGGGGCTAGTCGCGAGGCAAGAGTACCCCGAGGGGGCAGCGGGCTCGACCGCTCGAACGAACTCCTCCGCCGAGCGAACGGGCAGGACCGGGTCCGGTCGGCCGGGGGAGATGCGCTTGAACTCCACGAGGATCGCCCCGCGGCGGCGGTCACGGTCGATCGCCGCCCGGAGGCTGACCTTCCGTCCGGGCGCTCGCTCGGGGATGCCGCGCGCGTACCGATTCGGACCCGACGTCCGCACGCACTTCCCGCATGACCTCGGCGAGGAAGCCCGCCATCAGTTTTCCTCCACGCCGTAGCGCAACGCGAGCTTGCGCATCGCCCGTAGGAGCGATTCCGCACCGCCGGCGTCCAGCGATTCCCGGGCCCGCAGGACGCCTTCCGCAAACCCGTGGGCCCGCCCCGCGACCCAGAGGGCGGCACCGCTCGTAAGAAGGATCGAACCTCGTCGAGCGCCTCCGCCTCCGCCTCCGGCGAGTATCCGTTCGGCCTCCTCGGCCGCTTCCCTCGGCGGGAGCGGACCCCAGGAGCCGTGCCTCTCGTCCGGCTCGAGCAGCGTCTCGGGGCGTACCGTTCGGCGGTGGACGCGGGGACCGGTCCAGAGGATCATCGTGGTAGGACGCGTCGGAGAGAACTCGTCGCAGCCCTCCTGGGACGTCATCGAGAGTCCCCGCCGCACGCCCAGTCGGGCCAGCGTCCGCGCGAAGGTCACCGCGTCCGCGCGTCCCGGCGCTCCGACGACCTGGAAGGCGACCCGCGCCGGGTTCGACAACGGACCGAGCCGGTTGAAAACGGTCGGAATCCCGAGCATTCGACGGACCGAGGCGACGGCCGCGGTCGCGGGGTGATAGAGCGGAGCGTGCAGGAACGCCAGACGGTGGGCCCGGTAGGACGCGCGCGAGAACGGCCGCGACGTGGTGACCGGAAGGCCAAGGGACTCGAGCAGGTCGCTGGAGCCGCACGGACCTCGGGCGCTCCGGTTCCCGTGCTTGACGACCGGAACGCCGGCGGCGGCCACGACGAACGCGCTCACGGTAGAGACGTTGAACGTCGGGCGCGGGGCGCCGCCCGACCCGCAAAGGTCGATGGGAGCGTCGCCGCGGGGAAGGGGGAACGGCGTCGCATGCCCGCGCATCTCGCCCGCGAACAAGGCGAGCTCCTCGACCGTGACCCGGCGGGACGCGAGCGCGGTCAGCACAGCGGACCGCTCCGCGTCGGAGCCGTCGGGCGACACCAGCCGGTCGAACGCGCCTCGCACGTCGGAGGCGGAGAGCGGCTGCGGCCCGAGGAGGGCGCGGAGGACATCCCCGATCAACGTCGGCTCTCCCTCAGGAAGTTCGCGAGCATGCGGGGGCCGGCCGGGGTCAGGAACGACTCCGGGTGGAACTGGACCGACTCGGTCGGGTGGATGCGATGCCGCAGGGCCATCACGACCCCGCCCTCGCCCCACGCGGAGACCTCGAGCGCCGGGGGTACGGTGCGCGGGTCGACGACCAGGGAGTGGTACCGGGCCCCGACGGTGGGGGAAGGAACGGAGCGGAAGATCCCACGTCCGTCGTGCCGGATGCGGGTGGTCTCCCCGTGGACCGGTTCCGACGCCCGGACGACCCGGGCCCCGGCACGCTCTGCGATCAGTTGGTGCCCGAGACAGACGCCGAGGAACGGCCGTTCCTCCTCCCAGCGGTCGAGGAGCGCCCGCGAGAGCCGGGTCAACTCCCGGTCGCCGGGTGGCCCGGGGCCGGGTGAGAGGACGATCGCATCGGGGTCGAACACCAGGGCCTCGCGCGAGTTCGAGCGGGATCGGAGGCACCGTACGTTCGCGCCGCGCGCGGCGAGCGCCTGCTCGATGTTGTGCACGAACGAGTCCTCGTGATCGACGAGCAGGACCTTCATCCGGTCACCCCCACGAGGGAGAGTTCCACCTGGGCGAGCTTTGCCAGCGTCTCGTCGAACTCCCGGGCCGGTTCGGACCGGTGGACGAGCCCGGCACCGGCGGCCGTGTAGAGCCGGTCCCTTGCGGCGAACCCGCTGCGGATCGTTAACGCCCAGTGGGCCATGCCGTGAGGGCGTAGCCATCCCACCGCGCCGGCGTACGGGCCCCTCCAGGTATCCTCCTCCCGGCGGAGGAGCTCGGTGGCCCTGATCTTCGGGGCACCGCTGACCGTCCCGGCCGGGAACGCCGCACCCAGCACGTCCCACGGCCCGAGGCCCGGCCGGAGCGTGGCTCCCACCCGGCTCACGAGGTGCTCGAGACGCGCGTAGCGCTCCCGCCGCTCCCGGTCCAAGACCCGGACGGTGCCGGGCCGGGCGACACGACCGAGGTCGTTCCGGGCGAGGTCGACCAGCATCCGGTGCTCGGAGAGCTCCTTCGGGTCGGAGAGCAGCGGCGGCCGATCCGTCGCGAGGCCGACGGGAAGCGTTCCGGCGATGGGGTTCACGTACGCGCGGCCGCCCCGGACCTCCGCGACCGACTCCGGGGAACCGCCGACGATCTCGCGGTCGCCGAACCGGAGGTAGTAGAAGTACGCGAATCGCTCGCTCCGCCGCAGGCGGCCGGCCCGCTCGAGGAGGTTGGACGGTCGACGCCAGGCACGTCGATGGGCGAGCACGACCTGGAACGCCTCGCCTGCGCAGATCTCCTCCACGAGCCTCGAGACGCTGCGTTCGAACCCGGGTCGCGCGAGCGAGTCGCTCAGGGGGCGTTGTGCGCGCGCCGCGGGGGTCCGCGACCGGACGCGCGGGGGCACCCGTGCGACGGAGATCCCGTCGACGAAGGCGACCTCTCCGAGGGGGAACGGGCTGCCCGAGGGGAACTGGGCGAGCGCTGGTTCGAACAGCCCGACCGCGTCGAAGCCGACGTAGCCGAGGACGCTGCCCTTCGGATGAACGGAAAGGAACCGCCCGCAGTCACGAGAGAGGGCCATGGGGTCTGTCGAGCGTTCAAGCGAACGCACCTCCTTGGCGGCGACGAACCATCCCGCGGTCCCGGCCGCTCCTGTCGGGCCGGTCCGTTCGAAGTAACCGGCCGTCTCCGCGGTCCCTGCAGCCCCGGTGAACCGGATCCAGGGGTCGGTCACGACGGCTCCCGTCGTACGATGGCGCGATGGAGCGCGCGAACGACCGCCCTCGACCGAGCCTCGGGAACCGCCAGCGAGAGCGCGCGGGGCGTGGCGCTGAATCCCTCGGCGCCCCGGACCGCGTCGGCCGGCAGGCGGTCGAGGTCGTCGAGGATGCCGTCGCCGATCGCCGTCACGAGCGCGATCCGGAACGGCCCTTCCACGACCGCGGCGGCTCCCCGCGTTATCGGGGTCAGGGCCTTCCGGGCCGCGGCCACCGACTCCGGCGCGAGGACCAGGCAGAGGAGCGCCGAAGAGGTGAACAGCTGGACGACGTTCACGCCGGCCGCCGCGAGCTCGTGGGCGACCTCGGCGACGATCCCGGGGCGCTGGCGGCCGCCGGGGACCCGGAGCCGCAGCAGACGGAGAGGGCGGAGGACCGTGATCGCGCGGTTGTGGCGCCCCGCGCGTCCGGGCCCGATCGTGGTCACCACGCTCGGGTCCTCGAGCGACCGCACCTTGAGGACGATCCCGTACGTGCGGGCGGGCTGGATCGTGAGCGGATGCAGGACGCGGGCGCCGAACTGAGCCAGTTCCTCCGCCTCCTCGAACGACAGCTCCGGTAGGGAACGCGCTCCCGGGACCTCGCTCGGGTCGGCGGAGAGCACCGCGACGTGACGCTTCACGAGCTCGACGTGGGTGGAGCCCAACAGGGCGCCGATACCGGCGGCCGCGTAATCGGAGCCGCCGCGTCCGAGGGTCGCCACGCGCCCTTCGAGGCTTCGCCCGAAGTACCCGGTGACGATGGGGAGGTCGCCCCGGTCCAGGAGGTGGCCGAGACCTCGCCGGACCGCCACCCGCGATTCGTCGAACAGGATGCAGGACGCGCCGTAGGCGTTGTCCGTCGTGAGACCGAGGTGGTCGGCCTCGACGGGGACGGCGGGAAGACCAGCCTCCCGAAGCCGGGCGGATAGCCAGTGGACGGCGAGACGCTCGCCCTGGCTGAGGACACGGTCGGAGAGCGGGGCGTCCGGTGCGCCCGTCCGCTCGAGTTGGGCCAGAAGCTGGCCGAGCCGGTCCAGCCGTCGCCGTCCGTCGGGCGGCATGCGGGGGTGACGGCGCCGGATCTCCTCGAGGAGCCTGGCGTGTCTCACGCGCGAACGCGGGTGGGCCAGCGCCTCGAGCAGAAGGTCGGTGACCCGCTCCCGGGCGGAAACGACGACTACGACCGATCCCCAACGAGTGCGAAGCCCGAGGATGTCCCGCGCGACCCGGTCGGGATCGGAGAGCGAGGCGCCACCGAACTTCACGACCAGCGGGGGGGATCGAGGCGTCACAGGATCAGCCCCCCTTTCTCCCGGGAAGGAACCCGCGGCGGAGCGCGAGCTCCGCGTTCAGCACGGACCCTCCCGCGCCGCCCCGGACCGCGTTGTGCGACAGGACGAAGAAACGTAGGTACGGGGGAGTCCAGCGGACACGCCCAACCGCGACAGCCATCCCGCGGGCGCGGACCGGACTGCCGGACCAGCGGTCCCGCAGCGGCTGCGGTCGGTCCGCTTCCCGTCTCAGATCGATCGGTGGGCGGGGAGCCGTCGGGAGGGAGTCGTCCGCCAGCGGGTCGAAGCCCCGCCAGGCCGCGAGGATCTCCCGTTCCGCGGGGGCGCGCGTGGCCTCCAGAGTGACGGCCTCGAGGTGTCCTTCCCGCGTCGCGACGCGCGCACAGTGCGCAATGACAGGAACGCCGAGCGGGGCGATCCGACCCGTTCGCAGCCGTCCGAGCATGCGGGCCGTCTCCCGTTCGAGCTTCTCCTCCTCCTCAGGAATGTACGGCACGACGTTATCGGCGATCGCTAAGGAAGGAACACCGGGATACCCGGCGCCCGAGAGCGACTGGTAGGTCGACACGTGGATCGCTCGCGGGCGGAGGAGAGGGACCACGGGGGCGAGGGAGACGACCAGCCCCGCGGCGGAGCAGTTCGGGTTTGTGACGAGGAGACCCGTGCCCCTCGGCCTGCGCATCGCCAGCGCGAGATGGGTGGCGTTCACCTCGGGGACGAGGAGCGGCACCGTGGCGTCCATCCGGTGGTCGGAGGCGTTCGAGAACACGGAGATACCCCGACGTACGATCGCCGCTTCCACGGGCCCGGCGGTGCCGGAGGGGAGGGCCGAGAACACCAACCGGACACCGCGGCGGGACAGTTGCGCCGGGGTCAGCCGGACGAGGCGGCGATCGGAGAGCGCTGCGGGAGGCGGTTCGGCCAGCTGCCATACGTCGGCGAGCGACCTTCCTTCGGACCGGACCCGGCCCCAAGGAGCGGTACGTCGAACTCCGGATGGTCGGCGAGGAGCCGCGCGAAATGCTGACCGATGTATCCGCTGCCCCCGAGGATGGCGCAGGGGATCTTCGGGCCGGTCACGGGAGAAAGCCTCCGCGGAGCCCTAGGTCGGCGAGCGCGAACGCCGTGACGCACTCGAGGACCACCACCGCGCGGGGAACGATGCACGGGTCGTGCCGTCCGGTCACGACCAACTCGGCGGGCTCGCGTGTCGCGAGGTCCACCGTCCGCTGCGGCTTGGCGATGGACGAGGTTGGTTTCACCGCGACCCGAACGACGATCGGCATCCCTGTGGCCAGCCCGCCCAGGATCCCCCCGGCATGGTTCGTCGCGGTGCGGACGACCCCGTCCTTCCATACGAACGGGTCGTTGTGCTCGCTTCCCCGCATGCGAGCGGAGCGGAAGCCCGCGCCGAACTCTACACCCTTGACCGCTGGCACTGAGAAGATCGCGTGGGCCAGGACGCTCTCGATCGAGTCGAAGAACGGTTCGCCCAGGCCGACCGGCACGCCCTCGGCGCGGACCTCGACGACCCCACCGAGGCTGTCGCCATCCCGCCGCGCCGAGGCGATCGCCTCCTCCATCCGCCGGGCCGCCTCGGGGTCGGGGCATCCGACTTCGTTCTCGGCCGCGGACCGCGCCAGGCGGTCGAGCGGCAGGTCGTCCGGCACGGTAGCCTCGACCGACCCGATCGATCGCGTGAACGCGGCAACCTCTACCTTCTTCCTCGCGAGCATCGAGCGCGCGACCGACCCTGCGATCACGAGGCCAACGGTCATCCTGCCCGAGAAGATCCCGCCCCCAGAGAGGTCGGCCGACGGGCCATATCGGGTCCGGGCCGGGAAGTCGGCATGACCCGGTCGTGGAGTGTTCGCCAGACGGTCGTACGGCTCCCGTCGGACGTCCTCGTTCGCGACGTGTGCTCGAACGGTCGAGCCGTCGGCGCGGCCGTTCACGACGCCGGCGTCGACGACCAGTCGGTCCTCCTCCTGCCGGCGCGTCGCGAGACGGCGTCCGACCGGTCTCCGTCGGTCGAGCTCGGATTGGATCGCCACAGCATCGACCGGTGTGCCCACCGGAATCCCGTCGATCGAGACGCCGACCTCAGGACCGTGGCTCGACCCGAAGATCGTCACCCGGTACCTCTCGCCGAACGCCATCATGATACCGACCCCTTGCCCGCGATCGCGCGGAGAGTCTCCCAGAACCCCGGATAGGACTTTCCCACAGCTCGGCCGTCTGCCACGCTGGACGGCCCGGAAGCGGCCAACGCGCCCACAGCGGCGCTCATCACGATGCGATGGTCGAGGAGACCCCGTAGGACGAACGCGGTCGGACGCTTGGTGCCCCGTATCACGAGAGCGCCGGACCGATCCCTCACGGCCGCGCCCAATGCGGTGGCGAGCGCCGCGGTCTCGCCTCTTCGGTCGGACTCCTTGTGGGCGACGTGGCTCGCCCCGACGAGGCGGCTTTCACCGGGAGCGGCGGCGGCCAGAACGCCCGCGAGCGGATAGAGGTCTGGAGTATCGGTGAGGTCGACCAGGAACGGACGTCGATCGCTTCCCCGGACCGTGATGCTTTCGTCGTCCCTCCGGACATCCGCCCCGTACCGTTCGAGCAGGCGAAGGATCGCGAGGTCCGCCTGCGGCCAGCGGTCCGAGACGCCCTTGACGGTCACGCGGCCCCCGGCGATGGCGGCGGCGGCCCACAGGTACGCGGCCGACGATGCATCGCCGGGAACGCGGAACCCGGTGCCGCGGTAGGTCTGTTCTCCCGAGACGACGTATCGGGACCCGCGGGAGGTCACCCGGACCCGACTTGCTCGGAGCACTGCCAGCGTCGCCTCAACGTAAGGTTCCGAAACCAGGCCGCCGACCACGCGCACGACCGAATCGGGCGACACCGTCGGAAGGGTTAGGAGGAGGGCCGAGACGAACTGGGAGCTCTCGGAGCCGCGAACGCGAACGGCGCCGCCGTGCATCGGACCCTTGATGATCAGCGGAAGCGTCCGGTCGTTTCCCGGAAGCTCGGCGGAGACGCCCAGGGTCCGCAGCGCGTCGGCCAGGGCGGCCATCGGCCGCAGCGGCAGGCGCCCCCGACCCACCAACGTGAAGGTCCGGTCCGTCAGCGCCGCCAGGGGCGTAACGAACCGAAGCGTCGTGCCGGACTCTCCGCAATCGATGCGGGCTCTGCGCGATCGAGGTGCGGCCTGGTCCGGCGAGATGCTCCAGCCGTCCCGGTCGGCCTCGACCCGCGACCCGAGCGCGCGGAGGGCGCCCGCGGTCCGCACCGTGTCGTCCGAGACGAGCGGGTTCTCCACCCGATACATCCTTCGGGAAAGGTGCGCGACCACCAGGGCCCGGTGCGTGTAGCTCTTCGAGGGCGGCGCCCGGACCTGTCCCGGAGACGGGGCCGGGCCGAAGACGCACCACGCTCATGCCCCGGTGCCTCCGCCCGGTACGGGAGCCGAAGTGAATCGTAACGCCCGTCGCGCGCCCGACGTCTGCGGGAGCGCCGAGAGGATCGCCTCCAGCCGTTCCTGCGGGGCGACCACGGCGAACGCCGGTCCGAGCCCCGTCGTGCCGGAGGCAGTGGCACCCGCACGCCGCATCGTCTCCCGGAGGGTCGCGTACGGATAGCCCATCGCACGCTCCACGAGCTCCGAGTTGAGTTCCATGGCCGACCACCACTCGCCCCGCAGGGCTGCCTCGGCCGCTTGCGCGGCGAGAGGGTCGTCGGCCGGGAACCGAGCGCGCACCCCCGGGGACGGCGGGTGGGCGCCCGGCGGCATCCAGAGCGCCACGCCAAGACCGGGCTCGACCGGGCCGCTTCGCAACAGCTCGTCGGTGTAGTTATTGGTCACGACCACACCGCTCGCCAGGCCCGCCAGGGCGTCGTCGAACGCGCCGGTCGCGCTCACGCCCGTCTCCCGCGACACCTGGGCGGAGAGCTTCGCGATCTCGAGCGGCGGTCGCGTCGCGCCAGAGGCGCGCGCCACGGCGAGAAGTACCGCCGAGCTGACCGCGCTCGAACTCTTGAGACCCATCGCGACCGGGATATCGGAGACGATCTCGATCTCCACACGGACGTCGGCAGGAGGGAAGGAACCGACCGATCGCCGCCGAGAGCGTCGCGCGGACGAGCCGGGTCTGCGACTCTACGGGTCGGATCTCCGGTTCGAACCCGCCGTGCGCCTGCCGAGAGATCACGGCGCTCGCCCGGGCGGCGAGCTCGATCCCTATCGCGCAGCCGATCCCCGTCGACAGGGCGTTCACCACCGTGATCGCGGCGGTCGCCTCGCCTACGCCGCGCATCCGCCCTCCGAAAGTGCGCTCGCGAACGCAGCGGGCTCGGGGTCGTTGCCCCACCAGAGCGCGTAGCTCTCGGCCGCCTGGTAGACCAGGAGCCGCCAGCCGTCCTCGTACGAGGCTCCGGCCGCCTCGGCCGTTCGCCGGACCTCCGGGTCGCTGGCGTCGTAGACCCAGTCGACGACGTGGCTGCCCTTCTCGAGCAGTCGACCGAGCGGCACCTCGAGCGAACCCGACCCCTGCCTTCCGACGTTCGTGGCCTGGACGACGAGCGGGAGCGGCTGGGGCGCCTCGACCGACCCCAGCGTCGCGGAGAACTCCTCGGCGAGGGCGCGAGCTGACTCGACCCGTCGCGCGTACACGACCGCCTCGGCCGAGAGCGTCCGAGCCGCCGCGAGGGTCGCCCTGGCCGACCCGCCGGCGCCGACCACGCCCAGGGATCGTCCGTCCCACCGTCCGCTCTCGCGCAGCTCGCCGAGCCGTCGAAGGATCGCCACGAGGTCGGTGTTCTCTCCCTCGATCGCCCCGTCCCGGAACGTAAGGCAGTTCGTCGCCCGGCTCGCCTCGGCTCCCTTGCCCGTGACCGTTGCGGCCTCGAAGGCGACCGACTTGAAGGGGTGGGTCACGTTGAGACCGCGGAACCCGCTCGATGCCAGGTGGGGGAGCGATTGGACGAACTCCTCGTCCGAACCGAACTCGAGCGGCACGTAGATCCCCATCCGGCCTTCGGCCCGCATCCAGCGCGTGTGCAGGGAAGGGCTCCGGGGAGTGCCCGACTGGCCGCCCGGCGACGGCGAACATCGGGGGGAGTCCTTCGGCGGCGAGGAACGGCCTCAGACGGTCGACCGGGACCTGGCTCGGCTCGACCGCTTCGGACCCCGTGCCCTCCGGAAGGCAGGCATAGACCATCGGGAACCCGAGTCGCCGAGACAGCACCCTCAGCAGGGGCCCGGACGGGCCAACGGAGTGGACGACCAGCGCCGCCTCCTCGGGCGAGGGCAGGCCGGGGATGAGCTCTCGGAGGGTGTCCAGGACGGAGGCGCGGACGACCAGTTTGCCGACGCCGCTCGCCGCGTCGGTGAGCTGCGCGATCCTCCGCGCCCACTCCGCTCCGGATGCGTCCGCGAGATGGACGGAGAGGATCCTCCCCAGCTTCTCGGGGGGAGGGAGCGACGGGAGGAGCGGAAGGTCCCGGTCGGTACTCGAGGTCGATCCAGCGGAACGGAAGGGAACCGAACCGGAGGAGGAGCCGCGCCCGCTCCGGGGTCTCCGCGGCACCCAGCCCTCCCTCGGTCCGGGATCGGTAGGTCGCGAGGAGCGGCAGCGCCGAAGGGAACAGACGACCGACGTGCTGAAGGTCCGACGCCGTCCAGCGGTCGAGCCGAACTTCGGCGACGTCCGCCCCGGAGGCCTTGGCGACAGCGATCTGCGACCGAGCCTCCTCTACCGACCTCGCGGGGAGCGTCGTGACGATCAGCGGCATCCGACCCGTCATCGTTCCTCGATCGTCTCCTGGACCGCCGCCCCGAGGTGTCGGGCGGGGGCGAGGCGGACCCCGTGGACGGGGACCGAGGCGGCGAGCTCTGTGACGGGGATCGGGCCTCCCGCCGTGGAGAGCCGCACGGTCTCGGCCTCCTGGAGGAACACCGTCCGCTCTCGCCCGTCGTCGTCGATCGACACGACGACCAGGGGGCGGCGCTCGATCTTGATCCGGCCCACCCGCGCGGTCCGCGCCCGCCCTGCGGGCGACGTGACCAGCACGGAGTCCCCGGGACCGAGCTCGGAGAGATACCGGGTGCTTCCGTCGGCCATGAGCACGTAGGAGTGGGCCGCCCCCGCGTTGACGCGGAACGGCCTCGGTCGGCTGAACGCCGACCCGACGGCCTCGCTCGTGACGAGGAAAAGGAACCCCGCCGCGCTCCCGATCAGCATTCCCTCCTCCGGCCGGAGGAGCGATGTCGTGTCGACGATCACCCGGTCCCCCACGCCGGCGGAGCGAACGGACCGGACGGGGACGGCGGACCAGGCGAGCTCGCTCGGAAGATCTCCCTCGAGGAGGGCCTCGAGCGCGTCGACCTCCGCGACGGAGCGTACCGTGACGATCACCCGGTCGGCTCCGTGCTCCAGCGCGCCCAGGGCGGCCGGGACCTCGTCGGGGGAACGGGCGAACGTCCAGAGCCGGAACCGGCTGCCGCGGCGTGCGATGGCGTTCTCGAGGGGTATGATGCGGTCGGAGGTCCATTCCACGAGCAGCGTAGAGCCGTCCGCGGCGGCCGAGAGCGCCCGTTCGAGCCCGGGAAGGTCTGTCACTCGGTGGACGGGGACAAACGTTCCGGGGCTGCCGAGCTCGAGTCGATCGCCGTCACGGATGCCCACCTCCTCACCCGGACCCGCACCGACGTCCGAGCGAGACGGCATCACGAATCGGCGGAACCCACGCCGCCGGGCCCGTTCGACGATCGCCTTCCGGGTCTCCGCGTCGGGAGCCTCGGGAGCGATCGCGACCCGGTCCCGCGTCACGGATCCCCTCCCTTAGGCAGGTCCGTGGAGGATGGTCGCGATCCGCCGGGCGAGAGGTCCGACGGGCTGCCGCTGGAAAAGATTCCGACCGATGCAAATGCCAGCCCCTCCGGCCGTCATGCTCTCCTTCACGATCGTGAGGAACGATGCCTCGTCGTCGAGACGGACCCCGCCCCCGATGAGGACCGGGACCGGCGTGGTGCTGCAGAGGCGGGAGAACTCCTCCAGGGAACCCGGGTAGCTCGTCTTCACGATGTCGGCGCCGGTATCCGCCGCCGCTCGGGCAGCGTGGCGGAGCTCGTTCGGCGTTCCTCCTCCCGACTTCTTGACGTAGGCCATGCACAGTAGCGGGAGGCCGAGCTGACGGCACTGGTCCGCGGCGATCCCGAGGTCTCGGAGCATCTCGGGCTCCTCGGGGGCGCCGAAGTTGACCTGGACGGAGAGGAGGTCTGCGCCCAGCCCGACCGCCTCCTCGGCCGTGCCGACGAGAACCTTTCGGTCGGACGTCGAACCGAGGCTGGTCGAAGCGGAGACGTGCACCCCGAGGCGAACCGTGGGACGGAGGAGAGGGGCCACTTCCCGGACCGCGCCCTTCGTCACGATCAGGAGGTCAACGCCGTTCGCCTGGAGCTCTCCCGCGAGCGGGGCGAGCTTCTCGAGCCCGTCGATCGGTCCCATCGAGACCGAATGGTCAAGAGGCACCGAGAACAATCGGCGCTTCGGGTCCGGGAACAGGCGGCTCAGTCGGATCTGCTTACCGTACATCGGTTCTCCCCTGTTTAGCGGGGCTCAGAGGGGGAAACGCCCGAAGGGGCCGACCCGACTTAGCGCGAACACATCGGGACGGCGCCCTCCCGGCGCCTCCCGCTCACCAGAGCCAGGCCCCGGCAGTCCGGGCCGACGGAGCACGACGGTCGCACGCCACGCCTCGGCCTGCCATCGGTCCCAGAACGCCCACCCCGCTATTTAGACCTCGCGGGCGGGGCCCGCTCCGCGGCGAGCACGCCGTCCACGAGCAGGGCGTGGATGCTGAATCCGCGGAGCATCTGCTCCCACATCTTCAGCCGGATCTCGGGGGTCGTGGCGAACGCCGCGACGATCTTGCCGATCCACTCGCTGTGCTCGACGTCCGCGGTCACGTGCAGGCGGTAGTACTCGAGGTGGTCCTCGCCCACGCCGTAGTGGGTGCGGAACGACGGCAGGAGCCGCGCGCACAGGTCCACGTTGGGCGGTTCGGACGAGCCGGCCGCCGAGATGAAGAACGGGTTGATGCGGTTCGTGTAGAGAAAATCGTCGATGGCCACCATCGTGTTCGGGTTGACCGTTGCGCCATGCACATCGGCGCGGGGAACGCCGAGGCCCTCGCAGAAGCGGAGCCAGAGCTCCGGGTGACTCGGGGCCTTGCCGTGGGGGTCGCCCGCCTCTTCGAGCAGCTGGTCAAGGATCAGCCGGCGGTACGGGTCGTTCGCCGGGTCGGGAGGGCAGTTCGAGTACCGCTCCGCCATCGCGATGGGGACGGCGGCCAGCCAGGGGTAGAACTGCTTGACCCAGGCCCGCACCAGCGGCTTCGGCGCCTTCCCGTGCTCCACGTCCGCGAAGAACGGGTGCGTCCGGAACGGGTGGTTCTCCATCTTGAAGCGGGTCAGCTCGTCGCGGAAGCGTTCCCCCTCGAGGCGGACCCACGGCGGTTCGGTCATCGGCCGCTCAGAGGACCGCCGTATTTGGTCCGCAAGGTTCTCCCGTGAACCTCCCCGTTTAATGGGTGGGGTCGGGGTCGTGGCCCGTGGTCAATGGGGGTACCCCGACCGGATCGTCCCTCCGTTCGGTCCGCTCACGGGGCTTCGCGTGCTCGAGTCCGCCCGGTACGTTGCCGGTCCCTGGGCCGCGACCTACCTCGGCGAGTTCGGCGCTCGCGTGGTTCACGTGGAGGGACCACCGTTCGAACCGCCGTACGCGGACCCCACCCGACGACTCGTGCCCCTGCTCCCGGGCAGCTCGCCGGTGGACCAGGTCTCCGAGTCGTGGGTTCAATACGCCCGCAACAAGCTCTCCGTGGGGTTGGATGCGCGGCGCCCGGAGGGAAGGGCCGTCTTCCTGGACCTCGCGCGCGAGTCGGACATCTGGATCGAGTCCTCCCGGCCCGGGACGTACCGACCGGCTCGGCCTCTCCGACAAGGAGGTCTGGGCGGCAAACCCGCGCCTCACGATCGTCCACGTCTCGGGCAACGGGCAGTCCGGCGACCCACGCCGAGTGGCCTCTCCGTCCTACGACCTCACTGCCCAGGCGCTCAGCGGTTTTCTCTCCCTCCAGGGAAAGCCCGACCCGGAGCCCCCGATGCGCTCGGGTACCGCGCTCAACGACACGGTCACGGGCCTGGCCGCCGCGACCGCCGGCCTGATGGGATACTTCCATGCCCAGCGGACCGGCCAAGGCCAGTCCGTGGACGTCGCGCAGTACCGAGATCTTCTTCGTGCTGCTGGAGAACCTCGCGATCGACTACTTCATGCGCGGGGTCGTCCGGGGGAGGTACGGGTCCCGGGCACGCACGCCTCCACCCGTACGATGTCCACGCGGCCTCGGACGGTTGGGTCGTGGTCGCGGCGCCGACCCCGTCCAGCTGGGCGGGACTCAAGAAGATGATCGGGTTCTCGGCGACCGAGTACCGACGTGAGCGAATACCGCCTCTCCCATCGTGAGGTCGTCGACCGGGCGATCGCCGAGTTCTGTCGGACGCGGACACGCGCAGAGCTCGAAGGTCTCGGACGGGAGCACGATGTCGCGATCACCCGCGTGTTCGACATCGGCGACATCGCCCAGGACCCGCACTACCGCGAACGGAGGATGTTCCTCGAATGGGACGATCCCGTCGCCGGACGCGTGAAGGGCGCCGGCGTGGCGCCGAAGTTCTCCGCGACTCCGGGAGGCGTCTGGCGCGGGGCCCCCTGGCTGGGGCAGGACAACGACCGGGTGTTGGGTGAGCTGCTGGGCTACTCTCGGGATTGGATCGACGCTCTTGGTCGAGCGGGCGTCATCGGGGCGGACCCCCCCCACGGTCCCCCCGCCGCCCCGCCGACCCCGTTCACCGACCGCGGGGTGTGACGTGCCCTCCCTCTGGCCGCTTCCCCAGGACCCCATCGTCGGGGAGGTCACCTCCGTGGCCCAGGAGCTCGACCTCGGGCGCCGCTACCGCGAGCTCGACCGGCACCCCGAGTTCCCGCGTCCAGAGTTCCGGGCACTGGGGAAGGCCGGGCTCCCTAGGGCTCTCGCTCCCTCCGGCCCTGGGGGGTCGAGGGCTGTCCCTTCCGAGCGTCGCCACCGCCCTGTTCCACCTCGGCTACCTCGGCGGCACGACGTTCGCCAAGCTGGCGATCCAGCCGGAGTTCGCCTCGGTTCTGGCCGACCACGGCTCCCCGGCGATGATCGACGAGTGGTTTCGTCCCCTCGTCCGCGGCGAGCGGCTCGTGGGCAACCAGCTCACCGAGCCCGGCGCGGGCTCGGACGCGGGGAGGATGGTCCTCGAGGCGCGACGGGAGGGGAACGGGTACGTCCTCACGGGCACGAAGAGCGAGGTCGCCTTCGCCGAGGCGGCGGGCGCCGCGATCGTCTACGGTCGGGTGGGGCCTCCGAACACTGACGTCGGGATCACGGCGTTCCTCGTCGACCAGCATCTTCCCGGCGTGCGGTGCATCGCGGGCGTGGGAGACCTCGGCGAACGCTGGCAACGGCGGGGCCGGGTCGAGTACCGAGCGCGCAGCAATCCCGGGATCGGCTCGGATCGGCGAGGAGGGTGCGGCCTTCCGCTACGCGCGAAGCGAGCTCGCTCGGGAGCGCGGGCTCCTGGCCGCCATCTACCTCGGGGTTGCTCGGGCGTCCTGGGATGAGACCGTCGCCTACGTCGGCGAGCGGGTCGCCTTCCGGCGTACGCTCTCGGAGCAGCAGGCCGTCTCGTTCCCGCTCGTGGACGACGGAGCCGCACTCGAGTCGACCTGGTTGTTCACGCTCCGCGCGCTCGAGCGTCTCGGCCGCACCCCGATCACGGGAGAGGCGGCGGCCGAGACGGCCGTGGCGAAGGCGATGGCGAGCGAGGTCGCGCTTCGGGCCATCGACCATGCGATCCAGTTTCACGGGGGACGGGGCTATTCCCAGGCGCTGCCCCACGAGCAGCGGTGGCGTGACGTGAGGAGCGGGCCGATCGCCCACGGACCCTCCGAGGTCCTTCGAGGGATCGCCGCCCGTAGGCTCTGGCCTCGCAAGACTACCGGCAACCCTTAATCGGGGCCACGCACCTCTCTTCTCTCGGGAGACGGATTCGTCCGACGCAGATGCGGCTGTGGCAGCCCCGGGATCGTCGGGGGCTTCCCGTCGTCAAGGCCGTGCTCACGGTCCTCGCGCTCGTCGCGGTCTCCCTGGTGATTCCGGGGGCGAGCGGGGGGTCGGTCCGTCCGCCGGTCGCAGCGG
The DNA here is from genome assembly GCA_963713145.1 of uncultured Thermoplasmata archaeon. Lineage (GTDB taxonomy): Archaea > Thermoplasmatota > Thermoplasmata > Lutacidiplasmatales > UBA184 > Lutacidiplasma. The sequence continues at coordinate 52,008 of CAVQKI010000005.1, read as the reverse complement.
TGAGGAACGCCGCCCCCACCGTCTCTCCCTCGGAGCTGGCCGCCGTCGAAGCACAGCCGCTGGCAGCGGTACCGGATGCCGCCTCGGACGCCGTTGCTCCGGGGTCCACGGCCCTCGCCACGGTTCCGGCAGGGCCACTCCACGTGCTCGTGACGTTCGCGTACTCGAACTCGAGCGGGCTCGCTGCTTTCCTGTCCGAGCTCTCCGAGAGGTCCTCTCCCGACTACCATCACTACCTCACGGTCCAGCAGTTCGACGCGGCGTATGCGCCCCCTGCCGAGCCGTACGAGACCGCCGGCGCCTACTTCGCGTCCTTCGGCGTTCAGAACCTCACGTCCCAGCCCGACCGGACATCGATCTCGTTCGACGCGCCCGCGGCGACCCTGAGCCAGATCTTCCACGAGAGCTTCGGTTCGTTCGAGAAGGGCGGCGTGCGCTACGTGGCTCCCCTGACCGCACCCGAACTCCCCGGGCCGCTGTCGGCCGCGGTTACGTCGGTCGTAGGACTGGGCACGGCCCCCGACCAGTCCGCCGCCCCGGGCGCGCTCGTGTCCGTCCAGAGGGTTCCGACCCCATCGGCGGGGCCGGTCCCCTCCGTTGTCCCCGCGGGGTTCACGTCCCCTCCGACCGTGAACGGGACCCAGGAGGAGTACCTCTCCGACATGCAGGTAGCCTACGACGAACAGTCCCTGTTCGCTCAGGGGGGCTACCCTACGAACGCCTCGATCGCGGAGATCCTCTGGACCGGGAACTATACCGGCCCGACCATCACCACCCCGTGCGGGGCGCTCACGAGCGGTTCGGCCGTCGGCCCGTGGGATCCCGCGGACGTTGAGAGCTTCTTCAACACCACCCTTCCCTCGGGGGAGCCCAGGCCGGTCGTCGTTCCCGTGGCCTTGGGCGATGCCCCGCTCCCTAGCTGCCAGGCCTCCTGGGACACCACGGGCGCCACTCGGGAGAACACGGTCGACCTCGAAAGTCTCGGCTCGACCGCACCGGGAGCCCAGCTGTACAGACGTCTACGGGTCGAGCGCGGCTCCGGTGGCGCTGGACACCGAATTCTCCGATATCCTGAGCCCCCCCGGAGTGCTCGGGTCGACCCTGGTACACGAGCTCGACAACGTGTCCGTGATCGTGAGCTCGTGGGGCCAGGACAATCACTACGACGCCGCCTGGTACGCCGACCTCGAACAGGCCCAGGCGCGTGGGATCAGCGTTCTCGCCGCTTCCGGAGACGCCGACGACAGCCCGGCTAGCCCGTACCTGGACCGGGACGTTCGCCGAGTTCCCCGCCGCGATGGCCTACGACACCTTCGGGGATGTCGCGGTCGGTGGGACTTCCCTCACCCTCGACCCGTCGACTCTCCACCTATCCACCAACGCGGCCTGGGACGTGCCGTTGAACCCCAGCGGTCCGGTCGGCTCGGAAGGAGGCAGCGCCGGTACGATTGTCGCCGAACCGACCTGGCAGCTGAGCAGCTCGGCCAACCACAACCTCTCGGGGAACGGACGGGGCGTCCCCGACCTCGGGGCCATCGCGAACAACAGCCTCGTCACGCTCACGGTCAAAGGGTACCAGTACCAAGCGACGAACGCCACCACGGGGGGCGCGTTCGAGGCTGCGTCGGGCACGAGCGTGGCCGTCTCGGTGGTCGCCGGCCTCGTAGCCGAGATCGACCATGCGATGAAGTCCACCGGGGCGGCCCCGCTCGGGTTCTTCGACCCCGCGCTCTACTACTGGGCGGACCAGGGGTACACGAACCAGTCGTGCGGCACGAAGACTCTCGGAGCGAGCTGTGGAGGCGTCTACCCCTCGTCGTTGCCTACCCTGCTCGTCCGGGACGCGGAGACGGGCCGGAACGCCCAGTACACGGCCCGCTACGGATACGACCTCGCGACCGGCTGGGGGTCGCTGGATGCCTACAACTTCACCGTCTACCTACTGAACCTCTCCTCGGCCGGGGTCTACGGCCATCTGGCTGGGGTCCAGGACCGGGTCGACCTGACCGGGCTCAAGGTCACCTCAACGTACCTCGGCCAGCTCGGGCGGCGGCGTGAACAAGGTCTACAACGCGTCGTTCCAGCAGAACGTCTTCCTGGCCGACAGTCTGGGGGCCCCGATCTACTGGGCCCAGAGCGTCGTCTACATTCACCACGTTGCGGCCGGGTGGGCGATGAACTTCACCGCCTGGGTCTCGTACCCGTTCTGGGGGATCTACCCCACCCTGACCGTCTCCGAGTGGTGGTTCCCGGTGGTCACTCACGTCGAGACGCTCCCACTGGAGCTCAACCTGACGACCCAGCTCGTGCCGGGTTCGGGGACGACCGCGCCCCGCGTGGACTACTCTTTTGGCGTGAAGGGGTCGATCGCCCTGTCGCTACCGGTCCCCGGCGCTTTGTACATCGTCGGGACGAACCGCTACTCGTACAGCTGGCAAGGAGTGAACTACACCGACGGACCGAAGGGGAACGCGAGCCCGGCGGGGTTCCTGTCCCCGCAGTTCGGGCTGCTCGGTGGCCCGGGGGACGGCATCGGTAACTTCCTCTCTACGACCAACGGGACGATCGGAGCGTACGTCGAGCCGTTCGGGGCAACCTCGTTCGAGCTCGCGGACACCGCTGCCCTGAGCGCCGCGAACCACCAGAGCGGCGAGACGGACTCCAACCTCACCTACACGCCGGTCTCGCACGGGAACTGGACGTTTGGGTACGCCCCCGGCTCCACGGAGCAGGGGATCCTCGAGGTCCAGCCGTCCCGGTACACCGTCCTGTGGAACGCGACCGGCACGCTGCCGTCGGGGACGCTCTGGTTCGTGAACCTCTCCTCCGGCCTCCACGTCTCGGCCCCCGCGGGGGATCAGCAGATCGTCGCCCAGCTCCAGAACGGCTCCTACGGCTGGACGATAGGGGTCTCCGCGCGGGGATGGGCCGCGGCGCAGCCTACGGGCACGGTTGTGGTCGACGGAACGACCGTTGAGATCAACGTGACCTTGGCCCTCATGTATGGGGACGTTACGTTCAACGCGACGGGTCCTTCGTTCCCGTTCCAGTGGTACGTGAACGTCACCGGAGGCCCCTCCCTCGAGAGCACAAGCGCGTCGATCCCGGCGACACTCACCTTCGGCACGTACTCGTACCGAGGTCTCTACCGGGAACTCGTCCTGGGCTCCCACCGAGCACAAGGGGACGTTCGTGATCGGGGTCGCGACCGCCCGCGTACCGGTCACGATCGAGCTCGTCACCTACGCGTTCAGGGTCATCGCGTCGTACCCGGTAAACGTCTTCGTCCGTTGGACGATCACGGTGGGGACACTCCAGAAATCCGGCTCCATCACGGCAACGTTCACGTTCCTGCTCCCAAACGGTACGTACCAGTACCACGTGAGCGGACTCCCGAAAGGCTACACTACCTCGATCACCTCGGGCACCGTCGTGATCCACGGCGCGCCCGTCCGGGTCGTGATCGTGGTCATCCCGCCGCCAGCGAACGGGTCGGGGCTCTGGGGCTACGTGATCGTGGGGGCCGTCGCGGTGGTTGGGGTTCTTTGCTTCCTGGTCCTCGTCCGCCGGCGCCGGCGCCGCGCGAAGAAGACGGAGCGGCCAGCCCGTAAGTCGCGAGGGTCCCGCAAGGATTGGGTCGAACCGGACGAACTGTAGGGCTACCCCTCCGGACGGTGGCCCGTAGCGCCGAAAACCCAGCGCCACGCACGGCCTAGTTTCAGGGTCAAAAAACGTGGATTTCGTAAGGTTAAAGAGGGGTTTAGGTGTCGCTCGGAGTATGACGTCCAACTCCGCGCGAGCGCTGCTCGTGGTTGCTACGGCATTGCTCATGGTCGTTTCCGCCCTGGGCGTGGTCGGCACCGCCGCCCGAGCCTCCTCCGCGGCCCCATCCGCGGCGTTGACGGTCACCTCCTCGGCAGTTTCGGCCGCTCCGACGGCCGTAGCCTCGCCGACCCCGGCGGGGACGGTCACGCCTGGTGCGGCGGGCTCCGACCCGGCCGGCGCGATGGCCCAGGCGGCCCTCGCCGCCACCCATGCCGCGGGCATCGATCCCCGCGTGGTCTACGTCCCCAGACCTTCTGCCACCCCGGCTGAAGCCGCCCAGGCGGCCCAGAAGGACCAGGTCTCTCCCCTCTACACCGGTCTGCCCGCTCCCTTGGGGCTCGCGGACTACGGTCTCAGCCAGGGGGTTGGTGACACCCAGGTTGCCTCCATCCTCAGCACCACGAGCGTCCGAGGGGAGGTCGACGCGAACGCTACGGGGATCCAGCCGCTCGACCTGTTCCAGTCTTCTCCCGACAGCTACGGCATCCAGCTGAATGCGGTCGTAACGAACGTCACACTGTTCGGGACCGGCGGGTACTCGTTCTGGACCCAGAACGTCGTGACCTACTACCCCGGCGCCTCCTTCATGATCCTGATCACCAACGTCTGGAACTTCTCGGGCGGCCCGCTCAGCTCGAACGTCTTCCACGCGCACGGCCCGTACGGCTTCCAGGTGGGGACCACCTACTACTATTCCGAGCTCGTGATCCCCGCGCCGGTCGTCTACCCGTTCAACCTCTCCCTCTTCATGAACTCGACCGTCATGGACGGCCGAAACGCGGTCGACTTCTCCGTCGTGGTCACCGGGAGCGGGGGGAACTTTGCCTTCCCGTCGTTCGATTATGTGGTCTTCAATTCGATCGCCGGCGGCGGACCCTCGATCACCGTTCCCGCGAACTACACGGCGAACGGGTTCACGCTGAACGCGGTCGGTCTGACGAACGACTTCGAGCTGATCCTGGGCGGCCCCGGCGGAGGCAGCCAGGCCGACCTTTTCGCGGCCGATGCGTCGCTCGCGCTTCAGGACCTGGAACGGGGCGGCCTACGTCTCCGTTCCCTCGGCCTACAGTTACGGCGGGGAGACCGGCGAGACGACCACGGGAGCCAACATCGCCTGGTCCTCGGCTCCCGGAGGTCCCAACGGCGCTTCCACGTACGGGACGATGACCAGCGGCCCGGCGATACTGCGCGGTTTGTGGAACGCCTCCGCGGCCGAGGGGTCGACCCCGGTCACTCTCTCGGTGACCCCGGCGAACGCGTTCGTGTTCGTCGCTGCGGAAACCGGCGTCTCGCCGATGTTCATCATCTCGGAACCGGCGTACGCCCCGAACGTCTTCACGGACACGTTCTACCTGACCCCCGGGACCACGTACAACATCAGCCTCGAGCTGAGCGACTACGAGCCCGTGAACTGGGTCGTGAGCGTGGGTGCTACGCCCGTATCGGCCAGCTTCGCGCTCACCTACAATACTGGGTTCGGCCTATACACCCCGCTCTGGGCGTTCTCGAACCATGAGGTCGCGGCGATCGCCTCTTCGGGGTCGGGAACGATGGCGGACCCGTACGTTCTGTTCAACAATCAGGCAAGCCCGATCGGGCCCGAGTTCGGTCTCTACAACGACTACGCGTTCCCCGTGTTCCCGGGGGTCTTCCTCATGGATACCGCGGTCGTCACGGAGCTCTCGCACCCGTCCAACTTCAGCACCCAGACGAACACGTTCGCGTTCCCCGGACCATACCTGCCGGCCCTCAACGACCTGCAGATGTGGTTCTGGAACGTCTCGAACGTCGCGGTCGTGGACGCGGCGAACATCGGCGGATGGTTCGGGTCGAACACCTGGTACCCAACGGCCTTCGATACGTTCAACGTGATCTTCTACGAGTCGTCCGACAGCCTGGTCGCGGGCAACACCTTCGATACAGCGAGTCAGGGGCTCCTGATGTTCTACGGCGGCACGATCTTCGGACCCGCGCTCAACATCGGTGGCGGGAACAACACGGTCTGGGGCAACACGTTCGACTACGCCGCTCCGGCGACCTGCCCCGGCTCCCAGTGCCTGGCGCTCATGCCACAGGCTCTGAGCCTAGGGATCGAAGTGGCGGAGTCGTACGACCTGATCTACAACAACTATGTGGCCACCCCGACCACGGCGTGGCTGCTGCCTCTGAACATGTATTCCGGCGCGCAGGAGTTCTTCACCGTGGCCTGGAACATCTCGGTCCAGCCGGCCTCGGACGTCCATCACGCGCCGAGCTTCCCGGGGATCCCGCTGAGCGGGAGCATCGTCGGCGGCTCGGTCCAGGGCGGGAACTACTGGTGGGACTTCGGGAACGCCGACAACCCGTTCAACGGCGCGAACAACCCGTACAGCCGGATTCCCTACGACGAGAACGCTTTGACGCTGCTCGTTGACGTCTACGGGCCGGCGTACTACTACGCCACGTACATCTACAGTGGATTCGTCGTGGCTGGCGGGATCCCCATCCCCTACGGTGGGGACTATGCCCCGCTCGGAGGGGCAAGCCTCTTCGAGGTAACGTTCGAGGTTTCCGGACTGGTCTCGGGAGCTCCCAACTGGTCCGGCGAGGTCGCTCGCTCCGGCACGGTCCTTTACAACTTCACGACGAACGCCACAGACTACGTGGTCCTCCTCCCGAACGGCACGGGGTACCGCTTCACGGTCCCGAACGGGTCCTACCGCATCGCCGGGTCGAGCGGGATCAGCTTCGCGGTGCGCGGCGCCCCGACCACGGTCGGCGTGCGGCTGGTGCTCGGGGTCGGCCTTGTTTCGTTGACGTTCCGGGAACAGGGTCTGCCTCCCGCGACGGATTGGACCGTGACCATCAGCGGCACCACGCCCGCCACCTACCCCTACAACGCGAGCGCGACGACGAACTCGGGCACGATGACGTTCCTCGCAACGCGGGGCTCGTTCACCTACAGCGTGGGACCGGTCGCCGGGGAAACTCCGAACCATCCCTCGGGAACCGTCACCGTCCACCGGAACACCGTGGTAGCGCTCAAGTTCACCGCCTACACGTACGAGCTGGCCTTCACGGAGACCGGTCTCAAGGTCGGAAAGTCCTGGAAGGTCACGATCGGTGCCACGTCGCACTCGTCCACCCACTCGACGATCGTTTTCGTGCTGCCGAACGGGACGTACGACTACTCGATCAGACCGATCCCCGGCTACACAACCACGTGGTCGGGTTCTCTCGTGATCGCGGGCGCCCCCGTCACCGTCCCCATCACGTTCGTGCCGGTGACCTACTCCCTCTCGTTCACCGAGACCGGCCTCTCGACGAGCTCGGCGTGGGCGGTCCTTCTGGTCTCGGTCAACTTCGGTCCGCTGAACCAGAGCACGACGACGGTGTTCGACAACTTCACCGTGGGGAACGGGACGTACATCTACCACATCTCGACCCCCTCGGGCCTCCGGGCGTCACCGCTCCACGGGTCGGTCCGCATCTCTGGCAGCGGCCGGATCGTTGAAGTCCGGTTCACGGATCCCGGAGCGGATCCGGCCGGCATCCCGCTCGGTTCGCCCACGGTCGCCGCAGGGACGTCCCGGCCGGCGATGCAGTAGTCGAAGCTCCCAGGATCACGACAGCGCCGCGCGCGGCCGGTTGGCGCGTGCGGCGCCCTGGGAGAGCGGACTTCGAGCGCGTGACGGTCCGCCGGGGACCGACCGCGCGGTACGGCGGGTGGGGGTTCGGTAACTCCGGTGACTTGGCGAGAGAACTAAGTAGTCGAACACGGGTCCGCGATTTGCCGCCCGGGCCCCGCACACGCGGTCGCTTCCCATGAAGTGGGTTGCCTCCACCCTGCGGGAAAAAGCGGCAAGGGGAACGAAGACGATGGGTAGGCAGGCAGTCCACTGGCTGACCGTGATGGTGATCCTCGCGAGCGCCTCCGCCGCTCTCCTCTCGGTGGGCGCGGTGTCGGCCACGTCCTCACCGGGATTTCCGGTGCACTGCAACGCCGTAGTCAGGGGTGAGAACCTGGCGGACGACGCGGTCCAGCTCGCGCTCGACCACGCCTCGCCCGGGACAGACCGTCTGCGTCGGCCCGGGCACCTACCCCGAACAGCTCACGATCTCGAAGCCCGTGCGGCTCGTCGGCGCAGGCTCGACCCAGACCATTCTCGAACCCACGTCGGTCACGTTCAACACCGTGGACTGGGACAGCGCGAACGGGGGCAGCTCCTCCGTCCCGTGCGGGAGCGATCTGTGCGTACCGCTGGCGGCCGTCATCCTTGTCGAGAACACGACCGGGGGGCCGACGAACGGTGTGACGGTCCAGAACCTAGAGGTCAACGGCGCAGCGGGCTCCTCTAGCATCGCCTGCGGGGACGACTACGTCGGGGTCGACTTCCAGGACTCCGGCGGGACGCTGAAGGGCGCGACCGTCTCGGACGTGGCCTCGCCGATCTCCAGCTTCGGCTGCCAAGAGGTCAGCGGCGCCGTCTACGCGTACAACGGCTACTACTTCACCGGTCTTACGCCCAGCCCGTCCATCGCGGTGACGGTAGCCCACATCACCGTCACGGGGTACCAGAAGAACGGGATCACCTGCGATGACCCGGGCGAGACGTGCACCCTCACGGGGGACACCGTCGTTGGGATCGGCCCGACGACCCTGACCGCGCAGAACGGGATCCAAGTCGCCTACGGGGCGGTCGGCCACATGACCTCCGATATCGTCGAGAACAACGCCTACACGGGGTCGAACTCCGGGCTCGACTGGGACGGCACCGGCTACCAGGCGTCGGGCATCCTCCTCTACCAGGCGGGCGCCGGAACCTCCATCCTTCGCTCCACGCTGCGATCGGACGCGATCGGCATCGCTGCGGTGGGGGACGTCTCGGACACCATCCAGGGGAACACGGTCGTTGATAGCTCGGCCTACGGGATCGTCGAGAACGGCGTTCCGGGCACGACCGCGACCATCGTGAACAACGCGATCCGCAACCCCGAGTACATGGCCGTCGGCATCCTCGTCGACAACGGGACGTTCCACCTCGCCCACAATTCGATCTTCTGGGCGTTGACCACCGGCTCCCAGGGCGCGAGCCAGCCGGTCACGGGCCCGGGGACCTTCTACCCGACCTCGCCTGTGGCGAGCGTTACCACCGCGGCAATCCAGGCAGTTTCCGAGGGCGGGCCGACCGTAGTCACCATCGTCGGGACCACTTACTATCACGTGAGCGCGAAGACCGCCACGCTCGGGGTCTTCGGGGGCCTCGTCACGATCAGCTGACGAAGAGCTCCACCTCCCCCCGCGCGCTCGCTCACGGGTGGCTTGCATCGTCGCCGGCCACCACGTCCTGCGGGGGCTTTCGCGGTACGCGGTCTCACCGCCCACGGCGGCCACCGCCAGCGGGTGACGGACGCGTTCTAGGCGTTCGTGGCGTCTGCTTCGTAGGAACGCCGCGGTTCTTTTCCTAGGGGCGGGGCAGGGACGCTACCAGCTCCCGCCTTTCGAGATGGTCGAGGATGTGCTTCGTGCTCTCGGCGACCGACTCGGTCGCCGTGTCCACGACCAGGTCGGGGTTCAGAGGCTCCTCGAAGGGGTCGTCGACCCCCGTGACCCTGTCACCACCGGTGGGGAGCGATCGCTTGTAGAGTCCTTTGGAGTCCCTCTGCCGGCATACCTCGATCGGGCACCGAAGCCAGATCTCGGTGAACCCGTCCCCGACCGTCGCGCGGGCCGCCTGCCGAGAGGTTTCGTACGGGGTGATCATCGCGACCAGGACGACCACGCCGTTGCGGGCGAGCATGCGCGCGACGTAGCTCACTCGCCGCGCGTGGAACTCCCGGTCCTTGCGCGAGAACCCGAGCTCCGGCGAGAACATCCGACTGGACCTCGTCCCCGTCCAGGATCTCCACGCGGTACCCGGCGGCGCGGAGCCGTTCGGCCACCGCGGTCGAGAGGGTTGTCTTGCCCGACACAGGCAGGCCCTCGATCCAGGCGACAAGGCCGTTCGTGGCGGGACGAGGTTCCGCGGTCACTGAATCGCGACCACCACCCGAATAGAAAGTCGTTGCTGGTTCGGGCTAGGCCCGTCGCCCGCGGCTCCGAGGGCAACGCGGGGACCGGGGATCGTCGTCCACGTCCCGCGACGGCGGTGGTGTGCAGAGGAACGCGCCCGATTGTCCGGTTCGCCCAGTCGGCCGCTCGCCTGCACCGCCGAACGACAGTGCCGGAGCGGATGGCCCTGCGCCTGTGACCTGTTAATCCATGACGTTATGTTGTCGAGGGATTTGGCGGTCCCCATGCGCCGCGCACCGCCGGTCCGGCTCTCCCGCGAGGAGCGTCGACAGCTGACCGCCTGGGTCCAGGCGCACACGACACCCCAGCGCCGGGTATTCCGCGCCCGCATCGTCCTTCGCGCCGCGGAAGGAGCACAGAACAGGGAGATCGCGGAGGAGCTCAGGACGACCCCGGGAACGGTGGCGCTGTGGCGGCGTCGGTTCCTGACCCAGCGGATCCCGGGGATCGAGAAGGACGCTCCCCGACCCGGCCGGCCCCGGTGATTCCCACGTCCACGATTCAGGCGATCGTTCGGTCGACGCTCGGGCGCAAACCCTCGAATGCGGCGTACTGGTCCGCGCGGAGCCTCGCCAAGGACATGGGGGTCAGCAAGACGACGGTTCAGCGCGTCTGGAAATCGCACCAGCTCGAACCCCGTCGTGCCGCCGAGTCGTTCCGCCGAAATCCGGGTCCCGAGTTCGTCCGCAAGGTGACGGACTTCGTGGGACTCTACCTCAACCCGCCGGAGCGCGCGATGGCGTTCTCCGTGGACGAGCGGGCCCGTGGGTCGGCCCTTCGGCCCAGCGAGCGCAGGGCCATCTTTGAGTTCCAGGAACGCAGTCACGCGGCAGAGTTCTGCGCGTTCCTGCAGACGATCGACCGCGAGACCCCTAGGGAGCTAGATGTCCACCTCGTCGTGGACAACCGGGTCTCCCCGACCGCGCCGGAGGTCCGGCGGTGGCTCGTTCGCCACCCTCGATTCTACCTCCACCTGCTCCCCTCCGAAGGGTCCGCTCCCACCCTTCTCGACCGGCTCTTGGGAGAGTTCACGAAGAAGCGGGTGCGGTCCGGCACGCTCCCCAGCGTCGCCCGCCTGCACGGCGCGATCGAGCACCATTTCACCACACTGAAGGGGGGCCGGCGACCGTTCGTCTGGACGGCGACCGGCGACGAGATCCGCGCGCGGGCCTCGTCCCGTCAGAATAAAGTCGTATTTTAATGGGTCATATCCGGGGGTTTATCTCCCGGACCCGGCGTCTCCCCCACGATGATGCCTCTCGAGTTCGACGGAACGCTCGGACGAATCAGCAACGCCGGCGAGGGAGTCCCTCTCTGCTCGCCGACCGGTTTCCGAGGCTCGGCGTCCTACCCCTCGGCGATGCGGGTTTACGATGCTTCCCCAGCACACTCCCACCTAGGTCGGCCGGGCGAGGATTCCACCCCCTCGACCCGGCCGACCCAAACCCCCTCGCCGGCCGTCCCTGGGCAGCTTGTCCGGAGGTTCGTTCATGAGCAGCGCCCCCCCGCCCACGACGCCAGAGCCGGTGACCCCAAAGGTACGTCGGCGGAGCGACCGGAGCGCCCTCTATGCGACCGTGGGCGCCGTCGTGATCGTGGCGATCCTGTTGGGTGTCGGGGCCGGCACCCACTGGTATGGTCTGACGTCCAGCTCGTCCTCCGGGGGGTGCCCGACGGGCACCACTCTCCAGGGCGCGGGCGCGAGCTTTCCGTCGGCGCTCGTAAGCCAGTGGACCTCCGGTTACGGCACTGACACCGGGAACCTCGTGAACTATGCGGCCAGCGGCGCCGGTCAAGGGATCACCGACCTCACCACGAAGCAGGTCGACTTCGCGATCACGGACGAAGGGCTGAACGCGACCGAGTCGTCCGCCCTCCTGACGGCAGTTGGAACCGTGCTCACCCTCCCCGTGACCGGAGGCGCTGTCACCCTCATCTGGAACATCCCGGACTACCCCGGTCCGCTCAACCTGACGGCCGCCCAGATCGTCGGCATCTACAGCGGGTCGGCGGGGTACACGGCATGGGACAGCACCGCGTTCACCGTCAACAACCCCGGCCTCGAGAATTCCACCGCGTCGGTCTACGCGGTCCACCGTAGCGACCAGGCCGGAATGTCGTACGTCTTCACGAACTACCTAAGCCTCGACAACACGACCTGGGCCACGAGCATCGGCACGTCCATCCAGCCCGCGTGGCCGGCGTTCGCGGCGGGCCTCGGCGAGAGCGGCAACTCCGCCCTCATCAAGGAGGTCGCAGGGCAGACCGGTGCGATCGGCTACACCGACCTCTACGATGCCCAGAGCCACAAGCTCCCGACCGCGCACATCTACAACCCCCACAACGAGTACATTGCCCCCACCGTGGCCGCGACCGCTTCGGCGGTCAACGACGTCTACGCCGCCAATCCCTCGTCATTCCCCGCGTCGGACGGCAACTGGGCGACCATTGCCTTCGTCAACGCCCCGGGTACCACCGACTACCCACTCGCGACCCTCGTTTACGCTATGGTTCCCGAGAACCCCGGTGCAGGGCACAGTGCCTCGGCGATCGATGCGGAGGTGCTGGTCCAGTGGCTGCACTGGACCCTCACGACGGGAGAGTCGTTCAACTCGACCGCGTTCCCGTACGTGAACCCGCCGGCGGCGCTCGTAACGGAGGCTCTGGCCGCGCTGTCCAACATGACCTACAATAAGGGGGCCATCCCCACCTGCAGCTGAGGATGGGGGAGGTCAGGGCCGGGTCGGACGCTCGCGCCACAGAGGCGGTCCCCCGGACCCGACAAAGAGCGCGCCTCTTCCGCCTCCTGGGAAGTGCGTTCCGGGGGGGCGCCACGACGGCCGCCGTCGGGGTGCTCCTCCTCGCCGCCGCGCTCGTCGCCCTCCTGGCCACAAACGCGCTCCCCTCTGTCGAACGGTTCGGGCTCGGGTTCCTCACCAGCGACCAGTGGGACCTCGGTCGCAACCAGTTCGGCGCTGAGCCGGCGATTGTCGGAACGCTTCTCACGAGCGTGCTCGCGCTCGTGTTCGCGATCCCGGTAGGGCTCGGGGTTGCCCTGTTCTCCTCGGAGATCGCGCCGCCGCGCCTCAGGACGCCGCTCGCCTACTTCGTCGACCTCGGGACAGCCATTCCCTCGATCGTCTACGGGTTCTGGGCCCTCCAAGTCCTGAAGCCCATCATGGAGACGACCGTCGAGCCCGCGCTCGCACACATCCCCGGGACGGGGTTCCTGTTCTCGGGACCGCCCCTTGGCCTCGGGGTGCTCACCGCGGGCACGATCCTGGGGATCATGATCGTGCCCACGATCGCGGCCTTCTCTCGAGAGGCCCTCCGGTCGGTCTCCCGCCAGCAACGGGAAGCCGCGCTCAGCCTCGGCGCGACGCGCTGGGAAGCTACCCGGATGGCCGTCCTCGGCCCCGCCGCCGCCGGGATCGGGGGAGCGATCGTCCTTGGGCTCGGCCGGGCGATCGGCGAAACGATTGCGGTCGCCCTCGTCATCGGCGGCGGGTACCTGGTCCCGACGTCGCTCTTCTCGCAGGGTACGACCATCCCGAGCGCCCTCGTGAACGGTTTCACCGATTCCTTCGGGCTCGAGCGCAGCGCGCTCTACGAGCTCTGCCTCATTCTGCTGGTGATCTCGCTCGCGCTCAATCTCGGGGCAAGGCTACTGCTGAGCCAAGCCGGATCGTCCCGCCGCCGGGGAACCGAGAGCAGCCAACGACAACGACGGACTCGACCCGCGGGCAAACCGGCCTCTGTCGGCACCGCATCTGGCCTGGGCGTCCCCGGATGGTGGTCGGCGCTCATCGCGCAGCAACGCGCGCGTCGCCTGCGGCGAAAGATCGTTTACGGCTTCGTTCTCGTCCTCGTGGTCGGTGCGGTCGTCGTAGCGGCGTATCCGCTGGCGAGCCTGGTCCGGACCGCGGTCGAGAACGGCGGGACCGCGGTCGTCCATACGTCGTTCTACACGTCGGAACCCCCGACCTCGTGCGGGGTGAACCAGACAGTCTGCCCGCTCGGGGGCATCGGACCGGCGATCGAGGGGACGTTCGTTCTTCTCGGGGTCGCCTCGGTGATAGGCCTTCCGGTCGGCTTGCTCACGGGAATCTTCCTCTCCGAATACGGCCGGAACCGCCTCGGCCGAGTGATCGAACTCACGGTCGACGTGCTGGTGGGCGTCCCATCCATCCTGCTCGGAGTGTTCGTCTTCGCGGTCTTCCTGCAGTTCGACGCGCTCGACGCCCGGACGGCGCTCTCGGGCGGCGCTGCCCTTGGGATGCTCATGATCCCGATCGTCGCGAAGGCGACGACCACGTCGCTCCGGACGGTCCCGGCCGCCGTCCGCGATTCCGCGCTCGCGCTCGGGTTCCCCCGCCATCGCGTGACGGCGAGAGTGGTTCTTGGGAGCTGCCGAAGCGCGCTCGTCACGGGCAACCTCGTCGCCATCATGCGGGCCGGCGGGGAGGCGGCCGCGGTGATCGTGACAGCGGGGACGAGCCAGTTCTGGGTCGAAGGTCTTCGCACCCCGACCGCCGCGCTGGCCACGTTCATCTACTACGCGCTCACAACGAACGCGTCGCCCAACTACACGACCGACGCATGGGGCGCCGCGCTCGTCCTCCTCCTTATCATGGCGGTGATCAGTCTGTTGGCCCGCCTTGCGCTGCGCACCGACAGCGTGTCGGCGTCGGAGTGATCGCGTGGCGACCAAGCTTCAGGTGCGGGAGCTCAGCGCGTGGTATGGTCCGCGCCAGGCGCTCTACGAGATCTCGCTCGACATCCCCGACCGGTCGACGACCGCCATCATCGGCCCGTCCGGATGCGGAAAATCGACGTTCTTGCGCTGCCTGAACCGGCTCCATGAAGAGACCGCGCTGGGCCGGGTCGCGGGTCAGATCCTGCTGGACGGCGAGGACCTAGGGAAGCTGGACCCCGTGGAGGTGCGATGCCGAGTGGGAATGGTCTTCCAGAAGCCGAGCCCGTTCCCGAACATGTCGATCTTCGAGAACGTGGCCGCGGGCCTCCGGCTCCTGGGGGTCCGCCGCCGGGAGCAGCTGGACGAAGCGGTCTACGAGGCGCTCGCTCACGCCGGGCTTTGGGAAGAGGTCGAGGACATCCTAGACGCCCCGGGGACGAGCCTCTCGGGAGGGCAGCAGCAGCGCCTCTGTATCGCCCGCGCCCTGGCCGTTCGGCCGGAGGTCCTCCTCCTTGACGAACCGTGTTCCGCGCTCGACCCGATCGCGACCGCGAAGGTAGAGAGCCTCCTATCGAAGCTCAGGACCGAGTATACGGTCGTGATCGTGACCCACAACCTCGCCCAGGCGGTCCGGGTCTCCGATTTCACGACGTTCCTCTACCTGGGCAAGCTCGTGGAGATGGGCAAGACCGACCAGGTCTTCCACCAGCCGGTCGAGAAGCTGACCGAGAACTACGTCACTGGCCGCTTCGGTTGACTACCGGTACTCCGCCTGTCCCCGCAGCCCGCGCAGCCCCGCGCGCAACCCTCAAAGGTCGGCGACCGTCGGGACGAGAGCGCGAGGGAGCATGAAGGTCGGAGTGATCGGGAGCGGGGATGTGGGACGCCGATTGGGCCAGGGATTCGCCTCAAAGGGCCATGACGTGAAGCTCGGGACCCGCGACTCGAAGAAAAAGGAGGTCCAGGCGTGGCTCAAGGAGACGGCTGGCACGGTCTCCGTCGGGAGCTTCGCGGAGGCCGCCGCGCACGGCGAGGTCGTCCTGCTCTGCACCCTCGGGTCGGCTGCGGAGAGCGCGATCGGGCTCGCTGGCGAGAAGAACTTCATCGGGAAGGTGCTGATCGACGTGACCAACCCCCTCGACTTCTCCAAGGGGATGCCCCCCGGGCTGTTCGTCGGTACGACGGACTCGCTCGGCGAGCGGGTCCAACGCAAGCTGCCTCAGGCGAAGGTCGTGAAGTGCTTCAACATCGTCGCGAACTCCACCATGATCGACCCCCGCTTGAAGGACGGTCTCCCTACCATGATCATCGCCGGGAACGATGCGAGCGCGAAGAAGACGGTCGCGGAGATTCTCGCGGGATTCGGCTGGGAGGCACCGGTGGACATCGGCAACATCGATGGGGCCCGCTGGCTGGAGGCGTTGACCGCGCTCTGGGTCCGCGTCGCGATCAGCGTCGGCTCGTGGACCCCGGGGTTCCGCGTCCTCAAACAGTGACCCCAGGTCCCTCACCCGGGTGCCGAGTTTGAGGTCAACGCGGTAGAGCCCCGAGCGTAGCGGCGAAGGCTGGCTACCCCGCGGTGGGGCGTCGACGCTCGCCCCGGCTGGTGAGGGGTCACCTACCCGCCCCCTTTAACGCACCGTCCCGTACCCGTCCGCATGCGCGCGATCGCGGTCAGCAAGCTGGGCGCCACGCCCGAACTCATGGACCTGCCCAAGCCGACCCCGGGTCCTGGCGAGCTTCTGGTGCATGTCGCCGCCGCGAGCGTGAATCCTTTCGACTGGAAGATTGTCGACGGGGCCCTGAGCGGCGCGATGCCCCATCGCTTCCCCCTCGTGCTCGGTGTCGACGCGGCCGGAACGGTCGAGGCGCTCGGCGCCGGGGTGACCCGCTTTGCCGTCGGGGACCATGTGCTCGGGCAGTTTCTCCATGCGCCGGTCGGGACGGGTACCTACTGCGAGACGACCACCGTCCCCGAGGGGATCGGCGTGTCCCGTCTCCCTCCCGTCATCAGCGCTCGGGACGCGGCCGCCGTTCCCACCGCTGGGATGACCGCGCAGCAGTCGATCGAGACGCTGGGCCTCTCGAAAGGCCAGAGCCTTCTCGTCATCGGGGCCTCCGGGGGGGTGGGCTCGTTCGCGGTGCAGCTCGCCAAGGCCCGCGGATTCCGGGTGATCGCCCTCGCTCGCGCCAGCTCGGTCGACTACGTTCGTGGGCTGGGCGCGACTGAAGTGGTGTCCCGGGAGGAGCCCGACGCGCTGGAACGGATCCGTCGCTCCCACTCCGGCGGTGTGGACGGATTGCTGGATTTGGCGAGCGACGCGAAGGCGATCCTCGCGTACACATCGCTCGTCCGGAAGGGCGGCATCGTCGCCAGCACGGTCCACGCGGCGCCTCCGGAGGCCACGGCGGCGGGCGGGTTCCGCAGCCAGAACATCAACCTCGCGCCTTCCTCCGCCCTCCTCGACCGGTTGATCGCCGAGATCTCCACGGGACGGGTCCAAGTGCCGGTAACGGCGACCCACCCGCTGGCTGAGGCGGTCAAGGTCCTGGCGGAGCTTCGCAAGGGCGGCGGTCGGGGGAAGACCGTCCTCACTCTCTGAGCGGTCCTGGTCTTACGAGACCGGCGGTGCTCGCACCGCCGCGAGCGGGCGTGGTGTCCGAGCGGGGCGGCGGGTGTGACGTCGACCGGGAGGAGGAGGGCCGACCCGTCGGAGTGCCGTCGCCTTTACGTACAGCCAGACGGGCGCGCCCGGCGCCAAACGCAGCTCGCGGACGGATTCCCCTGTGACCGTCACTCGAAGGCGCGTGGAACCTGCCACGACGAGCAGGGTCGACCCGGACGGACTCCTCCCCCGAACGACGTTCTGTATCCGGGCCGGGACGACGTTCCGGGCGCTCGAGGGAAAGCGCGCACGCGCCACGAGGACCGATTCCGGGTCGAGCATGACTGTGACGGGCTCTCCCTCCTCCGCCCTGAAGGACACCCGCAGGCGGACGGTCCCGCCCAGTGCGATCTGGGGCGCGGGGGCGGCATGATAAATCCCCCGGATGCGGTTTGAGGGGGGTGGCCGGGAGGCCGGCCGGGAGTCGATGAACTCGACCGAATCGAACCCCCGCCTAACGATCCGGTCCCCGAGGGGGGTCAGGCGCGAGCCTCCGTGCGTCTTGCCTCCCCGTACGCTCGCGACGACCGCCCCCCCGAATGCCCGCTCGAGCTGGGCGAGGCGGTAGACCGCCCGGTCGCGGGAGATCCCCACGCTCCGGCTCGCCGCCACGACCGACGGGAGGCGGCTGAGGCTCCGCAGCAGGGCGATGTCCGTGTCGGTCACCACGCGTGGCCGCATGCTCAGCTCCCACGCGCCGCCCCGAACCGGGTTCCAAGCGGGTGTACGGTTGCCGGGTCGAGCCCGAACCGGAGCCCCGCGCCGAGGGCCGGGAGCGGTGGCGTCACTGGCGGGGGAAGTCGGACGGTGACCACAAGGTTGTCGGCCACTGCCTCGATCACGAGCCCGTGGGGGCTCGGACGCGCGCTCCGTACCTTCCCTTGCCACGCGGGCAGGGTCTCGAGGCCGGAGAGAAGGGTCGGGCTCGGAAAGGCGACGCCCTCAGGCCCGGAGTGTTCTAGCAGCCATGCCCGGAACGAGCCGGGCGACCCGGACTCGAGCGCTGACCGTTCGAAGACGTTCTCGAAGCCCAGGAACCGCGCGACGAACGCGTCCACCGGCGCCCTGAGCAACGCCAGGGCATCGCACTGCTCGCGCACGCGGCCAGCGGACAACACAAGGAACGAGTCAGCGATCGAGAACGCGAGCGCCGGATCGTGGGTAACGATGACCATCGGGATGCGCTGGGTCTCTCGAAGCTCGTGCAGGACGAGCCCTAGCTCGTAACGCGCGAGCACGTCCAGGCCTTGCCACGGCTCGTCCCAGACGATCAGGTCGGGGTCGGCCGCCAGGGCTCGCGCGATGGCCACCCGTTGCTGCTCCCCGCCGCTCAGCCGAGAGGGATACCGATCCGCAAGCTCCCCGAGGCGGAACTGGTCGAGGAGCTCCTGCGTTCGGTTGTTGGTGTCGGCCCGACCCCGGATCTCGAGAGGGAAGCGGATGTTGCGAAGGACCGTCCGATGCGGCATCAGGCCAAGACCCTGCGGAACGTAGCCGAGGTCCCGCTCCTCCGGGAGCCACTTCGAGATGTCGACCCCGTCTCGAAGGATCCGTCCCCGCTTCAGCTTCAGGAAGCCCGCGAGGGTGCGGAGGAAGGTGGTCTTGCCCGCGCCCGACATCCCGAGAACCGCGACGGCGTTCCCCGGAGCCAGGGTTAGATCGACCGGGCCGAGGTGGAACCGGTCCAGCTGGGTCTCGAGTCCTTCGACGTCCCACCGACGACTCATGGCTCGAGTTGGCCCCCCCGCCACGGGACCCAGCCCGACCGTTCGCCCAGACGCACGCCAAGGAAGAGCGCGAACGCGATCAGCAGGAAAAGCGAGCTCACCGCGGCCGCGTCCGTAAGGTTCCCGCCCTGGAAGAGCTGGTAGATGTACACTGAGACGGTCGACGTCACCGGGCCGCTGTACGGACCCGCCGGATACACGAAGGAAGCGATGACGAGCAGGCCCCCGATCTCGCTCACGGCGCGGGCCCAGGTCAGGAGAAGCCCCGCCACAATCCCCCGCAGCGCGATTGGCAAGCTGACGTTCAGGAACACTTCGGCATTGCCCGCGCCGAGCGAGCGGGCCGCCTCGACGACCCGTCCGTCGACGGCTCGGAACGAGAGCTCGCTGGCGAGTACCGTGTACGGCACGCTCACGAACGCCATCACCAGCACGACCCCCCAGGTCGTGTCGTAGACAGGAAACCCGATCGCCTGGGTGAACCGGTACACTGGGGTCCCCGGAATGACAAGGAAGAACAGGCCAAGCCCGACCAGGAGGTGGGGGACGACGACCGGTAGCGCGACGAGGGATTCGACGACGGCCTTGCCCGGGAACGTACGTCGGGCAAGCAGGTACCCCAACGGGATCCCAAAGACGATGGCGGCGAGAACCGCGACGCCCGAGGCGAGGAAGGTCAGCCAGATCGTCTCCTGGACCACCGCGTTCCGCGCGGCCGACAGGATGTCCCTGGCAGGCGCGTAGGTGAACAGCGCGACGATCGGAACGACGAAGAGCAGGAGCAGCGTCCCGGAAAGGATTAGTTGCAGGGCGAGCCAGAGGGGTCCCGTACGCCAGCGTCGACGTGGCGTCGTCGGGGAGGAACCCTCCGGCTTGGGGCTCATGCGAGGATCGCGCTAGCCCAGGTTGGAAGCGGGATCACGTCCGGCGCGAGCACGGATGGAACCGCGCTAGGCTTGTCCACCCAGCCAGGAGCGATCGGCGTGAACGCGCCGCCGGCCGATAGGATGGCGCTCCCCTGCGGGGAAAGGAGAAGGTGGACAAACGCCGCGCCGACAGCAGCATTGGGCGCGTTCGACGGCACCGTGACCGCGAACAGGACCGGCGCGGCGCCGACCGTCGTGGTCCCTCCGGTGGACGTGTAGATGGTGGTGTTGGTCTCCGAGTAGTCGGCGAGAGCGCTGCTGTTGTTCGCCTCGAGCCCAACGATCGGGTTGAACGAGACGTAGGTTAGGTCGTTCACGACGGCATACGAGCGGTAGGTGATGATCGCCGATACGATTCCCGACTTGAGAAGCAAGGCCGCCTGGGCCTCGTGTTCGACCTTGGTCGTGAGCGGATTCGCCACGGCCGGGGCGTGCGCCCCGCCGCTGTAGAAGGTATCGTAGAACAGGGTCGGGCTGCTGTTGTAGAGCAGACCCTGCAACTGGAGGCTGAAGATCTCGTTGTACCCGTTGGGGTCGCTCGAGGCGTTCCAGACCCCCAGCGGGGCGTTGCCGTGGGTGTTCACGTCGGTGACGAGCTTCTCCGCCCAGTTGGTCTCGTTGATCCCGGTGAACGCCGGGAGCGAGGCATTGTACGCTAGGACCTCGGGGGTCGATCCGAAGACGATCTCGTAGCTGGCGTAGTTTGGTTCCAGCAGTTGCGGGATGAGGCGATAATCGGCGAGGGCCGCCACGTCCACCTTAGCGTCCAAGGAGGTGATGGCGGTCGAGACGTCGAGCGAGCCCTCATAGGTCTGTGCGGCCACCGGCGCGGAGACGCCCGGAGTTTCGTTCACTAGTGCGGTCGCCAGCTCGGGAAAGAGCGAATTGAGCGTTCCTGCGCCGAGGATGCTGAGAGCACAGTTCGACGAAGCGCCGAGACAGTACCGACGGCGTGGTCTTGTACTCGTACCCGGCGGCAAATCCAAGACCGCCTGCGCCGGCGGCCACCAGTATCACCACGACCGCGATCACGGCGTTGGAAGCCATCGATGTGTGGAAATTTCACATCGGTTTAAGGTTTTCTCGCGGGATCGGCCCGTAGCCTGACGGGGACATCGGCGGGGGCGGACCTTTGACTCGACGGCGACGAGGGAACGTCCAGGGGGTCCTCCACCGAAGCGAGCTGCTCCTCAGCGCGGGGTGCGTTCTCAGAGCTCGACGGAGCCCGAGATCTGGGAGCCGCCGACTAACCCGATTACCTCGAACCCCCGCCCCGTACCCGCGAGCGAACTCGCGGTGACGAGGATCAGGGCCGAGTCGTTCTGGATCACGACGTTCGAGGTACCTTGGGTCACCGACGTCCAGGAACTCGCCTCGGTGTAGGTGAGAAGGTTCGTGCCGTTGGGTGCCGCCAGCACGACGTACCAGAGGGCCGAGGAATCCGGAGGCGACCCGGCGCACGGGTTCGCCGGGGTAGCGTTCGCAACTACGTTGGGGTCCGCGATGTAATCACCATCCCAGATCTCGTAGACCCGGACGTAGATCTCTCCCGTAGCCACCGGTCGAGTTGAATTTGTCCAAGGGATGCTTTCGGTGTACGCCGTCCCTCCGGCGCTGCAGGTGACGCTGCTCTCCGAGGTAGCGCCGAAATGGACCACGATGGGGGGGCCGGTAGGGGTCGTCACTCCGGTATTCCCGTTGTTTGGCGAATACGGCGGTTCGATCGCGATCACGTAAGCCCCGATCACGATGGCGGCGACCAACAGAGCGTCCACGACGTGCTCCCGCCGGGTGGTCCGACGTCGGGTCTGCTCCTGCCGAAAGGCACGGGCGCGCCCCGTGAACGCACCGGGCGCGGCTGGCTCCCCGGCCCGCGGGGGCCCGGCCTTGGTCCCGAGGTCTCCAGCGAGCGGTCGGACGGAAGGAGATGATACTGCCGGTGGTCCTCGGGACGGGTCGCTCATACCTCGCTCGCGGACCTGGAGAGAAGCTCGAGATACGCCTCTTCGAGGACAAGGGACGTGTTGGAGAACTGCGCGACCGGACCCAGTCCTTGGCAGATCTCGAGCAGGCGGACCCGATTCTGGTCGCTCCCGTCAAACGAGATTCGCCATCGTCTCTCGGAGATCACGACCACATCCGTTGCGATCGTCCGTAGCGCAGTCATCGCCTCGACCGCCACGGGACGTTCGAACTCGACATCCACCTGGAGGGCGCGGATCCGGTCCGACACTCGATCGACACGATCCTTGAGCAGTATCCGACCCTGGTTGAGGAAGACCAGCTGGTCGCACACCTCCGTAACCTCGAACATCTGGTGCGAGCTCATGAACACCAGGTGGTCGCGCTTCAGCCGGTTCAACAAGCGGCGCACGAGCACTCTCTCGGCAGGGTCGAGACCGCTGGTCGGTTCGTCGAGGAGAAGGACCGAGGGGTCCCCCATCAGGACGGCCGCGATCGCGACGCGCTGGCGTTGGCCCTTCGAGAGCCAGCCGATCCGGAGGTCGAGAGGCGGTAGGTCGAGGAGTTCGTGACAGCGGTCCACCTCCCTGTCGATATCGTCTCGGGATAGCCCCCGCGCGCGTCCGACCACGTCTAGGGCTTCCTGGACGTTGAGCGTAGGGTACGGTTCGGGGGTTTCGATGAGCGCGCCCACATCCCATAGGGCACCCTTTCGATCGACCATCGGGTCGATCCCGTTCACGTAGGCATGACCCTGGGACGGGCGCAACAGACCTACCAGGAGCTTCAGCGTGGTGGTCTTGCCGGCGCCGTTCGGCCCCAAGTAGCCGATCGCTCCGGCGCCTTCGTAGCGGAACGAGAGGTCGCTCAGGGCGGGCGGACCCGTCCGGAACGACTTCGAGAGACCGGCTACTTCGAATGAGCCCATAGTTCACCCCGTGGACTCCTTGCGTTGGTAGAGGACGGCGCTCAACGGCAGGAACACGGCCACGTAGGCCGCCATGATGGCGATGCCCTCGCCCACCGTGGCGGCCCAAATGTTGTAGTATTGATCCTCACCGAGAGGGATGGCTTGGAGGTGGATGAAATCGGTGTCAAGTACTGCGGCCATCGCGCCGCCGGCGTAGCTCAGCGAGAACCACGGTTCGAAGCCAGCGAGCTCGAGAGTCGCCTGCAGTGTCGTGAACCCGACGTACACCGCGAGGATGGTGATGAGGACGCCGGCGGACGGAGAGCGCACGAAGGCGCTCACGCAGAAGGCGACGCTCAGCGCCGCGAGGGAGAAGATGGCGGCGATGCCCAGGGACTCTGCCAGGAGTTCCCACGGGATCCGCTGAGCACCGAAGAAATAGACTGCCCCCACGGTCCCGAAGAGATAGTAGACGCAGACGATGGCCAGGGTGACGATCGTCGCCGCAGCGTACCGGCCGGCAAGCAGGACCGGGCGTCGGATTGGCAGGACCAGCACGAAGTATCCCGCGCCCGTCGAGAAGTCGACGCTCAGCGCGTCCCCGCCAAAGAATGCCGCTGCGAGGACGACAAAGAGGCCCGTGTTCACCAGGTAATTGCTGAGGTACTCGGAGGGGCTGTAGAGCTGGGTAAACTGGACCTTGGCGACTCCGGTGCTGAACTCGAACGCCAGGGTGAGGGCGGAGATCAGGACCACGAAACCGAGGAGTCCATAGAACCGGTTGGTCCGGAGGTAGTGTCCTAGTTGGTGGAATGTCGCGATCCGCCATTGCTCCAGGTCCGAAACACGGCGACGGGCGGGGACTCCGCGAGCGTCGGCGGAAGGGGGATCGGCTCGTGGCTGGATCATCGTCCTTCCTGCTATCGATAGACCGTTCTATCTGTCTTCCCTAGCTGGGGTGGCCACAAGCCGTCCAGGTCTGACGCCCCGGCGGCTCGCGAGTGATAACAGCCCCCGCCTCGGGCTTAAATCTTGGCTCAGCCGGGAACTCTCCCGCGCGTGGGACGTTCGGGCGTGCGTTCGGGCGCGAGTTAGGTACCGTGAAACACACGGAGGGCCTATGTAAGTGAAGGTCGCGTTCAAGAATCGATCAGTAAGTCAGTGTGGCAAGATGGGCGTGCAGGGTACGGTGGCCGTGGCGGTTGTGATTCTCCTCCTCGGAGGAGTTCTCGCATGTCCCCTGAGCTCTCCATTTCGCCCGCCGGGCACCTCGGTGGTCGCGCTGGCGACGGGCGCGATCAACGTGACGGCGACCTCCGACTACGGGTACCAGCCGGACACGTTCCAGCAGGTGCCGGTCGGCGCGAACATTACCGTGACCTTCAAAGACTCGGACGTTCTCCAGCACTCGTTCACGATTTTCTCTCGAGAGGGTTTCGTCATCCCCACCTCGTACACCCCGTCCCAGTTGAACCAACTGTTCGAGACCTACCCTGCGAAGTACTCGAGCCTGCTCAACGGCTCGGGCGAGCAATCGATAGGGTGGTTTGATTCCCCGGCGACGCCCGGCTGGTACGAGTTCGTCTGCATGGTATCGGGGCACTTTCAGAGCGGAATGTACGGTTTCATCGCTTTCGGCGAGAGCCTGCCAGCGAATCTGACGCCTCCGTCGCGTGTCAGCCTAGGCATCGGGAATATCAGCGCCCTCGAAGCCGGGTTCGTGGTAGCCATGCTTCTCGCGGTCGGCCTGGGTCTTGTCGTCTGGCGGCGACGGCGGGCAGCCGTGAGGATGACTCTGAAGGCGCGGGAGAATCCCCGCTCGCAAGAACGCCATCGAGCCCCACCCCCACCCTGAACAGCGAGCGAAGGAAGCCGAGTCGCTCGGCCCCGGCAAGATAGCCTCCCAGAGCAAACCCGCAGCCAGCTACGGCGACGTGACGTTGAAGTAAAGGGCGAAGCCGGAGGGGCCGACGTTGGGTATGGACGCGGCATGGACGAAGGCCGCCAGACCAAATGTCTCACCCGGCGTGAACCCCACCTTGGCGGTCGGAGACTCGTAGGACGGGTAGCAGCACGCGACGAACCCGGGGCTGAATAGTCCAGGGTTCGCCCCGCTCGTAGCCACCGTGAAGTTGGAGATCGTTTCGTAGCCGGTCGCGTTGTTCGTAACGTTGAAGTAGAACCAGAACCCCGCGACGGGCGGCGTGAAGTTGTAGTCAGTAAAGGGAATGGCTGGGCAGTGGCCACAGATGTTCGTTCCCTGAAGAACGGTGAAGTAACCGCTCCCAGTGCCTGTATAACTGATACCCGCCCAGACCCCCACGATTGTCTCGTTGTAGGGGTTGGGGTTTTGCCCTGGTTTCCCTCCTCCCGGAGTGGACGCGCCGTTCGCCGGACCGAACCAGAACCAGTCCGTCGCTATTCCCGCGCCTATGACGATCTCGACCGACAGGATGGCGGCCAAGACCACTGGCATGGGTCGTCGAGCCGCCCCGAGCCGGGAGCGGTGAAACCGGGACCTGGCCGGAGGAAAGACGCAGTACCGCAACGGCTGGATCCGGACCATCGTTGATCTTGGCGTTTCCCTCCGAGGGATTGATGCGCTGCTTCGGTCGATAATACTTCCCTCGCGCTGGGAAGAACATTGTCCCGCCCTCTCTCGGCAAGTGCGTAAGGTATGGGCCAAATCCGATTCATGCCATTGAGAGGCCAAATCCACGCATCTTTCGGTCCAAGGCGACTCGACTGACGCTCCCGCATGGATCCTCCCAACGACCGGAGAGACGCCTCAAGGGGGGGGTCATTAGATGAGATGTATCCTTCCGCCCGATGGCGAGGAGGAATGAGCCGCGCCTCCCTTCGTCCCTTCGGAGGCGCCGCATGCCCGAAGAACTCTATGTTGGACTTGACATCCATCGGCTGACGACCACCGCCACGATTCTCGACCCCGAAGGTCATCGGGTCGACCAGACCCAGCTCAGCTCGCTCGACGCCGAGCTGATCGCCTACCTGAACCGATTCCCGGCCCCGAAACATGTCGTCCTTGAGGCGTGCAACGTCTGGCCCCACGTTTACGATGCTGCGCGGTCTACGGGGGCCGACGTCACGCTTGCCCACCCGTTCAAGGTCCGTCTGATCTCGGAGGCCAGCTTGAAATCCGACAAGGTGGATTCGGAGGCGCTGGCGCGCCTCCTGCGCCTCGGTGCGGTTCCGATGGCCTACGCTCCCGACCCGGCCACCCGCGACCTCCGCCAGATCGTTCGCGACCGGATTTTCTACATGCGCCAGGAGAACGACATCAAGAATCATGTCTACTCGGTCCTCCTGCGACGTGGTCTCCCCTACGAGAGCGGGATCCTAGGGTTGAAGCGCAAGCGGGAGAAGCTGCGCGAGTTGCATCTCCCCGAGGTCGATCGAGGCCTCGACGTGCTCCACGACATCGACACCACCTGCCGCGACCTGGACCGAGCCGTCCACGAAGCATTCCTCACGTCGAAGGAGGCGCAACTGCTCGAATCGATTCCCGGCATCGGCGAGGTGACGGCGGTGGCGTTGGTGGCCGAGCTGTGCCCCATCGACCGGTTCCCGAACATCGAGAAGCTGTGCTCGTATGCGGGACTGGTGCCCACGAACCACCAGTCGGGGGAGACGTCCTACCAGGGGCACTTGAAGACGGACTCGAATCAAACGGTGAGGTGGCTCTTGGTCGAGGCGTCCTGGGTCCATCGCGGCAAAGAGAAGAGAAGTGACGTGGCCAAGGTGGCTAAACGTGTCTCTCGGCGACGGGGTAAGCAGAAGGGGAACGTCGCTGGGGCGCACAAGTTGTTGAAGATCGTCTACGCGGTCCTCAAGCGAGGGACCCCTTACACTCCCGACCGACCGAGTCCCGTGGGGTTTTCTGCAGAGTCGTGAGACGGCTGCGGTTGTTAGATTGGGAGAAGTTGGTCAGGAGTCGGCGGTCGCGAACTTCATCGTGCGCGCAAGGCGCGGATAAGAGAGTGCGAAGCCGACAACAACACACCTGGAGGAATCATGCGAGGAGCGGCGAACGGGCGGAAGGACCATAAGAGACAACCCCCTCCTTCGAAAAGGGTCTGGCTTTCGGCGACGGGACCTATTCGTACCCAATGCGCCCGATTACGGAGGCAGGATCTCCCACCCACTTCAGGTCACACTGAACTACTTCGGCCCTATCTCACTTCGAAATGGGCGAGACCCACCTGTATGACCTGCGCGAGGCGCGCGATACGGAACGGGGGCTCCGCGACGTTCGATGGTTCATGGCGGGTCTCGGGATTGTAACATCAATAGAGGGCGGCGGGGTTCTCCTTGATGTCCTACTGCGAGCAGCGACTCTGGATGCATTCTCAGCAACAGCGATTGGTGGCGGCCTCGGGTTTGGCATACTCGGAGCTGTGATGCAGCTTAGCTTGGGTCCCGGACCGGCGTCAATTGAAATCTCTCAGGATGAAGTCGTTCTTCGCTTCTCGAGCCGGAGGGTGCATCGAATCCGGATGACCCGTCCCGGCGACCGACTCAAACTGTACGTTTATCCAAAGACCTTTCCTGGCGGACAACCCCGCTCCTCACCATACCAAGTCATCATGCGAGTCTTCCCGATCCGAAATCCGCTGTCGTTCGAGGCTTATGCGGAACTCCTGCGATGGGCAAAGGGCCGCGGGTTGGATATCGACGATCGCCCCTGGTATGCGGACGGGCCTTTGCCGACACACACTGTCGTCATTTCAGTCCCCGCTGGCTGACCTACAAGGCACCCCATAGCGGGGGAGACACGGATCGCCAGGGATCGATATGTAATGCCGGGACGAAAGGCGGTCTCGATGGGTGTACGTGTCTTCAATATCGAGTGAATCAGTCGCCTCGGAAGCCTTGGCAGGAATGACTGGTAGACTCAGAAAGCGATGGCGAGCCTAATCGCGGCCTCTTTGGATCCTAACCCAGCTGACCGTCCGACCCGGGTCGTAGCCTTAACCTACCTAGACCGGCGTGCTCACCGGCTCCGGCGGTGTCTTCGACATCTGGTTGGGTACCGAATCGTCCAGTGACATTTTTCGGCCTGTCCGGAGGGTACCTGGCGATCACGGGAATCTTCGGATTCGTTTTCGGATTGGGCATCATCGCGCTAGGGTTGCGGGGTTGGTGGTTCCCTAAGACTGCTCGACAGTCTGGGAGGACGATTATAGCGCTCTCGATACTGAGCCTGGTGACTTCCTTCTTCGGGTTCTTCTTCGTGGGTTGCGTCATCGGAATCGCTTCGGGTTTCATGACGATCAGGGCGAAGCCACGCCGGGAATCACCTCCGCCAGACTGGCGAACTGAGAAACCCCCCCCTCTACCCGTTTACAGCTCGCCGAACGAAGGCGCGATCGAGAGGCGAACCTAGCTGCACGGCATACGCGTCCGTGACATTACCTCCGAGCTAGGTGACGAAACGCTCGGGTGTCAACGGGGCCGTGAGGTCGAGCATAGACGTAGCCAATCGCTGACCAACCGTGAGGATCGCCCGACAGTCGGCGAAGCGCCTAGTCCGGAAACCCACCCGTTGTCAAACGGCCCGTTCGGCAACGAAACTCGGGGGGCCGACCTACGACGTCGGAAGGTGAGTTTCCCGCCGCTTCAGGAGCTTCAACGCCATCGATTCACGTCCGATCACCTCGAACGCGAACGAGTCACCCGCCGCAAGGTCTAGCATCTTGGCGACGTCGTGCGGAATCACAACCGTGAACGAGGAGCCGTGAACCTTGACTTTCCGTTCGAGGGGCATAGAAGTATGCTCGACAGTGTCACGTCCCGGGGGCACTTAGACCCTTTGAGCAGGACCTGGTGGGAGCTATGGCCGCCATTATAATGGCCCAGACTAAGATTGGTCGCCTTCGTGAGGGCAATCTCCAAAAATGGCCCTTTGGTGGCACTAACGATCCTCGATCACGCCCCCCCGTTTGAGAACCCCTATCTTCGGAAAGGGTCAGAGCACACGCCGAGGCTACCGGGCGGATGGCAACCCGCCCGATCTCGGAAGCTCATGAGCGGCTTTGGGCATGGGTTAGGATAGAATTAGCCTCCTTCCGAAACTGACGGGGCAGCGGGTCGACGTATCGGCTCGGACTACCCGACGCGGGCGACCTCGGTCGCAAGCACCTCAGCACCGATCGCGGCTGGCACGTGACCCCGCGTCGGTGTGAAGATGACCCCCACGCTCAACGGACCACCGGCGAGCGTAAGACGTCCCGACGCGGGCAATCGCGTGTATCCCGAGACCGTGTGCACCGAGAACCCGTACGTCCCGTTGGTCAGGTTGATCACGAGGGAGGTGGTCGTCGAGCTCACGGTCATCCCGCCCATCGACACCGTCCAGCTCGCGCCGAACAGCCCGTGCTGGGTGAACGTCACGCCGTAGGCGTAGCGCACTTGGAACGTCAGGCTGTGCCCGACGTAGACCGTGCCGCTCGCGCTCACCGCGCTGCTGCCGATCTTGACGAGGGTCGTCATGCCGCCGAACGACTTGATGGCGTACCCGTACGACTCGGGCGTCACGTTCTTGAGCACGATGCGGGGCGTGGTCGAGCAGACCGCTGCCGCGACCGTCACACACCACGTCGTTCCTCTGGCGAGACCGACTTCGTGGAACGTCAACACGTCGGTTGGGCCCCTAACGAACGTCACCGTATGGAAGACGCTCGCGCCGTTAACCGTGATTGTACCATACGCTGCTGCCAAAGCGACCGGGAAACCAACCGGCCCGGTCACGAGGAACGCCCAGGTCCCGATTGGTACAGCAAAGCTCAGAGTAGTGACTGTAGGGGTATGGATTGTGCCGGCCGTGGTCTTGAGTATCCCGTCAAACGCCACTGACCACTGCCTCCCCTGCGTCGGCAATCCGGTCTCCTGGAATGTGACCGTGTATTCCGCGGTCGTGAACACCACGCTCACGCCAACCGCCGATCCATTCAACGTGAATGTTCCCCCCGACGACTGGAAGCACGGGTCTGCCGAGGCTATCGAGTAGCTGTAGGTTCCGTTCGGTTCCGCGAAGCCGGTCCTGTTCGTGGTCGAATTGTACAATGCACCCCCCGTTAGGTTCACGAACCACTGCGAACCATTCGGGAGCCCTCTTTCTGCAAACGTGACGTTGTAACCCACGGTTGGGCCGATCACACTGACCGCTCCGGGGCCGGCGCCGCCAACCGCAACATAGGCCTCGTCGTTTGTCTCGTCAACCACGGCGTCGGAGCCTGGCCCTGCAACCGGCACGGATGCGGCCAGAGTCAATGCCGCTCCGGCGATTACGTCCACCTGCCCGGGTGGGACGTCGTCCGGGACGTACACCAAATCGCGCGCCGGGTCGATTGCTAGTGCGATGGGATCAATACCAACCGGAATCGTCGCGATACCGCATTAGTCGGTACTCGAGATTCCGCTAACAGTTCCATACGATTGCGGCGCCACAAAGGACGCCACATAGATGATTCCACTCCGAGGGTCCACCGCCAAGGTCCACGGACCGGGTGCTACCGAAATCACCGCGACAACCGATTCGTTGACGCCTGAGATCGCTTCCACCGATGTGCCTGGATCGATTTCGCCCCCGGTGTCCGCCACATAAACGCATCCGTTGAAACCGTCCACCGCCAGGTCGCGCGGCGCGGCGTAAACGGGAATCACCGCTACGATTCCGTTCGTGGTGCCGTTGATTACACTCACGTCACTAGAGCCGTAATTCGCGACGTAGACGTCCCCATTCATCGAGTCGACCGCCACTGCTGCCGGCTCGTTGCCCACTGGAATCGTCCCTACCACAGCATTTGTTGCAGCGGAGATAGCCGTCACGGTCGAGGAGCCGAAGTTTGCCACGTAGATGGTATCGGTTGCGGTATCCACCGCAATCCCCTGAAGCAGGAAGGCCGGGCCATCCCCAACCGGTATAGTCGCCACCAGCGCGTTGCTTGCCCCCGAAACCACGCTGACGTTGTTCGAGTCGGTGTTTGCGACGTACACGTCTCCGTTCGCCGTATCGACCGCCAATGCGCTGGGTGCACTGCCTACCTCAATCGTGCCCACCAGGGTATCTGTCGACCCGGAGATTACGCTCACATTATTCGAAAGAGAATTCGTGACGTATATGTCGCCGTTCATTGTGTCGACAGCCAGAGCCCCCGGGTCGCTCCCAACTGGGATGGTCACTGTACCTGACCGGCCTACTGAAGGGGCCACCCCCCCTTGGCGCAAGCCAATAGCAGTGGGGGGAATTTCGCCACGTAAAGGATTCAGGCTGCCCACGGCTCCCACTGTTTGGAGCCCGGCTGCGAGGACACCCTGCCCGGGTGCAGTTCGGCCCCACAGTGTGTTTTGAGGGGCCAAAGCCGAGACCGTTATGCCTTCTGATTGGAACCCGCCCGTGCCGGAGGTTGCTGATTGGTGCGGGACGGACCCCGGGGCCGAGATTAAGGCTATGAGGGTCATAGTAGCCATCACGACCCCAACGGCGACGAAGGTACTCTTGCGATCCGCCGCTCGTCCGCTCCATATCTTATGCGAGAAGGAGTAGCGATTGACCAACATTCTAGACCCTATGGCGTGCGCATTTATCTGCCTATTCGGGCAGGTCGACCATTCACATTTGCGCGGCATCGCCGGCACCCATCGTGGTGGACATGCAGGCGAATGTCGACCAAAGTTCAGCAGGCGCCCGAGTCACCAGATAGACCAGCACGGTGTAAATCGCATCTGGCCAACCGAGGAAGTACTCCGGACTTCCCTCTGCAGTTCCGCAGTACGGCCCGCTCCAGGTCCTGCTTGACGGGTTGCATGCGTGGGCGAACTTCCTCCTTGACCAAGGCGACCCCCTCCCAGGGGAACCTGCATGTTGTCAGTTCAGCAGGCCAGATGTCCCGTTAGCGCACACGTTACCGTTTCCGTGCCAACGTTTGAGGGGCGTTCTCGACGATCAAGCGCCACCAGGGAGTGTTCCTTTGGGCGCGGAGCAGTGTGATGAAGCGAGACGAGATGCAAAATGATCGCAGAGACCTTCGACCTGCTCGGGTGCTCCCTCGTCCGGCTGGGTGGGCCGTGAACTACGCGACGCAGCAGTTCAGTGCGAGAAGTACGCGGAAGAGCTTTCAAGGATCAGTGCATGCTTCCGACGAATCCAGGGGGGGCGGAAAGTGATCGTATGTTGCCGTATGGAGGGCCGTTTAGACTATCAGCCCCGGCGCGAGCCTCGTACCGATTGGTAGAACTCACAATAGTCGTCCTCGCCGTAGTGTCGATAACTGTTTCATTGACCGCGTCTGCCGCCGCAGATACACGGCTTGCATTGTTCGGGGCTACCGTAGCCCTTGCCCCTACCTATATCCCTGGCGACTACATCACGTTCCATTGTGACAATGGGATGGTCACTCTTAACGGCACAACGGATTGTAACAATCAAAGTACCGCTACAACCATCCTTCCTTCCGGCTCTTGGGTCATGGAAGCGATCCCGCTGTCCCATTTCCACACCTGGAACTGGACAACCACCGGTGATGCCTGCCTAGACACAAGGCCTGCATGCGACAACTCATCGACTAACTTCCCAGTCGGATTCTGGGTGTACTGCGCGGCCGGAACGAAGTGTACCGGGAGTGTCGATGCGATGTTTGCGAATCTCAGTACAAGCCACAACTGGGCTGGCTACGAACTGACTGCCTCTAACGGGGGCGTCACAACGGTAACCGGCTCCTGGGTCCAGCCGTACATCAATTGTACGACAACACCGCCGGCCAAGCCGCGTTCTGGGCGGGAATTGACGGCTTCTACGGCACTGGTACCCTCGAGCAAGGGGGGTCGGCGGCCTTCTGTGAATCTGAGCATGTTGGATGGATTGCCGTTTACTACGCGTGGTATGAGTTCCTTCCGGCAGGGCAACAAATTATCTCTTCCATCACCGTCCATGCTAACGATACGGTTTCAGTCAGGATTTCGTATCACAGCAGCAACTCCACTGTTTCCGTAACGGTCAGCGACGGCACTCAGAACTTTACGGCGATAAACAGCACCGGCAACGACACGCTTTCGACTGCGGAGTGCATCGCCGAGCGGCCGTTGGAGGGCGGGCTCAGGCCCCTCGCGAAGTTCGCTGCTGCCGAATTCGGGAACGACTACACCTCAACGATAGGTTGCAACGCGACGGTCGGGGGGACGACTGGAACGCTTGGGAGCTTCCCCGAGACCATTCCAATCTCGATGGAAGGTTATACCGGGACAATGCTGGCAACCCCATCACATCTGTCGGGCGACGGTTCCAGCTTCACCGTAACTTGGTTGGCTGCGCAGTAGCACTTTCGGGGTTCCGGAGTTGACGAGTCCGCCGGGGAATGTAGGATGGACTCGTCTACGCCCGCTTCCGTCGCTCAGCTGGATGCTGGGGTTGCGTGCTCTCCGAGACTGATTCCACGGCACCCGAGATCAGGGCGCTGATTGCCGACTGGATCACCGCGACTTGATGCAGAACTGCTGTGCGGCCACACCTGACTCTCAAGGGTGGCTCAGGGAACTCAATAAGTTCGAGGAGTCGGACCCAGATTCGCGATTCAGAGCCTCCCCGGAAACCTGGTCGTTGGCGGTTCTCGCTGAGGCGGCCATCGCTTGATCGACCTCGACGACGGTCTGGATTTCTCACTTAGGGCGCACGTAAGGCACCCGTTTACGAACGGCCGGCTCCTCGGAATCGATTTAGTCAAAGCGAGAGCGAGCCCGGCCCGATTGAGTTAAGGATCACCGACGTCGGCACAACTTCGCCCTCAAACAAAGGTGCTCTACTCCGAGACGGTCTTAGGATCGGACCTCTTCTCCGGAGGAACTGAAGCTCCCCCCTCCGTTTTCTCGGCCGGCGGCTTAAGCCAAATTCCTGCCCAGATAAACAATCCAAGACCTATAACTGCCCCAGGAGTACCTCAGCACAGCAAAGGCCTCGAGCTGTCGGCTGTTTAGCTGGACGGACATGAGACCTAAGGCGATTGCGACAATCAGGGGGACGAATGAGAGAACCCCCAACCCGACCACGACCTGGCGCTTGCTTAACATTTTTCCGTCCTAAACTGTGGGTTCCCAACTCATGTCACTCAGGTACGAGTACCCGTACGATCCAACGAGTTCATAGCTGATAAAGGCTTGAGCCGTCGACTCTCCAAGCCCAAGCGCGACTGCACTCACCTCAACGAAGGCGTATGTCAGAAGTGAGTAGGTGTCCCCCGAGTTAAAATAGACCTCGACGGGCATGTTGACATTGGAAGTGCCGCCGCCCCAAAGTCCAATGAGCAGAGGACATGCGTAGCTCCCGGTATTGGCGAGGTAGTCCAAAACCGGACCATTTGATGCCGACGACTGACTCGTGTCGTCCCAGACGTTAGCCTCAAGCTCAACTACGGCCGTCCCACTTGTCGCGGCGTATCCGATCGCACATAGGTTAGTTATCTCAGCGGACCAGAAGACAGACCAAGCGAAGTTCACCTTTACCTCGCCAGTGTAACCCGGAACTCCCAGGTTCTCCTGAAAAGCCACGGTCGCCTGGGATCCACCACCTTCAATGACGTCTGCGTACGATTCCACCGCATCTGAGAACTGTCCGTTTGAGGCTGAGGCGGTGTTGGCGTAGATGGTATTGTGGCTACAGCCGACAAGGAACAGATTGGAGCACCAGGTGTAGGTTCCTCCACTGGCACCATCGGTGTAAGGTGGCAGATACGTTGTAATGGGTGGCGACGTGGTGAACGAACCCGTGATCAGACCGGGGTTGGAGCCACCAGTGGAACTCGTGGCAAGCGATACCGTGAATTGGTACGTGGTCATGGAACTTAGTGTCCTCAGGTCGACGCTGTAAGCATACGACGTGTTCGAGAGGGTCGGAACCGATAATCCGTAGGTCGCTCCGTAGCCTGTCGTGACGCCCCACTTGAATGTCGTGGCCGACTTTGGCGGGTCGGTCCAGTTAACCCACCCCTGGTAGTCCCCACCCTGAACCTGAACTTTCAATTTCGTCACTGAAACGCTCGGTGCGATAATCGGGCCTGCTCCGATTACACTTACAGAGTTCGCGCCACTACCAGAGTTAGGAACGAAAACGTCGTTGTCGCCTGGATTGTAAGTCGCCGAATGGGGGTGTAGACCCACACTGACGTTAGCAATTGTTGCGGTCCCGTTGATGACCGTAACGTTTGAGCCACCGGAGTTGGCAACATAGATTCGTTCGTCCGCTGGGTCGTACGCTGCGAACAACGGATTGTATCCAACTTGGACATAGTGGTGACCCGTCAGCTGGGCAGTCCCATTTACGATATCCACGTAACCGCTGTAGTCCGGCGCGTAGACGAAACCGTTTCGCGGATCATAAACTGTCGAGTGGGGTTCCCGACGGTCGAGATGTTCTTTACAATCGACGTCCCGTTAAGGATAGTTATTGTGTCCGCGCCGCTATCCGCCACATAGACATACCCGTTTCCCGAGTCGAACACAGCTCCCAGAGGTTCTGCACCTACGCCAAGGTTGATGTTCGCCACTAAAGCCGCGTTAACGCCGCTGTATCGGGCCGACCCATTCCACACTGATACGTAACCATTCGTGCTGCCTGACCCGTAGCAGGTGAAGTAGATCCATTGGTTCAGCGGGTCGTAGGTGGCCGAGAAGGGAGCACTCGGCACCGAGAGGTTCGTCACGTCGGACGTTCCATTGATAACGGTAACATAGGTCCCACCATAGTCGGGAACATAGACTTGTCCGTTGACGGGATCGAACGCTGAGAGCCAGGGAGAGGACGCGAGCGTTGGTTGGTTCGCGACGAACGTACTGCCGTTGAAGATAGTGACTTCGGACGCGGCCGAGTCGCTTACGTAGAACATACCGTTCTTCGTGTCGTAGGTGGCAAAGAGGGCCCCGGATCCAGCGGTGGCGTATGTTGCCTTAGATGATTTGAACACACTAACAGAGCTGTTTGATGAGCCGTAGTTAGGTACGTATGCGTAGCCGTTGGCGGAGTCGTTTGTCACGAACTCGGGGGTCGTACCGACGGGAAGAGTCGCTACGCTGAAGCCGGGGGTTAGGGGTCCCGACCCTGCAGATCCACCCCCATTCGAGCTCGACCCAGTGGAGTTGCCAGAGCCCGGACTCCCCGCACCACCAAGGCCGGTGGCGCCGGCCGACGCAATGGCTGAAAAGGAGGATAGAACGAGTACGAGAACTGTTGCGAGCCGAACTGCCAAGCGCAACCCTGATGCTCGAGGATTATGGCGTGGAGCTGCCGATCGGTGCGACCCCCAGCCGCGCAAGTCGTCGATGCGCCGGACGTGATGTGTGCCTCCTCTCGAGGCCGTATCACAATTCAGATCAGCGGGCGAAGGCGATGAGTACAGCGCGAACTGCCCGATTCCATCTTCCACATGGCCACTAAGCAAGGTGGACCAGATGGGTCCAACTATATCAGGTAGAGTATAATAATATATTTCATTGTAATTGACTATAACTGACTGCTCTGACCGGGATCTCCCGCCACAGAATAGGGTAGTTCCGCCAACCAAGCCGTCGGATCGCTTCCCCGGTGAACTTCCCAAGCCGCGGCCAGTGTGAACCGATAATTTTACTCTGAACCGGGCGCGGCGCGAATTCTGCTGCGGTTGACTGGTTGTGACACGCTTTAGGTGGACAGGTAGCTAAAAGTACGTCCCTCCGTTCTAGACGCCCTGTGGCGACGCTTCGGGTCAAGATGATGATTTCTCGTAGAAAGCTCGCGCCATTCCTGCTGATTCTAGGCCTCAGCCTCGCAGTCGTTGGATTCATCGTTGCTTACCCTTGTACAATGGTTTCAGGTACGAATTGCTCTGATCGGTACGCCGGGGTTGGTATTTTTGGCTTGATCGGGGGCGGCCTGCTATTGACGATTGGAACCCTGTTATGGATCGTCTGATGGAACACGCCAGGGATTCCCGGGGGCTAGACATAAACTATCCACCCCTTTGCTAACTCTCCCAGTTGGTGTCAGAGTCTTTACGGGCCAGACGGCCCGGCCGCACTAGCGCTTAATAGCGGCTATTGCCATGGTTGCTATTGCAATGAGCGGCTCCTCTGCAACCACGATAACGGTTAGCCAAGTTACACGGAAAAGGCTAGGTTCGCTGAAGGAGGGTGGCCAGACCTACGACGAGGTGATCGAGGAGCTCCTCGCTGCTCATCCCAACCGCCTGACGTGGGCCGAGCTGGGACGTCGTCTGCATAGCGGCGAGGACATCCCAATCGAAAGTGTGATTGCCGAATCGAGGGCCCTTCGAGCCCGAGGGCGATAGAGTGGCCTATACCCTCACCATCCGCTTAGACGCCCGGCCCGAGTTCCTCGCCCTCCCGCCGGAGATCCGGGAGATCTTTGAGGAAGCATTCGTCCGGATGCGGGTTCAGCCCTACGCCTCAGGGCCTGGGTTCTCTGTCCGGCAACTCAAGCCGCCGCGCGGCTGGAAACAAGAGGTGTGGTCGGTACACGTAGGGGGCTATCGTGGTTGGTTCGTGGTAGATGGGCAGATCGTGAGATTCGGGGCATTTGGCCCGAGACCTGGGTTCTATCGTAAGCTCGCCCGGCTCCGTTCTCCTCGCAGAGATTGAGCACGGGGCGTCCGTCACGTCGACATAGAGACTCAGCGCAAACCGAGTCCGGAGTCGTTCAGCCTATCGAGGCACCTTTCGCTCCGTCGGGCTTGACCCCACGAGGGTTCAAGTCCAGCAGTGGGCCCAGTCGGATTTGAACCGACGACCTCCCGGTTATCGAGCCGGGTGCTCCAGCCAACCTAAGCTATGGGCCCACTTTTACGGAGCCATAGTAAGGTTTTAGACCCCCGGGGGTGTACCGTCCTCAATGACCGGGGAGGCAGATCCCACCGAACGCCAAGTTCACCTTGCCACGCTCCGCGCCGACCGCGACATTCAGGCATGGTTTAAGGACCACCGTTCAACGCACACCGCTGAGGTTCAACTTCAACAGCTCGAGCTATTCCTCCGACGAACCGGGACATCGCCGGAGGAGCTTGTCGCGCTCGGTCGGGCGCAGCGGAAGTCCCCGGAGGTAAAGGACCGGGGCCTCTCGCAGCTCGTACAGAAGTGGGTCGACAGCGAGCGGAAGGCGGGGCGCCCTGATTCCTACATCGCGACGA
Organism: uncultured Thermoplasmata archaeon; assembly: GCA_963713145.1. Taxonomy (GTDB): domain Archaea; phylum Thermoplasmatota; class Thermoplasmata; order Lutacidiplasmatales; family UBA184; genus Lutacidiplasma. The sequence goes on along the minus strand of CAVQKI010000005.1, from coordinate 14,059 downwards.
ATTGGGCCGCCGTACGATCGTGGCTCAAGTTCAACGAGGCGGCTCCACAGTGGGCCCCGAAGCTGAGGATTCGCAGGGGTACGACCCTCGGAAACGAGACGGTCCCAAACCCCCAGGAACTCGGTCGGATCTTGTCGGTCCTCAATTCACGCGACCGCGTGATCGCGCTCACCATGGCGCACTCGGGGCTCCGGCCCGGGGTGCTGGGCAACAGGTACGAGACGAGCGGGCTCCGGCTCCGTGACCTTCCCGACCTCGATATCCGGCGGCTCGAGTTTCGAGTCGTCCCCTTCCGCGTGGCTGTCCCCGCCGACCTCTCAAAGTCCGGAAGCGAGTACCATGACGTTCGGGTCCTCCGAGGTGGCCTCGGCTATCACCGGCTATCTCACCGAGCGACGTCACCGAAAGGAGGTCCTAGGCCCCGACTCCTCGCTCGTGCGATCCGAGCCGAAGACCTCGCTCAATCACCGTCGAGAGTTCCTCTCGGAGAAGTCGATCGGAACCCAGCTCCGCAAGGGGATGGCCAAGGTCTGCCCCAAGGGGCGGCGGTGGCGCGCCTACGTCCTCCGCTCGTATTTCTCGAGTCAGATGGAGTCGGCCGAGCGGGCCGGGAAGACAACGCGCACGTTCCGCGAGGCGATGATGGGTCACACGACGGACATCGAGTTCGCGTACCACCTCGGGAAGAAGCTGTCTCCGGAGAAGGTCGAGGAGATGCGGGCGGCGTACCGACGGGCCGAGCCATTCCTGCTCATCGCGCCGGGATCCTCTCGGGCCACGTCGAACGCCGAGGCGTACCGTGTCCTGCTGTCGGCTTGGTACACGGACGCGGAGATCGGTAAGATTGACCTCGAGGACTCCGCCAGTCGTTATCGAGGCAATCCGCAAGGGCGCAGCGAAGGGCGCGGCCACATTGGAACCCAGGCAGCGGCTAATCCCCGAAGCTGACCTCCCGCGGTTCCTAGCCGAGGGGTGGGTCGCGCGGATGCCGGTCAACGGCTCGCAGTTCGTAGTCGAGCGCGCTTAGTCCTCGGAGCCACGCGACCCGCGGGCCCGGGCTACGGCTCGGGACCCGGTGGTCCTTCGGTAGGCTTGGGTGGCGGGTTGGCGACGGCGCCCTCGACGTGGTAGGCCCGCCCGCGCTCATCCATGAGTGACAGCAGATAGGTGGGTCGCCACTCCTCACCGACAATCTCGACGCTGATGTGGAAGGAGCGTCCGCCCCTGCCCGGGACTGAGAGCCGGTCCGTCGACATCTCGACGGACGAGGGGAGGTACTGCACCCGAGGATCGCGAAACCCCTGGACGACCCCGCGCTCGTCAGCTCCGCCCCACATGAACGTAAAGTCGACGGCCTGAGACGTCCGGTTCCGTATCGTGAGGCTCACCCCGTACCGGTGGGACTGAGACGAGGTCCGGTAAGCCGGGGCAGGCGAGCGCAGGAACACGTACGGGTTCTTCGACCAGTTGTCTACGTACTGAAAGTAAATCATGGGGGCCAGCGCGATGGACGCCTCGATGACAGCAGCGGCCGCCAGGACCAGCTCGAGCCACTCCACCCAATCCATGCGCGGGCCGAGACCCGCGAAACACTAAAGCGGTGGCCGCCCCGCCGCCGTGGGAGCCGATGGTGGTCCGTTCGGCGGTTGTCCGAACGGCCACGGGCTGTATCCGCTGTAGTCGGAGGAGACGGGTCTCCACCGAAGGGAAAGCGCGTCAGTGTCTGCGGGCTGGGGGGCCAAGGGGACATCGGAGCCAGACGAACAGGTCAGTTCGAACGGGAAGGAAACGGGGTCCGTCTCCTCGGACTCGACCACAAGCTCGATCGCGTACCGACCAGGAGGGAACCGACAGTCCGGGTTCTTCCAGTCGGGCAGCAGGAAGCCCTCGGGCTGGTGGACGTACACGTTCGGGTCGCCCTGCATCTTGAACGCCGCACCCACGGTCTTGCTCCGGCCCGGGCGAATGGTCTCCGACGCCGCCTCGTCGATGGCCATGAGGTCCGGCGTAGAGACCGTGGCCAGCCCGCCATCCTGCGTCATTCCGACAACGTGCTGCTGCAGCGGATCGGGGCGAGAGTCCCACTTCAAACGGAAACCGCGGTTGTCTATGAATCCCCTCGTCCAGTAGTCGGCAGATAGGGGATTCTCCCAGATCGCGAGTCTACATTCGACGCCGTGGGCGGTTCCTCCGCCGAGAAATCCACCCCCGTTGTTGCGAACGCGGAAGTGAACCCAATACGTGCGCTTGGCGCCTACCGTGCCGCCCGGGGATCGGCTCGACAACGAAGAGGGGGCGTTGGAGGCGGTAAACGAGCCACGAGACGAGGACCCCCGCGGGGATTCCAGCGAGCACCCCTACGACGACGCTGAGGGAGGCGGTCGGGTACAGGCAGACTACCCCCACTGGCAGCGCGAGCGTGACGATTACGACGAGCCATGCGGCGTTCCGTCCTTCCGGCCATCCTATCGTGGGACCGTCGGGAGACTAATGTCCGTTCCGACGCCCGAGGTCACAGCGGCGCTCTCCCGGGAGCTGACATTCCCAAGTGCCTGCAGAGGGATTGGTCGCTCGGATCCCGGCCGACGGGTCGCAGTTCGTCGTCGAGCGGGCTCAGGTCGGAACAGCGTAGCTAACCTGCCTTCGGAGCAAAATACCTTCAATCGCCGTCGAGCAGTTCCCGTAGGATCGCGCCGCCGCCCGGCATCAGTTGCTCAATCGTAGAGGTGGCTGGCCACGACGAAAGAGCGGTTCTGCATGGGACAAGGACCCGCATCCGCATGACCGAGAGACGGACCCCTCGGCTGAGCTCCGCCAGATCGTGCGGAGCGTGACTCGCCAGCTCGTGCTTCTTCAGATGGCTCCAGTTTCACGCGACCGTTGAGCTTCAGGCGAAAGACCGGGTATAGGTGAACATCGAGCCGACGCGCTTTCTCTGATAGCCCTCATGAGCTCCGAGCGTGATGAGCGCCGCTCTCCAAGAAGATCATGTTCCGCCGCCGTCCTGTATGAACTCGCTTCAGGTGCTCCGTGTAGTCGATCATTTCCTGAGCGCCCTTGATCGAGGACTTGTGTACAGTTGAAGTCCAAACGCCCCCCGCCCCGGAGTGATGCCACTGATCGCCGAGAACTTGGGCCACCGTCCCTGATGGAGAATGACAGGTGTATGGCGCAAGCGGGAGCCCACGTCTTCACAACGTAGGGGATGAGCGAGAACCCACTAGAGTCGACAAACACTACGACGGCCCTTCGCCGTCGGGCTTTTTTTTATACCGTGGCCAGGAGCGATGGCGCGGGTTAATTACCGCGCGGAGATCCTTCTCTCTTTTGGCCACCGCGGGGGCGCTGCCAGGAGAGGCCGTGGCGCTGGAGCAAGCGCCACATCGCGCTGTCGGTGTATTGGTCCACCCCCCACTCCGCCTCGGTGACCTGGATGATCCGTGGAATCATCGCCGAGATCGGTGGAGAACCCGTAGGCGAGCGCTCCCTTCGCCAAGAGGTCCGGAAGGGCCGCCAGTCGATCGCGAGGAACGAGGGTAGGGCGGCCCGAGCGGGGCGCCGCGCGAAGGGCGGCCATTCCATTCTGATCGGTGGCGATCTTCCAAAGGGAGACGGCCGCGGGGGTCACCACAAGGCGCCGGCGGACCTCGGCCTGCGAGAGCCCAGATCGAAGCAGAGCAAGACCATTCAGGCAGCCGTTCCTCCAGATATTCAGTGTGCACCGGTGCCGTTGGGCCCATCGTCCCATGCTCCAAGGGATAGGCGAGGCGGGGTATCAAGCTACTTATTCAGTGTCTGCTAACTGGGCTCGCTCCTATAGTCTGTCAAAACCGAGAGGCAATGGGAGGTCGTTCAAGGCCGCTTTTGCGAACGCATGGAATCCCCCACGAAAGGCCGAACCCTCGTGGGCCACGAAGAAGCTGGTGATGGGAGAGTTCAGAAGCGCAAGGAGTGCCAGTGAAGTGGTACAGGTTCGTCGCCCGAAACGAGAATTGCGTTCCCCCCTGCAGTTCCGCCGCCAAGGAAATGATATTTCCCCTGGTCGTCAAGCGAGAAAGACCCGTGCCTGCTCAGGACTTGGGAAAGAATCTTTGGCCTTCCATACAGAGCCAGGTTCTTGGGGTATGGGTAAAGCCACCAGTTCGAGGAGTCGGTCTTAGAACGCTCAAGCAGCGCGGTCTTGTTTTTCGACGGGTCCTCGAAAGCCAAGGGGTACCTTCGCTCGATTTCCAACGCTGTGATAGGGTAGGCCCTCTCCTCATGTACACTGAGGGAAACAGGATCACTAGGGAAGGCTCGGGGGTCTCGTATCGCCTGATTTCCGCGCCTTTGAGAACGGGGTGAAGCAGCTCGGATTCTATGGAAAGCTCAGTCCCTAGGGCCTTGCTTCTTACTCGGCTCGTCCCGCTTCCGGCTTCAAGGAGCTCCAAGATGAAGATCGAGTCTGCGCTCGTTGCAACCCCTTGGAATATCTTTTCCGATACCCCACCGAGCTTCAGCGGCAATGCCTGAAGCTTGTCCATGAGGCTGGCTTCCGCACCGGTCAGAAGGGGCCATTCGCGCGAACCTAAGGATTCCCAAGGGAGGACGACTCCTCTGCTTCTCGAGATGCGATCCACTGAGCGAGATTGTTCACCTGGTCAAGGTGCACCACACTCGTCGCTCGATTTTGCGCAAAGAGTAGACAGGTGTACGTCGTTGCGTTGGAGAACACCTGCTCGGTCCCGAAATGAACGATTCGGTCGACAGCTCGACGGGTTCCAAGTAACTCTCTGAGTGGGGCGCCGTAGTCTGTGTAGAGGAACTTGTTTGGAATTATCGTCCTAGTCTCCCGTCTTCCCGAAGCAACTCAAGGGATCGCTGGACAAACACAACATTTACAGGTCGTAGTTTCCCTGCCGGGCCGTTTGATAGCGGGAGCGCAAGATTTTAACGTCAAGAGGTGCCCAACGGTTCAGCGCCTGAACCCTGACGTATGGGGGATTGCCGACGATGGCATCGAACCCCGGGTCCGCCCAGGTTGAAAACGCTCGGGAACTCTCGCTGGTAATCAAATGGACCGATCTTACTGACTCCGGACAAAATACCTTGACATCCGCCGTCGAGGAGTTCCCGTAGGATCGCGCCGCCGCCGGCATCAGTTGCTCAATCGTAGAGGTGGCTGGCCGCGACGAAAGAGCAGATCAGCTGGGGCCGGACCCGCATCCGCATGACCGAGAGACGGACCCCTCGGCTGAGCTCCGCCAGATCGTGCGGAGCGTAACTCGCCAGCTCGTGCTTCTTCAGATGGCTCCAGACCCACTGGTCCGGATTGAGCTCGGGCGAGTAGCCCGGGAATCGGTGAACCTCGAGCCTCCGCTGCTTCCTCAGATACGCCCTCACGAGCTTCGAGCGGTGGTGAGGGCCGCTGTCCCAGAAGATCATGATCGGCCGCCGTCGAATGTGCCGCTTCAGGTGCTCCGCGAACTCGATCACCTGAGGGCCCTTGATCGAGGACTTGTGTACGTTGAAGTACAGAACGCCCCGCCGGAGTGATGCCACTGATCGCCGAGAACTCGGGCCACCGTCCCTGATGGAGAATGACAGGTGTGTGGCCGACGGGAGCCCACGTCTTCGCGACGTAGGGGATGAGCGAGAACCCACTCTCGTCGACAAACACTACGACGGCCCTTCGCCGTCGGGCTTTTTTTTATACCGTGGCCAGGAGCGATGGCGCCAGTTCTTCACGGCGCGGAGATCCTTCTCTCTCGCCTGGCGCCGGGGGCGCTGCCAGGAGAGGCCGTGGCGCTGGAGCAAGCGCCACATCGCGCTGTCGGTGTATTGGTCCGCCCCACTCCGCCTCGGTGACCTGGATGATCCGTGGAATGGTCCAGAGATCGGTGGAGAACCCGTAGGCGAGCGCTCCCTTCGCCAAGAGGTCCGGAAGGGCCGCCAGTCGATCGCGAGGAACGAGGGTAGGGCGGCCCGAGCGGGGCACCGCGCGAAGGGCGGCCATTCCATTCTGATCGGTGGCGATCTTCCAAAGGGAGACGGCCGCGGGGGTCACCACGAGGCGCCGGGCGACCTCGGCCTGCGAGAGCCCAGATCGAAGCAGAGCAAGACCATTCAGGCGTCGTTCCTCCAGAGATTCGGTGTCCCGGTGCCGTTGGGCCCATCGTCCCATGCTCCAAGGGATAGGCGAGGCCGGATATCAAGCTACTTATTCAGGTGTCAGTAGCTCCTGACTCCTCGTCTATCAGGAGCCCAGAAAGGTCTCCACTTTCGATCAGGGAGTTGCCGGACTTGACGTTGCCATCCAGGTCCGGGAGAGCCCGTTCGTGGAAAAGCTTCTGATTCCTGTCGATCGTTTCCTTCGTTTCGTCACGCAGGACCTCGAGGAGCAAGGAGAGCTTCGTCACTTCTACCGCCTGGGAATCGAGGTCAACCCCGAATATGTGGGCGAGCAGGATTCTCTTCCGTTCAGCGGACGATAGGACCCAAGCCTCGCCCTTCCCGGGGTCTAGGACGGACTTGTGTTTCCGCACACCGTCCTTGACGTAGAACTCCCGGTGCCAATCCAAGATGAACTTGTAAGCCCCGAGCAAGAACGAACCCGAGCCGCATCCCGGGTCTAGAACTCGAAGGCCGTTCAATTCGGCGGGGGTCTTACCCCGGAGAAGGGGACCGAGAGTAGACCGAACGATTTCCTCAACGATGAAGGCTGGAGTGTAGAAAACGCCACCAGCCTCTGGGACCTCCGGCTTCTCGTCTATCTTCGCCTGATGCCCGGCGGTGAGCCGGATCACCTTCCTAGAAACTGCTCGTAGACTTGGCCTAGAATCTCCCCGGGTATCACGGAGAACTCGTAGGGCGAGGTTGGGTAGTAGAGTCCATCGATGACCTCCTTCAGGACTCCGTCGTCAATCACCAATCCGGGAGTCATTCGGTCTGGGAATCCACCTCGACCCCGTTCTTCGTCAAAGTGAAAGAGGCCGGAATTGTATCGATCGTCAGCCACCGGAAGAACTCAACGAGCCGTGAATAAACTCCATTCAGCTTCATCAAGGTCTTCAGACGGCCGTAGGGTTCGATGCCACTTTCCTCGCATATTCTCAAGAAGACAATGCGATCCAGACTCGCTTGAACGGCGAAATTTAGTTCGGAAGGAGAAAGCGTCAGATTCCGTAGGGCGAGAACCCTCGCAAGGTTCTTCCTCCACGACTCCAGCTGGTCAAGGAATGCCGCGTAGACGGTTTCCGAGCCCTTACGTTGGGTAGCCTTCCCGGCGTACCGGTCGAAAGAGCCCTTCAGTCCAGGCCTCCTTCGAAAACACACCCTCAAGTTCGTTCCAGCGACCGAGGTACTCGCCAGAGGACAAGTAGAGAATCCTTGCTGTGGCGGCGGAGTCGAGTTGACGAGGTCGAACACGGCAATCGTATACCGCTAACTCGCGAAAGTTGGTCAGGATGCTGAGCTGGAGGTTAGCGGACCAAGCATAGCGCCTCAACTGATAGGCCGCGTCCGTGTTGTCCCGGATTCCCGCTGAAGGTTTCTTCGCCTCGACGAAGAACTTCGGAGTCTGACCTACTCGGAAACAGTAGTCGGGTGCCTTCGCCCGGCCTTCGACTTGAATCGAGTCTTCGATAACCACCTCTTGATACGCCTCGGCATACCGGCGGTCGTTTCGAACGTCCCATCCAAGAGCCTGGAAGAACCTATCAATCAGATCGGATCGCGCGCGGGCCTCCTTGTATCCACCGTCTTCGTAGTCCCGTTGGTTGTCCTGATAGAATTGAATCAGCGACGTAATCTGGCTGATTGAGGCGCCGGCCACGTCAATGCCCGAGCGCGGGAATTGATTCCAGATTCAAAAGGGTGACCTAGTTGTGGCTCTCTAACGCTGTCGGGGCTTCGGCGACCAGGCACCGTGAGGCCGACCGTCCGGAAGGACCCGAATTGTTACAGCACCGACGGTTCCGGGCCGTAACGCCGCAGGGACAGGAAGGCGAGTGGCCCGGCGAAACCAAGTCCCGGATGTGACGACTTTTGTCGCGCCCCACCAAGCCTAAGGTCGGCGAGTGTGTCAGCCGAACGTGCGATTCGAGGCGTCCTTCAGACTACTCCCTCGCGCGGCATTCGGGTTGTCCGACCAAGAAACGGTAGTGATACCTCGTGAGCCCGGTACGGGGGGATTTCGGTACGAATCCGGCGCCTTCGATGCGGAGACCCTCCAGCAGGTCACTCCCGGAACCCAGTCCAGGTTCCGTAGCCCAGGTCAAACGCTCTCGGTTGACCTGCGCCTTCCAACGGGTACAGCAACCATCCGTGATGACTTCCTCGTCTTGACTTTCGAGGCAGAGGATATGCCCGCAGCTCAGGCCACCGCTTCTGCGGCTGCCAACTCCTTCCTTCGCCGACTCACTCTGACATCCGCCGCAACGTTCCACCGGACGGGGAACAAGATCCGGTCGGAGAGCGGGCAGGTCCTGCCCTTGTTCCCAAAAGCACAGGCGAAGCTAGTGGTCTACGACCTCGCCACTCTCGCTGCTAACGTCAAGGAGGCAGAACGGCTCTCGGAGCTTTCCGACCCGGTCTTCGAGAGGGCGATACTATACTTTCAGCATTCGTGCCTTCTCCAAGCTAGACTTGATTCACTTACCGATGGGTTTCGCTCGCACATCGGCCTAGTCTACTCGTCCATTTTCCTGAATCTCTACAAGTCCATCACGGTCATAACCGGTGACCAAATGAGGGGAGACTCTCCGATGGACCGTGCCAGTCTGCTCGGTCTTGGAGGCGATTTCTACGACCTGCGAATTCGTCCACTGCTACGAGCGCATCACAACCTCGACGTCGCGCATTACAATCTCGACCCCGAGGCAATCGGACAGGCGTTCAACCTCTTTCGCGGAGGAACCGAAACGGCTGAGTCTGTCATCCGGACGTACACAAACTACCTCTCAAAGGGCGGCGTACCGTCCACGCCACCGGAGGACGCCACGGACGTTCCGGAGTCCTCTGCGCGGTCCTAGGTGGTGGACTCTGACCTTCCCAGAAAGTCGCGTCGCGTAAGCGAGACGAGCCGTTCGTCTTCCAAACTGAACGAATGCTTGTGTTCGCGATGTGGGGCCCCGGGGTCTCTTACCGGAATGGAGTGCGCTCCGCATTCGCGGGGCGAGTCGCTCGCTCGCTCGCGCGGAGGCGACCGTGCCCCACCCAGCGACGCACGACCTCGGAGATGGGCATGCCCCCCGCCGCCGCCTCCGCTCGTAGGCGATCGGCCTCGGCCTTCGGGAATCGCACGCCGACCACAACCGACCCCACCTTCCCGACCCCCCGTTTACCGTCATAGCACGTCCCTAGCGTTAACGGTTCCGGGGAGTCCGTTAACCGCTCCGCGCGCGTCGGATCGCCTTCGGTACGGCGCGCGGTACGCCCCCGCTCGGCTCCGCACCATTCGACGACGGACGGTCCCGTCACTCGGGGACTTGAGCCTTAGTTACTGACGGTAGCCGCCGACCGCCTTCCGATCTTCTCTGCCCCCCTCCAGTCCCTGGCGACGGGGATGGTGGGGGGGGAGTGTCCCCTCTCTGCTACCGTGTGTACCCGCGTACACGTAGAGAGAAACCGAGTGACGGTCTCACAGACGGTGTGACGCCGGTTGTGCCCGGCCGGAGGCCGAAAGCTGGATTCTCTGAGGTGAAACCGTGGTCGGAGGGTGGGCGCCGCGGACACCGGGGATTGCGCCGGTTGAGGCACAATACCCCGTTAACCGTGTCAACGGGTGGGAAGATTCTCTGAGGGTAGACTCGCCGTTAACGGGCTCGGCGCCGGCGTTGTCTCGCAGTCGCGAGCTCGCGTCGGTGGACCACCAAGCACTCCGCGCAGAGCACCGATCGTCCGGCGCGGTTCCGTCCGTCGAGGTTGGCGCACCGCCACGGCTCCGCTAACCTCTCGCGTTCCTTGATGAGTTCACGGCCGGCGTACCACACTCGCGCCGTCGTCGGGAGGTGCCTCCGCCGCCACGGGTTGACGTTAACCCCTCGCCGTCGGCGTAGACGATTTCGGAGGGGGACGTACCGTCCACTCGAGTCGTACCGGCGCGTGGACTGTAGGGGGCTGACGTTCGATTCGCGCGATTCGTACGGGTCGTCGGCCGTGAACTCGGCGAGACTCACCGGTCGTAATCGCGCCCTACCTCGTCGAGCGGGTCCGCGTCGTCTTGGTCCCGCTCGCGTCGCCGTCTCATGCTACGGGGCTTTCTCCGGGATCGTGGCGCGGCGCGGTCGGTGGAGCCTCACGACTTCAGCACCCAGATTCCGCGGGGGATCTGCTTCGGGGGGGTGAGCCCGGTAAGCACGATCGTGACGTGAACGTACACCCGGCGCTCGACACGGGGAGTCTTTCGGCGCGTCAATCTCCACTCCATTCGGGCCGGGATGGTCGGTCCTCGGGGGACTCGGTGATTGTCCCCACCCCGTCCACCGCTCCGTTCATGGTTCCTCGAGCGACCCGGCGTTCCCAGCCGCGTCCGCTGACGGGGCCAACGTTGGACCAGATGGGGAACGGTGCCGGGCCTCTCGCACCGCCCGGCGCACGGTCTCGGGCTTGAGCCCCGTTCGCTGCGCGAGCTGGGCCCAAGTGATAGTAGGTTCCGCGGCGCGTATCGTGATTGCCATAGCGACCTTCTCCGGGGTCGCAACGACCGGGCGGCCGCGACCGCGCCTCACGGATCGGCTCCCCGGGCTGTCCGGTCCTCGGGGCGCACTGCCCAGTTATCGGCTTCTTCAGCCACCGGCGACACCGCGGTACCGGACCTCGGAACACTTGGAACACCCGGAACACCACCGTCAGGAAGCTGCTCCTGCCGCACCCCTGTTCCGGGTGTACGGGTGTTCCGGGTGGTCTGTACTCCGGGGTCGCCGGCGCTCGACTTCAAGCGGGCGCCCTCCCAGAACCGAACGAGCGAGCCTCCATCGCGCGCCCGGGAGGATCGCACGGACTGCACGTGCATCGGCAGAAGCTTCCCGACGACCTCGGGCGACTTGGGCGACGCCTTGTTAGCCGAACAGAAGTCTGCGTACACCTCGTAGAAATCGTCCTTTGGGGTGCGCGCGGTGGAGTCGACGATCACCCGCTCCGCGACGAACCAAGCGAGCGTGTCCGAACGCCGCCGCCACTCAGACTTGAGGTCGTCCGCCCCGAGCTCGGCAAGGAAGCCGCTGTCCTGTTCGAGCAGGGGGATTCCGGCGAGCGCCCAGTTCAGGATTCCCGGCAGCTCCGCGAGGAGCTTCCGGAGCAGTCCGCGGTCCTCGGTCCTGGTGAAGTCCCGCTCGAACCGAATCAGGAACCAGCGCCGCCAGAACGCCCGGGTTCGGTCGTCGACCTCGGGGAGCTCGTTGGCCGAGAAGACAAGTTTCGCCCCGTTGACGAAGTAGAACGTCCTCCCAAACTTGTGCTCGGCCCTCACCTTGTCGCCGCCGGTGAGCATCTTGAAGACCCCGGTGTAGCGGATCGGATTCTTCGGGAGGTCTGCGAAGACATTCGCCAGCTTCCCCCACAGGTTCACAGGCGCGAACCGGTTCTCGGTCAGGGAGACCAGCGTCTCCGCGCTGACGTTCTCCTTCCCGAGGATCGCGGTCAGGACCGAAAGGAGCGTGGACTTCCCGTTGTTACCCTCACCTACGAACAGGTGAGCGCATTGGTAGGGGTGTCCCGGGACACCGATGCAGTAGCCGAACAGTTTCTGGATCTCCCTCTGCACCCTCTTGTCAGGCAGGACCTCGCCGAGGAACCGAAGAAAGGTCGGGCAGGTTGCGGACGAGTCGTACTTGATGGGGAGCTGCCAGGTGAATCGGCGGGCCGCGGAGTGCAGATGCAGCTCTCTCGCCGCGAACTCGTAGGTCCCGTTTTCGAGGTTCAGGAACCCGGGCGGGTTAACGTCGAGAGGGGCTTCGGAGATCGGCGCGCGACCGAGGCGGTCGTCTCGTGGACGAAGCTCTTGTGGGCCGTCAGGCCAACATGCTCGTGCGCGTCCTCGACGCGGGAGTGGACGAACGCAGTCGCGCCCTCTCGATAAAGCCCGCCGTCATACAGGTAGAGCTCGAACCCGCGCTCGCCGAACATCTCTCGCGGTGCGGCGTAGGTGCCCTCCTTCGTAAGCCACCGGACGAAGGCCACCCGGCTGGGCTCCAGCTCGCCCGTCTTGTGGTCCGCGATGAACAAGTCCCTCGGGAAGCCGTCGTTCTCGGTCATGGCTTCTCACCCAGAACATCTCGAACGCTGCGCCACGGCATCCGACCGTAGCGCCGGGTCCGCTGGTCGAGTGCGGTCTCTGACGATGCCTTCCCGTACTTGGCGAGCGCCGAGTGGGTGGCGTCCCGGATTTCTGCATCGTGCTGCTCGAGGTAGTCGATGAGAGGGGCGAGTGCCCCGCGCAGAGCGGCGAGTAGACCGGACTCATCGAGGCCACCAATCCGTGATGCGAGGGAGGCGGCCGTCGAAACGATTACATCGTGATCCCGGCCGTGGGGGATCTTCCCGGCCGACGTCGTGGGGAACTTGAGCGGGGTCGACCGTCGCTCCTCGATCACCTCGAGGAGCCAGGGGGGCGGAAGGTGCAGCGTCGTCATAGTGCGAGCATCCACGAGTACGAAGTCCCCGACTTGTGCGGCGAAGGCGGGAGCACGACGTATCCGCCGTCCGCACGAACGTCAAGCCCCGGCGGAACCCAACGACGCTCGGCACGATCCCGCCGGGATGCGCGAAGTAGAGGGTGCCGGCCGCCCCCGCCAGTGCGTGCCACGGGGCCGCCAGGGAGCGGGCCGTGCTCCTTGACGAGCTCCTCGAGCGACTCGTCCCCTCGGTGCCTTGGGTCAACATCAAGGACGACCGCCGGTTCTGACCCCGGACGGCATCCCGATCCCGGCATCGGCCACTTCACCCACCACCGGCGAACCTGCATTTCGTCGGTGGTCGCGTCCGTGAAGCCGTGCGGGTGAGCGGGCTCTTGTCGAGTTTGACAGGGAAGACGGGACGACCAGCGCGGACGTATCCCAGGGCCGCATCGAGAAGCTCGCTCATGCTTACCCCGGCCAGTCCCGGGTCCCGTTCGGCTCATCCATGATTGACCGAGAACCGGCCTAGACGTGCTGTCGGGGACGACCCGCAACGGAGTCGCCGACGTGGTCAGGTAGAGGAGCTTCGCCCCGTTCGTCCGATCCTGGAGTTCACGGATCAAGCGGTCTATATGTTCTACATCACCGGAGTAGAGGAACGCGGCGAAAATCCTCAAGCCGCGGATTCGGGCGAGCTCAGGCCGTACCCCTTCCATTTCTCAATCTCTCCATCGGCGAGGCCGTAGGGGTCAGGCTTGTTCTTCGGGCGGCCATCGCGCGCACGATCGCAGAGGCTAGGACTGGTACGCCTAGTCGGCCATCGGACCGTGGAGTTGATCGGCGAGCAGAGCTTCCGCCGTCCCTGGCTCGAGCGTAGGTCTGAGGCGATCTCCGATAGGGCCCGTGTCGACGGTCACGCCCTCGACCTCCGAACCTCTTTGGGCCGGACCGTCACGGACTTGTCATCGTACTCCACGAGGAGGCGATCTCGGACCCGTACGCCGTTCGCCGTGACCCGATCATGCGGCAGGGTCACGGTCGTAGACTTCCCCTGCTGAAGTGCGCTTGATTCCCGACGGAGCATCGTGAACCTCAGTTCTGTTTACCCACCGGAAGTCTGGCGGAAAAGGGATGGCGCCGGTAAAACCCCCCACTTACTGTCGGTACACACCCAATACGCGCCGCAAAAGCGCGCCGTGAATACCTCAATCGTCTATGGGGAGGGCCGGGCCGTTCTCCGCACCAAAGCCTTCCGAGCCATCGACTCGGCGTGATAGTAGAGGGTCGCCTTCCTGCCGCCGCCGTTGAGGAGGCCTCTCGGTTAGCCGAGCCCGAGGACACGTTGCGTGGCGCAATGGAACTCGTCCAGTTTCTCGACCAGGGCGGCCCGGACGCCCGAGCTTACCGACAGCACGTTTGATGGGTTGCTACAGTTCGCTCAGTTTTGCTCGTTGACAGTTGAC
>CAVQKI010000004.1:0-168722 GCA_963713145.1 uncultured Thermoplasmata archaeon | reverse complement strand
TGGCACTTACACCCACGCCCAGAGGGACGAGGAAAACCCTGATAGAGTGGAATCCGTCACTCTAACGGGTCAGATGCCGGAATCCAGCCGACGCGTTTTTGCCACACATCATGCCCGGGTCACGAAGACCATCAAGGCGCCGATCAAATACGTGTACGAATGGTGCACCGACTTTCGGAGTGACGACGGGAAACTCTCGGGCTCGAAGACTCGCGTCAAGGTGATTCACCTGGGGTCGGATCGCCTGGTCCGGATCCGTGTGAGGGCCACTCCTATCGAGAGCCCCGCGGTAGCCGTGGAGCTCGTCCGACTGATTCCACCTGACGCCTGGCACAAGGAGACGATAGACGATACGGACCTTGACGCAGTGGATTACAGGCTTGCACGCCTCGGTTCTGGACGAACGCGGGTGACCCTATCTCTCACGGAACGGTGGATGACACGAAAGCATCCCAGTCGGAGTCAGTGGGTCCGCAACGCGAACAAGTACTGGGATATTCTGTTGGTTGCCCTGGAAGAGGATTACCGGAAGGGCAGGCCCGCCAAGGGCTAGCGACCCCAGCCCAAGTCCGCGGTGAGTGTAATCGCGCCTTACACCGTGACAGGGACTAACCCTTGTTTCCAGACGACGGTCCGTTAACGGATTCGAAGATTTCATCGGAGCCCCTCTTCGTCTCCACCTTTGCAAAGGGGCGGGATTCGTAAGATCCTCGACTTCGGGTCGAGTGCACCCTTGTCTGTCCCGGTGTTCTCTGAGCTCCCTAGATATTCGATGGCCCCCTAGAAGTGAGGCGAACAGGGCTTGCCGCCTCGAGGACTGGGCAGAAGCGGGATCGAACTATCCGGTGTGTTCAAGAAGCACTGAACACACAGGGGGAGGGGGACGCGTGTTCCAGGCTCCTCGGGCGTCGCGAGAAGGTTCACGCGAACGCTCGAGGGCGATTGAACCTCACAGAGATGCCTTCGAATGGTTGAACTCCCAAGTGCCTGGGCGTGATATTGGAAGACTGCCCAGCTCCGAGCCCCGCATGTTTATCCTCGGGATGTCGGTCGGTAGCTGAGCATGCCTCTGCAATGCCTGACGTACCGCTTCTCAACAAGATTGCCAGTTTCCCGAGCGCCCGCCTACCGATGGGCCACCGATTACCGTCCTACCGATCTGAGCCGTGTCGGTCTCAAAGCAACCCGACAGGTCCGGTACCTCGCAGAGAACTTGATTCTCCTTACGGATAGGTTCGAAGTTGATCCGTTCAGCTCCAGACGAGGCGTCCGGACCGTGAAGGAGAAGCTTGTCCACCTCTATCCGGACCAGTGGTCTTGGACTTCGACCCACGTGAGCGGTCCCGCCCGCTACTCGCAGTTTCTTTACGAATTGGTGCCTCGAGGGTCAGCGGCTTCCACGCTACACTTCACCGGGTCCCAAGTCGAGCGAACCACCCGCCCTGTAACACGATCCTCGATAGACCAACGGACCCGGCGGTTGAGGCGCGAGGATTCTAAACTATGGGCGCGGTTTGCGATTGAGATTGCGAGGGATCTCGCCTGAACTGCGCCTGCCATTGTGCAGTTGCTACAGCCTATCCTTGGGGGCCACGAACACGGCTTACCGGGATGGGCTCAAGCTTGATTGAGCCCAGCAGCCCGGTCGCCAAGGGGTCCAATTCCTGTACCTAACCCACGGAATGCTTCGTCAGACAAGGAATTCGCTCCGAAGGAGGAGGGCTTACCTAGCGGTCGGCTTCCCGCATCTCGGGCAAAACGCCGCTCCTGCTGCTACTGGTGCCCCACAGGACTGGCAGAACCCACTGCTTGGAGTCTGGGAAGGAGGAGCGAACTGGGGGCTGGGCGGGTACTGGCCCGGCATGGTTTGCCGGTTCATCTGCATCGCCGTCAGCTGCATCTGTTGCTGCAAGAGCTGGTTGGTCTGCTGTTGCTGGGCAAGCTGGCGGCGCTCGTCTCCCCGAGCGCTCGCTCCGGACGCGATCAGAACGATTCCGATGATGATCGGGAGGAGACCGATGAAGAACAGAATCAGGAACGGGATGCCGATCAGGATGAGGATGATGCCGATTACGATTCGAGCGACGCCTGGCCATCTAACCTGCTCCGTACACGCGGAGGAGTGTAGGCGACTCACCCTTAAGAACATCTCCCGAGACGTTTTGCATCCTACGGTGTCGAGAGCAGTGCTGTCACGAAACGGGCCCCTTTCCCGCACCCACGGTCTTGGAGACGCCCGGAACCTTGCCCCTTTCAAGGAACGTGTCCACCCCGGAGCAGGCACGGCCACTTTCGACCCGTTCGATACTGACCTGGATCTTCAGGCAACAGCTCTCTTCACGAGGGTGGCAATCCTTGCCTCTTCCGCGGGAGTCAGATCCTTTAGCGCGAAATCGGTCGGCCACATGTGGCCGTCATCCAGGTTCGCCTCGTCGCTGAAGCCTAGTGTCGTGTACCGTGTCTTGAACTTCTCCGCAGGCCGGAAAAAGCAGACGATCTGGTCGGCCTTGGCATAGGCTGGCATCCCGTACCAGGTTTTCGCTGAGAGGGCGGGGGCAGTGGCTTTCATAATGGCATGGAGCCGCTCTGCCATGACGCGATCCGCTGGCTGCATTTCGGCAATCTTTGCCAGAACGTCACGTTCACCGTCCGCCTTGCTGGCGAGCGCTTTGAGCTCTCGGGCGCGCTCCCTCATCGCCGCCCGTTCTTCTTTTGTGAATCCGGCCGCGGACTTCTGCGCGCCCTCCCTGGTGCGTCGTTTCTCCGCCATGAGACGGTGCACCTTTGCGAGTAGCATAAGGTACGAGTCTGGGGCCCGATAGCGCAGTCACCTGTCGGGCGTGGCGTTGAGGTTAGTCAGTCCCCGAACCCGACCCCAGTAGCTCCCGGCCGAGCCGAAAGGGGTCCCTTTGCAACGTTGATGCCAGCGGTGCTACCCTCATGAGCCGACCGGCGGTGCGGGTCCGAGAGGACCGATCATGAAGTGGGTGACTCGGGAGAAGGCGAGGGTGGACCGGATCGCCTGTCCATGGTTAATCCGGAATTTCATCGACCCATCGGCGGAGTTCCTCTATGTCCCGAAGGAGAAGGTGATGGAGGTGGCCAAGCGAGAGGGGGCCACTCCGTTCGACACACCCGGAGCGGAGCTCCACCATTACGAGGTCAGGGGAAAGAAGTACGTGAGCTTCGACGCAATCGTCCGGAAGTACAAGCTCGCGGACCCGGCTCTGCTCGCGCTCGCGAAGATCGTGCGCGTAGCCGACGGGGGCTCCGGGCGGGAGGCCGAAGCGGCCGGACTCGAGGCCGCTGCGGCCGGTTTCCAAATGCTGGCACGGGACGACCTCGACAACCAACGTCTCCAGTTCCCTCTCTACGACGCGCTCTACGCCTACTGCAAGTGGAAGGTCGAAACAGGGGGACAGCTCGAACACACCGGGGTCGGGTCCGTGTAGTGGCCGTGGGTTGCGCCAGGTCGATCGGGCGACAGACGAGCCACCTCAAGGAGCGCCGTCGCGAGATCGCTCGGGAGTCTAGATGACGACCGAAAGCTCACTGTCCTCGACTGCGCCCTCGGCCTGGCGCGACCGCATGCTGCTGATGGGTGCGCGGTTTGCTCGGGGGTTCGGCGCCGGTGCCCTCTCGATCGTTATTGCGCTCGACCTCTCCGGAGCGGGCTATTCGTCGTTCGCGATCGGAATCCTCCTCGGTCTCGCGCTCGGAGGGGCGGCCGCCTGGGCCATCGCAGTGCCACGCTTCGAGCTACGCTGGCGTCGTCGGTCGGTCTTTGTGTTGTCCGCCGCCGCGCTCGCCATCGGCGGTGGACTCCTCTGGGTCGGCATCGCGAACCCGGCGATCCTGCTCGCAGCCCTGCTCTTCGGAGGAATCGTAGCGGGCGGGGCCGACGTGAGTCCCCTCGGGGCGCTCGAGCAGGCCGCTCTGTCGGGCACGACGGAGGACCGGGTGAGAACTCGGACTTACGCAATCTACAATCTCCTGGGGTACGTGGGTGTCGCCCTGGGTGCCCTCGCCGCCGGCCCGCTCAACGCACTCCGGAGCCCGTCCCTTGCGGGCCTTCCTCCGGGCCCTCACGACGCCACGCTGCTCTTCTACGGCCTCCTCGGCCTCGCCCTCGTTCCCGTGTATCGGAGTCTTTCGACCGACGTTGACCGCCAGGCAGGCGGCGAGCGACCGACTCCGCTCTCGCCGCCGAGTCGACCGATCGTCTATTCGCTCTCGGCGCTGTTCTCCGTGGACGCCTTCGCCGGCGGACTAATCGTGAACAGCCTCGTGGTCTACTACTTCTTAACCCAGTTCCACGCCGCGGTCGATACTCTCGGATTCGTCTTCTTCCTCAGCAACCTCGCGGCGGGGCTATCTCTGGTCCTCGCCGCGCCGCTTGCCCGACGGTTCGGTCTCGTCAACACTATGGTTTTCAGTCACATTCCATCCAACGTCTTCCTCATCCTGGTCGTTTTCGCTCCAACACTCCTGGTCGCGTCTCTCCTATGGGTCGCACGGGCGACGCTTTCTCAGATGGACGTTCCCACGCGCCAGTCATACATGCAGGCGGTCGTGCCTCCCGGGGATCGCGCCGCCGCAGCCGGTCTACACGACGGCAGCTCGAAGTGTCCAGGCTCTGGGTGCGCCCGTCACTGGGTCGTTCCTCGCGGCGGGCGGTCCATGGATTGCCGCTCCATTTACCCTAGCGGGATGCGTGAAGATCGGATACGATGTCGCGGTTTACTCTCGGTTCCGGAAGTTGCGTCCCCCCGAGGAACGGCGGTGAAGAGTGTTCGATGAAATCGGGCAGGATTCGAAGGCTATGGGGCTTCGGGTCGAGTCCACCTTTGTCTATGGAGGGTGTTCTCTAACCCCCCTAACGTGCCGTAGGCCCCTAGAAATCAGACAAAGCGGGTTTTCCACCGCGATGGCAGGGCAAAATCGGGATCGAACCATCCGACATGTGTTCAAGAACCATTGAACATCTCGAGCGTGCGCGCAAACGAGCGCTGCCCCAACCTGGCGGTAGAACTATGTCGTGTCACAGCTCACCGGATTCCCGAGTGGGCGCCCAGCTAGAAGCGTGGCCCTCCTGTCCGTCCATTCTGGCCGCGTCGAGCAAGTGTTGCCAAGAGGAGCGCCTTCCGCCTCCTCATCGGCCGAAGTTCCGCGTTGCGCCTCACCGCGCCGGACGGGAGTGACTATGGGCGAATGGAAACGGATTGGAATTTGCGGTAACCGTTCGGCAAATTAGTGGGATTGGTTTATATGCCGACACTCGGAATTGAAAACCATGAAACGGATCCACATCTGGCCGAATCACATCCGAATCGCCGACCTCGACCTGGTGCTGCCCCGTCCCAGGGAGGAGCCTCTCGCTCACAGCCTGATGTCTCTCGCCCGGTGAGGCTTCGATACCAGGCTAGGAAACGTTGAGATTCACGACGAACCCGAGATCCGCTAGCGATTGTCTCTTCCCTCAGCGCAACCCGTTGCCCCGGTCGAACAGGGGATCAATCGAGTTGCGAATCCCGACTGGAGTTGTCTGGCCAAAGAATCAATATTCAAAGGGTTGTCAACCCCGGCTAATGCAGATCATTTCGGCGCGGCGCGGGGGCTCGTGAGCGCGGCTATCCGGAAGGTACGCCGTCCTGTCATTCCTGCTGTCCCGAACCGGAAAGCGAGGGAGATTTACCCCGCGCCATTGGAGTTCCGTCCCGTCAGGGACACCCCACCAGGTCGGTACCCCCTGCTCGAGGTTTTCGATGGACTCGAGCAAACGGTTCCGTTCAGGAAGTATCCTGGAGACGACCGTGCCATCCTAGAGATCGCCCGAAAGACCTGGGCCAACGTTATCGATGGCCCTGGCTGGATGTACGTGGCGCCTGTCAAGACGCCTCCGGAGGTCCGCGCTGGTGGCTTCCGAATGGTCGAAAGCACTGACGACGAAATCGTGGTCGCCCGTTCCTACCTCGCGAATGGCCCAAGTATGGATGTCTATCTAGACGTTATCCACGAATTCCTACACATTCTCCAACGGAAGCAAGGACGTGAACTCTGGCTGGGAGTGAAGGTCCCGTATGTGGACCGTCCAACAGAGGTCGAGGCGTACGCGTTCTCGGTAGCGGAGGCGCGACGATTGGGGGTGGCTGATACCTACCTGCGAAGGTACCTCGTCGTACCGTGGGTATCCAAAGTCGACTCGCAGCGACTTCTGAGGCACCTCGGGGTTACTCCGAAGAAGGGGCGCAGATCGACCAGGATGTAGTCACCGACCGAGGACGCGGGGAGTATCCTTGCCGAAACCGGCCCCGCTCTCTGGGGCTCCTCTCAACCCGCATTGAGCCGAGCCGGCAAGGATAGTCCAGACCCAAACCCCTCACGGGGGGGTGTGGGTTCAAGAGCGATCGGGCATATCAATCCGCTCTGCCCTGACGGGCGCGCGGCGATTCCGTTCGGACATAATCCTTTGGCCCCGCGAGTTCCAGCAATCATCGTTCGCCGTCCGCGCAATTGTTATATCAATTGGTATGGACTAGATTCTACGATGGCGGCCAACGCGCGTCCGACGACGATCACTGTTCCAACCGCAGTGCGCATGGCCTTGGAGCGTTACAAGCGTCCAGGTCAGAGCTACGCTGACGTGATACTCGAATTCATGGAAGAGTTTCCGCCTAAGGACTTCCTTGAGGAAATGGACCGGCGTTTCCATACCGAGAAGCGGTACCCCATAGACCAGGTCCTGCGCGAGGCAGGGTTGTAAGTGCCCTATCGCGTACAGGCGACCGAATCCGCCCGCCGCGAGTTCCTCAATCTGCCCCGCTCCATTCAACGAGACTTTCGGCTGGCAATTGAGGAACTCCGCCGGAACCCGTTGCGATCAACCCCGAGCTTGGACGTTCATGAGCTGAGAGGTGGCCAGGGTCTGTGGACCATGAAGGTGAGAAGATTCCGCGGGCTCTACCGATTTGATGGCCAGACAGTTGTGTTCGTTACGTTTAGACTTCGCCCAGGGGCCTACAAGAACCTCGAACGACTGTAGGACCAATCATCGTCGTTCCCAGCGCATCGGAACATGTGTGTTCAACCGGTATTGAGCATAATCAGACACCGACAAGTATGTCCACTCGGGGTCGGACCTACACGATGTTGCAGAAGGGACGGTCGCCCTCAATGCCGACGCAAGTGCTTCATGGCCTCGAGTCGAGGAATCGCCGTAGCCGCGCGTATACTTGTTCACGGGTCTCGAACATCTCAAAGTCGGGTCGCCCGTGCAGATCGCGGTACACCCCCCGATGTCCTCCCTTGACCTTCAGCCTCCATCTCCCGGGAGTGTCATGCAGAGGGGCGACGTCCAAGCTTGCCGAGGCCCTCCATGGGTGTCGGCTGAATTCCGGGAAAGCATTCAAAAACCGCTGCTGAACCGCTGGCGGAAGATGATCGAAGTCTCGCTCCGCCTCATCCATGAAGGTGAATTGTTCCTTCCAACGGGCGAGCGCCCGAGACGGCACGCCTTACGCCCTCTTCTTGCCCCAGTTTCGATGGCGTCGCTCGACCTCTGCAAAGGTTGAGCTCGACTGTTCTCGCTCGCGCCGTTCGAGCTCCAGGACTGTTTCGGGGGGAAGCCAATCTTCGAAAGCAGAGAGCAGGAAATCATCCCAGTTCTTGTTACTGGGCTTGAGTTTCTGGAGCAAGGCGATCGTGGACTGTCGCGCGGGGATGCTTGACATCGAATCGGAAGCGTTCATGATATAATCATGAGTCGAAGGAATATAAGGCTTCGGACCGACGCGAGAGTTGTACCTGCGATCTGCGACTGTGCGAGCGGCCGGCTTGTCGTCCAATTTGTGGTTTATCGGAATGCTGCACAGGGCGCACCCCAGCCGACTTTGAGCCCACCCGTGACCGGAGTATGTTCAAGCGAGATTGAACCCTGTAAGTCTGGCCCCGTTGCCCCCGGTGCGATCCTGGGCAGAGCCGAGTCTATTTGTGTTCCATCGACGCGAGGAGGCCGGAAAGGCCCAGAACCACAACCCCGAGCCCTGCGAGCGTGAAGACCAGCTCTAACGCGAGTTCGTACGCTGGGTTGTTTCCCATCAGGCTCGCGTGTATGGCCACCCCGACCATCAGAAGTCCGATTCCCAGGAGCGACATTCCGAGAAACCTCGCAATGGTAGAGGCTCGAAGCAAGGGCGTCGGTGGCCGAACAGCGAGGCCCTCAGAGGCCGTCACGGAACCTCCGGACTCAGCGGGCGAGGCACGAGAGACGCCCCACTCCCCTCAGTCAGTGTCGGCCGAAGTCTGCCAGCACGCCACGGCACGTGCCTCCGACTGGTTTTCGGGAAATAAGCTGCTAGGTGGATTGTGACGACAAGCGGCCCCCTGATGGCGAGGTTGGTTCGTCGCTGCGGCACATCGTCAGCAGATTCGAGCACGGGATCTCA
Source organism: uncultured Thermoplasmata archaeon (assembly GCA_963713145.1). Lineage (GTDB taxonomy): Archaea > Thermoplasmatota > Thermoplasmata > Lutacidiplasmatales > UBA184 > Lutacidiplasma. The sequence continues at coordinate 160,278 of CAVQKI010000004.1, read as the reverse complement.
CCCCCCCCATCAGAGAAGCGGCGCCGTGACGCTGCCACTGTACGATACGGGGATTGGGCCCTCGGTGACGTTCAAGTCCGTGACCTCGACGAGAATCGACGACCCTCGCCAGGAGTGCAGGGAACAGACGCCAGAAGTACCCGTCTGTATGCACTGGTTGGCGCCAGTGTACACGCTCAGCTCAACCGGGTCCGCTCCAGCGGATACATGCCAGCTTAGGATCATAGGCGAGTTCGAAGGGACCCCCACTACTGCGGTTGAGGGATACTGAGACTGCCATTCCCCACCGGTGCACGACGGACAGTAGTTTGTGGATAGCGTGCCCGAGATTGGCGTTGGAATCGGAACAATCACGAGAGCGATTACCACTAGCAGGGCTAGAAAGACGACCACAATCGCCCAATACTCAGCCTCGAACGTCGGCCAACTCTCGCGTGGTGGAGTTGGCGGCAACATTCCTTACCCTCGAACGGACCGGGACGTGAGGTCTCGATGGGTTGAGCCGTCGCGAGTTGATAAGGCTCCAGCCGCCGAGGCGACTGGCAGGGCGAGCTTTCGAGGGATCCAGTCCCAGCCGAGTCCTTGTATCATTTCGATGAGTCCCAGCGCCGGGAACCAAGGTCCCCAGGTCGATGAAGCACACGGCTCGCGACGTACCCACCATTGACGGTGACTCGCGGAGCCCCCACGGGCTAAACTCAATGGGGATTGCACCCATCCATAGAACGGGTCGGAAGCTAAGCTACTTCGTTGGAGTCGGTGGTGATCTCAGGACAAACTCGTTCCCGTCCGAGTCGGCGATGACAGACAGCGTTGCCGTGAAGCCCGGGGGACTGATTTTGTGGGGCTGCTCTACCACTCTGCCCCCTAGCCGGGAGATCTCCGCGCACGCGGAGAAAGGGTCGCGATGGGAAAACACGATTCCCGAGACGGTGCCGGGTTCCCGACCTCCCTCTTCCGGATCGTAGACATGCATTCGAAGCGTGACGTTAGTGCCCGGGATCGCAAAGACCGCCCGACCGACGTTCCCGTCGAACTGGAGCTCCTTGAGGCCAAGCACCTCGCCGTAGAATTTCCGGGCCTTGTGAATGTCGCGGATGTGGATGGTAACTGCCTCGAGCCCCTCGATTGTCGCGGTCATACTGGGGTGGGAGACACGTACGTCTAGTTAGGGTCGAGCATCGCTCTTGCGCCTCCGTGCGGAAGACGCGGCTATGCCGATGGAGCCCACAGTCCATTCTCCTGGCTCAGTTGCAAGGCTTGTCGCGCCTTCCGCACGCGATAGAATGAGCTCTGAAGGCACGACCGCCACTGCATGAAGGAGGAAAGATCTCCGATGGCTCAATGAGCTGCTGACCCCTCTGGAGGGACCCTCGGTTCATTGAACTTCCCAAAGTGGCTGCCATGTCAGCGGTCCACGCAGAGTCGGGTGACCCATCGGGCGCATCGGAGGACCTGTACGATTAAATCGGACCCCGCGTTTGGCTCACAGAAGATGACCTGGAAGTACACTGACGAGTACTATCGAGAGTACACCCGATCGACCTGGAACGAAAGCGCCGAGGCTTATGTCGGGCTGATGCAGAATCTCGAACCGTTCCGTTCGGACCTGATCTCTCGACTGAGTCCCCAGCCCGGAGAGCGGATCCTGGACATGGGTACGGGTCCCGGTGAGCCCGCCATCACGATAGCGAGACTGGTCGGGAAGTCGGGTCACCTGGCGGGTATTGATCTTTCGGAAAACATGGTGTCGATTGCCCAACGAGTGGCGGCTGCTCGGAGATTAGGCAATGTTGACTTTCTACCCATGGATTGCGGCGACTAGAAGTTCCCCGACAAGTCGTACGATGCCGTGGTCAGCAGCTTCGGCTTCCAGATCTTTACGGACCCGGAGAAGGCGGCCGGCGAGGCGCTGCGAGTCCTACGACACGGTGGTCGAATCGCCGTGAGCGTCTGGAGCAGGGGCGACAAGGTACCATGGATTCATGCGATCATTGGACCGATGCTCGAGCACGCCGAACCGGATGAAACCGGCTACATCCCGACACCCTACGAGACGGGAGGACCTGGTGAGATGGCACGGTTCCTTGAGAGTGCCGGGTTCCGAGAGCCGGTCGAAGAGCGTCGACAATACTTCCTCAAGTTCAGCAACGAAGTGGCCTATCTGCAAGCGATCTTGAAAGCAACTCCCATCGGGCACTCGCTGTCGGAGGAATCCGAAGCCATTCAGCACGAGGTTCTTCAGAAGACTCGTGAAAACCTTGCAGTCTGGAAGACGTCGGGGGGCATCTCCATTCCCGGTGAAGGGGTAACCGTGTCTGCGCGCAAGCCTCAGCTAGCTGTAGAGTAGCAGGACATCTTGCCGTCTGAATTGTCAGGACATGTTGCCGCCCCGAGGAAGGGGTGGTCGTGGTCAAGGAAGATGTTCGCCTCCGTCTACAAGCCGTCAAACAACACCTGGAGCGGGGCGTCCGCTCCGCCGAGATCTGCAAGGTCTACGGAATCTCCGAGCGCACCCTGCGGGTACCGGTGCCAAAACTACCGAGAGAACGGTGTAGAAGGGCTCCGGGACGGCTCCCGCCGTCCTCACCACAGCCCCAACCGCATCCATGGGAACCTGGCCAACCAGATCCTCCAGCTGAGGCGCCGGAACCCCGCCTGGGGTGCGTTACGGATCCACGCAGTTCTCACCAGGCGGGGTGCTCGCATCAGCTGGAGCACGGTCCATCGCGTTCTGAAGCGGCATGGGTTCATGCTCCGTGTCGTCAAGAAACCCAAGGCGTTCAAGCGATTCCAGCGGCGCCACGGCGACTCGCTCTGGCAGATGGACGTCTATGGGTTCCGCATCGCCGGGGTGAGCGGCAAGGTCTACGTCCACACCATCCTGGATGATCGATCCCGCTTCCTCGCCATGGCCCGGGCCTACCGAAGGGAACGCGCCCTAGAGGCGATCAATAACCTCTGGTGGGCGCTCAAGGGCAGGAGGACGCCCAAGGCCATCTACGTAGACAACGGGAGCTGCTTCGTCTCCAAGGAGTTCCGGGGCTACTGCGAGGAGCACGGTATCCGTGTGATCTACGGGAGCCCCTACCATCCCCAAGGGCGAGGGAAGTTGGAGAGGTTCCACAAGTCCCTGACTCAGGAGCTCGTAGGGCGCGTTCGGTTCCGTTCCCTGTCACACTTCCGTCAGAAGCTTCACGGGTACCGAAGCCACTACAATCGCACTAGGCTCCACGGGGGGATTGGTTGGAAGACTCCCCACGAGGTCTACCACGACCGAAAGCTGATGAGCCGAAAGAGGGTCAGGAAGGAGGGAGAGAGGACCACCTGATGTCTGACGGGCGAAACGCCTCGATGGAGCGAGGGAAGATTTGGGTCGGATCGATAGTCGTGGATTGTGTCGACCTTCCACGGATGATGGCGTTCTGGCAAGAGGCGCTGCATTACGTTCCGCGCGACCCCCCAGAACCTGACGGAATTGTCTTGAAGGACCCCACCGGTGTTGGCCCCAACCTCTCTCTGAACTTGACCAGCGAGGGGCCGTTGGAGGACTATCGCCTCCATCTCGACCTCTACTCCTCGCACCCGGAGGCGGAGGTGGAGCGGCTCGTAGGTCTGGGCGCGAAAGTCACGCGCCCCGCGACCAAGGGCCATGACTTCGTGACCCTCGCCGACCCTGATGGGAACCTCTTCGACGTGATCGACAAGAAGGGCTGGACCCACGGTCAGCGTGTCTGAACAAATCGCTCGATGTGGAACGGCGAGACCGTCCGCAGAGCCCAGGCTCATCCCACGTCGAAGTTTCGGTAGGCCCTGAGGGCGGCAATATCTCCTGACAGCTTAACCGGCAGTTTGTCCTGACATACTACAGCTAGCCGGTTTCGCCTGGCCCGCCACCCGATTCGTGCCCGCTTGCGAGTCGAGACCACATGAGCGTCGGCTTCCTTCACTTTCCACCCGGATCGATTCTGTGGAGGGTGGGCAACTGAGACCCGTGGCAAATGCTCAACGAGACTGAGCACATTCGAGGGGTGTTCAAGGTTGCCTGAACGGCGAAGACACCCTAGGTCAATGTTCGAGAACCGTTGTGCCCATCCGAGGCGCCGGGCCCTTGACTCCAGGGCCAGTAGTGCCCAGCTCGGACACAGAGGAAGGGTTCGATAGATGCTGGATGCTAATCTCGATAGCCCCCACACATCCTACACGCCCAATACCAAGATCCGACCGACAGGACCATAACCCGGGATACTCGGTCCCCAAGCGATGTCCGCACGGTTCTGCTCGAGGTGCGGAAGGCCGTTGCTTCCCGGCGCCCAGTTCTGCGCCGCTTGTGGGGCTCCCGTTGGGGACACTCTTGGCCCCACGGCTGGAACTGGCCCCGCTCCACCGGCCCCGCTGCAGTTCGATCTGACCACGCCGTCCGGTCCCCCCGCAGCGGCCCCTCCCACGGACCCCGCCCGCCTCCGAGCCGCACTGGGACTCCAAGGAACGCGGAGCTTCCTTCTCCAGCACGAGATGCTTTCCGGCCACACAAACTACCGCGTCCTAGATCCGGAAAAGCGGCTCCTGTTTACCGTCCGGGAAAGTCTCAGTGAGGACTTCTCGGAGAGTTTCTTCGGCGGGCTTAGATTGGCTTTCGGGAGAACGCTCACGTACCACTGGGTCGTGGCGGACGCCGCCGGAAACGCTCGGGGGCTCATCACCATAGAGGTCTCGGAGGCCGTCGGGGAGGTCTCAACTCTCTACGATTGGACTGGGGCGCCGCTCCTAGCCGTGACGCTAGCACAGAACGTGAGAGGGGGGGCTCACATCGCCATCGTCACCCAGGGGTTCACCGCGACCGCCACCCTCCCGGACGGCCGCGGAGGGCTTGAAGCGAAAGGCAACCTGATCCGTCACAACTTCTCGATCAACAACTCAAGGGGAGAGGAGGTCGCCAAGATCCACGAGGCGTGGGCCTCGGTGCGCAACACCTTCAACCTCGACCTGGTCGGGGACGCGGACCCGCTCTTCCCGCTAATCTTTGCCATTCTGATCGACCGTGGAAAGCAGGGGAGATAGTAGAACGCGTTCGCCGTCGGGCCCCGGCTGTTCAATCGTCCTATAGGACTGAGGGATGCATCTGATGGCGCGGTTCGACTGGGATAGCACCCCACGGCTCCAAGCTCAAGTTTGAATGAACACAGCGGCAGCGTAGATTGAGTTACGCGGCTGGTCGCTTCACGGCACGTCCTGACCTAGTCGGGCGTATCTTCCGAACCACGACCCATCGGCGCATGGCGATCTTGCGGGACTTTCGGAACCCCGATTTCTCGAACATCCCCAACGTTCCGCTGCAGAGGAAGGACGAGGAGGTCTTCTCGCCTGTGTAGTCTTCGGGGTACGCCTCGACCGTCCCGCCCCCTAGCTTAGCAATGAACTGAAGGGCTTCGTGCAGCGCGAGCGTCGCGATACCCTCCCCCCGGCGTTCCCGGTCTATGAAGAAACATGTGATCCGCCAGTCGGGAAGCTTGCGCAGTCCCTCCTCATAGGACTTCTTGCTCCGGATGTTGGGTAGCTCCGCGGTGGAACCGAATTGACACCACCCTACCGCGTTTGGTCCATCGAAGACGAGCGCCGCGTGCGCCCGGCCCTCCCGCACTCGCACTTCCTTCATCGCGCGGTACGCCGCCGCGCCGCGCTTGCCTTCCCCTGGCTCGAGATGGAACGAGATGCACCAGCATCCGCCGAAGATCCCGTTGTGCTTCTCCACAAGCCTTGCAAACGCCGGCCAGGTGTCAGAGGAGAGCGGTTTCGAAGTGAGCGCCATGGTTGGTGGCAGACTACGTCGCTACGGAGAGTGGCAAGGTAGCTCTTTCGGAGGGCACCGCGTAACGCCCGCGACCCGAGCCTTGTCGAGGAAGTATCGACGCTGGCCCTCGACGGTCGACGGGCTCTGGGTCTAACTCTGGAAAGCTCGAGGGATTACATGTGGCGGACCAGTGTTCAAGGAGCGTTGCACACACCGGTGCCGCGACTAGCCCGCTGTGCGGACCGCTCTCAGTCTTCTGAAAGCGCGGAAGGAAGACCGCTGGGCTACACGAGTAGGAACGCCCTAGGTCGGGAACTAACCGACAGGCTTGGGAGCCTGCATGGGCCGACCTGCCTGTATGACAAGCATGACGAACCGAGGGTCCCGACGGGCCGCAGCGTACAGCGGGGACAGACGGACTCGCACCGCCTGAAGCGTGTGGTTCTTTGCCGCGGCGGACATTGACTCAAAGAACCGATCCAGGTCGCCCAAGGCGTAGTAGATGAAACCGATCGACGTCTGACGAGAGGTGCCCTTCTTGAACAGCTCGTCGATCTTAGTGATCATGGCGACCGCGGTGTCCCGATCCCCCTTGAGCGCGGCCAGGTACCCCCGGCAAAGCACGGCGGAGTCGCTGTTCGGCGCGACCCGCTCCAGTTCACGGACCATCGACTCGGCCTGCTCATAGTCACCCTTCTGGATGTAGCACTCGGCAAGCCCACGGTAGGCGTCGATCGGATCCGAGTCGATATGGCCCTTCCAGTGGGCGAGGGCCTCCTCGTGCCTTCCCGAGTTGAAGTAGGCCTCGCCCTGGCGACGTATCATTGGGGGCGAGAGGGGATCCAAGCGGTAAGCCTCCTCCGCCAGGAGGATGTACGATTCCATGATCCCGAAGGACCCTGCGAGGGAGCTCAGGAGACTGTGAGCCTGCGCCAGATTGGGGTTAAGCTCCAAGGCGCGTCGGAGTTCCCGGTCCAGGATCTCTGCCGGAGCGTCCGCCATGAACGCAAGCTCGCCCAAGAGACCGTGAGCCTCCGCCAGATCCGGGTCCAGCCTGCTGGCCCGCTCGGCGGCCGCCTGTCCCATCTCGATGGCGCCGGTCCAAGTCAGGTAGCCCTCGTTTCCCATGTTGATGTAGGCCCGCGCCACACCGGCGTAGGCGCGAGCGAAGGTCGGGTCAGTCTCGATGGCCGTCTGAAAGTGTTCGAGCGACTTACGGAGCGAGGGCTCGTCCCTCTTCCAGATCAGGGCCTGTCCCTGAAGGTACGAGAGGTAAGCCTGGGTTTCTTTGGGTCGCTCCAGCCCCGGAACCGGCGCCTGCGGCTTAGTCAAGCTCCCAGGGAGTGACGTCGCCACCTTCGTCGCGATCTCGCTCTGGACGGCAAAGATATCGTCGAGGTCGTCGTCGTACTTCGCGGTCCACAAGTGCTCTTCTGTTGCGACGTCGATTACTTGAACGGTAACTCGGATCTTGTTCGCGGCTCGGCGAACGCTACCCTCCACAACGGTCCCGACACCGAGCTCCTTGCCGATCGTCGCGACCTTCTTCTCGGTCTTCCTGTAACCGATGACTGAGGTCCGTGCGATCACCTTGAGCCCGGGAACGAGCGAAAGGTTCGCGATCAGCTCCTCCGTCAGCCCATCTGCAAAGTACTCATCGTTCGGGTCAGGGCTGATGTTGGCGAAGGGAAGTACCGCAATGCGGGTCTTGTCCGTTAGGTACGATGTGTCCTCCGCGGAGTTCCCACCGTTCCCTTCCCAGGAGGGCAGGACACGATACACATCCATTGGGAGCGCGACGCCCTTCATTGCTTTGGGCTCGAGCTTCTCGAACCTATCGGTGACCTTGGTTCGAACCTGGTCGTAGACCGCGCCGGAGACGCAAACGCCCCCGGGCTCGGCCAAGGGCTCGATACGGGCCGCGATATTCACGGCGTCTCCCAGAATGTCCGTACCGGACTGGACCACGTCGCCGAGGTGGACGCCGATCCGGATACTGATGTGCTTCTGGCCCCCTTCGGAGTTTCGTTCGTGGATCCTTCTTTGCATGTTCACCGCGCACTGTACCGCCTTCAGTGCGCTGTCGAATTCGACCAGGAAACCGTCGCCCGTTGATTTTACCTCGCGTCCTTGGTGCAAAGCCACGACGGGTCGGAGCAGTTCCCCTTGCTGGCGTAGAAGGTCGAGGGTGCGGCCCTCGTTCGCCTGCGTCGACGCAGTGTAGCCTACCGTATCCGTGAACATCACTGCCGCGAGACGGCGGTCTGGGGTCACGGACTTCCGATACGCTAGGTCGTTTAAGGGCATCTAGAGTCTTCGAAGGCCGACTTGGGGCAATCCACTCCAGGAATCGCCCGAGAGTCGGACCTCGCAGGTCGGCAGCAGGGTGTCCTCTCCGGCGAGCACCACCGCCGGCCCGGGCGATCCCCGCAGCCGGTCGCGGGGTTCATCACCACTTGATTGGTCGGCAGACCCTTGCACTGCTCAACGAGACATCGCACCTAGCGGCTGTCGCAAGAGAATGTCACGCACTCGGCCGGGCACCGGCCTCCATCCGTGAATGGCCCATCGCCGCTTTGTAGCCGGTGGTGACTGCGGACCGAATGATTCTACCAGGACTCGTCTCGGTCGCGTTCTACCGGCGCCGTCCCAGCACGCTGCAGATTGGCCTGGGACTCGCCTTTACGGTAGTCTTGTCGGCATTGCTCGGATACATCCAAGACGTCGGAACCTCCCGTGTGTGGGAGAACGTCGCGCTCGCGGTCGTGGGAGGCGTCATCCTCTACGTTGCTATTCTGGCGTACCTCGTCTATCGATACCTACCCAGCCGGGCGAAGGCGGAGGAACAACAGACCCCCTCGTCTTCGGCCCCTCCGCACTGACAAGAGCGGGCCCGGTCAGGCCCTTTCTCGGAGGACCGGGCTCAAGATCCGTTGAACGGAACGCGAGGTCGCTCCGGATAGTCACGTTGGTTCGTACCCACGCCGGATCATTCGCAAGGGTGTTCAATCATGTTCTTACCTGAATGGTAGGCGGGACAGAGATCTCTCGACCAAGAGACCGACATCGAGTCCGTTAGTGAAGCGCGCTCTTCCAGGCAGGCGGCACTTTGGAGGTGAACCCTACCGAGTCCGCTCCCAGGAACGTGGCGAGTCCGTTTAGCTCTTCTCGGATCTCGGCGGCGACCGCCCGCTCCTTTGGTGCGTCTCGCTCCGCGAAGACAGCGACTACTCGAAGCATTCGCTTCTCCTTGTCGAGACGTGCGTCCGCCCGCCCAATGAACCGGTCTTCCCGCAGGATGGGCAGGACCCACATTCCGTACCTTCGCTTCTCCTTCGGAAGGAATTGCTCACGGACGTAATCGAAATCGAACAAGTGCTTGCCTCGAGCCTGACTGTAGACGATGTTGTCGAACGGAGGAAGCACGGCGACACGAGGCGAGAATTGACCCATCCCCAGGTTGTTGAGCAGGTCGAGGTCTTCCACGTGGACGTATCGCTCCTCTCTGGTAGGCAGGCCGTCGACGACCACCCGGTGAATGCGAGATTCTCCCGCCAAAGTCTCTAGTGTGGTCCGTAGGTCGCTGTAACACCCCCGGATGAAGTAGTGGTTGATTTCAGTCGATGTGGCCACTCCTAGCCCTTTGATGGCCTTCTGAGCGGCCTCTCGGTCAGCCTCCTCCGCGGAGAGCTCCTTCCGGTTGATCGCAGGAGGGCAGAAAGCTGTCGGAAAGCCCCCACAGATTCTGGTTGCCGTGGTGACCCACGACCATCACCTTGCCGGACATCAGGAGGTGCCAGAGCATCTCCGATACCACACTCGAGGGCTGCCATTCTGCGCCGGCCCGCTTGGTCCGGGCGTGGTCCTCGAACTGGTTCAGCTGGAGTGGACCGCCCCGCAGATCAGCAAGCACCCTCTTTCGTAGCTCATCATGCCTTGCCAGGAACGCGCGCGCGCGGTCGCGCTGAGCTCCCCAGGAAGAAGAGAGGGACTCGGGGTATCGTCGCATAAGCGACGCGTAGAGGGCGTAATCCTCTGTTGGAACAACGCCAGCGAAAGGGATCCAGTGCTGGAGCAACCGCCTCTGCGTCCACATCAGCCGGTCGAAATCTGCTCACCGGAAGGACCCGACACGGGCCCAGAGGGAGAGGAGATGAGAGGGGGCGACAACGCTGACCGGATCCCACTGGATGTACGGCAGATCCCGGATCATCGCCACGATGCGATCGGGGGTGGCTCGCACCGGACGCTCGCGTGCGAGATGTTGCTTAGTGACGACCAGCCGTCGAACTGCTTGAATCGAGGATTGAACTGGCTTCGTGGTCATCCCACACCGCTCCACCTATTCGACCCCTAAGTAGACTAGGGGACCGCTCCAGCGTAACCGATCCTTCCGAGCACCTGAGGAGACCATTGACTCGGTGGCTCAGACCGCCGATACGCAAGCGTGCTCGAGCAGCCATTCTGCACCGGTCTCAGCGTGCTCGCCCGTGCGTCGAACGCACGGGCGAGCCGGCCGAACCTCGGTTCACGGTGGAATGAAAGGATCCGAACTGTGTTCAAAGTCTATTGAACGCAGCTAGGGGACGTTCAAGGGACCTTGAAACGACTCCTTCGCGCGCACAAGCACAATTGAGCTCTACGGCAAGGTGAGAATCAGGTTAGTCTGAGCGATGAGGCTCAGGAGCGGGTGCCGGCATCCGGACAAACTTTTCTCTGCATGCGGCTCGACAGGTCGTGCCCCTCATTCCCAGCGAGAAGAGGGTCCTCTTCCTGGTCTATCTCTCGACCCTCGGCACCTGGGCAGCGTACGCGCTCATCATCGTCGTCCTGCCCTTTCGCTTCCAGGAACTCGGGCTATCGGTCGAGGAGTACGGCGTAGCACTGGCGGCCTATGCTCTGGGGACCCTAGTTACTGAGGGCCTCTGGGGGTACCTGGCCTTCAGGATCGGGTCGCCGAGATTCCTTGGCGTGCTGGGCGCGGTGACGGCGGCATCGATGGTCTTCCTGGGGTTCGCCCGTTCCTTCGTAACGCTCACTCTGATGTTCGCGCTCTACGGAATGCTCGTGGTCTACAGCACCCCGCTCATTCGGTGGATAGGGATGACGGCCGCCGGTCCCGGGACGGCCAGCCAAGGTCTGGGCCGACTTGGCCTCTTCTTTGGAATAGGTCTGAGCGCGGGGACTGCTGTCGGTCCCTTGATCTTCTTGATTGGAGGTTTCTGGATGAATATCTACGTAGGGACGGCCGTCTTCGTCGTCTCGACCATCCCCCTCCTCCTGGTTCCGTGGGCCTCGGCCGCGTTACCCAAGATTCGCGTCCCGGGGCGGCGTTCCCTTCGTGCACTGATGGAGCGTCAGTTCCTATTCGCCACCGTTCTGGTCGTGCTGTACTTCATGGTGTACACCTTGGTCACGAACTTCCTCCAGGTACCTACTCGATCAGCCTCTTCCATGGCACCGTGGCGGAGACCGGCTACGTGATCGGCGCCGCCCGGGGTGTCGCCTTGGTTTCCGGAGTCCTTGTCGGCTCGGCGGTCGATCGATGGGGAGCGAGACGAGCCGCGCCCATCGGTTTCCTCCTGCTCATGGGTGGGGCGCTGGGGACCTGGATCTCCGCGAGCTATGCCGAAATGACCGTTGCCGCTTTAATCCTGGCCGCAGGAGCCGGCTGGCTCAGCGTCACGCTGCTGCCTTTGGCGCTATCCCGCATTCGGCCCGAGAGCCAGGGAACGGCGGTCGGCGTGTTTGGTTCGTTCGAGGACTTGGGACTCATTCTTGGGCCCCTGGTGCTTGGAGTCGCCTACTCTACTCTCGGCCCGCGGGATCTCTTTCCTATCGCCGCCGTCTTGGCGCTGGTGGCCCTGCTCCTCGTTGTCCTGGTTCAATTCTCGCCGGGGACCCACACTGTTCAACGAAACACCCAATAGGATCCAATTCGGCCGTTGGGCCTAGCCTGCGATCTGCAATGTCGCCCTCTAGGCAGGAACTGCTTGGGTTCCGCTAGATCTGAACCAGGGTCGCGTTCCAGGCCTCGCGGGTACAAACACGTCTGAACCAAGCTGCCGTATGCTCAAGGACTATTGAGCATCGATCGGCAACCCGACCTAGATTCGAGGTTACTTGCGGCCCCCGAATCGGTCAGATGTTGAGTGCACCAATCGGACGCGCCGGACTTGCCGATACAGCAGATACCGTGGCAGGGCTGCGGAGGGACAAAGGGCTAATGCCCCCCGGCCAGAACGGCGATTGTGGAAGACGTAGGTAGTTCGGGGAGTCGATCGGGATCAGTTGCAGTCGACCCTGCGGAGTTCAGGCTACTGGTGGACCAGGTGGAACGCACTCACAACCTCATCGAAAGTCTGACCAATCGGACCAACACGTTGGTCCACCTGCTGGACCTGCTCAACAAACGGGTTGACCGACTCGAGGCTCGCGACCGAACCTGACTGAGCCATTCAGGTGGCGGAGTCCTTCGGCTCCGGCGGCGTGCACATCTCGACTGCGATCTCGCCCGGGCTGTGATCCAGCTTCTTTGACGCCCCAGTCACTCGGAAGCCTCGGCTTTCGTAGAGTTGGACCGCCGCCGTCTGCCGAGGATTGACGTCGAGGAAGATGGGGTCCCCCGGACGTTGCTGGTGAAGCCAGGCAATGGCGGAGTCTAACAGCGCTGCACCCGTCCCACGGCCCCGGTAGCCAGGTTCGACCCACATTCCAAAAACCCACAGACGTCCTTCTCGCAGCGCCCCCAGTGCCATCCCCACCAGTCCACGGTTAGGAGCCTCCGCAACTGAGAGGGATGAGCTCGTGGACCTCGCACCCTTCTCGGTCATCTCCCGCCACTCGGCCTCTGAGTACCTGGGACTCGCGCTCCGACGAAGAGCCGAAGGCGATACGATCGTTGGCGAGCGATTTGAGGCGAAGAGCACGGTACGCTTCCCACTCCTCGGCCCGTATCCGGCGGACGACGATTCCTCCGTCGGAACGCTCGGCCATCGACCTGGAAGACGAGGTTGCGAGATGATGAACGTTTCTTCGGGGAGTGCTGCGGGAGTCCGTTCAGGACCGTAGAACTGACTCCGGTTTACTGATGGGGGATCGGAGGGCTTGATCTCGCCCTCGTGGAAGGTCCATGGGCGAGATCGATTCTTGGAGGGACGTGGCCCCCTGATCCATCGGACTCAGCGGGCGGGGCCTTCCACGGCGACCATCTTCGGGGTGTTGGCGCCTTCCTTCCGCAGCTTGAGGATGGGCGCGTACTCAGCAGACCCGTACCATGCTCGGAGCGACTCTGCGCTGGGGAATTCGAGGATGACCACCCGTGGGGGATTCCAATCCCCCTCGATCACCTGAGGGGGGCCGGCACAGAGCGTCTTGCCCCCGTACTTTTCCAGCGCCGGTCCAAACTTTTCGCGATACTCCTTGGCCTTGTTCTGGTCATGCCAGTCGATCTCCGTGATCATGTAGGTCGCCATCTGAAATCTCTCGCAGCCCAACTCGTACGCGATTATAACAGAACTGTCGGGGGTTTAGCTCGATAGCTTCGGACAACCACCAATGTTCTCAATGCTGAGAGCTGTCAGGTCAAGGGTACTCGCACCCAACCGGTTTCAGCACAAGGTTTGTTGAACCTACCGGTCTCGACCGTTAGATGGAGGGAAGGGTGGCCGACGGCAGGGTTCGTTACAGGACTGGCGTAAGCCGATACGGCTCGGATTTACCCTCGTGGGATAGAATGAGTGGGGGTGAGTAGGGACGGTGGCCCGAAAGGAAAACACGGCCGTTCGAGTACCCGGATCTTGATGAGCGATTCCGACACAGGGTTGACCACTTGGAACAGCGGATCGCTACTTCGAGCCACGCCGACGACGTGGACCGGGCTCGAGGGAAAAACCGCCGCACCAAGCGCTGAGAGCACCCCGTGGCCGACCTTGTTGTTGGTACTCTCCGCGGCCGCCTCGATGGCCGAGAGATAGGCGATGATGAGGTTCGGGCGATCGGAGGCCTGAGCACCCTGAATGAACTCGGGATCCTCGGGAACTGGCACCGACGGGCCCGCTGTGGTCCAATGGTACGGCACGATCATGCCCGAAGACATCGCAGGCCCCGGGGGAATCGGAATGACGGAAATGACCCTCATGTTGCTCGCGAGGAGCTCTGGGGGTACGATACCCTTGACAGAGCTGAACGCGTCCTCGGGGTCGATCGACGGGGCGGCGATAAGGAGCCCGCGCCCGCCACCCCGGAGGGCCTGAATCATCATCGGGCCCAGGATCACGCGCGGAATCTCCCGGGGGGCTGCGGAATCAAGTTCGAGCAGGTGATTCGACCGGGTGCAAGCCGCCCGAAGGCAGCGGCGAAGTCGGAGCTTCCCGGCCAGAGCCCGGGCTCGTCGGGGTGAGGATCGTCGACGGGGGGGTGGATGGCGAACTCGCTGAGGAGGGCAGGGGTAATGGTGGTGAACCTGCCCGAGGCGAGGGTGAAAGGATACGTGTCGTCCGGGATTGCGACGCCCCGCAGCTTCAGAAGGCTGAGCCAGCGTTCCAATCTCCCGTCCACTAAGCGGCGCGAGGTTTCGACGATCCCGTCCACAAGATAGTCCAGCGCGGACGGAGTGTCGCGTTCGAGAACGAGGACGAGCGAGAGGTTCTTCTTCATCAATCGGGCGACCAAGAATCGTTCGAGCTCGGACCGAGACGGACCCGATTTGTCTGGACCGCCCGTCTTCTCGTAGTACTGATCGAGGACGGCGTCCCAGGAGTCGAAGACGATCATCGTCGGTTTTGTCGCGTCCGCGAGGCTCCACGCGGACTGGACGGCCGGCGGGAGCCAGAGGAATTGGTCAATCTCCTTGGCCTCCTTCGAGCTCGCAATCAGGCGGTCGGGATGCTCGATCCGTTGAGGAAGTTGAGCATCATCCGAAGCGCCGAAGGCGTCGATAACCTCGATCTCGCCAGGAGGCAGTTTGCGAAGCCAAGGGATCTGCTCGAGCAGCGACTCCCGCGTGACCCGGAAGCTCACGTAGATGCGCCGCCCCGGGAAGGAGCCCATCAGCGCCATCGCGAGCATCGTCTTCCCGGAGCCCGGGGGCCCACGCAGGACCAGAGTCGACGCATTGGGGACCCGGGTGAAGGTCTCGAGCTCCGGAGGAATGCGAACGGAGATGCTCATGCAATTCCTCGTCGATCGACTTCGGATGGACGAGAACCCGATCGTGCGTCTGACGTAGCGACCCCATGGCCCATGGGAGGGCCCTAACCCGGTAATCGCTTTCGCTGTACACTAATGTACACTTTTCCGCATCATTGGTCGGTCGTGACCGCACCGTGAGATCTTGCAGAACACGTAGGTTCTGGAGGGTGGGGCCGGCGCAGCCTTGTCTATGCGACCGGTTGTCCAAGCCGCCTCGAGCTTTCTGGATGCCCCTGAGGAATCAGATTCACGGAGCCTACCGCCAGAGTCTCAGGTTTCGGCGCGATTGTGCACGGCCGGAGCGGTCAATCTGCACGCCATCGGGCTTGGACGCAACCAAACCATCAGTTCAAGGGCAGACCTTCGAGCGAAGCCAGTCGCCCCACCGGATACTCGCCGACGCGGTTCGCCGATCCCCACGCGGAACGGTCGTAGATGAACTCTAAGCGCGCCGCTGGGTCGTTTGCGAACCCGGAATTCGCCTTAACGCGATGTTCGAACTCTCTTCGAAGGTGGGCGTCTGATTCCAACTCCCGGGGGGCGATCTCCTCCACGACGTAGGCCTCGCCGGATTCCTTCTGCTCGAAGATTGGGTCGAAGAATCCCCACCGAAGAGCGGAGTCGGGCGCTTCAGGCTCCAACCAGTGAACGGCGACCTTCGAGAGCCTCTGGTTGAGGGCAACGACGGCGGATCCGGCAGGGAACGTCACCTCACCTCTGGAGAGGGCGCACGTGCCGAACTCCCCGATCGCGCGCTCGACGTTTCCCGCCCTTAGGATCGGATGGCGGCCCTCGAAGGGCTTCCCCGGCCACTTCATCCCAGAGCAACGGTAGCTTTCGACCGGCCCCGTCCATGGAGCGGTCGTGGCCCTGAGAATCACTCCGTGGGCGTCCAAGACGTCAATCACACTCCTCCACTGGGGCGGTATGATGTAGCCCGCGGGAAGCTTCACCGAAACCGCCACCTCTACACCGGAGTCCATCGGGAGGGTAGCGTTCCAGGGCGTGTGCCCGTATCGCACCATTGTAGCGCCCGAAATGGGACTGGGCAGTCGCTCGGTACTCGTATCCCCTGAACAGGACCTGCGTGGTCTCCCCGCTTCTCTCGAGGCAAAGGGGGAAGGAGGACTGGCGCGACTCGACCGACCCAAGGTTCTCTGCGGCCCTGTCGGCCTCGCGATTGAGCGTGATCAGCCTTGCCGAGTTCTTGTTCAGAATTTCCATCAAGGCACACAGAATCTCGAAGTTTCCCGTAACTCGAGTCCGATAGTCCTTCAGCATGTGCAGCTCGACCAGCAACCCAGGCCGGTTCTCCAGGATCATGTATCCGGTCGAGAACCTGGGGGGATTGTCGTGGAGTGCGAGACCTCTGCCAGGATCCGTGTCATCTTTCAGGAAAACAGGTCCGGGAAACGCGAGGTGTCCGGCTGCATCTACCCGACGCACCAGTTCCGGCGTAACCGAGCCGCGGACCCAGTCGGCCGTGGCGCGAAACACATCCGGAGTCTCGTCGATGACGAAGGTTACGTCGGTACTGGAAGTCAGCTCCGTCAGTGACGTGATTATCCACGAAGAAATCCGGCGTCCAGCGGCGAAGCATCCTTAGAAAGGCGCGTGTCTCGGGCGCGTCAGCCTTCATGTAGTCGCGGTTCAGGTTGAGATTCGTCGCGTTGGCCCGCCACCCGAAAACGGCGGGGCCGTTCTGATTGATGCGATTGTAAGCCGATCGCCGTTCGTGGCCGTCGATGTTGTAGACTGGAATGAAGACCAACGTTACGTTGTCGAGGAGTGTCGCTCGGTTCGCGTCCCGTACGATGTCTCGGAGAAGGGCCAGGCACGCATCCTTGCCGTCCATCTCTCCTGCGTGAATGGAGTTCTGGACCAACAGGATGGTGCGGCCGGCCGCATGAATTGCCTCCGGGTCGAAGAGGCCGCCCTTGGATGCGATGACGATCTTGAGATCACGGCCCTCCCCAGTCTTGCCAAAGCTCTCGATGCGCACTCTGTCGGGGTGGGCGGCGGAGATTCGCTCGAGAAACCTGACGGTCGTCGAATAGTCGGGAGTCGACCGATACTCGTCGACTTCCGCCGGGGTGCGCCAGTCCTCTCCACCGCGTGCGCTTGCGCGGGCGGGCCCGGGAGGCTTCATCCACCTTCCGAAGGCCCGCGGGTGGGAGCTCCCATCGTGAGGACGACCGTCTCGCGACTTATCAGTTCTCGGCCGCGGGGCCTTGTGACTGCTGCCTTTGGGTGAGGTGCAGGGAGCGCAGATCTCGGGCCCCAGTAGGTGGGATCAAGACCGGGTTGGGGCAATTGACATTGCACCTCGTCACCGGCATCGCGCGCGAACACCGGCTATGCAGCTGTCGGGGTGCCTATCGAGCCGGCTCAAGCTTTGCTAGGTCTGGGGAGAACCCGTGACCAGTCCTGCTTGGCCACCCACTCCTGGAAGGTGCGCCAGTGGACCTGGGGATAATCGTGTTTCAGTTTCGGGATGTCGACGCTGTAGCCAACTCGATTGAACCAGTCGTACATCTTGGCGAAGTCTTCGCTCTGCTTCCGTACCTGGTCCAAGGGAACAGCCTGATACGCCAGTTTGGTGCCCGCGATCTCCGAAAGCCGCCGAGCCACCTCGGTCAGAGTGGGTTCGTCGGATGCGATGTTGATTCTCTTCCCCCGGAAGGAGCGTGGTTGCTCTACGGCGAGCGCAGTGAACTCGGCTATCTCGGGCAGCGAAATGACCTGCAACTTCCGGTCCGGGAGAACTCCCGTAGCCAGTACTCCCTGCCCAAACCCCGCCGTGACCCACGGTGCAAACAGATTCTCCATGAAGAAGACCGGGGCGACGATAGGTACTCGGTGCCGAGGGCCTTGAGGTGTTCCTCGATCACGGCCTTACTATCGAAGTGCGGGATACCTGTCTTGCGATCCGCATCGCTCACGGAAGAGTACACCGCATAGGGGACTCCCGCCGCGTGAATTCCATCAAGGCCGAGCTTACCGAATCGGGTCTCCGCCTCCACACCCTGCTCGTACGGGGTGGCCACAAGGTAAGCGACGTCGACTCCCTTGGCAGCTCGCTCGACCGATGCGCGATCCCCAAGATCCCCCGCAACGATCTCAGCCCCCAACTTCTTCAGTTCGTTCGCAGCCGGGCTGCTGGGCTTACGAGACATGGCCCGCACGTGGTGGCCTCGCTGGAGGAGAATCCGGGCCAGGCCTCCCCCTTGCTGCCCTGTCGCGCCCGTTACCAGTACCGCGTCTGGGTTCTGAGGACCGACCTTCAAGCTCCTTCGAATGCGGCATCCTGCGACCTGCCCCGGGTTGCCTCGCGCTCGGATAAACTCAGGCTGACCCGAGTGTAACCTCCTCCCCAGCCTCTCACTTCGGGGTCCGGTGTAGCCCACCCTTCGACGGGGCCGGGTTGAATCGACATCGGACCCATTCTCGGTCAGGGCCGCGGTCGAGCTTCTGACTAGGTATCGTCAGTAGGCACGGTCTGTCTGCAGTGCGCCCTTAGCGAGGTGGTACCTCGTGGCCCTGAAAGCCATCACAGACGGCACGGCGGCGTGCCGGACAGAACGACCGTTCCACTATCTCCGTAGACGATTCAAATACCGGCGGGGCAGTGATTCGAAGAGCTAGCCTCCTCAGCAATGCGCGAGAACTCCGAATACATACCCCCGGCCGAGGACGTCAAAGTCATCCAGTGGCTTTTGGAGGACGAACAGCCTGTCGCAAGGTACCACACGCTGGTCGATCTGCTCGGGCGTAAGGACGACGATCCCGAGGTGCGGTCGGCCCGCGCGAGGATCGCTCGCGTTGGCTGGGCGAGCGACCAACTGCGGGCACAGGGGTCGAAGGGATTCTGGGAGGCGCGTGAACCAAAGAACGTCGGGGAATGGGTCAACTTCCTCTATTTCCCCACATTCCTCGCCACGAATTGGCGGGCCCTGGTCCTATCGGACTTTGGTCTCGACGCGACCAACCCGCGGATCAAGAAGGTCGCGGACCTCATCTTCGAGTACAAGCTTCCGACGCGGTTCACCCTTCAACTTCTTCTACGAGGAAGCGTGCATCTCGGCGAATACCGCCCGAATGTTGACCCGATTCGGGTACGCCGACGACCTGCGGGTCCGAAAGCTGTACGACTGGTTGCTCGAGGACCAGCGGGACGACGGCGGATGGAACTGTTCCCAGGGAACGCCGGGTACCCTGGACGTATGGGAACCCCTCGCCGCCTTCGCGGCTCTGCCGAAAGCAAACCGCTCGCCCAAGATGGAGCAGGCCGTCGCGACGGGCGCGGAGTTCTATCTCGAGCGGAAGTTGTTCAAGGAGGGTCGACCCTACGCGCCCTGGCTCAGGCTCCACTATCCGAACCACTACTTCTATGACATTCTGGTCGGGCTCGATGTGCTCACCCAGCTCGGGTTCGGGGGCGACCGACGGCTCGAGCCGGCCCTGAAACTGTTGACGGAGAAGCGCCAGCGCGACGGCACGTGGCTTACGGACCGGTCGCATCCGGACGTGGGTCCGGGAACGACCGTTCATCCGGACGCGAAGAAGATGAAACCCCTCGTAATCGAGCCACCGGGCGAGCCCAGTAAGTGGATCACGTTGAAGGCTCTGAGGGTTCTGAAGAGGGTCAAGGACGCCGGATAGACTCCCCGCTCGCCTGGCCCACCTTTGTCCGAGTCGGCTGCCGAGCCACACCGTTAGCCCGCTCGCTCGAGCGTTCGTCAGTTCCGAAGGCCATCTCTCGTCGACGCGTGAGCAGTATGGGTCGTCAGCAGCCAGTAGAACCCGACCTTCACCGGGCCCTGCTGTTGCACCACTGGTTCAAACGAAACTGATAGCAGCCGTTCTTCTGTTCAATCCTCGTGAACTCGCGTCTCCGGCGTCCAAGACTCATTGAACCCTCAAGTAGCGAGCCTCGGCGCGCGAACCCGGGAAATGATTATCTGACGTAGCTCCTCTTGGGCTCCCTCGTGGCAGCGGGAAGAGGTCGGTCATGACGGTCCGCGTCGTTCCAGGGGTGATCGATGCCCGGGACGCTACGACTCGCCTTGGGATTCCAGCTCCAGCGCAGGCTCGCTGGCCCCCGTTCGAACGGGTCTCTGAAACAATCGCGACCCCTCGTAGGCGGTTTCCGGCCCATCAGCACTCCGGGGTTGAGGTGCTGACGTACGTACTCGAGGGTTCGGGCTCGTACAGTTCTCGAGAAGCTCCCCGCGAATTCGCTCACAGCGGGCTCTACAATGTTGCTCACCGCTCCGGCGACCGTTTCCCATGCGATCAACCCGATGACGGGGCAAACCCTCCATTGGTTCTCCGTGGTGGCCACGCTTCCCGCGGGGAAGCCTGTCCCAGCCCGCCTCCAGAGCGCCCAATCCGAACCGACTGGCCCGGAGCCGGAGGGCACGATCGTTCGGAAGTTGGCTGGACCCGGTGCGCTCCTCGATTCGGGATCCGGGTTGGAATGCGAATCAGTCAACTTCCGTGAGGATGGTTCCTCGTTCCATCGGGTGGGCCACGACCGCGCAGCGGTCTGCTACGCGCTCTCTGGTAGGGGAACGATCGACGACGAAACGCTGAACGCAGGTCAGACAGCCCTCGTAAGCGATGCGGCGGGGGTCGCCATCCACGGAAGAACCGGATTCCACGTTGTGTTGGCGACCGCTCCTAGGACGTAGGGGTCGAGGCGCGAGGTTCCTGTCATCCGATTCTGAATCCACAATGCGAGTTGGGGTGGGCGTTCACAGGAGTTACACGGCGTTTTCAGGACTGACTGAAACTGCCTACGTCGTGTTCAAGGCGTATTGAAACTGCAGGAAGACGGCGTCAGAGGGGGGTCCCTAAGCTGGTGCCGACCCAGAATGGACGGGCCGGAACCTTCACCGGACGGAGGATCGGTCGCACCCCCTCGCAACGGTGGGGTTCTTATCTGAGGGTCGCCGTTCGAACTACCTGTGGTGAGCGGACCCCCCGACGAGCTATTCCCCGCAGGGTTCGGAAAACCGACCTCCGTTTTCATCTGGGGGACCAGCCGATCCCTGCTGAAGTGGTTCGCCTTCGCGTCTCTCGCCCCCTATGCCTCTCGGGTGTACTGGACCGACGTTCGACTGCCCGGTGAGATCCCTGATCCCATCGACCCGATAACCGCCCACGCGATTCCGGAAGAGTCCGTGTACGTGCTCTCCCCCCGAGACCTGCAGCCCGACGATCAGGGAGCTCGTCAAGCAGAAGTGGCCGCGGCGACGATGCTCAGGTCGGATGAGACCACGAACTCACTCCAGGGACTTGTGGAGTTCCTGCGTATGCCTTCGCATGCCCAGAAGCTGATTTCGGCCACCGGCCGTCCGGACGCCCCTTCGATTCTAGTGACGGCCAACGCTCAGCGCCTCGCGACGGTGTACTCGGTGGATCGCGTTGCCCCACTGATGCGCGCGATGCTGGAGTCTGGAACATGTCAGGTTGCGCTCTGGGCGGAGGCGCCCACTTCCCACACAGAGATGTTCGATGTCATCCTCCACCTGGAGGGGAATGATCCGACCGATTGGCGAAATGCGAGAGTCCGATGTGAGAAGGGAATCTCTACCGGGCCGCTCGCATCCGGTAAGCCCTCCCGCCTCTCGGACCTGAAACCCATTGCAACGGTTCTCGAGAAGTCCATCCCCGCGTCCTCGCGGGGACGGTCGTGACCCACCCCTTCACTGACCTGACCGGGGTAGGTTCGAGCCGGGCGCCTGCGACTGGGCTTGGATCCAGGGCTCGCATAGCTTCCGTGGGTCGCTTGACGACCCTCAACCCCGATATCCCTCCCTAGCTCTATCGAGAGTCGGCCCAGAGCCTACGCCAGCTATGCCCGATCTCGGGCTCAGAACGCGTACTGGTACTTGGTAAGGGTCGTCCGGGCGACCGGTAGACGCGTCGCAAAGGAGCCTGTGAGCTCGCTGACCGTCTCCTTCGTCCAGGATCCCCAGAGGTCGATGGAAAGCGCATGTCCTCTTTGCCGGTGGACCCTCCGTACCACCACATCTGCACGGTTTCCTCGCATGTCCGACATCCGCACAGCGAAGGTCCGGGCCTTCGCGATCGAGGGCTGCTCCGCACTCTGGAGGGCATCCAGAAGCTGTCCAACCGTCCCCCCCCCGTTCTTTCGAGCCGAGGCGAATTCGGGAGGCGGGAGCCAACCACCGGGGACGACCTCCCAATGGTCCACACGACGAAATCGGCGGTGGTCGAGAGCGTGCAGGGTGCTTACGGCCAGCCAGACTAGGTCCGCTCCTTCGCCGATCTTCCGTTCCGTGAGGAAAGACTCCACTCGATCTTTGAGGGGAAGCCCGGCGGTCGGCGCCGGTTCGGGTCGCAAATCCACTTCCAAGTGAATGTGGCTGAAGGACCGCCCTTGAGCCCGCCGTATGGAGCGCGGACCGCTCCAGGGCGGATTCAAAATGGAATTGGGCCCAATGAGGCCCGGGGCAGAGAGGGGAATTGGGGGAGGTTGCCGCGCGGTCACGGCATCTTCGAAGTGGACTGAAGGCAAGAGCCTTTGGGGGAGCCCCGGTCCGGCGGCCTAGCGTGAGCCGGGTCGACCCGGTGCCCGCAGTGGAACGAGGAGTCGGCCCCGCCTTTTTACTGAATCGTCGGTCGGGAATCTGCGTCTAGAAGGTTGTCCGCCTCAACGATCGGCCTCTCGGGTAGATGGCGCCCTTCGCAGGTCGTGGTAGCAGAGACGGCACCGCTTCGGACTCGGGTCGAGGTCCTTTGCGTTGCAAGCGCACACGCACGGGTGGAGGCCCACCGAGCCATGGGTACTGCCGGTTGTAGTGCAAAGGTCGCACACGAGTCCGGGAGGCGCTGACCCTCGATAACCCGTTCGCTTGGCAGCCGCACCGTCTGGAACAATCCTCTCCGCCTCGTTCGCTTCCGTCCCAGGCCAGGCTCGTTACGCGCTCGAGAACTCGGCTGCGATCGAAGAGACCATACCGGGGTCCGGACGGTTTTAGGGTTCGCCTTCGGAGAGTGTGGGCACAACCACGGTTGAGCGCATCATGTGATCGGCCGATCGTTGCCGGCAACGGTCCGGCGAGGTAGTCCTGACGTCACTGACGACGAGCTTTGGTCTGATCTTCAAACGGGACAACGATCCCCACCCCTCTCTGCCGACGAGCGGTCCTTGGATCTCCCCGTCGGGCTCGGCGGCCCGCGAGCGTTCGAGGGGTCCAGTTGTGCTTCTCCATACGGACGCGGCCCACTCGAAAGGTCACGCCCTCCATCTCGAGCCGGAGCCGCTGCTCCTGGCCCTGATCGGCGGCCAAAGCGATCCTGCCACCGGCACCCACTACCCGGTGCCACG
Organism: uncultured Thermoplasmata archaeon; assembly: GCA_963713145.1. Lineage (GTDB taxonomy): Archaea > Thermoplasmatota > Thermoplasmata > Lutacidiplasmatales > UBA184 > Lutacidiplasma. Next base: position 136,936 of record CAVQKI010000004.1, on the reverse strand, counting down.
GCAGTCCGTTCTCTCCTTGGAGCGCCCACACGGTCAGGCGTGCAGCGCCCGGATGCCCCCCGGCTGCCGCCACTTGGCCGTACGTGGTTACCCTCCCCCGAGGTATGCTCGCTATCACCTGGCGTAGCCGTGCCAAGGTGTTCAATGATCCGTCGCTCGTCGGAGATCCTCCAGCGGCGAAGCGACCCCGTGTGGGTTAAACACCGATTGAGCCGACGCTCGAAGGGTTCGATAGTATCTGCCTGCTTCGGACCGAACCTGCGCCGTGCGGAATCCGTGCCTCAGGCGACCTTCGGGGGGGACCTGTCGAGCGGCGGTCCGGCTGCGGAATCAGCCTTGGTGGACCTCATGGATCTCGTCGGCGACGAGGCCGTGGGCCTCCTTGTGAACCCGCGCCGCGGCTTCGGCGTTCGGGGCGTCGACAAGGCAGTAGATGGTCTCCGACTTTTCGTCAACCCAATAGCTCTTGTAATTGACTCCGTGCTTGCCCTGAACCTTCAGGTCCTTGGCGTGGGCTTCGGCCACGGCAGATGCGGTTACGCCCTTGACCTTCCGGTGGGTGTCCATGTAGAGCGGCATGCAGGCCCCAAGCTAGTTCCGGTTCAAGAGGGTTCCGGTTTCCGGATTATGCCCTTGGTGAGAACCCAACAGAGATCGGGGGCGGGGACGACCCCGCGACCGAGAACGGACCTGCCGGGAATCCCGAGCTGATGTAGTAACCGTGGACGCTGTAGATCGTGTAGCAGTACAAGCCGTTCGGTAGGGAGAACGTGATTGAGGTCGTGTTCGCGCGATGAACCTCGTGGATCGGCCAGAGCGAGGACCCAGAAAACTCCGTCCGCGCGAGAACGGTCCAGTTCGTACCGGATGGCAACCCACTCTCAGTGAAAGTCACTGTGTAGGTCGGCTTGGCGAGGAAGGTAACGACCTGAACGCCGGGGGCGGATCCCGCGATGGAGAGGGTGCCCGATCCGCCGCTGACCAGCGTGTACGGGATGGGTCCGTGCACGACGAACCGGTAGGTGTTGTTCTGCAGGAGGAAGAAGATGGTAGTTCCGTTGGAGGACTGCTCGGCCGTGCGACTGTGGCCGAAGGTGTGCGTCGCGGTCACGGTGACCGACCAGTGGGTCCCGATCGCGAGCCCGCTCTCTTGGAACGCGACTGGGTAGAACGCTCCTGCCGAAACGGGGGCGAAGGTGACGTTGATCGCGAGAGAGGAGTTGGTGACGTTGAACGCGCCGACGCTCGGGCCGACGACGTCGAACCCCAGTACGTCCGCCACGGCGTAGACCCAGGCCCCCGCGGGGAGGGCGAACGTTACGTTGGGCGAGGTCGATGAAGCCGTCTCGTGGATTGGCAGCGGGCCTGGCTGATTCACGCGTACGCTCCAGTTCGTCCCAAGGGCGAGTCCCGTCTCGTCGAAGGTCACCGTGACGGTCGGGGGGGTTAGGAACTGAATCGTGAGCGGTCCAAGGCTCGTGCCCGCGACACGGAAGGTACCTTTCGAGTCGTGGCCCACGAAGAACGATCCGGCCACCGGTGACACGACGTAGTGGAACGTGCCGTTGGGAAGCATGAACGACATCGTGGCCTCCACGGATGTCTCGGTCTGAGATTCGACCGCCTTCAGCTGACCCGTGCCGTTGCCGGTGACGCTGACTGTCCACGCGGTGGCGTTCGGCAGCCCGGTCTCCGTGAGCGCAACTTCGTAGGAGATGACGGGCAGGAAGACGACAGCGATCGGCGAGACGTCAGATCCTGAAACGTTGAACATCCCGTGGGCCGAGCCGTTCACGTAGTACCCTGCAACCCTGAGGACGGAGAACTTGTAGGTTCCGTTGGAAACTGAAATCGAGATTGAAGAAGTATGGGACTTTGCGGTGGTGGTAACTCCTTGACAGCCGCACCCAAGATACTGGATGTGAACGCTCCAGTTTGTACCGGAAGGTAGGCCGGTCTCAGTGAACGTCACGGTGTAGGGCCGTGCGAAGCTCGGAGCGACGTTCGCCCCGTCCGGGGCTCCCATCGCCGTGGGTAGCGTCAGTGTGAATACGATCGCCACAAGCGCAACGGCGACGGCGATGGCGAGGGCTTTGCCAATGGCTGCCATGCGCGTCACAGGTTCCCGCCCTACTTACACCTTTACGACGGAATGAACGGAGTTTACGCACTTAGGCCCCGGCTGCCGCTTCCAATGTGGCGGAAGGGGACTCGTCGGGCCCGAGACGTGCAATGGCAATTGAGCCGATGGCGTGTTCGAAAGTCGATGACCGGCCAGCCGCTCACCCGAGTCTCTTCGGGCGGGGGATCACCGAGGCCGCACCGCTAAGCCACCACTGCACAGCACCGCGCTTCCTAAGGCCATTCGCGAGTGTGGCAGGGGCCTTGCCAGCGCGGCGTCCGGCGTTGACCGCAACGGAGGCCAACACCACGATGCGGCCTAGCCCATTTCTTCGGAAATGAGCACCTTTAATACACATTAATGCGCATTAAAGTCACGCGTCAGGTCGGTGTCATGGTGGTCCCAAGAACCCGTGGCAGGCGCGAGGCAGACTATCCCGGCCCCACGCCACTTGAACTTGGAACCTTGAGTGGCCGGGAGATCGAGACAAAGCCGCCTCGGAGAGGCGCCGTTCCCGACAGCAAGAGTCCTACCGCGGCTACGGGGGGTGGTGCCATCGATCCCCGGTCACGTGAGGGGAAGAGCCTCGAGCAAGCAGATTTCGACAGGTTCGTCCGTGAGATCGACGAGATCCAGCTGTCCCTTCAGAAGCGGGTCGCCAGCCCACCGCCGCCGAGCCCCCAGCCCGTGCCGCAAGACCACGCTCCCAGACCCTTCCAGCGAAGGACGAGCCTACACCGAAGGCATCCCATCGACGAGCGCCGGGACCAGATCCCGGACGCGAGACTGTGAACCCCGCCAGGGGCAGATCGGGCTCGGGACAGGACTTACGGGTCCCACGGCGGTCGAACAGTAGGCACTAGCGCGGGTAGGCTCCGCGTCTCACAGCGGGCACCGGGCTGCAACCTCTGGCCGAAGGTGATAATTCCCGAACTGCATGCCAGGGACGTCTATGCCCGAGCCGGTGGTCATCGGACGAGACGTCTGGAAGGTCTACGGCCAAGGTGAGACGGCTGTTTCGGCCCTCCAGGGGATCTCGATCGAGATCCTGCGCGGCGAGATGCTCGCTGTGATGGGCCCGTCGGGCTGCGGAAAGACGACGTTCCTGAACTGCTTCTCCGGGCTGGACGAGATCAGCCGCGGGAAGATCACGCTCGAGGGCGTTGACCTCCATTCGATGAGCGACCGCACGAAGAGCGAGTACCGTGCCCGCCGGGTCGGGTTCGTCTTCCAGTCCTACAACCTTCTGCCCGGTCCTCTCGGCCACGGAGAACGTCGAGATGCCCCTTCTGATCGCGGGAAGGCCCGGACGCGAGGCGAGAGAACGGGCCCGCGCGATGCTGGCGGAGCTCGGCCTTGGCGATAGGCTCGACCGGCGCCCAGCCGAGCTCTCGGGGGGTCAACAGCAGCGAGTCTCGCTGGCTCGAGCCCTGGTCGGGCAGCCCGCGATCGTCTGGGCGGATGAGCCGACCGGGAACCTCGATGACGAGGATTCCCGCCAAGTGACCACGCTGCTCCGTCACCTGAACAAGACGTACGAACAAACGATCGTGGTCGTCACACACGATGCGTCCGTGGCGAGCGCGTGCGATCGGACGTTGCACATGCGCGACGGGCGGTTCGTGAGACTAGGTTCCATGCTCGGCCTTGGATCCGGTCGTCGCCGGGCTGCTTCTGCTCCTGGTTGGCCTGGCGGTGGTGGCGGTAGTCCTCGCGCTGAGGCATCGTCTGGCATTTCGAATCGGGATTCGGAACGTCTACCGAGCCCGCGGAAGGACGGTGTTGCTGGTGTTTGGACTCCTGGTCGCGACCACGATCGTGTCCGGAAGCCTCGTGGTGGGCGATACCGTCACCCAGCTCGAAGTCCACTACACGGTCCTGGGAGTCGGTTACAACGATGAGATCGTCGGCAACCAATCCCCGTCCGGTGCCTGGACGCCTTTCCCCTACTCGGTCTATACGGGCGTCGCGGCGGCGACCGTTGGGGATTCTTCCATCGCTGGCATCGCCCCCGAGGTTGTGAGCACCGTCTCGGTCTACGACCGGACCACTGGGATCCCGCAAACAAACCTCTACTTGATCGGTGTCGATGCCAACCAGAGCGCCCAGCTGGGCAACTTCGTCAGCGACGGCGGCTCGACCGTGGTCGGACCGGCCCCGGCGAGGTGATCCTCGACGATCTGGCCGCCTCCGAGCTCAACGCCTCCGCCGGGGACTCCGTGTACCTCTACGGGGCATCGGCGACCCCGATCCCCTCGGTGGTCCAGGCCGTTGTCCAGGACAACATCCGGGGGGCGTTCCCCACTGGCGGTGTGGGGAACTTCGGAAGCGCCTTCGTGAACCTCTCGACCGCGCAGAACCTCGAGAACCTTTCCGGAACCATCAACTTCCTCTCGGTCACCAACGCGGGAGACCAAGCTCAGCGCCTCTCCGTTACGGCGAGTGTGAGCGCGACCCTCAACACCACGATCGCGGCGATCCCCGCGGCCCACGGCCTCACGGTCGACGAGCTCTTTGCCAACGCGCTGGCGAGCGCGGTATCGGCGGGCAGCAGCGTCTCGACGCTGTTCCTCGTCCTTGGCCTGTTCTCGATCGTAGCGGGCGCGATGCTCATCATCGGGATCTTCGTCCTGCTCGCCGAAGAGCGCAAGGGGGAGATGGGGGTCCTGAGGGCCCTGGGGCTTCGGGGACGGGAACTCGTCTACTCGTTCTTCTTCGAAGGCCTAGCTTACTCCGCTGGCAGCGCGCTCGCCGGCACACTGCTCGGCGTTGGCGTCGGCTACGGCCTCGCTGTTGCGTTCAGCATCCTCTACCCCGAGCCGGGGCTCCCGTCCTCCGCCATCCTGGATTCGTTCACGGTCACCTCCGAGTCGTTGGTGATCGCCTACGTCATCGGGTTCCTGCTGACCCTCATCACAGTCATCGTGGCGAGCTGGCGCGCTAGCCGCCTCAACATCGTGCGGGCGATCCGTGACCTCCCGGAGCCACCGCCGACCGTTCGGACCTACACCTACCTCGCGTACCTGGGTGCGGTGTCGCTCGTCCTCGGCTCCCTACTCTACGCCGCGACCTACCGGGGCGCCTCGAACCTCTCCTACCCCATCCTGGGCGGCACGCTCATGATCGCCGGGGTCGCCCTGGTCGCCTCGCGCTTCGTCCGGAACCGGATCGCGTTCTCCGCCGCCGGGGTGGCCCTGCTCGTCTGGGTAGGGTCCCTGCAGCTCCACACGCTCTTGCTCGGGTCAGCGCACCAAGGCGGGATCTTCGCTCTCTTCGTGGTCGGGATCATCATGGTGGCGGGAGCCCTCCTCGTCTTCGCGTTCAACGCGTCGAGCCTCGCGAACGGGCTCGTTCGGCTCGCCGGCGGCCGGAAGCAGAACGCGCCCGTGGCGAGGATCGCGCTCTCGTACCCGAGCCGCCGGTCGTCGCGGACCACCACGAGCCTGGCGATCTTCGCGCTCGTGATCTTCGTGCTTGTAGCTATCGCCGGGGTCGGAGCGACCGTAGACGCGAGCCTGGGCACGACACTCCAACAGGAGTCCGGAGGGTACACGTTCGTAGCCTACTCGTCGACGGCGATACCCGATCTGCCGGGACTCGTCGCGAACAACTCGACCGTGGCTCCCTACTTCTCGTCGGTGGTCCCTCTCGATTACGGCGGGATCTTCGTCAACGTGAGCGGTTTCGCCGGTAACCCATTCCCCGACTCGATCTACTCGGGTCCCGCGGGCGCGCCGCCTTCCTCCAACTTCTACTCGACCAACCGATTCACGTTCACCGCGACCGAGCACGGGATGAGCGCGACGCAGGTCTTCGCCGATCTCGCCACGAACGCCGACGTGGCGATCGTCGACCAGAACTACGCGCCGGTCGCCAACAACCTCGCCTCGGGCACCAGCGCGCCGCATCCGAGGGTGAACCCGGGTGGGACGATGCTCCTGAGGAACCCCATCAATGGCAATTCGACGACCGTCACCGTGCTTGGTATCCTGTCCGAGTCGCTCGTGTCCGGGGTCTTCGTCAGCCCTTCTGCCGCTGTCTCGCTCGGGATCAACCAGGAGAAGGTCTTCTTCCTCACGCTCACTTCCGGCGCCTCGGCGACCCGAGCCGCCCAGGTTGCCAAGGCAGCGTTCTTCCCCTACGGGCTCGTAGTCCTCAACATCGCGGACCTGCTCGCGACGTCGATCGCCGCGACGGAGGGAGTGATAGGGCTTCTCCAGATCTTCGTCGGTCTCGGCTTGGCGGTGGGCATTGCAGCGATGGGGATCGTCGCGCTCCGGGCGGTGGTCGAGCGTCGCCGGGAGATCGGCATGCTCCGGGCCAACGGGTTCACCCGTCGAATGGTGCTACGGTCGTTCTTCCTCGAGTACACATTCGTGACCCTCCTCGGGATCTCCGTGGGGAGCGCGCTCGGACTTCTCCTCGTTTGGAATCTCACCCAGGGGCCGTCCGCCATCTCCACCGGAACCACAACGTTCTCGGTGCCGTGGTTCAGCCTCGCGGTCATCCTCGCGGTGGCGTACGGGCTCTCGATGCTTGCAGTCGCCCAGCCGTCCCTCCGCGCGGCACGCCTACCCCCCGCCGAGGCGGTCAGACCAACCGAGTAGCCTGCTCGGCACCCGCCTCCCTTCACTAGGGAAGGTTGTCAGGGATCCACACCGCTTTCGCGGCCCGCATTCCCACCTCTGCTTGGCCCATCGGCAATGCAACTGCCGTTGAGCCGAGCCGAGACCGGAATCAGGTCCGTTGTTCGTTGATCACAGGTCGGGATTTCGGCTTTGTCTTCGGCGGTGGCGAGAACCGTTGCGTCCACGAATCGGACAGGTCATCCCTTCGCGGCCTGTAGACGTCGTCGTAGAAGCGGCGTTGGGATTCGAGCGTCGCTCGATCGTGAGTGGCGACGATCCGCATGGCCTCGTCCCACGCGATGAGAAAGTTCTCCGTCGTTCCGAATCGGGAGATCACCTGCCGTTCGAACAGCTCCGCGGTTTGGTCCTCATCTCCGATGATAAAGGTGAGTTCGTTGGCCTTGGGGTCGCGATAAGCCTCCTCATCGCCAAGCCGGTAGCTTTCTCGAAGGGGACTCTTAGTCAACCCGGCGGAATCCCCGTCAACCGAGGCTGCGCTCTGGCTGAACCCGCGCTTCGCCGCCGCGTAGAAGATGGCTCGGTTGAGGCCCCACGAAAACGAGGAATCTCGTGACAATCCCAACGATCGAGCGCGCGCGGCCTGGAGTGTTGCCATTACGACGAACCGAGTGACCCTGCCTTGATTCCGCACCATTGGCGCCGTTAGTCTCCCCTTGGGGTATCTTCTGGTTACGATTGCCGCTCGATATATCGCATGCCGGTCGGAAGGGCTTGAATCGGCGAATCCAACGCTCCGAGCCAGTCGCCTCAACGAGAGTTTCACGACTCGGTTACGGCCGATAACGATTGAACCGCGCAGCGGGGCTGCAATCGCGGTAGAACCCTGCCTAAGATGGCGCGGGAGCGTCAAACACGGCGAGGCGGAGTTTCGAAATTCAGGCGAGGGCCGTACCGGCTTGTTAGGGCGGTGGTCCGATCGAGTATCCTTGGCTCGCGGTGCCGTTGGGTAGACTTGTGAGGGGTGGGGGTACGAATGTCGGCTGGGTCCGGAGAGGCTCCTCGGTATGGGTGGCCTGCAGTCGAGCGGTCCGTGCCTCATCAATCCACCTTTGGATCATCTCGCAATGGTCGATGTAACCAACAAAGACGGGGACGCTGTCGACCTCGACCCGGAAGTAATCGTCGAGCCTACCGCCCCCCACGTGCCCGAGCATCACACCACCACCCATCGAGAAACCACGACCGGAGAACTCGGGCACCGAGGCGACCGGTGACTTCGATACCCCGAAGGACTCGATCATCTCCAAATCCTCGCTCCACAGGATCCAACGGTGAACCGGATGGGGGTGACCCACAATCAGGCAACGCTCCCGGGTCAGAATTCCCATCCCACCCGGGGACGGCCAGTGGCGCATCACCATCTCGGTAGGGCGGAGTTCCCCGGGTGTAGCTCGACGAGGGGCCAATCGACGTTGTCAATGGGCACGGCCCTTCTGATTTCCTACGCACTAATCAGCCTGCTCAATCCTAGGGCGCGGGGCCACCGGTCGAACGTATCGGTCTCCTTCCAGGCGCTTGGTCTGGTTGAGCCACCGAAGAATCGTGGTCGAGCGTTCAACTGGTATTGGACAATTCCCGCTTGATCGGCACGGTGTACCAGCCGCGACCAACCCCCGAGGATCGCGCTCACGAGCGATCCGGCGCTCAACCCTTCCGTTTCCGGCACTCGAGTAGTTCGTGTCCAGTTTCGCCCTCCGGAATGATCCCCCGTCGCCGAATCTCGAAGCCCGCATGCTCGAGCCATTGCGCGTACGAGTCTCCACCAGCGTGGCTCCAGTACATCTCTGATCCAGAGCCCAGCCAGTTTGCTTCCGTGCCCGTCCATGGCGTCGCCCCTGCGATCATGACGAACGGACCTCCGGGACGAATCCATCGGCCGACGCGATCGATCAGGTCCGGTTGTTCAGCAAGCGGGACATGGATGATCGAATAGAAGCAGATCGCCCCGTCAAAGCTCGCGTTGAGGAATCGAATCCGGGTCATGTCAGAATGGAAGAAGGTGGCTTGAGGAACGAGACGGCGAGCGCGCGCGATCTGGACCTCCGAAATGTCGACTCCCACCACCTCGAAACGACGTGAGAGGAGCTGCGCATCTGGCACGCCGCACCCGCAGCCCAGGTCGAGCACCTTGGACCCGGTCTTCAGTCTCGCTAGGAGGGGCTTGAGCCACTTATTGTGATCTTCAATGTCGTGGCCAAAGGCGTCGGTCGTGCAAGTGTCGGCGCGGTAGATGGTCGAAACCTCGTTCCAGCCGCGCCTCACGATCTCCTTTGGTGAGCTATCGCCCATCGGGGTCGATCCTATGCGTAGGTCGATGGCAGCAACCGAGTCTCAAGCAGGCTTGTGCGGCCGCGCGGCGTTGGATTGGGCTCAAGGGCAATTGAACCTGCGAGCTCAACACGAATTCCGTCGGCAGCCCCTGCGCCCCCTCTGAGCTGTCCGAGGATTTCATCGAAACGACCGCAGTGATCCAGACCGGGCCGTTGTGCGTTCTACCCGGTGACGATGATCTTTCCCCGAGCGTGTCCTTCGATGAGATACCTGAGTGCATCGGGGACCTGGGTCAAGGGATAGCTCCGGTCGATCACGGGAGTCACCTTTCCGGACTCAAGGAGGTCTTTGAGGGCGAGCAGTGGTTCGGTTCGGACCGACGCGATGAAGAACTTGGCCTTGGGGCCGACGATGGGAGTCGCGATCATGGTCTTGATGAGCCGGGGAAGGACGCGTGATATCGAGCCAGGTCCAGCGCCGATCGCCAGCAGCAGGCCATTGGGGTTGAGTACTCGTCGATACGCCGATAGACGGTGGTTGAGCTGGGTATCCGCGATGACATCGTAGCGCTGGCCGCTCTTGGTGAAATCTTCTTTCGAATAGTCGAAGACCCGATCGGCGCCGAGAGACTTGATCAGGTCCACGTTCCGGCTGCTGCAAACACCGTGCACCTCGGCGCCGAGAGCCTTGGCGATCTGCACGGCAAAGGTGCCGACTCCACCCGAGGCCCCATTGACCAGGACCCGCTGCCCCGGCTTGAGCTGCGCCTTGTCCCGTAGGCCCTGGAGCGCAGTGGTGCCGGCGATCGGCACGGCCGCGGCTTGCTCGAAGGTCAGTCGGGTCGGCTTCGGCGCGACCTCCGACCGGTCGGCGACAGCGTACTCGCCGAATGCCCCCCGCGCCACACCGTAGATCTCGTCACCAACGTGAAGGTCCTTGACGTCCTTGCCAACCACCTCCACCGAACCGGAAAAGTCGAGCCCCGGCCGCCCTTCTCTCGGTCTCAGGAATCCCTGCCCTCTTCTGAATAGGAAAGGAGGTTTCAGGTTGTGCCGATCGGCGGGATTCACGGAGCTAGCACGGACGCGCACCAGCACTTCGTTCTCATCCTTGAACGCAGGGAAGGGGACATCTCGGAGCTCGAGACGCTCTGGGGGACCATAGCGGTCCAGAACCCACGCCTTCATCGAGCCCTGTCGGCCTCCGGCGGGGACTAGCGCTTGCTTCACCTCGCCACGAGATGGCAACCTCTATTCGAGCTCTTCCTAGACGGCTGCAGGCTGGCGGATGCCCTCAAGTGGCAGCACCGTGCTATGGTTTAGCGCGGGGGCCTGTTCCACCGCTCGAGATACTGGGGAAGTGGGTCAGGAACCGTACGCCCTGTTGGCGAAATCCGCCGGATGGTCGCCTTCGAGAGGGTTCTCCGTCCAGCACGACATGGTCGCGAGGTTTTACGGAGGATACGACCAGGTGGGGATGCATCAGCCTGCCCCGGTACACATCTCCCGAAACGCGATCGTGATCGGGATCGCCGGGCTCGTCCTATTCGCGTTCGTTGCCGCCGACGTCTCCGCCTTCGAGAATCCGCCCGTCCTCGTCAAGGTTTCTAACGTGAATTGGTACATTCTAGGCACGCTCGTAACCACGTCAGGAGGGTTCACCATCCGGGCCTCACAGTCGACCTATCTGTCGCTCACCTGCACTGGTCTCTGCTTCGAAGTCGTCGGGGTTAGTGTGAGCTCGCCGTTCACGCTCGTCAACTCCACCGTCGTGAGCGCCCCGGTGCAGTGGGTTAACCTGACGGTAAAGGCCCGATCGACGGCTTACGACGGCAATCTCTCGGTCACGCTAGCAGTTCCCTGAGCCTCGATTGCAACCGCCGGGAGCGGGTACCCAAGGGTCCATCGAGGTACGGGTGCTGTTGAGCCCTCGACACGACCTGACTCTGCTGATACGTCTCGGCCGAGAGGTCCCTGGCCAAACGGTTGTCGCCCATTAGTCAGGCTCATCGGAAAGGGGGCTGCTGAAAGATCGTTCGATCAAGCACGGCCAATCTCTGCCGCGGGCGCGGGTCCTATCGATGTGGCTGACGGCCCCCGATCCGAAGTCTTCAGCGACGTTCGGGAAGGCGCTCGCGGTGGAGCGAACCGCTCCACTGGCTCCAGGGCTTACCAAGACGACCAGAACTCATCGAGGAGGTAGGGTCAACTACGTCTGTATCCTCCCATTTCCAAGGGGGGATGGATGCACGCCAGGTTGCGAGACACTACCATCCTCGTTGTCGTCCTCCTCGCACTGACAGCGGCGAGCTCCGGCCAATCGCTCGCACGCCTCCACGAGAGTTCGACTGTGAGCGTCGGCACACTTGGATTGCCTGCTCCGGCGAACCAGGCCTCGTTGGCGCCCTCTTCTTCCCTGAACCACACCCAACTCTCTCTATCACCGTACTTTCACGGCGTGACCGTCGGGAGCTTCGTCCCGCCCGCGGAGTTCAACCCAGACGGGATTGCCTGGGATCCCGCCCAGCAGACCCTGTTCGTAACGGAACGCTTACAGAACGTCGTGCTTGGCATCTCTAGCGTCACCTACGACGTAACGTCCGCGGCCCCCGTGGGCCAAGAACCCACCGGCGCGGCCTATGACAGCGGCCGTGGGGAGGTCTTCGTGAACAACTACAACTCTGACAACGTGAGCGTTCTTTCTGCCACCACCGGGCAGGTAGTGACGACGGTCTCGGTGGGGGTCAACCCCCAGGGTGTCGTCTACGACCCCGCAGCGGGGGAGGTGTTCGTCGCGGACCACGGGTCCGACAACGTGAGCGTGATATCGGACGCCTCCAATTCCGTCATCGCGACAATTCCTGTCGGGGTTGAGCCCGCTCACTTGGCGTACGACGCCGCGACCGGCTCGATCTTCGTCGCGAACCACGGCTCGGGCAACGTGAGCGTCATCGACCCCGCCGACAACTCCGTAGTAACATCGATCTTTGCGGGAGCCGGGGCTCGAGGCATAGTCTATGACCCCACAACGGGAGAGCTGTTCGTAACGAACCGCGACGCGAACGATGTCAGCGTGATTTTGGATTCTAACGATACCGTGGTCGCTACAATTCCCGTGGGGATCGATCCGGTAGACGCTGCCTATGACCCGAACCTCCGGGAGGTGTTCGTCTTGAACACGGAGTCAGCCAACGTCAGCGTGATCTCGGACCTGACGAACGCGGTGATCGCCACCATTTCCGTGGGTCCGTATCCTTTCGGGGTGGCTTACGACAGCGTGCAAGGGTCGCTCTTCGTCACGGATTCGGATTGTCTGTACGACTACTGCCTCAACTCTACGGGTAACGTGACCGTGATCTCCGATGCCTCAAACAGTATCGTGGCGGCGATCGTGCCAACGTACGCGGCTTCCTCCGTGCGCTCCGGCCCCTTTCCTCCCGAGTACAGCCTCGTCGCCGCCGCCGTGGTAGTTGGCTCCGCAATCGCGGTCGCTGTGGCAGTGCTGCTTCGGCGTCGATAAGCGCTCCCGGATTTCGAAGCGATTGCATCGGGCGGGATTCCTCCGCCCTTCCCGTACGCGGAGGGCGATCGGGCACGAATCGAATGCACGATCAGATGGAGTTTCGACCCGACCCGCCCCTGCTTGGGAATTCCTTGACGCCCGACTTGCGGGGGACTCGAGGGGGTGAGTTCGTCGATCGTTGAGCGGGGCAGATCCTATACAAGGTCCCCACCGCGAGATCTCAGTCGTATGACCAGCGAGATCCGCGTGAGGATGATCGCCGACGCCCCGACCGCGATTGCGGCGAACAGCTCCACGTTGGAAAGTCCCAACCGGGCCCGTTCCACGGCGAGGGTTAGCACGAGTACCAGGACCGTCAGGTCCAGGGCCCCGAGGATCACGAGCACCCGACCGAGCTGGTGGCGCGCCTTGTGATCGGCGTCACTGGACATCGAGGTCCTACTCTAGCTCTCTCCCCGCCCTCTGCTGTTCCTCGGCCCGCCTGTCGTAGGGGTACGTGACGTCGGGTTCGCCGGCAGCGGTTAGCGCCGCGACCTGGTCCTTCGTGAGCGACCAGCCGGTCGACGCCAGGTTCTCCCCAAGCTGATCGATGTTCCGCGCGCCGATGATCGGTGCGGTGACGCCCGGACGGAACAGGAGCCAGTTCAGAGCGACCTGAGACATCGTCTTGCCGGATTCCTGCGCGACCGCCTCGACCGCCCGAACGATTCGGTTCGTTCGGTCGTTATCGAACCGACCTGCATAGAACTCCACGTCCTTGGAGTCCGCGATCCGAGTTCCGCTGGGGGCGTTCCGAACGCCATTCTTGTACTTCCCCGAGAGAACCCCGCTCGCCAGGGGGCTCCAGGGAAGCACAGCAATGCTCTCTGCGATACACATCGGCATGAGCTCGAATTCGGTGGCCCGCGCGTACAGGCTGTACTGGGGCTGCAGGCTGACCGGCTCGTGCCAGCCTCTCGAGCGACATAGCTGAAGTGCCTTCTCGAACTGCCAGCCCCGGTAATTGCTGACACCCACGTACCGCACGAGGCCCTTCTCTACCAGCGTGTTCAGGGTGCCGAAGGTCTCTTCCAGAGGCGTGAGCGGATCCCATGCGTGGACCTGCAGGAGATCGATGTAGTCGGTCTGCAGTCGGCGGAGGCTGTCCGTGACCGCGTGGTGGAGGTGCTTTCGGGATAACCCAACCCTGTTCGCTCCGTCGGCCGTCCGGAACCGGGCCTTGGTGGCGACGACGACATCTTCCCGGTCGTGACGGGAGAGCCACTTGCCGATGATTTCCTCGGACTTGCCAGACGTGTAGACATTCGAGGTGTCGAGGAAGTTTCCTCCTGCCTCGATGTAACGGTCGAGCATGCTGTGGCTCGTCTCTTCGTCCGCCTGCCAGCCAAAGGTCATGGTTCCCAGGCATAGCTCGCTGACCAGAGTGCCGGTCCGTCCCAGCTTCTTGAGTTTCATGGACTACCGTAAGCTCCGCGAATAATGACAATTCCCGCGACCGAAGAGCGCGGGTCCCTCGGTGAACCGGTAGCCTGGAACGTCCCGGCCCGTGACCCGGAACGGAGGGGCTCGAACCAGGGACCCATCAGACCTCGGCTTGCGAATGGGGAAACCGCGTCGGGGAGAACGAGACAGCACCCTTTGGAACCATCCACGTGAAGATCCGAGCCGCCAGCCTCCCAGCGCGGACGGCAGGGTCCTTCGCGTACAGTGCGCGAACCTCTTCCAGTGGAAGACGATGGACGCTCAAACCGCGGATCGGGCTTCCCGGAGGATACACGAAAGGCCCTGCGGCCTGGAGGGAACCCCCCTCGTGGAGGGACGCCAGATGCTCCATGTGAGCGTCCTGTAGGGCGTCGGCCTTCTTCTCGTCGAGCGCCGGCGCGTTGGGTCGGGCTTCGAGCAGAACCACCGTGAACGTGTCGAACTCCATGTCTCTCCTAAGCGGCTTCTAGGACTTACGCTGACCCCCGGGTTCGCGGTCCAAGGGCGGCCGCGATCGAGACTGACCCGCGGCTCTCGGTTCACATTGCCGACCGCCCGTCAATCCGCGTTGACCGCGGCTACATCTGCGAACGGCCTGCTAGCGGCTCACATGGAAGCCGTACGGTCACGGCCCACCGATACGTTTCACCGCCTAGAGTGCGGACAGCCGGCCCCCCTCCCCCAGCTGCGCGGGATGGACCTTCTCGAGACCCCGCTGCTCAACAAGGCGACCGCGTTCACGAACGTCGAGCGGACCGCGCTCCGGCTGCACGGTCTTCTGCCCCCGCAGATCGAGACCCTCGACCAGCAGGTGGTCCGGGCCTACGAGGCGTTCCGGCGGAAGACCGAGGATCTCGAGCGGCACATCTACCTCAGGGCGCTGCAGGACACAAACGAGGTGCTGTTCTACCGCCTTCTTCTCGACCATATGGAGGAGATGATGCCGGTGGTCTACACCCCTGTAGTCGCCCAGGGTTGCCAGGAGTTCAGCCACATCTACCGGCGTCCGAGGGGTCTGTTCGTGCCCTATCCCCTCCGGGACTCGATCCCGTCACTGCTCGAGCATCGGCCGAACCGCGAGGTCGACGTTATCGTCGTCACCGACGGCGAACGAATTCTTGGTATCGGCGATCAAGGCGTCGGCGGCCTCGGGATTCCGATCGGCAAGCTCTCGCTCTACACGCTCATCGGCGGTATTCGCCCGGAACGAACGTTGCCGATCGTCCTGGACGTGGGGACGAACAACCTCGACCGCCTCCGGGATCCAGCAGTACCTCGGATGGCGCCACGAGCGGATCACGGGGCCCGACTACGACGAGTTCATTGACCGGTTCGTAACGGCCGTCCATGCAGCGCTCCCCAAGACGTTCCTGCAGTGGGAGGATTTCGGCGCTGACCACGCGCGGCCGATCGTGGAGAAGTACAGCGACCGGGTACTCTGCTTCAACGACGATATCCAGGGGACCGGCGCCGTGACCCTGGGCGCCATCCTGTCGGCCTTGTTCGTGACGCGTACCCCGCTTCGGGACCAACGCGTCGTGATCTTCGGGGCCGGCTCCGCCGGGGTGGGCGTGGCGGACACGATCCGAGCCGCGATGGTCCAGGATGGGATGCCGGACGACGAGGCTCGCCGACGTTTCTGGTTGGTCAACCGCGGCGGCCTGGTCCACTCGGACCGACCCGAGCTCAAGCCACAGCAGCGGCCCTATGCGAAGGCGTGGAACGAGGTCGCCTCCTGGGCCTGGACCGATCCCCGGCGGGTCAACCTGGCCGAAGTGGTCCGAGAGGTCCACCCGACCGTCCTCATCGGTCTCTCCACGGTCGCGAACGCGTTCAATGAGCCGATCATTCGAGAGATGGCGGGCGCGGTCGAGCGGCCCATCATCCTGCCCCTTTCGAACCCCACGACAAAGAGCGAGGCGGTCCCGGAGGACCTCCTTCAATGGACCCAGGGCCGGGCTGTGATCGCCACCGGGTCGCCGTTTCCGAACGTCGAGTTCGAGGGTCGGTCGATCGCGATCGCTCAGTGCAACAACGTCTACATCTTCCCCGCGCTCGGACTGGGAGTCGTGGCGAGTGGCGCTCACCGCGTCACTGATGGAATGATCCTGACCGCGGCTCGCGCGCTCGCCAGCCATTCCCCGGCCAAGAAGGACCCCTCCGCACGGCTCCTCCCGCCCGTTTCGCAGCTGCGGTCGCTGGCGGTCGAGATCGCCGTGGCCGTCGGATTGGAAGCTCAGCGGACCGGTCGCGCCCTCCAGACCCCGCCAGAGGAATTGCGGGCTCAGGTCCACGCCACACAATGGACGCCGACCTATCCGATCTACGAGGAGCTCGAAGGGCTCGAGCTCACAGAGGACGGACCGTTCGAGTAGGGCCGCCCCGGACCCACGGGCCCGCCAACCCATTCCCCCCGTCCCGAGCGGCTTGAAGGTTCCGTTAGAAGATCTGCGAACCCCAGGCTCCGCCGCCGGCCGCGTCGCCAAGACTAGGGGCTGTCCGCGTCAGGACCTCGTCAGGGCGCAGCCGACTTCTCGAGCACGAGTTCGAAGTAGTGCCAATGCTTCGGCCCTTCGAACGAACGCCCTTCTTCCTCGGTTTCCCGGAGAAGTTCGACCCGATACCCCCCGGCCAGTGCGCGAACCTGTCGCAGCGAGTGAAAGCTCAGTGATCGCTTACCGAACCACTCGTCGCGATTGCCGAACAGTTGACCGGCGAAATGCCCTCCTGGGACGAGCGCGCGGTGGATCTCGGCCCATAGGGCACCAAATTTCTCCGGCGCGCAGAACGGAATCGAGAAGCTCGCGTACACCAGATCCGCCGGCGGCAGAGCGAGGTTCTCCATCGACGATGCCTGGAGCGTGAGGAGGCGTCGTTGGCGAGAAGGTACGCGGCGGGCGAGAATCTTCAGTGCAACGGCCTGCTGATCGATCGCCAACACCCGCCAACCGCGGCGAAGCAGCTCCAGCGTGTCGTTGCCAGCGCCGCAGCCGAGGTCAATGGCCGTCCTTCCCCGCGCAGATTTCTTCTCCCAGTTCACATGGTCCAGCGCTCGAACCAGAAGCTCTCGCGGGGGGCGACCCCGGGTCCAGCGATAGTACCCCGCCCAGTCAGGGATGACGGTTGGCGCCTTCCTTTGCGTCAACGCGAATCGCTGAATCGCCCCGGGTAAATCAAGCGGAGGGTGGGACTTGCGTCTTGGCCGCACTCCCGGTTCGCCGCGTTTGCGTCAACTCGGCCCAGCTGGACGCTGCGGGCGCCCCCGGTGAGGGTCGCGCGATGGGATCCCCGCCCAACTCTTTCGGCCGTGCTTAGCCGAAGGCCGGCGGTCGCCGCGGCAGGAACATCCGGAGGGATCGTCACGTTCCTACGCTGTGTGATAACTGAACTCGCACTCGCATGCGGGGCAGAGTCGGCGACTCGTCACCAGACATCCTGGCAATCGGGCCAAACTACCGGCGACCGCTGCCGCCGGTAGCGCTGACCGTCGCCGGCCAGCTGGGCAGGGGTCGACCCAAGGTGGGCGAGCCGACCCTTTCGAGATCTGAGGTTAGTGCTCAGGTCCGCATGATGCGCCGGCCCGCTGGCCGGTTCTTTACCATACCCTTTCCGCCCTTGCCCTTCGCGGCTCGGATCTTCGCCGCGTTCATCCTTCCGCCTCGACTCTTCTTCGCCATGGTGCTCCGTGGGGTCCCGGGGTATCTCGTCCCGCCCTTAGTTCGATTTCACTAACGAATCGGGTGTGGACGCCACAGCTGTAAGCACGGGCCTGCTGGCGCGCCTGAGAGCCACGAAGGC
Organism: uncultured Thermoplasmata archaeon; assembly: GCA_963713145.1. Lineage (GTDB taxonomy): Archaea > Thermoplasmatota > Thermoplasmata > Lutacidiplasmatales > UBA184 > Lutacidiplasma. The sequence continues at coordinate 119,092 of CAVQKI010000004.1, read as the reverse complement.
CCGGTTGGAAGGGACCTGCGGACCCAACACCGAACCGGGTGCCTCGTTCCGAGCGGCCCTGCCGGACCACGCGAGCCGGTGGATGGTCCGTGGCGCCGACCGGCCCTGCGAACTCGGACGGGGGGTGGCCGCGGTCCGGCTCTCGACTGAACCTGAATCAAGGGTCGGGTTAAGGTCCGGGAGGACTGGCTCTCTACGAGTTATGTGACGCACACTTCCTCGAGCCGTGACAGAACGCCCAGCCCCACGCCTCCCGCCGTGCCGAGGCCTCTCTGCGGGAATCGGATGCGGGTCGTTCTGAAGGCAGGCGGCCCGCTCAGCCGGGAGGAGCTTTTCGGCCAGCTTCTTGGGGAAGGTTTCGGGTTGCGGAGCATCGGCTTGGCGCTCGCTCGCGGTATCCGTCGAGGGGGGGTCGTCGTCGTAAAGATCCCTGCCGGGTACTTCGCCTACGGTCTCGAGGAGCGGAAAGGCCGGGTCGTCAAGACCGGGTACTGACCGAGCCGCGGGAGCGTGACGAGGTCGATCGCCGAGCGAGACGAGTGAAGGCGATCGTGTGCGGACGGTACGGCCCTCCGGAGGTCCTACAGCTCCGAGAGGTGGAGAATCCCACCCCGAAGGAGAACGAGATTGTGATCCGGGTTCGTGCGGCTTCTGCGAACCCGTACGATTGGCATCGCATGAGGGGCGCGCCGTTCTTGGTACGCCTTGGGGGCGGGCGAACCCGGCCCATCGGGCCGGGGAAATGGTAGGGGCCGTAGGCTGACCGGAGACCCTACGGGGTCTACGCGATCGGCTTGCTGGTCGAGATCCCGAGCTGGTGGTTGACCTCGGCCGGGTTCCCGTACGCTCGGTGCGACTGAACCTTGCCGTGGGCGTTGACGACCAGGCGGGTCAGTTGGTCCCCGTCTCTCGGGGCTCGCGGTGATTGGCCTTATCCCCCCGAAAGGGTGGGTAGCGTGAGATGTCCGACAAGGCAAAGCGCCTCGAGGCGGCGAACCAGAATCGGGCGGAGATCGCGGTCAAATGGGAAGACGACGAGAACACCGCCGACGAGACCGGTCGCGCTTCGGATAAGGCCAAGGCGGAGACGGACGACCGCGCTCTCGCCGCCGCGGATCGCAAGATCAAGAGCATAGAGAAGGAACCGTAAGGGATCGGCTACCTTTCCCCTCCTGGATGTGGGCCACCACGACCTACGCAGTTCCCACCCAAGCGTGGGATGTCGGAGGAGCCCGGGCGTGCGGTTCCAGCTGTTTCATGCCGAACCGATACGCGAGGTGGGCCAGCATCGCGAAGTACAGGACAACCCCGGCTCACGGCGACCATCACGGAGCCCAACCGGCCGAGCGGACCTCCAGGGGAGACGTAGCGGAGCAGGGCCGACCGCACCACCGTCGCGAGCCGGCCCGGTGTGATTTGGAGGGGGCTGGGACTTCGCCGGCAGAAGGCGGGCGAGATGACGCCGGGCAGGGTCTTACGGGGGACCAGAGGCAGACTCGGAAAGACCAGGTCAGTCGCAAGCACCGCGCTCGAGTCCGAGCGCGAACGGGTTACGGCCCCGGTTGGGGCGGTACCCCCCCCGAGCGAAGTTCCGCGGGTCGGGATCGGGCTATAGCGGATTCCGAGTCTGCGTTTGGGACGGGTCCTGTCCGTTGCTGTTGGGCTAGCGGCCGTCCGAGGACCGCAGGAACTCTGCCACCACGCTCCGGAAGCGGTCGCGCTCCTCCCAGAACGCCACATGGGAGCTCTGCTCGAACTCGACCCGGCGAGCCCCAGGGATCCCTCCGCGGATCTGCTCCGCCAGCTGGGGTGTCACCTCGTCGGTACCGACCGCCCAGGACCAGGGTGGGCACCCGAATCGCCCCCAGACGCGGCGTGATGTCGATGTCCCGGATGGTGCCGGTGATCGTGAACTCGTTGGGTCCGTTCATCAACGCGTAGACCGGGCGCTTGGCGGTCATATCGAGGCTGTACTTCATCTCGGGCGGCCAGGGGTCGAGGCGACAGAGGAACTGCCGGTAGAACGTCTCGACGGCCTGGAGGTAGGCCGGTGACTGGAGGTCGCCCCGTTCTTCGTGATCGTCCAGGGTCTTCAGGACCTGGGGGGGTAGGGTGCGTTTGAGCCGCTGCATCTCCCGCGAAGCGAACGGCACACTGGCCAGTCCGCCGACGGTGATGAGGGAGCGGAGATGGGCCTGGTACTTCAACGCATATGCCATCGCGAGCAGGCCCCCGTAGCTCGAACCGATCAGATGGACCCGCCCCAGACCGAGCGAGGCCCGCAGGGCTTCCGTCTCCTCGACGTTGTGGTCGAGAGTGAACAGCGAATGATCCTCCGGGACGTCGGACCTCCCGCAGCCCAGGAGGTCGAAGAGCACCACCCGGTATCCGTCGTCGGCAAGGTCGGATAGCGGCCGGAGGTAGTCGTGCGTCGCGCCGGGTCCCCCGTGTAGGCCGAGCACGACGCCTCGCTTCGCCGGACCGAAGGAACGGTAGAACAGGCGGAAGCCGAGGACGTTCGCGTACCCCTCTGACTCCTCCGTCATCCCGACAGTCTCCCAGCCCCGGATCGGCGTTCCCTCAACGGCCCGCGGTCGTGGCCCCACAGGTCGACCGAGGTTTCCGGCAGGTTGGTCTCTCCCGGAACGGACGTCCCGGCACTATGCGCGAGGAAGCCATCTCGGCCAGGAGCCAACCGCACGGTGCCCCTCTTCTCGAGCCTGGGTAAGGGGTCGGCTCTACGCTTCCTTCTTGGAATCGTCGGAGTGCTTGAACTCCTTCTTAGCCTTGGACTCGAGGGACTTCACACCGCCCCAGAGGCTCTTGCCCACCTTCTCGGCCGCGGCCCCGGTCTCCTTGGCGACCTTGACGGATTCCCCGGTGGCTCGTTGTCCCATCCCAACCTGGCGCCCGCACGCCGAGCACGCCCTGGCGTTTTCCGAGAGTTCCGCTCCGCATCCTTCGCACTTCATTTTCCTCGCCAACTCCCTCGGGGACAGAAGGAAGGTTTCCACCGATTTAAACTGCGTGAGCCCAGTGCGAGAACGCCAGTCTATGGTGTCGAGGGCCGGCCCGGTTTCTTGGCCAGGAGAAGCTGGGCTCCGCCGATGCCGCGGAAGAAGGCGACCACGTCGTCGGGGAGCCCGGCCTTCTGCGCGTAGCCGTCCATCGACGGCTGCTCCACCCGGACGGCAACGAACCCTGCCTCCTCGGCGATCGCCGACAGCTCCTTGTCGTCGTAGAAATGCATGCGGGACGCGATGGGCTCCGGGCAGGCCGGCGTCCCGCGGAGGGCGTCCGTGCCCGCAAACACCGCGATCCGCCCGTTCGGCCGCAACGCGCGATGTATCTCCTTCAGCACGGTCACTGGATCTGGAAGGAATCCGAAGACTCCCGTCATCACGGCGCACGTGAACTCCGAGCTCAGGACCGGGAGCTGGTCGGCCTCGGCCTCGAGTATCACAGCACGGCCCTCGGTCACCGCGTTCCGGTTGGCTTCCCGAGAGGCCCGGACCATCTCCGGGCTGTGGTCGATTCCTACCGCCGTACAGCCGCTCTCGAGGGCCCGCCGGAGGAAGGCGCCGCCCCCGCAGCCCACTTCGAGCAGCCGGTCCCTTGCCTGAAGGTCGATCCGGTCGAGGATCAGCAGGAAGTTTGGCCAATGGAACGATGGATCGCCGTAGGTCTCCCTGGCCTGGCGCCCCGAAGGTTTCCGGGCCTTCCGGTCCGTGAACCAGTCGCCGAAGGCGGTGGGGCCAAGCGGCTTCAGCGAAGGCGCGAGGATGGCTTGGGTCACCCACCCCGCGAGCTCGGCGCCCGGGTCGTCGAGAAGGCGGTCGAGGCCGCGGATCTCCCAGGAGACGTTCGTTCCCCCCGCCTCGCGGTCGAATCGCAGCCGAATTCCGACGGTCACACCTTCCTTCCAGGGCGCGGGAAGCCACTCCAAGCCGACCATTTCACCCTCCTTCCAGTCCGTGACGGACCCTATCTCGGCAGCCCCGTCCCTGACGAGGCCACCCGGGTGAAGATCGGCCACGATCCCGAGATGCGCCAGGCCGTCGCGCAGTTCCGTCAGCACGAGGGGGAACGCCTCCTCTGCCCGGCAGCTCCAGCCAAACCGTGGTTGTCAGGTCGTGGTTCTTCGGCACCACAGGTCCACTCGGAAGCCGGTCGGGAGGGCCCCTCCCCGGTTGGCAGAGGGTGGCGGGAATATTGACCTGTCGGAGTGCGCCTCGTCAGCGAACCCGCGCGTCCGCTCCAAGGTCACAGCGACCCACACGGGGCGACGCGGAGGTTCGATCCCGTTCTCATACAGTTGCGTTGACGGTGGGTTCATACCCTCCCGGTCTCGTGAAGCAGGCCGACCGATGCGCTTGCAGCGACCCCCGCTTCGCTCGACCCCCCTGAGGACTCCGGGAGGGCGGAGCGACGCGGACCCGAGAGTGACTCCCCTGCTCGAGTTTCGATTCCGCCCTCCGCCCAGAGGACACTCGCTCTCGGAGCTCTTCCTGAAGGAGGGGGTCGAGTCCCACCTTGTCGCGTGCCGCTTGACGCAGGGACGGCCGCCCCGACTGATCCGCTGGCTCGAAATCGAGACTCCCCCCGATCGTATCGAGACGCTCCTTCGTTCGCTGCGGCGGAGGTTCCGACGGGGGCACCTGGCGGTCGCTCGTCTGGTGCCTGGGAGCGCCCTCCTTCGAGTCAGCGAGCCGGCCCCATCGATCTGCGCGGCGACGTACATGGCGGGTGGGATCTGTGTGAGCTGTCCCCTGCTCCCCTCGGGAGAGGCGGAACCGTGGCGCGTGATCCTTCCTCGCGGGAACCGGGCCAACGCGCTCCTGAGAGAGCTGTCGGCCAGGAACCACGCCTCGTGGGCGATCTCTCGCGTGGGACCGTACCGGAGCAGGACGAGCCTGACACACCGCCAGGACAGGGCGCTGCGGATCGCCTACGACCTCGGCTACTTCGACTATCCTCGCCGGGCTGCGTTGGGCGACGTCGCACGGGCGCTAGGAAGCGGTCGCTCCGCGACCCTAGAGGTCCTGCGGCGGGCGACCTCGAAGCTGGCGGGCGGTCGATACGGGACCGAGCTCAGGACTCGCTTCCCCCTTGCGACGGGACGCCGGGACTCGGGGCCGGCTCAGTAGCACCGTGACCACGGGGGCGTCGTGAAGGGCCTCCTCGGTCAGGTAGCGCGCCTTTCCCTCCTCGAGCAGGGAACGGAACAGGTTCTCCACCAGCTTCGGAGGGAGCCGAAGCTCCTCGGCCCATTCCTGGGTCCTCTGGAATATCCTCCGTTCCTGCTCCGTGTCCGTCATCCGGTTCTGGATGCGTGCCCGGACACGGATCGCACGTCGGGCCGCGTCCAGGCGCGCCGCAAGGAGGAGCACGATCGATCGGTCCACGCTCTCGATCTCCTCGCGGATCTGGGCGAGAACGGCCGCGTCGGGGGGGTCCGCAGGCATGCTGGCGGTCGCAGGGAAATCCGCGAGAAGGCCCTTCTACCGCACCGGTGCGGGGCAGGAGTCACGTGCCCCGCGCCTTCCCAACGCCGATGGAGCTCGTGCTGGCAACGAACTTCGATGACGCCCTCCCGGACCGCGTCTCCGACCTTCCGGTCAGTGCGTTCTTCGGTGGCTTCCCGGTCTCGCTCACGGGCGCGGGTCGTCCGCCCTACATCCTTCCGGACCTGGACCGCGCCGCCTTCCGGCGGCATCTCGAGGCGATCCATCGTCACGGGCGCGAGTTCTACGCGACCCTGAACAGCAACGACCTCGGACTCAAGGAGTACGGAAGGGGATTCCTCACGGCGTTCCTTCGGGAGGTCGAGGACCTCGTGGGCCTCGGCGTGGACGGGTTCGTGATCGCGCTCCCGGCTCTCGTGGAGGCGGTCCATGCCGCCCATCCGGGGATCCCCGTCTCGGTCTCCTCCTTCGCGCGCATCCGCTCGGTGAGCCAGGCAGAGTATTTCCTGCGCCTCGGGGCCGACACGGTGATCCTCGAGGAGGGGAATCGCGACTTTGCGTTGATCCGTGGGCTCGTCCGCGCCGGGGCCCGGGTCGAGGTGCTGACCAACCAGACCTGCATACGGGAGTGCCCCTACCGGGCGCACCATCTGAACACAAGCTCCCTGTGCTCGCAGCCCGGCGGGGATCGGCTCTGGTTCGAGTTCCCGATCCTTGAGTGTGGCCTCCAGCTCGTCCAGGACCCTGTGAAGCTGATCTCCTCGATCTGGGTCCGGCCCGAGGACCTCAGCGCCTACGAGGAGGCCGGCGTCGACCGGTTCAAGATCTCGGGGCGGAATCGTTCCACGGAGTGGTTGGCGCACGCGGCCAAGGCGTACACCGACAGGGAGTACCACGGAAACCTGCTCGACATCCTCAGCTTCGTCCAGGTCAAGGGTCCCTCCAACGCTCTGGCGACCCTCTCCCGACGGGGCGTTTCTCCGGAAATCGTGGAACGCCTTCGGGAAGCGTTCGCCGCCTACGCGGACGTCGTGATCGACAACGATGCGTTCCCTGCCGGCTTCCTTCGCAAGATCGCCGCCACGGACTGTGAGCATCGTACCTGCGAGGAGTGCGGATACTGCGCCACCGTGGCCGAGAAGGTCGTGCGGATCGGAGGGCAACCGCCGTCGCGGTACCCGGAAGCCGTCCCGTCTCCCCTCGGCCGTCGGCCTGATCGAGGCGTTCGGCAAACCGGCGCAAGCACCGGGTCCCGAACGCCCGCGGCTAGCACTTCCTCGTTGAACGGGTGATCTTGAACCCAGAGGCTAGGCTCCGGACCACCGTTGGACACTGAGCTAACGAACGGTGACTTCTTGACCGGCGCGGCAGCCACTGGTCCCGAGGAGACTTTGAACCCGGACGGCGTAGGGGTGTGCGCTTGATGCAGAATCGCGGGTCCGATGCTTCCCTGCCGGGTACTTCCACCATTCCCGACCAGATCGAGCCGGGGGCCCTGCGAGAGCTCGAGCTCCTGCCGGGGGAGCGGATCGCTCGGTGCTGGCGCACGGGGTTCGGGTTCCTCGTCATGACGAATCTGCGCTGCGTGCGGGTATGGCGGAAGGCCGAGCTGTTCGCAAGGTCCGAATGGCACACCGGCCCCACGTTCTTCTTCTACAGTCTCTCGGCTCCCCAGGTCGTCGGGGGAAAGTTCGTCCAGTTGGCGGACGCGAACGAGGACGTTGCCGGGCCGGCCCGGTTCCTCGTTCGCGACGCGTCAGCGGTCTGTCGCGAGATCGAGGACGCGCGCGCTGCCGGCCGAGCAGAGTGGGAGACCCGGCGGGCCCGCGCGCAGCAGGAGCTCCATCGGCCACGAGCGCTGCCCTCACCCCCGGGAAGGACCGTGATCGTGCGCGAGATCGTACGGGTGCGCTGCGGTTACTGCGGGAATCTCATGAACGCGACCGACTCGATATGCCCGGCCTGCGGGGCCCCCCAACGGTAGGACCCCCCGCCGTCCAACCGAAGGCCTTCTCTAACCCGTAACCTCGGCCAGGTCCTGCTCGAGCGAGGCGAGATCGATGCCAGCCGGGGTCTTGTCCGACGTGAGGAAATCGTCCGATAGAAGTGCGTACGCCTCATCGCAATACGCGGACCAGAAGCCCCACGTCATCCGTTTCAGGGCACCCCAGGTGACCACGGTCAGCCCCTGGGGGTCGTAGGCCACGACCGGGACGGCGTGCCCGCCCCACGATCCCGGCGCGCCTTGACCGGCAGGACCCGCCGGGCGGAACGGACCAGATCGCCTGCGTCTGGGCGGAAAGTGGCATCGCGAGCCCGATGTAGCAGTTGCCGAAGAGGAACACAGCGTCACGCACATGGTCCAGATTGCCGGGCTCCAGCGCGGCGTACGCTCGGATCGTGTGGCCGCCGATTCCCTGCTGTCGCCAGTAGTTGAGCACCTTGAGCTCGTTCGCTCCCACGTCGTGCTGGCCGGTCTTCGGGTCGTAGCCCGAGACGACCGAATAGACGGCAACGATCGTCGCGTCCGGAACGATCACCGGGTCGCCGACGTCCGTGGTCCATTCCTCGATGCAGTGCCCGGCCGCTGCGACGGTGCAATCTCCGATGGTGTTGTTCATCATCATGGGCCAGGAGGCGACCTTCGTCGACCAGTCGGCCTGCGGAGGGGGCGGGGGCAGGACGGCCGGCCTGAGGTAGTTCGCGAGCTGCAGAGTTCGCGGGTCGTGGACGGCGGGGGTCTTGCCGAGCTTCATCCTGGAGTGGTCGATCACGGCGTCCTCTCGGAGTCCGGCACAGACATCCGAATCGTTTCCGACTAGTTAGACCCCGACGTCGGGGCTCCCGCGGCCACGATGCTGCCGGGAGGTCCTACGCCTTAGGGGGGGGTGGATGGCCGGCGGAGATCAGGAACTCGTTGCCGTCAGGGTCGGCGATCGCCGCGCGAACGATGGAGCCGCCTGCGACGGGAACTTCCAACGGCTCCATCGTGATCGTCCCGCCGCGACGACGGATCTCTTCGACCGCAGCGCGCGGGTCGTGGTGGTGGAAGATGATCCCGCTCACGGTCCCCGGTTCCCGCCCTCCTTCCCCGGGTCTCTGGACGTGCATCGTCAGGATCGTGGGGTTCCCTGGGAAGGAGAAGACCGCGCGCCCCGCCGCCTCCACAAAGTTCGCCTCGTGCAAGCCCAGCACCTCGCGGTAGAACTTTCGAGCCACTTGTATGTCACGCACGTGGACCGTCACCGCGCTCAGCCCCTCGATCGGTTGAACCATGAGAACCCCAGCCCGGTGGTCAGGTTTAGATTTTGGATGCGGGCTGGGCAGGATCCTTTCTTGCCGCGACTTCCAGGGTCCAGCACTCGAATCCGCCCTCTACCGGCAGACGCGCGGTTCGACCGTGCCCCCGCCCCGATACCGCGCGGCGGCGTCCCCGCGCTTCGGCCACGGAACTGATGTAACCCGATGCGTCCCGTCGAGAGATGCCCCGGCCTGTCCGTGCCAGAACTCCACGTCGCCCGAAGGGTTCGGCGAACCCTCGGCGTACTCCCGGCCATGTCCGAAAGAACCTCACTCTCTGGCAAGGCCAGAGCGACCGGTACGACCAGCGTTGCCGTGGCGTGCTGGGAGGCCGAAACGCGATGGCCTGGGGATTCTGGCGCATCCCAGAGTCCAAGCTGCGGGCGCTCGGCGATCCCAGGGGTCGGGACGTCCTCGAGATCGGGTGTGGCGCGGCTCGATGGTCGATCGCTCTGGCGCGCAAGGGGGCGCGGGCCGTGGGCCTCGACCTCTCGACCGCCCAGCTCGCCCACGCGAGGCGCCTGGTTCGGGAATCGCGGCAACCGGTGCGTCTCGTTCGCGGGGATGCGGAAAGGCTGCCGTTCCACGCATCCAGCTTCGACGTCGTATTCTGCGATTGGGGAGCGATGACGTTCTGCGACCCCTATCGCACGGTGCCTCAGGCGGCTCGCGTCCTTCGTCCCGGAGGCCGCCTGGTCTTTTCTACGTCCAGCCCGTTTCGCATCCTGGCCCAGAACCGACGCACAGACCGGATCGGCGGCCGGCTTCTCTACGACTACTTTGGCATGCACCGGGTCGAGTACCCGGACGAGGTCAACTTCCAGCTTCCGTACGGCGAATGGATCCGGCTGTTCTCTGACAACGGGCTCGTCGTCGAGTCGCTTACCGAGACCCGGCCACGTCCCGAGGACAAGACCCCGTACCTGACTGCCCGCGAATCGCTGTGGGCACGCCACTGGCCGCTCGAAGCGATCTGGCAGGTCCGCAAGCTCGCGCCCTGAGCCGCCGATCGAGCAATCGGCTCCGCACCGGGCGCCGTGCCTGACAGCTTATCCCCGAGCGCCTCGTGAGACTCGCGATGGCCTCGGCGAAGCCCGACGGTATTCGGATCTTCCGAGTCCTCCTCCAGGTGGGTGACCTGGACCAATCCCAGCGATTCTACGAATCGCTCCTGGGCAACCGCGGACGCAAGGTCGGCGGCGGACGGGTCTACTTCGACTGTGGAGCTACGATCTTCGCGCTCGTGGACATCTCTGCAGACGGCGGCCAGACCGCGTCCCCTCTGCCCGAGGCTCTGTACTTCGCTACCAGCGACCTGGAGGGCGTTCACCGCAGGGCTCGCAAGCTGGGCTGCCTATCGCCGGCGCTGATCCACAACGACCCGGCCAATCCGGCGGGCGAGATCGTCGTGCGGCCCTGGGGGGAACGGTCCTTCTACGCCGCCGACCTGTCGGGGAATCCTCTCTGCTTCGTGGATGCAAGGTACGTTGTTCACCGGGTTGGCCCGCCCATCGGGAGTTCCCCGGGGAAACGACCGTCACCGCCGTCAGTCCCGGTCGTCGGAGACCCACCGCTCCCCGGAACGCATCCCGCGACCGCGAAAGCGAGAGTGACGTCGTGCCGCCCGGCGGCAGGCGGCGTCGTCTACTGATCAGGGCGCGTCACAGTGCCGGCGGGCGCTCCAGGAGGACGAAGCCGTGGCGCACGAACAACGCGTCTCTCGCCGCAGGGTCCACTGCCCCGTTCGACCGGGAGATCAGCTCGTCGAACTCGAAGAAGAACTTCTCCTGTAGGTCGGCAGGATGGAAGACGATGTGGGCTCGGCCCTGGACGTCGCCCACGTTCTTCAGACCGTGGGCGCCCCGCGAGGCGACGTGATGGAGATCACCGGGCCCGAGGCGCGTGGCCTCCTTCCCCTTGGCTCTCTTCGAATACGCCTCGAACTTTCCCTCACGGACCAGGATGGTCTCCTGCGCCGGGTGACTGTGAAGGAAGGCGGGGCCGGTCCCCGGGGGAAAGACGTGCTCCATCAGGGAGTACGCGCCCTCCGTTTCGCCGCCGGTGAGCCGAACGAACATGGTCACGCCCATGACATGAAGGGGCCGCTTGGACGAGCGCTCCGCGGGCGTGTCGTTGAAGGTCGTCGTCCTCGGGAATGGGAACCCTCCGCGAAATATGCATTCCGGCCCCGTTCGGGTCAGGCCCCGGCGAGCCCGCTCCTCCGCCAGGCCGCTGTCCACCCGTGCGGAGCCGGACCAGGGTCCGGGGCCCGCACCCTTCTACCAGATGGCGACCTGGCGAACGGGGTCCTGTCGCATCGGGGTTCCTTCCGGGATGTCGAAGGCCCTCCAGAACTCCGGCAGGTTCGCGAGAACCCCATTGACCCGAAAACGCCCGGGGGAGTGGCTGTCTACGGTCAACCGACGGCGCAGCTCCTCCTCGCGGGCGTTCCCCCGCCAGATCTGGCCATAGGACAGGAAGAAGCGCTGCGCTGGCGTGAACCCTCCGATCGTCTCGTTCTTGGTCCGGCCCGTCGGCGAGGCGACGCGAAAGCGCCTCGAACGCCAGGCTGACGCCGCCCAGGTCGGCGATGTTCTCGCCCGCGGTGAGCTCCCCGTTGAGCGTGACACCGGGCAGGGGCTCGAAGCGGGAGTACCTGGTCGATGATGCGCTGCGCCCTCTCGCGGAACTCCTCCGCGTCGGCGGAGGTCCACCAGTCGCGCAGGTTGCCGTCCTGATCGAACTTTCGCCCCTGGTCGTCGTACCCGTGCGTGATCTCGTGACCGATGACCACGGCGATCCCCCCGAAGTTGACCGCGTCGTCCATCGTCGGGTCGAAGAACGGTGGCTGCAGGATTCCGGGCAGGGAAGAAGATCTCGTTCTGGGTCGGCAGGAAGTGGGCGTTGACCGTCGGTGGGGTCATGTGCCACTCTTCGCGATCGACCTTCGCTCCGATGCGAGCGATGTCGCGGTCGAGCTCGAACGCCCGAGCCCGCCGGACGTTCCCGAGGTGATCCGTCGCCGAGATCCGGACCCGCGAATAGTCCCGGAACCGGGACGGGTGGCCGATGCGGGTCGCGAAGCGGTCGAACTTCGCGACCGCTCGTCGGCGGGTCCGTGCGGTCATCCAGGGAACCCGCTCGAGGCGGTCCCGGAAGACCGTGTGCACGTCCTTGACCAGGTCCAGGATCCGGGCGCGAGTCTCGGGAGGGAAGTAGCGCCGAACGTACAACCGGCCGAGCGCTTCCCCGATCGATTGGTCGATCAGGTTCGCCGCCTGCTTCCACCCTGGCTCGGGTTCCTGCTGGCCCAGAAGGCGTCGGCGGAAGAAGTCGAAATCCTCGCGCTCGAGCCGGGGGTGGAGGTGGGGGGCGCTGTCGTGCACCAGGTGCCACGTCAGGTAGGCCTTCCACGCGCTGAGCGGGGTCGTCCGGAGAAGTCGATCTACGCGGTCGAAGAACTCGGGCTGCCCAAGGATGACACCACGGACCTTGCGTGCTCCCCGGAGTCGCAGGTATTCTTCCCACCGGAGGCGGGGGTGCCGCCGCGCGATCGCTTGGACGGTGACCGGGTGGTAGTTCTTGTCGGGGTCGCGAAGGTCGACCCGGCTGCGGCACGTCCGGGCCAACGCGGCCTCGATCGTCAGGACCGACTGGGCCGAGCGTCGTGCCCCAGCGGGGCGCATTCCCGCCAGTACGAGCGCCCTCTGGACGTGGAGCCGATACGCCCGTCGAAGCGCCGAGAATCGGTCCTGAAGGTAGTAGTCGCGATCGGGGAGCGAGAGGCCACCCTGGCCCAGGTAGAGCGCGTACACCGAGCTCTTCTTTTCGTCCGGAGCGACGCCCGACGAGAAGACCGCACTGATCCCCTCGCGGTGGAACTGCGCCACTACCTCGATGAACCCCTCGACCGTGCGGACGGCCTCGATGGTCGCCAGGTCCTCCAAGATAGGACGGATCCCCAACGTCGCCCGGCGATTCGTGTCCAGGGCCGCGGTGAAGAACGTCCCGACTTGGCGCTGTGCGGGGTTTCCCGGATCCTGACGGTGTTTCGCGGCTTCGTCGAGGAGTCCGTGGAGGAGGAGGAAGTTCCTCTCTCGAAGCTCGTCGAACGCACTCCAACGGGTCTTGTCCTCGGGTACGGGGTGGGTATCGATCCATCGACCCGCGGCGTATCGGTAGAAATCCTGCGACGGGACGGCGGAGGGATCCATGTGCTCGAGCGAGAATCGCGGAATCGCGATCGACGGATCGGCCGAGCGGGCAAGGCGAGTGCGCGTAGAGGTGGCACCGGGTCGTCGGGGCTCGGCGGGCGTCAACGATCGGTACTCCGTTGCGCCGGGAGTTAGCAGACCCTGATTAAGGCGAGGTCGAGCGACCTCTGGCGGGGATCGCTCCCTCGGCTGCTCCGGGCACCGGCTCCGAGGCGAGTCTGCGACCGCCTTCCCGACATCGCCGATAGAACATTCCCTTCTCTCGGCTAAAGACGCCTCTCAAGCGTTGGACACGGCGGGAGCCCTGACCGCCCGCCGCGTGGGCGAGCTCCTGCAGCTCTGATCCACCTCGTCACTCGGGGGGCACAACACTGTTCAATGGCAGGTACGCGATGCGGCTTGCAGGAAGGCGTGTAAAGCCTGCTCGACGACCGCCCTATATTTTGCCGGTTCGGTCTGCCGTTGGCTCATGACGCAGGAAACCGGCGCCGGGAACGGCTTCGGAGGCTGGGAGATGTGGACGGCGCCACGCAGGATGCGGTGGCGGGTGTTGCTGACGATTCTCGGCGCCATCGCGTGGCTTTGCTTCGCGCTCCTCTACGTCGGGTTCTGGGCCCGCGGGTTCTCCCTCTTCCAGGACATCGTCGTGATCCTCGTGTCCCTCCTCGTGCTCGGAGGCGTCGTCGTCTCCGCGTGGGCGTCGTGGGGGATGCACCGCTTCCGCTCCCGTGCGGTCTAGAGCGGTTCCGCGCGGCTCTGCCTCCGTGGCGACCGACTCTGAGCGTCGGCTACGATTCGAGAAGGACCCGGACGGAACCGCGCGAGTGCAGCGCGAGGCGTTTCCTGAAGTAGCTGCCGGCTCTACCGGTCGTGAGATGCCGAAGAAGGGCGGGAAGAAGAAGACCAAGAAGCGTTAACGGCCGATATCGGCCGTTCGCGCTGCTCGCCAAGGGGATTGCTTGCGCGGACCTCTCGCCCCACCAAAGTAAGCGGGGGAAGTCCACGGATCCCCACCGGCGCCACCCAGGCCGCTCGTGTCCAAGAGTCAGCGCGACTCGTTCAAACGGCCGGAGTTCTCAGTCTAACCCCGTCCGGGCCGTCCGAAGTCAGCTGGTTTCGCGCACAGTGCTCCAAGATCCGGTTGAGGCCGGCCAGCGAGATCCGGTGGCCTCGAGACTCTAGCTCGGCGAGGATCCTACGGCGCCGGAGGGGCTCCGGGTTGGACCGAAGGATTCCGAGGACCGCGTCGACCGACCCTGGCGGGATTCCGGCCATGACCGACCCCTCTCAGGATCGGACCGCCCATTACGCTAGGCTCCGCTTCCATCGGCGTTGGTCGGCTCCGTTCTGCTCGGCTCCTGGTCCGGGCCCGCTCCCGGAGACCCGGGCCGGGCTCAGATCCCGTACGTGCGCCGAGCCGCGAAGATCCGAGGGTCGTCGTATCCCATCACGTCGGGATTCCGGCCCTCTCCCACCGCGAGCCAGTAGGTGAGGAACTGGAACGGAACGATGTCCGTGAGCGGGGTGACCGCGGACACGACATCCGGTAACGAAAACTCGGAAGGGGCGCCCGAGGCCGGGCCACGCCCGAGAAGCGCGACCGTGGCGCCGGCCCGCGCCGCAGCGGCAAGGGCCGTCGAGCTGCGTTTCCGGTCGATTGGGGAGGTGGTCACCGCCAGTACGGCGGTCGATGCGTCCACCGACGGCAGCACCCCGTGCAGGAACTCCTCCACACCGGTCGCGGCGACGAACCGGTGAGCACCCTCGCGCAGCTTGAGCGCAGCTTCCCGAGCTGTCGCCTGGGCCGCCCCGGAGCCGAGCACGAGGACCTTCTCTCGGTCGCGAACGTGTTCTGCAAGCCCCTTCCATTCGTTTTCCCGCGCCACGACTCCTTTGAGGGTCGGTTCGAGCTCCGGGAGGTCGAAGGCGGGATCGTCGGACCACTGACGTATCAGTGTCAGGGCGGCAGCGATCGCCGTGGTGTAGCTGACCGTGTGGACCCACGCCCGTTCGACCGCGGCCTGGGTGAGGAGCAGGTTGCCCGCGAGGTCGGCCGAACGGCTGGACTTGGTCCCGCTGATGAGGACCTGGGGAACGCCGGCCAGGCCGAGCGCCCGCTGGGCCGCGATCGTGAGGGCGGTCTCCCCGGAGGAGGAGAAGACGATGGCCCCGCCGGCCTTGCGGATCAGATCGGGCTCCAGGAAGAGATCGAAGGAATCGATCGCGCGGGGATACCATCCGTCCAAGCCGACACTTCCGGCCGCGCGAGCAGACGCGAGCGCGGCGTGAAACGACGTGCCCATGCCCACGAACAGCAGCGGCCTCCCTACCGGGGGCGGAGGGATGCCCTCCGCGGTACGGGCGGCTTCGCGGACAGTGGCACGGATCGCTGCGGGTTGCGAGCAGATCATTTCGTGGAGGAAGTAGGGGTGGGCGGTTCGGCCGTAGGGCGGCGAAGGATCCTCGGGCCCGGGGAACTTCACGTCCATAGCGCGTCGAGGCGCCTCTCGCATGAAACACCTCCGACTCCGGACGGGGATCTCCGTGGTTCGGGTGGTCGTGGACCCAAGAAACCGTCTCCGGCGCAAGGCCCCGTTGCCAAACGGCTCAACGCGCGGATGATGAACGGAACTCCGTGCGGCCCGGTCTCCCTCCGACGTCCGCGCTCAGCCTTGTCTAGGCCTCGACCGCGTGCAATTGCGTGGTGTATGCGTTGCTGGCGGTGACACTACCGGTCCGGCTCCAGTCGTTGGGGCCTTCCGTCGTCCAGTACGGGGTGATCGGCCGGCCCTCGGACCGGGCCCGATCGCCAGGGCGCGTCTCGAAGCGGCGGCCACGGGTCGGGCCCGTTGGGGTCGCGACGGCTTCGGATCGTCGCATTCCGCGCGCCGTGCGGGAAAGGCGATTTGTAGCTTGGCCGGCTCACCGGGCGAAGCGATGTTGACGAAGCACGCGGCTGTCGCGCCGAAGGGGGCGTACTGCTTTGGGTGCAACCAGTCGTTCCAAGGCGGAGCTCCAGCGGTAAAGTTCGAGAGCGACCTCGTTCCGCCGTCCGATCAACCGGAGCTCGCCGGGCTCTACTTTCATCCGGGGCACCTGGTGCGCTATGCGAACCGACGCAACTGGATAGCGCTCGCGGAATTCCTCGCGCGCAGCGGGCCGGCGAACTTCTGACCCGAAGGTCAATTTTAGTTGACTTGAGAGTTATTTTGGCGCCCTGCGGTCACCGGTCACCCTCCTCCGGGGCATGAGTCTGGGTATCGCTAGGCTTCGCCTCCCCGGAGGAGGGCGTCGTGGATTCTGCAAGACCTGCCCCTCACGGCGATTCCGGCGGCTCGAGCTCCGCACGGAGCGAACGTGGCAGGGATCGTCGAACCATCGGAACGCGATCGCCGCCGGGTCGGTCCTCCGGAGGATACCGGGGCCGCACCCGAGTGGTTAGCCGGAGATCCCGAGCTTCGGTCGAGAACGGCCCCACGGAAGGGTCCGCAGGGGATCCACGCCGGGGGAGAGGTGACCGACGGCCTCTTCGATGGCGTGTTCTGCCGAGGCCCCGGAACCGGAGTACGTCGGAGTCCTAGTCCGAGCCTTCCACGCGGCCCAACTCTCGGCCTCGAGCGCATGAGCCCCCGTGCTCGTGTGCACCGACCGGGTCAGGATGAGCAGGCGCTGGTCAAGGCTCCGCAGGGCCGGGCGAAGCCCTTGGGAGCCCGACGGGAAGTCCGCTGGGAGTCGATCGCTGCGGGCGCTGCCCTCGCGGTTCACGTGCGCGAGCAGAAGCGTGGCGACGTCGCTAAGACCGGCCATCTGCCACCCCGAGCGCGCGGCGCCGATCCGGGCAAGCGCCGGCCACAGACGGCGATGGACCAGCGTCAGCTTGCCCCGCCAGAGTCTAACGACCAGTACATCGCGGTCGGAGTCGAGCGCTTCTCCGACCTGGCAGATCAACTGGCCCGCCGGATGGCCCCACCACGACCCCCTTACGCGTACTCCCGCGACGATCGAGACCAGCGACGGCACATCCTTGTCCGTGAAGGGGAGCAGCCCTACGTGCCGGAGCTCCTTCTTGACCCGGCCGAGTCGAAAGGACACGGCTCTGTCTACCACGCGACCGGCAGGAGACCCCGCGACATGAAGGATTGGAGGAGTCGCGGTGGGCCGTTGCGGGCATCCGCAGGGCATGCCGCTTCTGCCCGCGGTTACGGCCCTGCTTGGCCGGTCCTACCGTGAGAGATAGTTCAGGATCCGAGTCACGCTCTCGCCGGGTGGCGCAGACGCTGTCGATCAATCGCACCGGATCTTCCCAAGGAACGAACTCGCGCTCGACGACCTCCGCCCAGGTCGGAGCAGCCAGCGGGGGGGTCGGGTCAGCGCGTGCCTCCACGCGTCTCCGATGCTCGGTCGGGTCTGAGCAGCTGATCATTACGAAGGAGAGCGCCGCGTGGCACTCGGTCGCCAGCGTGCGCCACATCTCGCGCGCGGGCTCGACCCCGTTCACGGCATCGACGACCACGTTCCGCCCAAGTCGTAAATGATCCGCGGCCACGTCCCGCACCGCGATGTACGCCGCCAGCCCGGTCGCGAAGGATTGGGGCAGGCCCGCCTTCAGCATCGAGGCCTCGATCGTGTCCACTCGGAGCCAGACGGCGTCCCGCCGTTGGGCCACGAGGCGGGCGAGGGTGGATTTCCCGGCACCCGGAAGCCCCGCGAGCACGACGAGGAGCGGGCCCGTCGACAAGTGACGGAGTCCGACGTCGGGCACGCAGGGGGCAACCTCACCGGCGTCATAGGACGCTCGGTCCCCGCCCGCGGCGTCTCCGACCGGGCACGCCTGGCGTTTCCTACCGCGAGGACGACCGGCGCTTTATCGCCCACGCCACTCGGGGAGCGATGGTTGCAGGGGACGGCCCGCCGAAGTCCGGATCCGCCCTCACTATCCGACCTGCGCGGATCGAGGACGCAGAGGCGATCGCGTCGATCTACAACGAGGCGGTCCGCTCGACCACGGCCACGTTCGACACCGAGCCCCGGTCGCTCGCGGACCAGGTCTCGTGGCTGGAGCATCACGACACCGGCCATCCTGTCCTCGTAGCGGAGCTGGGGAGCGTCGTCGCCGGCTGGGCCGCCTTGAGCCCCTGGTCGGAGCGCTGTGCGTACGCGGGGACGGTGGAGGTTTCGATCTACATCGGCGAGTCGTGGAGAAATCGAGGCATCGGCCGCTCCCTCCTCAGGGAGCTTGTCGCGGTTGGCCGATCCCTCGGGCTGCATTCGATACTGGCGCGCGTAGCGGAGGGCAATCCGGTGAGCCAGAGGCTGCATCGATCGGAGGGTTTCGCGACCGTCGGGATCATGCGCGAAGTGGGATACAAGTTCGGCCGATTCCTGGACGTCGAGCTGATGCAGCTTATCCTCGGCTAGAGGACTCCGCCCGGCCGCCGCCCGAATCGCCTCTCCGGGCAGGCACGATCCGCTAGCCTACCTTCGGCCGATCTCCTCGACTAGGCGGAGTTCGGAAGGGTGCACCGCCCACTCCGGTTGTTGGTGAACTCGCTCGCCGGGATTCCCCAGTATTATCTTCGCACAGGGTTCGGGAGGAACGTGATCGACCGCGACCAAGTCCTCGCCCTCTACGACGCCGAGATGCGTCAGGACCCCATCGTGGAAACGGGGACGCGCGTCGAGCGGGTCGGTCCTATCGTCCGGGTGGTCGGCAAGGAGAACTACGTGCTCTTCTCGCGGCTAACGGGCGCCAACGCTCGCGACGTGGTCGTCGCGCAAGCAGAGTTCTTCCGTCGAGCAGGGACTGAGGTCGAATGGAAGCTGTACGGCCACGACACGCCCGCCAATCTCTCGGCGCTGCTCGAGGCAGAAGGGTTCGTTCCCGACCAACCCGAGACCCTCGTCGTGTTGGACCTCGGGGAGGATACGACCCGGTGGCCGGTTCCACCCGGCGTCAAGGTCCTGCAGGTGACCGACAGCTCGCGGTTCCGCGACGCGATCGCCGCGAACGATGCTGCGTTCGGGCCGGAGGGTCGCGATTTCGCGGGCAGGATGAAGGATCGTCTCTCCGATCCGGCCCTCGGTCTGTTCGTGGCGTACGTGGACGGTGTCCCAGCCTCGACGGGCAGGGTCGAACTCTCCCCGGGCCGTTCGTTCGCGGGGCTCTGGGGCGGGGGGACATCGCCGAAGTACCGCCACCGCGGGATCTACCGCGCCCTGGTCGCGACCCGGGCCGAGTTCGCCCGCCGTCGGGGATACCGGTTCCTTACCGTGGACGCCCGCGAGACGAGTCGCCCGATCCTGGAACGGCTCGGCTTCGTGCCGCTGACCTCGACCCGGGGATGGATCCTCCGGGCGCGGCACGACGCCCCGAAGGGCTTGCTGGGAGATTGATATCCCGTCCGGACCGTTGGCCCTTCGATGACCCCCGAACGAAACGAACGGATCCTTCACAAGGAGGTGACCGTCGGGGTGTCCGTCGAGCAAGGCTGGCGGGCCTGGACCCCCTCCGAGGGGATGGGAGCGTGGTGGGTCAAACAGTCCTGGATCGAGCTCCGCGTCGGAGGGGCGTTCGAGCTCTACTTCGCGCCGGACCCACCTCGTGGACTCCAGGGCAGCGAGGCGTGCAGGATTCTCAGCTACCGACCCCTCGAGATGCTGTCGTTCAGTTGGAACTTTCCACCGTCCCTTCCGGACATCCGGTCGGAGCTAACGTGGGTCGTGATGCGGTTCGTCGCCACGGGTCCGGCCGAGACGCACGTTGTCCTCGATCAGCTCGGGTGGAAACAAGGTCCGGCCTGGGGCGCCGGCTGGAAGTACTTCGACGACGCCTGGGGCAGGGTCCTAGAGCTGTTCCGGAAGAAGTTCCCGCTCCTGCGTCCCTCAGCTACCTAGTCCGAGCGTAACAGGCTGAGCCCTCCTCGCGCTCGGCGGCCGGGGTTTCAGCCGGAATTGACCTTCGAGCCAAATACTCGCTGCCCAACTGCGGCGGACTAGGCGATACCTGTGGTGGCAGCAACAGAGAACATCGGTGCGAGCAGGAGCTGGTGGGTTCGACACGCCCGCCCCCTGAAGACGATCTTCCGAATACTCCTCGGAGCGGCTTGGCTGGTCGATGGAATTCTGAAGTTCACCTCGGGATACGTGAGCAACTTCCTGAGTGACGTCCAAGCCTCGCAGTCGACCGCGCCGGGGTGGCTCTCGGGGTGGTATTCGTTCTGGGCGACGCAGGCCACCTCAAACTCGTCGCTGATCGTCTACACCGTAGGTACCTTGGAGATCGCTCTGGGAGTGGCACTCGTCTTCGGCTTCATGCGGAAGATCGCCTACTCTGGAGGCGTCATCCTCAGTCTGCTGATCTGGGCGGTCCCCGAAGGGTTCGGCGGGTCGTATGCTTCGGGGTCCGGCACCACGGACATCGGAACGGGCGTCGTTTACGCGATTGCCTTCTTCGGCCTGATCCTCGTGAACGCGACCTACGGCCCGAGCCGGCTCAGCCTCGATTACTACATCGAACGCCGCTTCCCCGGGTGGGCCAGGATCGCCGAGTTCGGCCATCCGATTCTAGGATCGGTGCCCGGCACGACCCCGCCACCGGTCGTGAAGACGCCGTCCCCCTAGAGGTTTCCAGAACCTAGGTGTGGGACAGCCCCGGACGAGCCAACCCCTTCTCCCCTCCCTTCTCGCGGACGAGCGCCTCTCCGCGAGCTGGTCTGCCGCCTGCCGCAGGGTAAGGTAAGGTCCTAGCGGATCGTCCCCGGCTCCGACGCAGGCTCTGCGTGAGGCACCCGGTATCGAGGTCGATCACGTGGGACGGTGGATCGAGACCTTGGCGGTCTCGACCGCTGCCTGAAGCTCCCGCCAGGCTGCCTCAGCGCTCTGCCCCGAGGGGAGCTTCTGCCCGGACCGTTCGTCCAATCGTCGCTGGACGTACGTCCGGGCCGACCGGCATACCTGGCACCGGCGGCACTCGTCACCGATCGGGCTCCGGCCGAGTCGGAGGAGGTTCTCGGACTCGTCCGTTCCGATGAGGATCGCAACCTCGTGCAACTGACAGGGGTCGGCGTCGACCATCAGCGGGGTAATCTCTCGGGTAGAGAAAAGGGAGTTGAACGACATCCCCCAGCCCGCCAGGGGCGGGTCCGGGCGTCCGCGCGTGCTTTGAATCCGCACCTCTTGCCCATCTCTGGCAACGATGTTCGCGCGAATCCTGGCCTGCGTCGATCCCTCGCCGACCGGACAGCATGCGTGCCTCGTCGCGATCGAGATGGCATCGCGGTTCGGCTGCCGCCTCACGCTGCTCACGGTTCTGCCCTCTACCTCGAAGGATGCGCAGCCGGATCTGGAGCGGCTGGTTCCGGTAGACGCGAAGGGCCGGCCCCTTCATCGCATCCTCGAGGACGCGCAGGCGGACGCCCTGGCCAAGGGGGTTCCGTCGGCGGAGATCGTCTACCTGCGGGGCAAGGTCGTGGAGTCGATCCTGGCGCATCTTGAACACAGTCCCCCCGACCTTCTCGTCGTCGGCACGCGAGGTCTCTCGCGCGGCAGCCGCTTGCTTCTTGGCAGCGTCTCGAGCCGGCTCGTCACGGAAGCGCCCTGCCCGGTCCTCGTGGTTCGAACGGTCCGGCCGGCGGCAGCGAAGCCGCACTAGCGGGGCCAGGGCGCGGGATCTGGGGGATGTCCGGCCGTGGGATCGACGGGAACGATTTCGGTCCGACCCGAAGCATGATGTCGGAAGAACCGCCCGTCCCGGTCGATGTATCCGGCCTTTCGGGGTTCTCGTATGCGTGCCGTCCGGGGTGTGGGCTTTGCTGCTACGCCGAGCCCCTCGTGACCCCCGCCGAGAAGCCACCCCTGCTGCGGATCGTCCCATCGGCGGAGTTCGTCTCCCGGGGCCGGTTCGAGTTCCTAGGCTCGCACTCCGAGGGCGGTGCCTGCCGACTCCTCGAGGGGAACCGCTGCCGCGCCCACGCGGCAAGACCCTCGCCCTGCCGGGAGTTCCCGCTGACCGCGCACGTCGGCGTCCGGTTGCAGGCCACGGTCGTGCTCACCTGCCCGGGCGTGGACCTAGCGGTCCTTCGGGGATACCGTGGCCCCGACGGGGCATCGCCGCCGCGCGGATTCGAAACGGAGCTCGCCGCGCTCCGTTCGCGGGTCAACCGGTCCGCTCTCCGCCGTATCGAGGTGAGCGAGAGGCGTCGGCGCCGCATCGCGCGGGTGCTTACGGAAGAGGGCCGGTGGAACGAGGAGGAGGAGGTCCGCCGACGGTTGAGAGAGCAGATCCCGAGGCCGGCCTTGGACGATTTTCCCGCGGAAGACGCTCCCCCGCTGGAAGAGGGTTTGGAATCGCTCCCGCTGGTCTTCGATGGCCGGGCCGGCCCCGTGGCCTTCGCCGGGGATTCGGGAGCCTGGGAGCTCTTCGAGCTCCGCCCGACCGGTGGGGTCGCGCGCTCACTCGGGATCGCCGCGCCTCCCGACCATCCTCCTGCCGTCACCGAGGACGCCGCCCTCACGCTCGCGGGGTACTCCGGGTACTGGCTGGAGCGGGACGTGCTCTTCGGAACGGTCCATCTCGCGATGCTGGAGGGCGGCGACGGGTCGGTCACGGACCACGTCGCCGAGGAGCTGCGGCGGATCGCAGCCGTGACGCTCTCGCGAGCGCACGTTCTGGCGGCTCTTCGGCGGGGAAACGTCGACCGCCTTACGGAAGAGGACGTGCGCGACGGACTCCGCGCCACGGACCAGGACCTGCTCGACCGTGCTTCCTGGGGAGATCGGCTCTAACCTCGGCGCGTCCGTCGAAGCTCTTAGCGCGCGATCTTCTGCCCAAAACCCTCACCGCCCCATCCTCCGCCCTCGTCCTCGGATCTGCCATCGGAAGAACCTCGGTCGTGCGGGCAGCGAACGAGGGGTTGCGGGCCGGCTCCCCACATCGTCATAGTCATCGACGGGCTCGACCGAACGTGGGATCTCGACCGACCCCGGGCGGCTCGGGTCTGACTTCGACCGGTCGAGCTCGGTACCGCTCATGACCCAGGCCGAGCCCATCGCGCCGCCCCGCGCGCCCTCGCGGCTACGCGTCAACGGTGTCGACCATCCGGTGGCGCTCGACCGGGACAGGAACCTGCTCTTCGTTCTGCGCGAGGAGCTGGGGCTCGCCGGCACGAAGTACGGCTGCGGCGAAGGGGAGTGCGGGGCGTGCAAGGTGCTCGTGGACGGTGTCGCCGTCCGCTCGTGCATCACTCCCGTCGGAGAGGTCGTGGGTCGATCCATCACCACCATCGAGGGCCTGGCGGAGGGGGAACGCCTTCATCCGGTCCAACAAGCGTTCGTCGACGCGGGAGCGTTCCAGTGCGGGTTCTGCATTCCAGGAATGATCATCGCCGCCACGTCGTTGCTGGCCCAGAACCCCAAGCCAGGCGAAGCGGAGATCCGTGCGGCGATGGACGGCAACCTGTGTCGCTGCGGAGGGTATCTCCGCATCGTGGACGCGATCCAGAGGGCCTCCCGCGCCTCGGGCACGACTGGTCCGGGAGCACCATGAGCGCTCCGGTTTCCCGCCCGTACAGACCTGGCTCCCCCGACCGAACGCGACTACTTCGCGCGCTTCGGCCCTGGAGTTGTGGTCATCCTCCCCGCCAGGCGACCGGGTCCCACCGAGTGGGGTCGTGGCGGTCCCCCGCACGGGGGCGCGTGGATCCACCTCGGCGAGGACGGGAAGGCCCGGGCGTTCACCGGCAAGGTGGAGGTGGGGCAGGGCACGCGGACCGCTCTCACCCTCCTCGTCGCGGAGGAGCTCGGTCTGCCGCTCGGGGCGGTCGACCTGACGATGGGCGACACCGACGTCTCTCCGTGGGACATGGGAACGTTCGGCAGCCGGTCGATGCCTGATGCGGGGGAGAACCTCCGAGCGACCGCGGCCACGGCGCGGGCGGTCGTTCTTGAAATCGCCGCTTCCACCCTCGGGGTCCCCAAGGCCGACCTCGCGATCGCTGACGGGAAGATCCGTGCCGGAGCGGGGGCGAGCGCTCGTTCGGTGGGGCTCGGCGACCTCGTCCGAGGTCTTCACCGCACCGAGACGATCACCGCCCCCGTGCAGCCGAGCCCGCCCTCCGGGTGGACGAAGGCGGGACACCCCTCGGCGAACCTCGGGGGCCGAGAGATCGTAACCGGGTCGCGCCAGTACACCTCCGACCTTCGGCCGACCGGCCTGCTGCACGGTAGGGTGCTCTTCGCGCCCCAGTACGGGGCGAAGCTCCGGAGCGTGGACACCTCCCGGGCTGCGGCGATGCCCGGGGTCACGGTCGTCCGCGAGGGGGATTTCGTGGGGGTCGCATCGCCGGACTTCCTTACGACCCGCGCCGCGCTGAAGGCGATCCGGGCCGAATGGGATACGACTCCCCAACCCTCCGAGGGCGGAATCGTCGAGTTCCTCCGCAAGCACCCCGCCGAGGGAGAGGATTCGTGGGACTTGATCCATCACGTCGTGGGAGACGTGGATGCTGCGCTCGCCGCCGCTCCGGTGGCGCTTCACGAGACCTACACGACGGCCTACATCGCCCACGTTCCGATGGAGACCCACGCGGTCCTCGCCCAGTGGGAGGCGGCGCGGCTAACGGTCTGGATGGGCTCGCAGACCCCGTTCCGGGCCCGCGACGCCCTGTCTGAGGCGCTTGGTGTACCGGAGTCGAGCGTGCGCGTGGTCGTTCCGGCCACAGGCTCCGGCTTCGGGGGGAAGCATGCCGCCGAGCTCGCCGTGGGAGCGGCCCGCCTCGCGAAGGCCGCGGGTCGACCGGTGCGCATCGTGTACACCCGCGAGGAGGAGTTCACCCAGGCCTACTTCCGCCCGATGGCGGTCATCGACGTCCAGTCGGGCGCGGAGACGGACGGGACGCTCACAGCCTGGCGGTTCAACGACCTGAACGCGGGATCGGCGGCGGCTCGTCTTCCCTACAAGGTCACGAACCAGCAGATCCAGAACCAGCCCGCAGAATCTCCGCTTCCGCAGGGCTCCTACCGGGCGCTCGCGGCCACGGCGAACAACTTCGCCCGAGAGTCCCACATGGACGAGCTCGCCGCTCGAGTGGGCGTCGACCCCGTCGAGTACCGACTGCGCCACCTCGCCGACGACCGCCTCGCCGCGGTGCTGAGAGCGGTGGTCCGCCGGGCCGAATGGACACCCCACGTTGGCACTCGCGCACCCGGTCCGGGTCGGGCCGGGGTTCGGGAGTTGCCGTGGGTCTCGAGAAGGGCGGCCGGGTGGCCACGGTGGCGGAGGTATCGGTCCACGAGGACAGACGCCTCGAAGTCGTCCGGCTCGTGACAGGATTCGAATGCGGGGCCATCGTGCATCCGGCCAACCTTCGGAACCAGGTCGAAGGGGGAACGATCATGGCACTTGGCGGCGCCCTGTTCGAAGCGGTCCATTTCGAGAACGGCCGGATCCTGAACCCGCGTCTCTCCGAGTACCGCGTGCCTCGGTTCCGGGATGTTCCCCGCATCGACGTGGTTCTGGTGGACCGGCCAGACCTCCCGTCCCAGGGAGCCGGGGAGACGCCGCTGATCGCGGTGGCTCCGGCGATAGCGAACGCGATCTACGACGCTACGGGGCGGCGCCTCCGCTCGCTGCCGCTAGTTCCCGACGGGACCGTTCCGTAGAGGGAACGGTGCTCCTCGGACGCTCGGGAGCCTCCCGGGCACCGCCGGAGGCTAACTGACCGTCATCGTCCCGGTCATGAAACCGGGGGTTCCCATCGGCGGCGTGGAGTACGGGTTGGCTCCAGCACCGCACGGTGCCATGCAGAACCACTGGAATGTCCCGGGACCGAGGATGTCCACCGTGAACTGTACAACGCTCTCGCCTGGGCTGTAGATGGATAGGCCGAGGCTAGGGATGTTGAACGTGTGCGCGACATTGGCCGAGGAAACGATGTGAGTCGGAGTGCCGTTGATCGACTCCACGCTCCCCCCGTACCTGTGACGACGCACGGACACGAGCTCCAAGCCGTGGGTGAGTCGTTGTCGGTGATCGTGAAGATCACGCGCCCTGTCGGCACGGTGAAGTTTGCCGGAGTGTCCTGCGGCCACCCGTTGGACGGCCCCGAGGAATTGTTGATCGAGATCGTCAGGTTCTCGTAGGAAGTGGTGGTGGGTCCGACGGGCGTGGGGCTGGTCGGCGGGAGCGCCAGCATCAGGCCCGCGCCGATCCCGAACGCGATGATGATCCCGGCCACGAAGTAGACCGCGAAGAACTGGACGTTCAGGCTGCCCGCCCAGAACCCGCCGGGCGACGGGCGAGGCCGGGCGGACACAGCCGCCCGGCGACGCGCCCAGGCGCCCGCGATCCAGTGGTCCATCGAGTAGGCCTGTCCTGCCCCACCGAAGACCAGGACGACGTAGATCAGCAGGTAGAGCGGGTGCTCGCCGACGTCGGTCCCGCCCGGAAAGACGAACGTGCTTCCGATCTGCGTGCCCAAGAGGACGGCCGAGAAGATCCCGCCGACCAAGCAGACCCAGCGAGTGGTGAGGCCGAGAATCAAACCAAAGGCCAGGTAGCCGGTAACTACGGCGACGAGCCAGGAGAAGAGGATCGCGTGCGTCGCGACGAACTGGGCGAGGGCCGGTCCGCCCAACGTGGTCGGGGCAAAGGAGAGAGCGATCTGACCGAAGCCGCCGAAGAAATTGTTGGCCGGCGCGACGATGAAGACGAAGTTCAAGGCCCAGACCAGGCCAACGCCGATCCGCAGCAATTCGATGGTGATCGACGCCCGGCGAGCCGCTGCGTCCGCGGGATCGGCGTTTTCCATGGGGCCCAACGCTCACGGTCGTTCGGCCAAACATAAGGCATCGGTCAACGATGATTGACGCACTCGGAAAATCCGGGACGACAAGCCAGCCGCCCGGTAGTAAGGAGCTCCGGCTACGGGGAGGTCGCGGGCTCAGGGTCGACGAGCGGGTAGGAGTCGGTGTGTCTCGTCAGGTGTGGCGGCCGCGAATCAACCTCTCGGTGTCCTCGATCTGCGCCCGGTAGATCGCCGCAGCTTCGCGGTCGAGATGAGACGTCGCGAGCTGCTCGCGGGCCCTCTTGAGGTAGGCTCGTGCCGCGGATCGTTCGTTCGCGGTAGCGTAGGCGCGAGCCATCGCCTCGTATGCGGTACCGAGAAGGTCCGAAAGATCGTGCTCCCGACAGAGCATGAGGCACGACCGGGCGTACGCGAGGGCGAGTCGCGAATCGCCGAGGGCGGAGTAGGCTCGCGAGATCTGCCAATCGCCAACGGCCTGCGACTGGGGCGTCCCGGCGAGCCCCCAGTGGAAGCGCGACGTGTGCACGAGAAGCAGCATCCGCCGGTCGTCGTCGGCGGTCCGATGCTTCTTCTCCAGGTACGTCCACGCCTCGTTGAAGCAGCGGGTCGCCGTCTTTCGGTGGAGCTCTCGTTCGGACCTGCTCAGGGTCATGGACGATCCCCTGGATGCGCGCACCCGAGTTTAGCCTCCCGGCCGTAGGAGGCAGCCTTGATCGATTCTCTCCTGAAGTCCGCTGCGACGAGTGGGACCGTCTAGAAATACTTCTCCCGATAGGGAATGGCCGTGCAGGGGGTGAATTGCCCGAGCTGCGGAGCACCAGTCTCTCCGGGCTCTCGGTTCTGCGCGTACTGCGGAACCACGATTCCTGTCGGACCCGCACCGCTTCCGTCTAGCGGGGGGTTCACACCCTCTCCGGCTCCCCCCGGCGTGTTTCCGACCCTCTACGGGCAGATGCCGGCTCGCCCTCAGCGTCGCCGTTCGAGACTGCTCGTTGTGGCCGTCGTCATCGTGGTGCTCCTGCTCATCGTTGGCGTGGTGGCAATTGCCGGCTTCTACGCCCCCCCCACCTCCCCGGTCGAGGTCGCTGCCATCAACATCTACTCGCCCGACAACGTGTGCGGGCTGAACTCGAACCCGATCTACTACGACGGATTCAACGGCTCGACAGGGCAGGTTCAGATTATCGGATTCACTATGCCGAACTACAACGGGAGCGCATGCACGATCCGAGCCGTCACCACGAACACCACCGGATTCACCCTTTCGGCCATTCAGGTCCCGCTGGTCATCCCCGGGGACGGCAACGCTTCGATGAACATCTCGGTCACCAGCCCGTCGTCCTCGTTTTCCGGATATCTGAACCTGATCATGCGCTAGGCCTGTGCGAGGGCTCGCTGTCTAGGGCCTAATTCCCACGCATCTCGGGCGAAAGACTACTTCCAGTCCCGGTCCCGCGTAAAGGCCGCGGCAACAGACGGGATAGAAGAGAGCGGATAGTGCTCCCCGCTGCGGAAGGGAGAGGCGGGCGGTGCCTTCTCGCAGAGGAGTGTACCCTCGCGCCAGTGGCGCAGGTCGAGGGTCCGCACCTCGAGCACGAAGTCGAGTGCCATCCGCCCGGGGCCGCTCGGCCCGGTAAGTCCGTATAGAGGCACCACCCCGGCGGCAATCTCCGCGTCGATGAACGGCCGCACCTCCTCCGGCTTTCTCGGGTAGTATTCCCGGACCCGGTCCGAGTTCGCGAAGGCCAGCGCGCGTTGGCCCGCCGTCGGAGCCATACCGGCGATGAGCTTCTGAGTGACGGGGGGGAGCCGGAGGAAATCCGCGTACGGGGCCACCTCGCGCTCGGGGTCGTCGGACCGTACGATCCGCCAGATCGCGGCGGGCGGTACCGGCTGCTGGGGTCGGGCTTCGGACGGAGCTCGTGTGAACAGAAGGCGCCCATTCGGGATCCAGCCTGAGTTCGACCGGCCCCGGTTCCACCGCTTCGTCGGTCGGATGCCGGATGTCGAGCCAGACGAAGCCCGGGTCGATCTCGCTCGCTACCGCAAACAGCACACGATTCACGGCCGCCCGGGACTCCCCCCAGACGAACGTCGAGCACCCCTTTCCGGAGAGGCTCGCGAAACCGCCCTTGGTCCCGGCGCTCTCGACCTTGGGCATCACTCGAGGGATGCGATGGGGGGGAGATAAAGCCCGGCCCGCCGCGCGGTGGGGCCTCGAGCTATCCGAGGGATCCTTATCGGCCCCGCCTCGCGCGATGGGGCTTGGCGCGGCGCAGTCTGGCTCCGCCCGTCCTGCCCTTAACCAGAAGACCCATCCGTCTGGCCAATCGGCGGTGGTCGTTCTCGTCGACCCACTCGACCTTGAGGTACTCGAGCAGCTGGGCATTCGTCATCCCGATCCGTCTCCCCTCCTTGACGGTGAAGGCATACGCCTCGATCTCGGTCGGCGTGTCGACGTACTTCTTCTTCCGGTCGAAGAGAGGCCGCCCGGCGCGGAACTGCTTCACGTGGCAGAGCTCGTGGACAACGTCGAGGTAGAGCGTTCGGAGGTCGCTCGTCTTGAGGTGGTGGCTGCTCACGATCAGGTGCCCGTCCACGTCGCTGGTCCCCATGTACCCGAACGGCGGCGAGAAGAACTCCACCTTGAGCTTGCGAAGCAGGGGTTTCGCCTGCTTCCCGAACAGCTCGCGAATCGGGGGTGTGTCTTCGAACCCCCGGAAGAACTTCTCGAAGGGGTACAGTCGGATCGGGGCGTGACGCTGGATTCGGACTCCCATTCCTGACGCGATCATCGGGTTCTTGGTCACCCTAGGCACGGTACGTCGGAGGACGTCCGTGGCTTATGGGCTTCTACCCCCGCGTCACCGATGCTCTGAAGCGTGCGTACCCCCCCGGCCTGACCGCCGCGCGACGCGCTCGAGGACGGCGTCGGGACCAGCCTTCTTATCCCGGGACGGAGCGTTCTCTCGAGCGGAAGGTCATGAACGGACCGGTTCCCTACGGTCAGCCCCTGGGCCAGAACGCCCCTCGCCGGCGCAGAGGCCCCCGCTGGATGATCGTGGGAATCGCCGTCGTGTTCATCGCCATCGCCACGCTCCTCCTGGTCATCCTCCTCTACCCTTCTGCGTTCGGTCTGTCCCAGTCCTCCAACCCGTACAGCTTCGGCCCGTTCGGCGGCTTCTTCCTAGTCTTCTTCATCCTCATCGTGGCGTTCTTCATCGTTCGGGTCCTCTTCTGGAGCATGCGCGCCCGGCGGTACGGAGCGGGGGGCGGCGCGGGATACGGCGGAAGGTACGGCCCTAACCGCCCCGCGATGATCGCGCGGATGCGATACGCCCGTGGCGAGATCACACGCGAGCAGTACCGATCAGATCATGCAGGACCTTGGCCGACGGCCGGGTCCTCCCTGATCGCCCAAATCTCTCCTTGGAAAACGCCCGCGCGGTAGATGGCTGGAGCGACTCGCTCCGCCGCAGCCTATGGAATCCACGACCGCAAGGAGTTTTACCTCCCGTCGTGCCCGTCACGCGATGAGCGACGGGGCGAGAATCCGACGAACGTCTCCAGCCCGTATGCCTGGGCATGCGACGAGCGATCGCCCGGCCGAACTGATGGCGATCCTCGTGTGCGTCGTCGTTCTCGCCTCGGCCTTGACCCTCGGCTCCGCCTCGCGTGGCGTCGGATCGGGTCCCAGAGGCCTTCTATCGGCTCCGGGGTCGTCCCCTCTCGCGTCGGCCCTTCGGGACGCACCCACCATCCCCGAGCTCGACCACCCTGGGGCCTCGGTGCTCGGGGGCGTTCTCTCCACTCTCAACCTGGCGGACAATCAATCGTTTCCGGGCAATGCTTCCCCCGCGATTCAAGGCGGACCGCAGGTCATCGTATACAACCCAAAGAACGGCGAGCTCTACGTGCGCGGCGACCTCGGCAGTGCCATCTCGATCCTCGACGGCTCTACGGATCGTGTGGTGACGACCCTTGGTGTTCCCTACTCCCAAAACGCGTACTCGCTCGCTCCGAACATCGCCGTAGACACTTCGACCGGCGTCGTCTATGCGATGAACTTCAACGAGGGGAACGTCACCGTCATCGACGGCGAGACGAACCGGGTCACCGGTAGCATCGCGACCGGTGGCTCCCCCGCCAGCGCCGTGTTCGATCCCTCCAACGGGGACCTCTACGTGGCCAACTGGGGTGGGAACAACGTTACCGTACTCTCGTGCGCGACCAACTCGACCGTCGCGAACATTCCTGTGGGAACCCATCCCGCCTCCATTCTCTACGACACAGCGAGCCAGCGTGTCTTCGTCGCGAACTATGGATCCGGTAACGTCTCGGTGATCGATGCGAGCACCAATGCGTGGGTTGCGAACCTGCGCACCGGCACCACGTCCAGTTACCCCGAGGACCTCGCGCTCGACACCGCCGACAACTACGTCGACGCCATCAGCGAGCTCAACACGAACGTCACTATCTTCAATGCAGCCACCCTCGCCGTCGTTGGCTCGCCACACGTCGGAAGCATCCCGGAGGAGCTGGCCTACTCTCCCATCGGGGACGCCGTCTACGTGACCAACGGTGCCAGTGGCAACGTGACGGTCATCGGCCAGGTCAACAGTGAGCCCCTGGCCAACATTACCGACGGGGACCGATCCGTTCGGGGTCGTCTACGACGCCGTCGACGAGGAGGTCTACGGTACTGAACTCAGAGGGGCAGAACGTCACGGTCCTCGACGTGTTCACCCACAAAGCGATCGCGAACATCGATTCTAACGCTGGACTGGACTACGGCGTTACGGTCGATTCCGCGACGGGCGACGTTTTCGCGCTGAACGAGGGGACCTACACAGGGTCGGTCCGAGGGGTCGAGGCGAACGTGACGGTCGTTCAGGACGCCACGAACCTACCGATCGCCTCGATTCCCCTGAACGTCTTTTCCACGGGCCTCACCTACGATCCCGGTAACGGGAAGCTCCTCGTCTCCGACGTCGCGGGCGAGGACCTCTACGCCCTGGACCCCTCCACGGGCCTCACCGCGAAGACCGCTCCGACGGGCTTTGCCTGGGCGTCCGCCTACGATTCTGCCACTGGGTGCGTATGGGTCCTGAACCGGGGTTCCGACAACATCACGGTCCTGAACGCGGGGCTCCACTCGGTCGCAAACCTTTCGACGGGGAGCGACCCCGTCGCGATCGCCTATGATGCGGCCAACGGGGACCTCTACGTAACGGACGACGAAGCCGGAAACGTCACCGTGTACAATGGGGCCACCGACACTTACCTCACTACCATCCTGGTGAAGGATTTCGATAACGTCGGTGCGGTGCTGTACGACCCGCACAACACACTGGTGTATGTGGCGGACATCTCGGGCAGCAACCTCACCATCATAAACGGGACGCAGCAGAAGACCGACGGCTCCGTTGCCGTTGGAAGCGAAACCTCCTCCCTTGCTTTCGATTCGACCAACGACACGGTGTGGGCTGCGAACCTCGACTCGGCCAACGCGACCGTCATCAACGACAGCACGGATCGCACCGTGGCCAACGTTACGATGTATGCGCCCGGATTCCTCGCATTCGACCCCGCGAACGATGTGATGTACGACGCCGAGAACTTCGAATCTGAGGTCTCGGGAGTCGGCGCGTCCAACTACTCGGCGCTGGGTTCGATCTATCTCAAAGAAGGCGCGTACACATCCGCGATCGCCTACGATCCCGCTAACGGCTACGTATACGTCAGCATGGCGTCTGCAGGAACCATCTCCGTCATTGGACCCCTGGCGCCGACGTACGCGGTGACGTTCGAAGAGACCGGCCTCCCCGTGTCCTCGCTCTGGAATGTGACCCTGAACAGCGTGCAGAACCACTCGACGGGAAGCTCGATCGGGTTCGAGGTCGCTGCGGGTCATTACCCCTTCACGGTCGGGGTCTTTACGGGGTACCTTGCCAACAACACGAGCGGCACTGTCGTCGTGACCTCGGGGCCGCAGACCGTCAAGATCCACTTCACGCTGATTCCCTTCACGGTCACGCTAACGGCCAGTCCCGCGACCCTTCGCGTTGGGGCGTCCACGACCATCACGGCCACACCGGAGCACGGCGTGGGGCCGTACACGTACGTCTACACCCATGTGCCGACGGGTTGCAGCGCGCCGAACGAATCCTCGTTCGTCTGCGTCCCGAACGCGACGGGATCGTTCAACCTCACGGTCACCGTAACCGACAGTGACCACGCCACGGCGGTCAACAACACGACGGTCGTGGTGCAACCCGCGGGAGGCGGCGGCGGGAACTCACCGTCCACCGGTTCCTCGCTCTGGGAGGCGTCGATCCTCGCGGTGGTCGCGCTCGCGTTGGTCCTGCTGGTGGTCGTCCTGGTGATCCGCCGAAAGCGAAAGAAGCCGGGGCCGTCGGATTCCCAGCTCGCCGGGACGACGGCCGCGGCTTCTCCTCCGCGCGCGGGCTCACCGTAGTCCGGCACGACCCGCCGGCTCGACACCCCGGGAGCGGTCGGCGGACCAAGCTGAAGTGGTCCTCCTCTCGCCTCGCGGCGCTGCAGCAGCCTGCGGGGAATGCCTGCGTAGCGCGAGCGAGGGTCCGCACCTTTGCGCGGTCGATCAAGCTCGCGCGGGGTGTCGGGTGGGCGCACCGGGCCGGGAGGTCGGCGAGCCGCCGAGGGTCAACCGGAATCGACACCAGAGCCAAATCGCCCCACCACGTCGTTCCAACGGCCCAGGTGACCCCCCATGGCACTGCGCGATTCGTTCTCCTCGTCCGGCATAGCTCAGCTCGCGTTGCTCGGGGCGATCTGGGGGGTGACCTTCCCGATCGCCCGCGTCGGTGTCCAGGCCGGGGCCGATCCGGTTCTCTTGGTCGCGTTGGACCTGCTGCTCGCGACCGCCGTCATGGCGTCGGCGGCCGCGGTCACCCGCACGCAGCTTCCCCACCTCCGGGAGATGGCCCAGTCGGCCGGATTGGGGGCGCTCTTGATCGGCGGGATCAATCTGACCCTCTACTGGGGGCTTCAGTTCGCGACCGGGGGTACCGCGTCGATCGTCTATGCGACCGCCCCGATCCTCAGCCTCGTGGTGCTCGTCATCCTGAGGGCCCCTGTCGAGATCCGCCTCCGGCAAGGCGCCGCCCTGGCCATCGGCTTGGGCGGGGTCGTCCTTCTCGGTATCGCCACGACGCAGGGCTCCCTCGTGGCGGGCCTAGGGGCCCTGGCCGCCTTCGGTCTCGGAGCGGCCTGCCAGGGCACGGGGGCCGTCCTCGTCGCTCGGTCCCGTCCCCACGGGGAGAACCGCTGGGGACTCACGTCCCAGTTCGTGGGCGGGGCCGTCGCGGCGTTCGTCCTGTTGCCCCTCCTCTCCCGGTCGCCTACGCTGGCGATCTCGGCCGCGACCGTGGGCTCGATCGCGTTCGTCGGGGTCGTAACGATGGCGTTCGGGTACTCCCTCTTCTTCTCCATGATCCAACGCTTCGGGGCGATCCGGGCCAACCAGGTCACGTTCCTCAACCCCGTGGTGGCGCTCGTCATCGGTGTGTTCGCCTTCGGTGAGGGATTCCAACCGATCGAGGCGGTCGCCCTGGCCTGCATCGTCGTGGCGTTGGGCCTCCTCCAACCCCGAACGAAGCCCCGTCCGTCAGCACCCAGCCCTCCGGGCCTGCCCCTATCGGACGCGGCCAAGCCGGGCTGACGGACGAACCGACCCGAGCCCCCGGCGGCGGCAGCCCGTTTCGCCGGAACGGCCGCGTTCATCGCCATGGTCGGACGATAACCGGAGTCGTCCGCGCGAACCCTCGGTCCCTAACGGGGTCGGAGGCAGTCTTCATCCGAGACCCCGGGTTTCGTGGAGCGCTATGGGCAAGGAGTCGGGGTCCGGTTCGGAGCGGCCGAACGAGTTTCGAGCCTATCTCTCCCAGGACTGGAAGCTGTGGGTCACCGAGTATCCCGAGCTCGCCACGAGCATGGGTCTTCCCGGACTGAACGACCGGTGGACGGACGATTCCGAGGAGGGGATCGAGCGACGCCGTCGTCATCTTACGGACAGTCGCTCGAAGTTGCAGCGATTCGACCGGGCCGGCGTCGCCGCGGAGGACCGACTCTCCTTCGACCTGTACCGCGGGCTTCTCGAAACCGCCGAGGCCGGGCTGCGGTTCGGGCACGACCCCCTTCCGTTCTGCTTCGGCTCTCCGCGCAATCTCTGGATGCCGCTTCACCAGCTCGAGGGGATCCACATCCTCGCTTCGGACATGGCCGAGCTCCAGCCTCGGGGCCGTTCCTCCGATTACGGGGACCTCCTCGCCCGCCTGCGGACGCTGCCCGACGCGATAGAGCAGAACCGGCTGCTCCTCGAGAAGGGTCTGGCCCTCGGGTACAGCCCTCCCCGGGTCGCGATGGTGGGCGTGCCCGACCAGATCGCGAACCTCACGCCGGAGGATCCGTTCGCGAGCCCCCTGCTCAAGCCGTTCTCGGATTTCCCGGCGGTCATCGGGGAGTCCGAGCGATCGCGCTTACGCGCCGAAGCGAGAAAGCTCTTCGTAGACGGGGTCGCTCCCGCGCTGGGGAAGCTTCGCGGCTACCTCCAGTCAACGTACGTGCCGGCCTGTCGCGAGTCGATCGCGAGGGCGGCACTCCCGAACGGCGCTGAGGCCTACGACTTCCTCGTGCGATGGACGACCACGACCGACCTGACGCCCCGCCAGATCCACGAAATCGGCATGGCCGAAGTGCGGCGCATCCGGGCCTCGCTCGAGTCCCTGATGACCAAGACCGGATTCACCGGGTCGTTCGCCGAGTTCAAGCGATTCCTGCGCGAGGATCCCCGGTTCTCCTGGACCCGCGCCGAGGATCTCGTCGACGGCTATCGCATCATCGCGAAAAAGATCGACCCCACGCTCGGCCGGCTCTTCGGCCGACTCCCCCGGCTTCCGTACGGCGTCGTTCCCGTCCCCCAGTTCCGGGAACAGACGTCGCCGACGGCGTACTACCAGTCGGGGGCTCCGGCGACGGGACGGGCCGGGAACTTCTTCACGAACACCTTCCAGGTCGGCATCCGCCCTCGCTGGGAGATGGAGGCGTTGACGCTCCACGAGGCGGTCCCGGGCCATCATCTTCAGATCGGCATCGCGCAGGAGCTCGAGCATCTTCCCGAGTTCCGCAAGGAGACCGGCCCGACGGCGTTCGTCGAGGGCTGGGGACTCTACGCCGAGAGCCTGGGCGAGGAGCTCGGATTCTACCAGGACCCGTACTCCAAGATCGGCCAGCTCACGTTCGACATGTGGCGATCGATCCGTCTCGTGGTGGACACGGGGATGCACGCCCTCGGATGGAGCCGCGACCGGGCGATCGAGTTCTTCCGGGAGAACACCGGGATGAGCGACGTGGGCATTCAGGTGGAGGTCGACCGCTACATCGTCTGGCCGGCGCAAGCCCTAGCGTACAAGATTGGCCAGTTGAAGATCCGGGAGCTCCGCACCGCCGCGGAAGGCCGCCTCGGTGAGCGGTTCGACGTTCGCGGGTTCCACGACGTGGTCCTCGGAGAAGGAGCGCTGCCGTTGGGGGACCTCGAGGCGCGCGTGAACGCCTGGGTCGACGCCCGCGCGGCCGCCTGACGGCCCCAGAGCCGGTCCTATCGCTGACTCGCGTCGCGGATGCCCCGCGACGTCGGTCTAGCGGAGGAGACCGGCGC
The DNA here is from genome assembly GCA_963713145.1 of uncultured Thermoplasmata archaeon. GTDB lineage: Archaea > Thermoplasmatota > Thermoplasmata > Lutacidiplasmatales > UBA184 > Lutacidiplasma. Next base: position 82,614 of record CAVQKI010000004.1, on the reverse strand, counting down.
CCTGGAGCTCCTTCGTCAGCTTCCGGACTGCGACCTCGATGTCCGAGGGGCGGTGGGCTCCGGTGCAGACCAGCTTTCCGCTTCCGAAGAGCAGGACGACCACGTGCGGGTCCTCGATGCGGCAGACGAGACCGGGGAACTGCTCGGGCTCGGTACTCGACCCGGTCGAGGCCGAGCGTGATGGCGATCGCGTTCAGGTTGATCTCGCTCCCGAGGTCCGAGCTCGCGACAATGTTCTGGACCTGGATCTGGGGATGCGCCAGCACGCGCTGACCCCCCTTGCGGATCTCTCCCGAGACGACGCGGATCGAGTCCTCGACCTGCTTACGGCTCTTCCCGCCGGTGCAGACGACCTTGCCCGAGTGGAAGAGGAGTATCGCGGTCTTGGGTTCCTTCAACCGGTAGATGAGACCCGGGAACTGGTCGGGCTCGTACTCCGCTCCGTCGAGACGGAGTGCGATCGACTGCAGGTCAAGCTCGTTGGCGAGCGACGTGGAGGCGACCACGTTCTCGATCCGAATCTTCAGCATGGTCCGGACCCTAAGGGCCTTAAGGAGGCACTTAAAGGGTCGCCAAGGAGCCCCGGGCGGGTCTAGAGCCCCGGATATCCGTCATCCGGCCCGGAAATGGGGTCGACCGGGCCCGCGTCCCTGACGTTCCTAGGGGTGCCGGGTTGGATGGCGCGCCGGACCTTCTCGGCTCACTTAAATACGACTGCTTTCTTACCGAACTCGGATTCTTAGAGGAATCGCCGGAGAAAAATCATGATGATGACGGGACAGACGCCGATCCTGGTGCTGCGAGAAGGGACGAAGCGCGAGAAGGGACGCGGAGCGCTCGCGAACAACATCGCAGCCGCGAAGGCGATAGCGGACTCGGTCCGGTCGACCCTCGGCCCGCGGGGCCTCGACAAGATGCTGGTCGATTCGATGGGCGACGTGGTCGTCACGAACGACGGCGTAACGATCCTGAAGGAGATGGACGTCGAGCACCCGGCCGCGAAGATGCTGGTCGAGGTCGCGAAGACGATGGACCAGGAAGCCGGTGACGGAACGACCACGGCGGTCATCCTCGCGGGCGAGCTCCTGAAGCGCGCCGAGCTCCTGGTCGAACAGAACGTTCATCCCACGATCATCGGCCAAGGGTACCGCCTCGCGTCCAAGAAGGCGCTCGAGATCCTCGACCGGGCGAGCCAGCCTGTCACGATCACGGACTCAGAGACGCTGAAGCGGATCGCGAGCACGTCGATGGGGTCGAAGTCGGTCTCGTTCAACCGGGACCTCCTCGCGGAGATCGCGGTCAAGGCCGTTTCCGACGTCGCCGAGAAGAAGGGCGCCGGGTACCGGGTTGACCTTGACGACGTCCAGGTCATCAAGAAGCAGGGCGGGCAGATGTCCGACACCTCGCTCATCGAGGGAGTCATCGTCGACAAGGAGAAGGTACACTCGGCGATGCCGACACGGGTCGAGAACCCGAAGATCGCGCTCCTCGACGCCGCGCTCGAGATCAAGAAGACCGAAATCGACGCAAAGATCGAGATCCACGAGCCCACGCAGCTGAACGCCTTCCTCCAGGAGGAGGAGAACATGCTGCGCCGGATGGTCGAGCAAGTCAAGAAGTCCGGCGCCAACGTCCTGATCTGCCAGAAGGGGATCGACGATCTCGCCCAGCACTTCCTCGCCAAGGACGGGATCTATGCCGTTCGTCGAGCCAAGAAGTCGGACATGGAGAAGCTCGCGAAGGCGACCGGGGCGAACATCGTCTCGAAGGTCAGCGAACTCTCGCCCGAGGACGTCGGCACGGCCGGCCTCGTGGAGGAACGCAAGATCGGGGACGACGCCCTGACGTTCGTGACGGGCTGCAAGAAGGCGAAGGCTGTCTCGATCCTCATCCGCGGCGGAACCGAGCACGTGATCGACGAGATCGAACGGTCGCTGGACGACGCGCTCAACGTGGTCCGGGTCGCCGTCGAGGACTGCAAGTACGTCTACGGCGGAGGCGCGACGGCGGAGGAGATCGCGATGCAGCTCCGGGACGAGGCGGCGAAGGTCGGCGGCCGGGAGCAGCTCGCGTACGAGAGCTTCTCGGAGGCGCTCGAGACCCTACCGCGGACGCTCGCCGAGAACGCGGGCCTCGACCCGATCGACATCCTGATCGAACTGCGCAAGGCCCACAAGGACGGCCGGAAGAGCGCGGGCGTCAACGTCTTCACGGGAAAGGTCGACGACATGGCCAAGCTGTACGTGATCGAGCCGATCCGCGTCGGACGCCAGGCGATCGAGAGCGCGACCGACGTGGCCGTGATGATCCTGCGCATCGACGACGTCATCGCATCGAAGTCGAGCCCGCCTCCCTCGGGAGGGGGCGGCGGCGGCGGTGGGATGGGCGGCATGGGTGGCATGGGCGGAATGGGCGGCGAGTTCGGCGACGAGTAACGCCGAACCGGCCCCTAACGCGAACCCCTTCCGTCGGCCTCCGGGCAGTTCCGGCGGCCGTGAGCGCGAAGCGTTCTCAGCGACGACCCGGTCCGGTTTCGCGGCGCTGGTGGGCGCGGCCAGATTCGAACTGGCGATCTTCACCGTGTCAGGGTGACGTCATAACCACTAGACTACGCGCCCAGCGGGGGCGCCCACCGTCGCCCCGTTCTTATGGGTGTCGGAGGACGGCGCACGCCGTCAGCCGTACCCGCCCGGGTATTGGCCCGGATCCGGGTTCTGGTTCCAGTGGTAGTAGCCCGTCGTCTGGCGCTGGGCCTCGGTCGACTCCTGGCGCAGGCCTCCCTGGAACGACCCGTAGACATCCCGGATCTGCTCCTCGATCGAGCGGGCCCGCTCGAGCGCGCGGCGAACGTGGCTCCCTTCCAGGGTACTCGCTCCCGGAGACCGCCGCGAGGTCGCCGGCGGTCCGGATGAGACCCCCGAGCTCCCGCAGCCGCAGCGTCAGGGCGTGGCGCCGGCCGTCCAGCACTTCGGCGCGACGCCGGGCCTCCTTGATCAGCTCCTGGACCGCATCGCGGGTCGCGGGCCGGATCCTCCCGTCGACCGCGATCTCCTGGGCGCAGAACTGGGCGAGCCTCAGGCAGTTCGCCTCCGTGTCGGGCATGGTCGTCTCGAGGAGGACCTCGTAGCCCGAACCGGCGATTCGCGACCGGAGCGGGGCGAGGATCTTGTGGAGGTCCTCGATGTTCGCGGCCGCGACCAGGATGAAATCGCACGGGACGTTGTCGACCCGGACCGACGCGCCGCCGGACTGCGGGTTGCGGCCGGAGATCGGGAACCGCTTCTCCTGCATCGCCGTCAGGATGTGGCGCTGCAGGTAGCCGAGGTGCGGAAGCTCGTCGATGAACAGGACCCCCTCGTTCGCCTCGTGGACCGCACCGGGGATCACGCGGTCGTACGGCAGCGTGCCCAGCTGGGGATGTCCGCCGTACGGGTCGTGCCGAACGTCGCCCAGCAGCTCGGTCTCGCTCGCCCCCGTCGCCATGAGGAACGTGTTGCGGTCGAGCTTCACCAGGACCTTCCGCGGGCTTTCGCGCTGGATCGTGCGGCGGCGCTCGAGCGCGCTCTGGTCGAGGACCTTGATCTGATCGCCGGCCCGCTCGTACGCCACGACCTCCTCCACGCCGTTGCGGAGCCGTGTCGTCCGGACGGATTCCTGCGGATTCCCGCCGGGGCTGACCGTGAGCTCGAGGATCCCGCCGACCAGGTCGCGGAATGGGTTCCCGCTCCCGGTCGCGCCGCCCGGCACGACCTGCTTGACGTTCCCGCAGCTGGGGCAGGACCCGGTCGCTCGAGAGGGAATAGAAGCTGCAGCGGGGGCAGCGGTACCCGAGTCGCTCCGCGACGGAAGCGGGCGCTTCCGTGGGCGGGATCAGCTCCCCTTCCACGGAGCGGGCGGCTTCGCGTTCGCGGTAGACCTCTTCCCGGGAGACGACCTCGATCGTCGGCCGCTCTGGGTTCTCGGGGTTGTGGACGACCCGCAGCTCCGTCCGTGGCCGGTCGAGGTGCAGGGCGAGGGCCTGGGCGGTCATCGACTTGCCGATGCCGGACGGTCCGACGAGGAGGAGGTGCCGCCGCTGGTAGGCGGCGATCCGGGCGATCTCGACGGCCTTCTCCTGGCCGATCACCCGTTCGAGGGGGTCCGAAGGGATGGGGATCTCGCGGGTGGTCTCGATCTCGTCCACGGCGGCCGGCAGCCGCCGTGTCCCGTCAGTCGCCGTCACGGTACAGGAACGGAAAGGGGGTTTCCCCCAGATAGGCTCGTCGAGAGCCCGCCCTCCCCGCCCGGAGGCCGTGGGGAGGGTCGGGCCGCCCCCGCCTAGCGGGGGCCGGAAGGGTTGGCGAGGTCCGCCTTCGTGTAGACGCGCACCTGCTCCGGGAACTTTCCGACCGGGCCGAGACGCGTTCCGACCACGGTGCCGATCCCCTTCTCCTGGGCGACGTCCAGCAGCCGCTGGCTGACGATCCCATCGAAGACGATGGCCTTCGCGGGGGCCGTGAGGTTCGCGACGGTCTCGATCATCTCCTTCACGGGGACCTCGCCCACGACGGCGTCGTCCTCGCCCACGAGGAGGCATCGGGACGAGTTCTCGACCCCGTCCAGGAGCTCGAGGTACCCGGGCCAGCTCGGGCGGGAGCGGAGCGGGCGCCGCAGCGGGCGGCGGGGGCGGCGGCACGGGCCGCACCGGCATGGGTGCCCGCTCGCGGTCCTCCCTGCGGTCCGGCCCTCGGCCTCCGCCTCGTTCCTCCCTGCGGTCCGGGCGGCCGCCCCCCGAGGAGCCCTCGCCCCGCTCCTCCCGCGGCTCGCGGGAGGCGCCGGTCGATTCGAACCCGCTCATCTCGAGGTACTGGTTGATGGGGAGCTTGTTGCGCAGGCACTTCAAGAGGGCCTTCTGTGTGAGCTCCTCCACTTCCGAGCCGCGCGGAGCCCGCGCGACGAAGTCGATGTCCATCGTCTGGAGCATCTCGCGCAGGATCAGCTCGCCCGCGCGGTCACCATCCGTGAACACCGTGACGGTCTTGCCGCGCGAGAGGTCCTTCACCGTCTGCGGGACGCTCGTCCCCTCGACGGCGATGCAGTTCTTGATCCCGCAGCGGAGGAGGGTAAGGACATCCGACCGGCCCTCCACGACGATGAGGGCGTCCGCCTGGTCGATGTTCGGCCCCGCTGGCAGGTGCTCGGGCCCGTAGGTGGTGATCTCCTCCACCTGGACCGCCTTCCGGACGGCCTCCGTAAGGTCCATGCCGACGCCCTTCGATTCGTCCTGGAGCTGGCCGAGGATCTCCTTCGCGCGCTCGACGACCTTGAGGCGCTTCGAGATGCGGATGTCCTCCACGCTGACGACCTCGATCTTGGCCCGACAGGGGCCGATGCGGTCGACGGTCTCGAGTCCGGAGGCAAGGATCGCGGTCTCGACCTGGTCTAGGGACGAGGGGATGATGATCTCCCCCTCGGTCTTGCCCTTTCGGCTGTCGATCTCTACTTCGATGCGGCCGATCCGGCCGGACTTCTGCAGGTCGCGGAGGTCGAGTTCCTCTCCGAGCAGGCCTTCGGTCTGCCCGAACACGGCGCCGACGACGTCAGGCTTGTCGATGACACCGTCTGCGGTGATTCGGGCGCGGATCTGGTACTTTGCGGCGTTTGGGTCGTTTGTCATGGGTTTCGTTTCCTCTCAGTGGAATCCTCCCGACAGGGAGGTGACTCGGAGAGGACCGAACTAGGTGCGCCGAACGTTACCGGTGGGCTTGCGGATCCAGCGACAGAAGCAAGGGGCGAGCATGAGTCGTGATTCCGGTCCGTACCGGTGACGGTCGGATTCTAACCGAGTCCCGTCCCCGGAGTTTTGTTTCCGGCGCTGTTTAGCAGGGTCGGTTATTTAAAGCGAACGCCGACGGCGGATTGCGTTGCGGGCAGTGCCGCCCACCGGCGGCCGGAGGACCATTCGAACGAAACACGCTTTATAGCGGGCCCCCTACGACGCAACGGAGCTTCTTCGCATGGCGCGTCGTGTTTCTAGAAAGGCGGCCCCGGTCCCCGAACCCGGCACCCGGACCCCGAGCCGGCCCTCGCGGACGACGACTTCGTGTCGGGCCTGCGGCGCGAGCTCACGAAGACCCAGGCGGTCGCGGGCGCGAAGACCGGCGAGGACCTCACGCATCGCGGCGAGCTCAACCGCCGCCTTCTCCAGGACCTGTGGGAGGTCCACAACCAGTTCGAGGAGGTCAGCGTTCATCTCACGATTGACCCCTCGCAGACGCTGTTCGCAACTTTCGCCGAGTACCCCGTCAAGTGGACGTTCAAGGAGAACTTCGACTTCGGCGCGGTCAAGACGATCGAGCTCGCCGACCGGGCCCAGGGCTGGGGCGGATTCATGCTCCGATTCTGGTACTACCGCACTCCGGAAGGAGTCTCTCGGCTCCGCGGCATCTACGAGTGGTGCGACGGGGAGAGCTACCACCGCTACTCCGGCTGGATGCGGATGATGAGCCAGGCCGTTCTCTACGACGCCGGAGAGGACGACGTGAGCGTCCGTGACCTCCACCACGTTCTCAAGGACGTGGTCGTCCAGTGGTACTCGGCTCACCTCGAGCGCAGCCCCGAGGCGTTCGTCGCGCACCTCAAGGAAAAGTACCCGAAGGGCGCGTCCTACGCCAAGGAATCCTACCGCTGAACCGTCGCGGCGCCGCGGGAGCGACGCCGACGACCGGCGCGCCCGCGGGGTTGAAATAAGCCGCCACGTCTTCGCCACGTTACCCCGGCGCGCGGGGCCTTGCCGTGCCCGAGGCTGCGCCGGTCGGGAGAACCGTGGCGGTCGGGCTGAGGGAACATCTCGTCGCCTACTTCGAGGAGCAGCACAAGCTCGTCGAAGCGGCCGCGCTACGCCTGCTCCTCGGAACCCACCAGCCGCTGCTCGTCTCCCGCGAGGTCGTCGAGCGTGCGGGAGGCGGAACGTCGTTCATCACGGCCGAGATGGTCGAGGCGGTACTCGCAGAACGCAGCCGGTCCTCCCCGGCCCCCGAGGCGCCCGCTCCTCCTTCGATCGCCTTGGAGGGAGCTCCAGCGACCGGCGGCCTCCCCGACGTCTTCCGTTCCCTCGTCGAAGGGTACACCGGTCCGCCGCCACCCGGTCATCCGATCGTGGCGTACGAGGCCCTCTTCCACTCACGGTACCGGTCCCTGCATCGGTTGCTCCGGGGTCGTCCGACCCTCGAGAACCCCCGGGCGGTTCGCGACATCCGACCGGGCGAGGGGACCGCCTCGGTGGTCGGGATGGTCCGCGAGGTTCGGGAGACCTCCAAACGCCACCACACGATCCTGTCCCTGGACGACGAATCCGGTTCGATCGACGTGCTCGTCCTCAAGGACTCGGCCGGCGCGCGCGTTCCGTTCATCCTGGACGAGGTCGTGGGGGTCAAGCTACGCCTCTCCGCGGAGAAGGACCGGATACCGCTCGCGCTCGCCGTGGAGCGGCCGGACGTTCCGCTTGGCCGGGTCGTCGGACGCTCTTCCTCGACTCGGCGGACCGTCTTCCTCTCGGACCTGCACGTCGGCAGCAAGTCGTTCCTGGGTGAGTGCTGGGCCGGCCTGATCGAGTTCCTGCGGGAGGACGGGGCCCATCCGGACCTCGCCCGGTCGATCGACTCGGTCGTGATCGCGGGCGACCTCGTGGACGGGATCGGGATCTACCCCCGGCAGGAGCGGGACCTCGCGATCGGAGACATCGTCGAGCAGTACGCCGAGCTGGGGCGCCGGCTCTCCGAGCTCCCGCCCCGCCTGACCGTGATCGCGGTGCCCGGGAACCACGACGCGGTCTCCCCAGCGGAGCCGCAGCCCGCCATCCCCGCGAACCTCGCCCACGACCTCCCGAAGAACGTGCGGCTGCTCCCGAACCCGTCCACGTTCGCGCTCGGAGGCACGGTGGTCGAGGCCTACCACGGCCGCGGGTTCGACGACCTGATCCCGGCGATCCCGGGGGCGTCGTACGCGCGCCCGACCGACGTGATGCGCCGGATGCTCCAGATGCGCCATCTCGCTCCCATCTACGGGAACCGCACGCCGCTCGCCCCCCTCGAGAGGGACGGCCTTGTGATCGACCCCGTCCCGGACATCCTCGTGACGGGACACCTTCACACCTACGGCGTCGACCGCTACCGCGGCGTCCTGATGCTCAACGCCTCGACCTGGCAGTCGGAGACGGAGTACCAGCGCATGCGTAACATCACCCCGGTGCCCGCGCGGGCCGCCGTGGTCGACCTGGCCACGCTCGGCCTCGTGACGGTCGACTGCTCGGACGGCAGCGCCGTCGTCGGCGAGGCGTCGGCGTGAGCCCCTTCCCAGTCGAACCGGCGAGGGCCGCCGGGCCGATGCGCCTCGGTACTGAGCGCCTACCCGTCGCGCGAGGCAGCGCTGGGCGCGGTCGAGGGAGCCCTCCGCGCGCGACTGATCGCCTGCGCGAGCCTCCTGCCCACGGACTCCCGGGTCCTGGTGGAAGGGGAAGGTCGAGTCGGCCAGCGAGGTGCTCGTCCTGTTCAAGACGGTCCCGAAGCTCGTCGGGGGGCTGTTCCGCTACGTTCGCGAAACCCACCCGTACCGTGTTCCGGAGGTGGTCGAGATCGATGTCCCCAGGGCCGAACCCGCCTACCTCGCCTATCTCGAGGCGACGCTCGACCCCAGCTCGTCGGCTCCGCCTCGCGGGTCACACGCTAGGCGTCGGGCAGGACCGCGAGCCCCGGGCAGCTCGACACCCTCGACGAACTCGAGGGAAGCCCCGCCGCCGGTCGAGAAGAACTGGAATGCGTTCTCCACACCGAGCATGACGGCGACGCGGGCGGTGTCGCCCCCCGCAGCGACGTGGTAGCCCGGGACCCCCGCCAGCCGCCCCAGGACCTCTCGGGTCCCTTCGGCGAACCGTGGGTCCTCCGCGAGGCCGAGGGGCCCGTTCCAGAAGACGGTCTTAGAGCCGGCGAGCGCGCGGGTGAACCGTTCTCGGGTCACGGGCCCGATGTCCCGGCCGACCGCGTTGCTCGGGAGCCCGTCGATCGGGAACGTTGCCGCGCCCTCGATGCCCGCGCGGTCCACGACGAGGTCTGAAGGCAAGAGGACCTCGGTCTGCGACGCCTCCGCCTTATGCAGGAATTCGTCGACGGCCTTCTCTAGGTCGGGTTCGATCGGCGTTGCACCGAGGTTAGCGCCCTTCGCGGCCAGGAAGGGGAAGGAGAGGGCGCCCCCGATCAGCAGCGTGTCGGCCCGCCCGACCATGCTCGCGAGGAGGGGAAGCTTGTCCGCGACCTTGGCCCCGCCCACGATCACCGCGTACGGCCGTTCCGGGGCGTCCACGAGCCGGGAGAGCTCGCGGACCTCTCGCTCGACCAGGAGCCCCGCGAACGACTGGCAGGTGCTTCGGGATGCCGACGGTCGAGGCGTGGGCCCGGTGGACCGTTCCGAACGCCTCCTCCACGAACAGCTCGCCGAGATGGGCGAGCTGGCTGGCGAACCCCGGGTCGTTCGCCTCCTCGCCAGGGTGGAACCGAAGGTTCTCGAGCATCAGGAACTCGCTGTTCGCGAGACGGACGGACATTTCGATCGCCTTCACGCCGACCGCGTCGTCGGCCAGCGGCACGGGTTGCCCAAGCATCGCGCTCAGGCGGTGCACCACCGGCCGGAGCGAGAAGCGGGGGTCCCGCTGGCCGCCCGGCCGCCCGAGATGGGTCAGGATGATGGTGCGCGCCCCTGCGGCCCGGAGGTGGTTCAGCGTGGGCATCGCCTCCACGATCCGGCGGTTGTCCGCGACGCCCCCCCGGGCGTCGAGCGGGACATTGAAATCGACCCGGACGAGCACGCGACGGCCCTTGAGGGGGGCCGACGAGATTCCCCGCTTCGGTTTCATCGCACGGGTCGCGAGGGACCGTGCACTATCACGCTTTTGGCCTCGCGGCGCGGGCACGGACCGCGACGCAGGCCGCTCGGGTGTGGGGCAGGTCTAGGCCGTGGACCGCCCCCAGCCGAAGCAGCTCGCCCGAGATCGCCTCGATCTCGGTTGGCCGGCCCCTGTCGATGTCCTGCAGCATGCTCGACCGGTTCTCGGAGGTGGCCCGAACGACGCGTTCGAATTCCCGCGTCGCCTCCGCCTCGCCGAACACGAACCCCTGGGCGCGGGCGACCGCCCGGGCCTCAGTGAGGAGAGCGACGGCCTCCGACCGGAGGGAGCCGTCGATCAGGCGGCCGTTGGGCACGCCGTGCAGCGCGGTCACCGGATTGATCGCCGCGTTGAGAAGCGCCTTCCGCCAGACCTCCCGGTCGATGTCGGACGAAGTACGGACGGTGAGTCCGGCTCCGCGGAGAAGTTCTTTGAACAGTTCGATGGGACCGGCCAGCGCCCCCCGGCCGCCCGGGGTCGGCAGAATTACCTCCCCGGTGCCGGTGGCGCGGACGACCCCCGGGCCGACCCAGAGCGCCGGGACCGAATGCACCGCCCGGACGACCCAGTCCTCCGGGCGAGCCCATCCCGACGTTCGAAGCGCAGCGAGCACCGGGCAGCTCAATCCCGAGCCCGTTCTGGGGGAGGAGCGTCGGGGTCGGCCCGAGGGTCCGGCCCAGTTCACGAGCCGCCGCCTCGAGGTCGAACGTCTTCACTGTCAGGAGGACCGAGTCGGCCGGCCCGGCGGCCGAGAGGTCGCTCGTCGCTTCGAGCGGCCAACTCCCGGGGGACGATCCCTCGATGCGGAGCCCCCCCTGCCGGATCGCCTGGACATGGTTGGGGCGGGCCACAAGGGTCACGTGGTTTCCGGCCGCCGCCAGTCGGCCGCCGAACAGGCCACCCACGGCCCCAGCGCCCAGCACGACGACGTTCACGGTGCGCGCCAGTCAGCCCAGTCTGCGAACGAGCTCGGAGAGGGCCGGAGGCTTGCCGTAGTCCCGCCGCAGCAGCGCGAGGAGTCCCTCGTAGTACCGTACCTGTTCGCGCGCCTGGCGTACCTTGAGGCCGACGTACTCCTCCTCGCGCTGGAGCTGCCCCAGCTCCGCGAGGAGCTCCTTCTGGAGCCCGACGAGGTGCTCGATCCTTTCAGAGAAGCGGCCCTCTCGGCGCACTGCTCACCTCCAGCGAAGCCATCCGCGATTGCACCGTGACGATGGAGTCCTCCGAAAGTCGGAGCCGGCCGAGGTCCCGCCGAAGCCGCCGAAGGCGGGTTTCGAGACGGCGTCGGCGCTCCTGGATCTCCTCGAGCGACCGTTCGAGCAGCTCGAGCCGGCGACGCCATTTGTCGCGCTCCTGCACTCCCTGGAGCACGGTGGCGACGTCTGACCATCCCGGCCGGAACGAGAGGGAAGGGGAATCAATCTTTCGCCCGACCCGCGCCCCGGTCGGGAGGCTTAAAGCCACCCGTCGGGTGCATCCGGCCGGAGGCGGCGGATGAACGTCCTCGGCAAGATCGCGGTGCTCGGAGCGGGGAACATCGGCGGGTCCCTGGCCCAGCGGCTGGCCGAGATGGACCTGGCCCAAGAGGTCGTCCTCTTCGACATCGTGGAGGGCCTTCCGCAGGGAAAGGCCCTCGATATCCAGCAGTCGGCACCGATCCTCGGGTTCTCCACGCGGGTGCGCGGGACGACATCGCTCGACGTCATCGCGGGCGCCGACGTCGTCGTGGAGACCGCCGGGCTCGCCCGGAAGCCCGGCATGAGCCGGTCCGACCTGCTCGAGAAGAACGCTTCGATCGTGAAGGGCCACGCGGAGGCCGTTCGCGCCAAGGCGGCCAACGCGGTCTGCGTGGTCGTGACGAACCCGGTGGACGTGATGACCTACTACTTCCGGGCCCAGAGCGGCCTCCCGGCGCCCGGGTGTTCGGGGAGTCGGGAACGCTCGACACCGCTCGGTTCCGCTGGTTCGTCGCGGAGGCGCTCAACGTAGCGCCCCGGGATGTCACGGGTTTCGTCCTCGGGACGCACGGGGATACGATGGTCCCGATCCTTTCGCTCACGAGCGTCTCGGGCGTGCCTCTCACGAAGCTCTTGCCCCCCGACCGGCTCTCCGCCATCGTGGAGCGGACGAAGGGGGGCGGGGCTGAGATCGTGAACCTGTTGAAGACCGGAAGCGCGTTCTACGCTCCCACCGCCAGCCAGGCCGAGCTCGTCCGCGCTATCGCGCACGACGAGCACCGCCTCCTCTCGGCCTCCGCGCACCTCGACGGAGCGTTCGGCGAGCGGGACGTCTACATCGGCGCCCCGGTCGTCCTCGGGCGCAAGGGCATCGAGCGGGTGCTCGAGGTCGACCTGACCCCGGCCGAGCGTTCGGCGTTCGCCGCGAGCGTCGCGGCGGTCCGGTCGGACCTTGCGATCCTCGCCAAGCTCCCCGCACCGGCGCCCCCGGGGTGAGTCGAATGACCGACGCTCCCGGCGGAGAGGCCGGACCCGGATTCGTCGAGATCAAGCGCCGCTTGGGCACGCTCCGCTACGCGACCGACTCGAAGGAGCACGCCCACATCACCGTAAAGCCCGAGGTTTGCGCGAAATGCCCCCATTCGTTCTGCACGTTCGCCTGCCCGGCGAAGTGCTACGAGCGGATCGAGGGGCGGCTCGTCTTCCGCTACGAGGACTGTGTGGAGTGCGGGGCGTGCGACATCGCGTGCGACCAGGGCTCCGTGACCTGGAACCTCCCCCGCGGCCCCTACGGCGTCCGGTACGCCTACGGCTGAGTCGAGCGGCTCCGGTCCGACTCACCGGCGTCCGTCGGACGCGCGTGACGCTGCGCAGCGTTCCTGTCTAAGCAGAGATTAAAACCCCCGAGCCGGGCTGGTCGGGCTGGAGCCCCCTACCACGTCCGCGACGTCCATGCCCGAAGCACCGGTTCTCTTCCCTTACCGCGTTCGCCCGGGGCAGGCGTCCATCCTGCGGGAGGTCGCCTACCTCGGCCGACGGGGAGGTCCGCTACTGATCAACGCGCCCACCGGGAGCGGCAAGACGGTCGCGACGCTCGCCCCGCTGATCGAGCACGCGGAAGCGGCGGGCCACCGCATCCTGTACCTCGTCCGGACCCACTCCCAGGAGGTTCAGGTCCTTAGGGAGACGCAGGCGATCAGCCGGCGCCTCGACCGGCCGATCCTCGCCATCGGGCTCGCGGGCAGGGCCCGGCGGTGCTTCCTGCTCGAGAATGTCAACGACGTGAAGGTCGCTACCGCCGAGGAGCACGGGAAGCTCTGCGCGGATCGAAAGCGGGCGACCGAACAGGCGATGAAAGGGACCGCGCCCGTCGCCCCGCCGGTCGAGCTTCCCGAGAACGGGGAGATCGACCTCACGGACCTTGACGGGTGCCCCTACTACGCCCGGGTGCTCCAATCCGACCTCGAAGGCCTGGTCGACCGGTTCCGGACGAAGCCGGCGCTCCCGCACGAGTTCGAGGAGTTCGCCCGAGAGGAGAACCTGTGCGCCTACGAGCTCTCGAAGCTCCTCGCCCGTCCGGCCCGCCTCGTTACCGCGCCGTACGCGTTCTTCTTCCATCCCCACATCCGCCGCTCGCTCTTCCAGTGGATGGGCTGCGAGCCGGGCGAGGTCGACCTCGTGATCGACGAGGCCCACAACCTCCCGAACCACCTGCGCGACCTGGAGACGGTCTCGTTGCCGCAGGAGTCCGTGCGCCGCGCCCTGTCGGAGCTGGCCGACCGTGGGGACTTCCAGCTGCCGGACGGGCCGAGCGCCACCCGGTTCTTCGAGATCGTGAGCGCTGCCGTCGAGGAGCTGGTCCAGGCCCTCGTCCGCGAGGACGATGCGGTCCTGCCTCCCGGGGTGTTCGAGGACGCGCTCCTGACGGCGGTCGGGGGAACCTCCCACCGGCTCGACACGTGGCTGGGAGCCCTCGCGACGTGGGGAGAGAATCTGAAGGACGAGAAGCGCCGGGAGCGCAAGCTCCCGCGGTCGTGGGTCGCCACCGTCGCCCTGACCCTGCTCTCCTGGCCCCAGCTCGAGGCGCCGGGATACGTCAAGGTTGTCACCCGCCACCCCCGGCCGGCGCTCGAGGCGTACTCGCTCGACGCATCGACCGCCGCGCGTCCGATCCTCGACTGCCACCTCTCGGTGCATCTCTCCGGGACGCTCGCCCCGCTCGAGGAGTACCGCGACTCGCTCGGCCTGGGAGCGGACGCTCGGACGCTGGACGTGCCGTCCCACTTCCCCCCGGAGAACCGGAAGATCCTCTACGACCCCAGCGTGACGACCCAGTTCGAGGAGCTGAAGAACGACTCCCGCGCGATCCAACGGATCTCGGACCGGCTCGCCGAGATCCTCCAGAGCCTCCCGGTGAAGACGGCCGTGTTCTTCCCCAGCTACGACCTCCAGCAGAAGGTCCTGGACGCGGGCCTCCAGTCCCAGCTCCCCGGGAACCCGTACATCGAGTACTCGAAGGTCCCGATCTCCGACCTGTGGCGGTCGATCGAGGGGTGGAAGAAGGACCCCGAAGGGTCGGTGCTCCTCGGCGTCGCCGGAGGTCGGCTGTCGGAGGGGATCGATTACCCCGACGACGAGCTCGAGGCGGTCGTGATGGTCGGCATCCCGTACCCGCGCCCCAGCGCGAAGCGGGCGGCCCTCCGCGCGTTCCTCGACCGGAAGACCGGAAAGGGCTGGGAGTACACCGTGCAGGCCCCGGCCCAGCGGGCGATCCTGCAGGCCTGCGGCCGGCTGATCCGCTCGGAGAACGACCGTGGGATCGCGATCATCCTCGACCGCAGGGCGACCGCCTTCAAGGAGTGCCTTCCTGGACTCGAGCCGATCGGCGACCTCGCGAAGACGACCCACGCGTTCTACGGCCGCCGCGCGCGCTGGTCCCGGACCGCGAGCGCATCGCCGGGAGCCGCCCGGCCCGCGGCGGAGCCGACCGAGAAGTCCCTCTGAACCGGCGCGTGCCCCCAGGCCGGAGACCTCTACCGGACGGTCCGGCTTCCCCGAGGACCCGTCCCTCGAGCGGAGCCGTAAAATAGCGTCCGCCCTCTGTTCGACAGGACGGTGACCCCGGCGGATTCCGCCGGAGGGTTCCCGCTTCCGTGTCGTGCATCCATGGGCGGGCTCGAGGGTCTGGAGCAGTACGTCCGGACCTACGTGGCGGACACCAAGTCGGCGCTCGAGGCGCCCTACCTGCTGGACGGGCTGAGGCAGGTCGCCCCCCTGCTCCTGCGCGCCCGCACCGAGGGCCGCTCGGTCTTCTTCTTCGGGAACGGCGGGAGCGCCGCGACCTCGAGCCACATGTCCCAGGACCTCGGCAAGCTGACGATCGTCGAGGGCAAGCGGCGGTTCCGAACCCTCTCCCTGGCCGACCCCCTACCGCTCATCCTCGCCTGGGCGAACGACACGAGCTACGCGGAGATCTTCGCCGAGCAGGTGAAGAGCCAGGGCCGCGCCGGCGACATCGCGATCGGGATCTCGGGGAGCGGCAACTCCCCGAACGTTCTGCGTGCCCTCGAGGAGGCTCACCGGCTCGGGATGACCACCGTCGGGCTCATCGGAATGGGGGGCGGGAAGATGAAGGCCCTCTGTGACGTCGCGATCGTGGTCCCGTCCGGCAACATGCAGCACATCGAGGATGTCCACCACATCCTCTTGCACCTCCTGACGGTGTACTTGAGGGACCAGCACCCCGCGCCCGACGGATGACGTTTCGCGTTCGGGACTACATGGTGCTCGAGGTCGAGCACATCCCTTCCACCACGACCGTCGGCGAGGCGATCCGACGGTTGATGAAGAGCCGGCACCACGGATTCCCCGTGACCGACCGGAGCGGTCGGCTCGTCGGCTTTGTGAGCGCGAAGGAGCTCCTGCGCCACGCGGCGGACGCCAACACCCCCCTCGCGAAGATCATCCGTCCGGGCACGTACACCGCCGCGCCCGACACCGCCCTGGACGATGCGGCCCGGATCATGTTCCGCTTCGGCCTGCGGGACCTTCCGATCGTGGATGAGAAGGGCCGGCTCTGCGGGGTCCTGTCGAACCTGGACGTCGTCCGTTCGCACTTCGAGCGCGCCTCACCGGCCAAGGCCGACACGCTGAAGCGCCTGCTCTCCGAACGGTACAACCTCCCGTTCTCGTTCCACCGGGGCCTCGTGCCCATCGACCGCCTCACCCCGACGCAGTGGAAGGTCTACGAGGACGAGCTCGAGGGGCGGCGCTACGAGCTCGAGCGGGGGTTCGCCGAGCCTGTCCTGGTCGTCCAGAAGGGGGAATCCTGGCTGCTCGTCGACGGCCACCACCGGGCCCTGGCTGCGCGGGAGATGGGTCTCACCCAGCTCCAGGCGTTCGTCCTGACGTGCGACCGGCCCGAGGAGTTCGCCCGCCAGGAGACGGGGTTCGAACGCGTCGCCGAGGAGCACCACCTCAAGACGGTCCTCGACATCGAGATCGACCGGTCCACCCACCACCCTCTCGTCGAGGTGACGACCCAGCTCATCCGAAGGTTCGAATCCGGGCCAGAGAGCCCCGATCGCTCGACCTAGCCCGACCGGCCCCGGTCGGTACCGGGACCATATGAAACGCGCCCGGCTCCTCGCCGGGGTCGATGAACCTTCCCCTGCCCGCGATCGGAGTGAGCTCCGCGCTCGTCCCGTTCGCGGCCATCGCGATCTCGATGATCGCCATCACGGTCGTGGTCCTCGGGCTGGTGCTGCGGACCGAGCGCGGGCCCCCGCTGCTCACGCAGATGCTGCTCGCGCTCGCCGTCCTGCTCGGAGGGACCGTCCTCCTCCTCGCCCTCCTGTTCATCTTCATCGACTCCGACGGAACGACCGCGTGGACCTGGGTCCTGGTCGCGTTCAACTTCATGATGATGGTCCCGCTGGGTCTCTGGTTCATCGGGTTGGTCGTCTTCCGGGACCGTCGGGTATCGCCCAGGGCGTGGGCCTGGCCGGTCAGCCTGGGAGTCGCCGTGACCGGTTCGGAAGCGCTGATGGGCGTGCTGTTCGCGTTCGGAGGCGCGAACGGAGCCCTTTCGACCGCGGCCACGTTCGGGCTCGGACTCTCCTCGATCTGGTTCTTCTGGTCGATGGCGGCGGTGATGGCCGCCCTTACGGTGTGGGCCCCGCAGCCGGGCAGCGGGGCGGGCCGGGGCCCTGGCGCTGACGCTCGCCTCCTTCGTCGCCCCCTGGGTGACGGCCTACCCGCTCCTCGGAGTGCTGGCGATGTCGGTCGTGATGGTCGGCTGGTTCGCCGTCCTGGCCCGCCTGCTGCGCCTCCGCAGGATCGCCCACGGCGAGGCCAGCCTGGTCGCATGGATCTCTGTCGCGTTCCTCGCGATGGCTACCGCCGGTGCCCTGGTGGCCGCCACGGGGGGGTCGATGGTAGCAGCCGCTGCCTTCGGCACGGTGATGGGGCTGGCGATGGTCGGGGAGGTCGCCTACCTGGTCAGGGCCTGCTACGGCGGCCTGGCCGCCCGACCGTGGACGGAGGGAGTTCTTGGAGCCGAACCGGAGGCCTCCGCCCCCCCAGCGGTCCCTCGAACTACGGCCGAGCCCCGGTCGTGACACCGGACCCGTTCCCCCGGGTGGGTCGAATCGGGATTCGTACAACGACCATATCAACCGTCCCCAGGTCCCCGCGCCGTCAGGGAATCACGTGACCCGCTCTTCGTCCGGACGGTCGTCGAGGCGAGTGCTACGGCCGGAGCCTGGCTGGTCGCCGGGCTGGTGCTCGCCACCCTCGCCGCGCCCGCGAGCGCGGCCGCTGTCCACGTCGTGCGGTTCGCTCCGGCGATTGGCTACGCCCGTGCCGAAGCGTCCAACGTCACCTACACCGTGAACCTGACGGACGCCCCGGCATTCGCCCCGCGGTATCTCTCGGTGCCCGCGGGGGACAACATCTCGATCGACTTCCACAACACGGGCAACTACTCGCATTCGTTCACGCTCTCCTCGGTGGCGAACGCCACGCTCAATTCGTCCTGGACCCCCACCCAGCTGAACGCGAACTTCACGGCCCACCCTCCCCTCGCGAACACGACCTTCGCCCCCAACGCCTCGGGGTGGGTCAACCTGACGTTCGCCGCGGGGGAGGCGACCGATTCGTTCGAGTTCGCCTCGATCGTTCCCTACCAGTTCCAGGCGGGGATGTGGGGCTGGCTCAACGTCACCTCGAACACGGCACCGTTCCTCCTGGACGAGAACACAACGAGTGCTGGCGGCTCTGTCACCTTCGCCCCGAACGTCCTGGCCGTGTCGGCCCGGAACTATCCCGTGACCCTTGACGTGCAGATCACGAACCAGGGGAACTTCGGGCACACGTTCACGGTATCTCGCCAGTCGAACGTCACGGTCCCGCAGGCGTTCGATTCCTACTTCGTGACGTACCCGCCGCTCGTCAACGCCGCGGTGAACGCTACGCCTGGCTATGTCGCCTGGGCGAACTTCTCGGTGCCGCTCCGGGAGTCTACATGTACATATGCGAGGTCGCCGGACACTACGCGGCGGGGATGTACGGCAAACTCTACGTCGGCGTGGCGCCACCCCCAGTACCCCGGCGCCCAGCACTGCGATCGTGGAGACCTGGATCCTGATCGGCTCCGCCGTTCTCCTGGGGATCGGCGGCCTCCTCGCGCTCGTTGCAGCGTTCTCGGGTCGGTTTCCCCGGCGAGCCGGGAGCGGACGGAGGGCACCACTAGATCGGCCCGGCCGGGCGTAGCCCCGTTTCTCCGGGGCCGAATGCGCGGGCCGCCAGCCGGCCCGGGCTCGCGGCTTCGAGGGCGCCCGGTTAGACGAGCACCAGGAACGATCGCATCGTCCCGTGGAACGTGCCGCAGTACTCGGTGCACTGGATCAGGTACTGGGTTCCGATCGGGGCGGTGGGTACGGTGAACGAGAACTGGTTGACACGGTCGGGGATCGCATCGATGCGCAGCCCGAGCTGGGGGATGTTGAAGGAATGGACCACGTCCGCGCCCGTGACGTTGATCTGGACCACCGAACCGGGCTGGACCCAAAGCGCCCCGCCGGAGACCGTGTTGTTGGCCGCATTGTAGATCGAGTTGAAGCACGTGTCGTTGGAGTAGCAGAACTCCCAGTACCACTGATGCCCGGTCACGTTGACGTACTCGTCCGCGTGGGCTGGAAGGGCGTCGAGCTGGTAGACGAGGATCGTCGAGTAGGCGCCGACACCGGCGATGAGGCCCACGACCACCAGGGTCCACGCCACCTCGAGCCGGTTAACCATACCGTCGCCTCCGGGTTTTCGGGTCGCGGAACTTCCAGACCGCGTACACGAGGAACGCGAACGTCACGATCGCCCCGGCGACGCTGATCGCCAGCATCGTCCAGAGCAGCGGCTCGGTCAACTGGAGGTTGGTCTGCCCGGCGCCGAGTACGCCCAGGAGCCCGACGACGGGCCCGCCTTTCGCGAGCGCGGCCCCCGGTCGCGCCGGTGGAGGTGCCCGCACGCGGAAGCCGTGGGGGGCCGCGTACTTATTCCCGCTGTTCGTACGGCAGACGCCCTCGTCCGCCCCGTCGCGCTCGGGTCCCCGACGCGGCATGCACGTACGGAGGGGCTTTGAAGAGCCCCCCTCGTTCGGTGCCACCCCGGAACCGCTCCGGCGTCACGATGAGACCGAAAACCCTGAGGAGAAAGCTGGTCACTCTCGGCCTCACACTGGCGCTGGTCCTCGGGGCTGGCGCAGTCGTGGGCGTTCCGCGGGTGGTCATCGCATCTCCCGTGCTGGCGGTCACCTCGCCCTCGGTGAACGTTACGGCCGTCTCGTACTCGTTCTCCCCCGCCCTGATCGAAATGGTCCCACCGAACGTCACGATCCATCTGAATCTCCTGAACGCCGACGCCTACAGCGCCGCCCACACCCTCACGATCTACAAGCGCGAGGGTGTCGTCATCGGCCAAAACCCCAATTCGCCCAGCACCGACATCTCGACGCTGCTGTACGGGGCGGGGACCTACGACGGAAACATCCTCGACGACCCGGCCAACAGCACCGGCTGGTTCAACATGACATTCCCGGCCCCGCCACGGGCTGGTACGAGTTCGTCTGCACGGAAGCGGGTCACTACGCCTCGGGGATGTACGGCTTCATCGCCTTCGGGGAGAACCTCCCCTCGAACCTCACGATCACTGTCCCCAACATGGGCGCCGGCCTCGCAGTCTTCATTATCGTCGGGACCATCGTGACGCTGACGGTGATCGCAATCGTTCTCG
Source organism: uncultured Thermoplasmata archaeon (assembly GCA_963713145.1). Classification (GTDB taxonomy): domain Archaea; phylum Thermoplasmatota; class Thermoplasmata; order Lutacidiplasmatales; family UBA184; genus Lutacidiplasma. The sequence goes on along the minus strand of CAVQKI010000004.1, from coordinate 62,454 downwards.
GCTTCGTGGTCGGACGGCGCCGGGGTTCCCAGTTCGAGATGCCTCCCGAGCGGCTGGGGTACGCGGAACCACCGACCCCCGAGCAGAACGCTCCCCTTCCACCGACCCCCCCGCACTCCTGACGGAGACGGCCCCCAACCTGGGGCGCAAGGCTCAAGAACCCAACGCGTTCCAAGTTACGAACCTTGTAGTAGGTTCTGAGCGGAATAATGGCGTGGAGCACCCCGAGCCGTGAGCGTCGCGTCCTGAAAGCCGGACACTCGTCGATCGCCGTCACCCTTCCCAAACCGTGGGCCGAGGCGATGAACCTCCGCCCCGGGGACCTCGTCGTGTTCGACCAGAACAACGACGGGACCCTCTACCTCAAGCCCGCGCCGGCCCCGGGGGCGCTGGCCGCGATCGCGCCGTTCGTCGTCCAGGCTCGGGCGTTCGACACCCCCGGCACGCTTCGGCGCCTGATCGTCGGAGCTTACCGGGCAGGACACGACGCGATCGAGATCCGGACCGAGGTCCCCCTCTCGCCGGACCGGGCGGAGGAAGTGCTGGACGCCGCCCGCGGGCTGCTGGGCGTCTCGGTAGTGGCCCAGGAGCCCAACCGGGTCCTTCTCCAGAATTTCATCGACCCCTCGAAGTACGGCCTGCCCCAGCTCGTCCAGCGAATGAAAATGATTCTCGTCACCTTCCTCGAGGAGATGGAAGAGGTCGCCCGGCGACACACCCGGAGCCGGCGGCTCGCGACCCTCGAGGAGGAGGGGAGCAAGGTGCTCGCGCTCCTCGTGCGCCAGCTGTTCCTGGCGAGCCGGGACTGGTCGCTCGCCCGACGGATCGGCAGTCCCGACCCGCGCCAGCTGCTCGAGTGGAGGGTCGTCGTCCATGCCCTGGAAGAGCTCGCGGCGATGTTCGGGGAGGGGTTGGCCCTCCTGAACGAGGACGCGACCTCGATCACCGCGCAGACCACCGACTCCCTGACGGCCGCCCTCCCTGAAGTGAAGGCGCATCTCAAGGCTGTCGTGGAGGCGCTCATGCACCCGTCCCTCAACCTGGCGTGCGAGGTGTACCAGCAAAGCGAACATCAACGGAGCCTGCGCATTCCGGGGCCCGACTCGCGCCGCCCGGGCGCTCGCCGAGCTCCTGGCGTTCCGTTCACCACCCACTTCGTGCGGCGCTCGACCACGTGTCTCGAACTACTCTCGGGCGTGGCGATCGATCGGGCGGTCGCTGCGGGGACCGAAACCATCCTCGTCGAAGCAGCCTGAAGGGCGCATCCGCCGAGGGGTCCGGAGGCCCGGCGGCCCCCGGCGCCAGGGTGGTTTATCTGTGCGGGGTGCGAACCGTCCGTATGGGTCCTATCCCCCCGTACGAACGCCATATCGTCCCAACCCGGGTGCGAGCCCCGGGGTGGCAGCGTGTTCGACTCTATCGACGACTGGTTGATCATAGCCGTGGTGGCCGGAATTCTGTTCTACGGGTCTAGCAAGATTCCCCAGCTCGCGCGTAGCCTGGGCCGGTCCGTCGGGGAGTTCAAGAAGGGCCGACTGGAAGTGGAGCGCGAGATCCGTCTCGAGCAGGCCGCCCAGTCGAGCGAGCCGGTTCCCGCGACCCGGCCCCGACTAGGTCACTCAGGCCGGGCGCCGGATGCGCGGGGGAGACGGACGAGCCGAGAGTTTCGCTCGGGACGACCGGGCCCGGGCGAGAGCCCGAAGGAGGGTCCGTAGTGCCTGATGCGCGAGCTCGACCGCATCCTGTCCGTGGTCTCCGAGGTCCGCCGCCGTCTGGTCCGAGTCGGCGTAGTGCTTGCGGGGATCTTCGGGTTCCTCATCCTCTTCGAACTCGTCCCCTTACGCCTGAGCGTCCTCGGGCTCTCGATACCGTTCGCCTACCCCTGGCCGAGCCCGTTCTACAACGTCACCGCGCAGGTGTTCCGGGCGATGGTCGTCTGGATGCTCCCCTCCAACGTTTCGCTCCTGAACGTAGGTGTGGCCGACTCGATCGTGGCCCAGATGGAGATCGGCCTGCTCCTCACGATCATCGTGGGCATGCCGTGGATCGTCCACGAGGCCGGGGCGTTTCTCGTGCCCGCCCTCCGGAAGAACGAGCGCGCGCTCCTGCGGGAGATCGGGATCCCGGCCTCGGCGCTGTTCGCGCTCGGCACGGCGATCGGGGTCTTCGTGCTGACCCCCTTCACATTCCGTCTCCTGTTCCTCTACGTCGCGGCGATGAACCTCGCCCCGGTCCTTGGGGTGCAGTCGTTCGTCACGTTCGCTCTCCTCTACTCCCTGGCCTTCGGCGTCGTCTTCGAGCTGCCCGTCTTCCTCTACGCGCTCACCCGGCTGGGCGTCGTGCGAGCCTCGGCCTGGCGCAAGCACTGGCGGGGCGCGGTGCTCGGCGCTCTCGTCTTTGGGATGATCGTCACGCCCGACAACTCCGGGATCACGATGCTGCTGATCGCGCTCCCGATGTTCGGTTTGTACCTCGGGGGAGCGTACTTCGCAACACGGTGGGAGCACCGTCGGGACCGGGGGGACGGCCGACGGCCGTCGCGGGAGCGGGCTAGACTGATGGGGCTGTTCTCCGACCTCGACTGGTTGATCATCGCGGCCGTCGCCGTTTTCCTCCTGTTCGGACAGGGCAACCGGGACGCGCTCCGCACGCTCGGACGGTGGTACGGTCGGGCGAACCGCCTCAAGCAGGAGCTCCTGACCGAGTTCTCCAAGGCCGCGGACCTGCCGATGTCGGGCGGCGGGGCGGCGGTCTCGCTCCGGTCGACGCTCCTCGGAATGGACCCCGCGATCGGCCGCGCGAGCGGGATCCCCGCTGCCGTCCGCGTCGCGCCGGTCGCACCGCTCGCGTCCGTTTCCGCACCGGACACGCCCTGGACCGGCGGTGTTCCGGTCCCGACCTGGTCCACGACCGCGTCGGTGGGGTACACCTCGACAGAGGGCCTCCGATGAGCGCCCTGACTCCGGACCAGGTCGTTGACCTGACCGAGATCCTCGTCGTGCTGATGGGGATCGGGATCGCTTGGGTGATCTACCACGGGAGCGAGAACGCCGAGCTCCCCGGAGAAGCCCCCATCCCCGAAGCGGGCGAAGCGGACGATGCAAAGCCCGACACGCGGGGGAGGACGCTTTCGTGAGCGGCTCGTTCGACTGCTCCGCCTCCTGCCCCGGCTTCGAGGGCCGCAACCCGACCTTCGACTTCCCGGTAGGGCAGGTCCGGCGGGTCGCCGCGACAGAACCCGAGGTCGACGAAACCAAGCGGAACATCCTGAAGCTCGCCGCGGTCGCGGGCGTCCTCGGTGTGGGGGTCGGAGGGGTCGTCGGGGGGACTCTCCAGTACGTCCAACCCCCGGCGATCGGCCTTACGAGCTACCCCCGCACCCAATTGCTTGACGCGGACGGGTCGCCGCTGAACGTCAACAAGTTCCCGTCCCAGTATACCATCGACACTACCGACCTCCTCCTGTTCAACTATCCCCTTCGAAACGAGCCGAACTTTCTGCTCAACCTCGCGCCCCTCCCTGCGGGCGTGACGAAGGTGAGCGGGGGGATCGGGCCCGATCCGAGCGGACCCTACACAATCGTGGCGTTCAGCGCGATCTGCCAACACCTGGGCTGCCCGGCGCCCGCGATCTCCTACTACCCTCCGGGCACCTGCGGGAAGAAGTTCGGGAACCTTTCGTTCTACATCCACTGCTCGTGCCACGGCTCGACGTACGACGTGACGGACGGCGCCTCCAACCTGACCGGCCCGGCAATCCTCCCCCTGCCGCAGGTCGTCCTCGAGAAGGACACGAGCGGGAACATCTTCGCGACCGGCATGACCCCGAACAGCCCGACGGTCAACGGGCACCTCAACACCCTCCAGGGCGACTACGGAGTGGGCGACACCAGCCAGCTCGCATCGGAGGCACCGGTGATCCTGTGCAGCAATTTCCCGAGCTAGTCGAGGTCCATGGATGACGTTCGCTCGGTGGTACAATCGGAGCCTCAACAAGGTCTGGGGGTTCGTCGAGGACCGGACCGCGATGAAGCGCTGGGCCCTTCGGCCCCAGCCGGAGTTCTCGTTCAAGCCGTCCTACTGGACGGGTGCGTTCGTCGCGAACGCGTTCATGTACCAGGTCGTCTCGGGCATGCTCCTCCTCCTCTACTACCAGCCGAGCACGGCCACGAACGCGACCTACACCGCCTGCGGCCAGGCGGTCGGAACCCTTTCACCCGCGCCCACGGCGTGGTGCTCGACGTACTACATCATCCATTCCGTGCCGATGGGCTCGCTCCTCCTCTCGACCCATCTCTACGGGGCGTACGCGATGATCTTCCTCGTGTTCGTTCACTTCTTCCGGGGATACTACCTCGGGGTCTACAAGGCGCCCCGCGAGTTCTCCTGGATGGTCGGGACCCTCCTGATGGTGATGACCCTCGGGATGGGATTCACGGGCTACCTGCTGCCGTACACCCAGCTCTCCTACAACGCGACGAACGTAGGCATCGTCCTCGCCCTCCGTCTCCCGACGATGGGTCCGCTACTGGGTCCGTTCATCTTAGCGGACGGGACCTCGCAGGGTCTCCTTTCCCGGATGTTCGACGCCCACGTCCTGCTGATCCCCCTCGCCCTGGGGGCTCTCCTCTACGCCCACATCGCGCTGTTCGAATCGCACGGGATCGCGCCGCCCGCCACGTCGGACCCGCTCCAGCGTCGGCGGTTCACGGAGAAGGAGACCAAGGCCCATGTCCCGTTCATGCCCCACATCCTGTTCTACATCGGGAAATGGATGCTCCTCTACGTCGGGTGTCTCTTCGCGATCGCGGCGCTCTGGCCGTGGCAGCTCCCGACGTACGTCGGGAACCTCACGGTGACGCCGGGAGTCACCGAGCCGGACTGGTACTTCCTCTGGCTGTTCAAGCTGGTCGACTTCTACGGCGTCACTCCGGTCATCGCCGTTGGAGCCTCGACGGCCATCCTTCTGTTCATCCTGTTCCTGCCGTTCCTAGACCGCTCGAAGCGCACCCATCCGCGCGACCGACCCGTCTTCACGTGGATCGGAACTTCGCTCCTCGGCTTCTTCATTCTCATGACCGTCTGGGGCGGGGAGACGCCCGGGCTCCAGATCTCGGAGATGAACGTCGCGCTGACGCTCGCGCCCGTCTTCCTCGTGAACGGCGTGGCCATCGCGTTGCTCCACTGGCGGTACGTCCGGGGCTACCGACGACGCCTGGCGGCCCGGGGCCGTTCGTTCGCAGGGGTCAGCGGCGCGCCTCGGGCCGCGGTCACCCCGCTGCCCGGCGCGCCGTCCGCCGCGGAGGCGAAGGCCAGTGACTGATCCTGCCGAGAAGCCGAAGTGGTCGACCGGCGTGCTCTGGGGCATCCTGGCCATCTTCCTGGTCGTCGGGTCGGTCGGTCTCGCGGCGATCGTCTACGGGTTCCTCGGCGTATGGGGAGGGGACCCGTTCGACCTCCTCGTCCTCGTGGCGGGCGGGCTGGGCGCCTTCCTCGCTTTCCTGTTCACGGCCGGCATCCTCTACCGGGTCGACCGGTACCGGGGCGTCGAGCATCGGAGGATCGAGCTCTTTGAGTAGCCCCGACGACGACCTGGCCGTCGCTCGCCGACGGACGCTCGAGCTCTACGACACGGTCACGATCCTGATGCTGATCGGGATCGCGATCATGATCGCCTACGCGATCCATATCGGCCCCCTCACGAGCCCCGGCGCCCAGCAGTCGTTCGGGTTCGCGATCGCGCTCATGGCGCTGATGGGCGCGGTGCTGTTCCATGTGGTCGACCGGACCTACCGGTCCTGGCCCCTCGGACGGAAGTTCTCCCCCACGCCCCCGGGCCCGGTGACGCTCCAGGCCGAGGTGCGGTTCGTGAAGGTGCTCATCTTCGTGCTGGCCGCGGCGGCGATCGCATACGTGATCGGGAGCCTGGTCGCATGAGGACGGAGGCGACCCCGTGACGGACCTCCTGACCGCCGAGGTGCTGATCGCGCTCATCGCCGCGTTCTCGGGATTCATCCTCTGGATCCTCGCCTACCACGGACCGTGGCTCGTCTCGACGGTGAAGAAGTGGGTGTTCACGACCGATCACAAGCGGATCGGCCTGCTGTACATCGGGACCGGTATCCTGTTCTTCTTCATCGGCGGGATCTACGCGACACTGATCCGGACCGACCTCGGCCTCGTGCAGGGGCTCGGCCTCGACCCCCAGACGACCCTCGGGGTGACGCCCGAGGTTTACTCGACCCTTTTCACGATGCACGGGGTCCTGATGGTCTTCATGTTCGTGATCCCGACCCTCGCCGGGTTCGGGAACTACCTCGTCCCGTCGATGATCGGGGCCCGGGAGATGGCCCTTCCCCGGATCAACGCGATCGCGTTCTGGATGATCCCGCCCGCGGGCCTCATCCTGGTCCTCTCGAACGCGAACGCGGGATGGACCGGCTACGTCCCCCTCTCGGTCCAGGCGCCTGGGAACGGCATCGACCTGTGGATCCTCGGCCTGCACATCCTGACCGTCTCGACCATGCTGGGCGCGGTCAACTTCCTGGTGACCATCACGAAGCACCGGGCCCCCGGCGTGCACTACTGGAACATGCCGCTGTTCGTCTGGGCGACGATGATCAACTCGGTCCTGCTCATCTTCGCCCTCCCGTCGCTCTCGGTCGGACTCACGATGATCCTCTCCGACCGCTTGCTCGGGACGCACATCCTCGCGGCGGCGAACGGCACTCCGCTCGGCGGAGCGCTGCTCTACCAGAACGTCTTCTGGTTCTTCGCCCACCCCGAGGTGTATGTGATGGTCCTGCCCGCGTTCGGGCTCATCTCCACCATCCTTCCGAAGCTCGCGCGCAAGGACATCTTCGGCTACGGGGCGATGGCCATCGCGTTGGGGGTGTTCGCCGTGCTCTCGTTCGCGGTCTGGGAGCACCACATGTTCGTCACCGGGATCTCCACGAACATTCGGTTCGTGTTCATGCTCACCACCATGGCGATCGCCGTCCCATCCGCCGTGAAGACGTTCAACTGGGTGGCCACGCTCTGGGGCGGCCGGATCTGGATGGCGGTCCCGATGTGGTTCTGCATCGCCTTCATCACCGGGTTCGTGATCGGCGGATTGTCCGGACTGATGCTCGCCTCCATCCCGATCGACTACCTCTACCACGGGACGTACTTCGTCGTGGCCCACTTCCACTTCATCATTCTCGGCGGGACGCTGATGGCGATCTTCGCGGCGATCTACTTCTATTTCCCCATCCTGACCCGCCGCTGGTACAACCAGCGCCTCGGACAGATTCATTTCCTGCTGACCTACGTCGGCGTGAACCTCCTCCTCTTCCCGATGTTCATCCTCGGGGCCGAAGGGATGCCCCGGCGGGTCTACACCTATCTCTGGAGCGGGAACTTCCAGTTCCTTAACTTCCTCTCGACGCTGGGAGCCTATATCTTCGGAGTCGGCCAGTTGGTCTTCCTCTTCAACATGGTCTACTCCTACTATGCCGGCGCTCCCGTCACGACCGCCGACCCGTGGGGCGAGGAGTTCCCCACCACGATGACCGGACCGGTGCGAACTCCCACCCCGAGCCGCGCACCGGTCCCCCTGCCCTCCGCCGCCCCGCCAGAGGGACAGTAAGGTGGCTCGATGAGGGGACACGACCTCTTCCGGCTCACGGCGATCTACGCCGCGGTCCTATGCTACTGCACGATCCTCCTCGGAGGCACCGTGATGGCCAGCGGGGTGGGCCTCTCGTGCCCCCACTGGCCGACGTGCTACCCCAACGCCAACCTCTTTCCGACGCTGGTGGGGGGCGCCGCGATCGAATGGAGCCACCGGGTGAGCGCGTTCTTCCTCTCCCTGTCGGTCCTGGTCCTCACGATCCTCGGTGTGATCTACGAGCGCCACCGCCCGGTCCTCCTGCGGCTCAGCGCGATCGCGCTGGCCCTGGTCGCGGCCGAGGCGCTCCTCGGAGCGGAGGTCGTCGCGAGCGGCCTGACCGTCGTCCTCGTGCTGGCCCATCTCGCGATCGCCACGGGCCTGTTCGGTCTGCTCCTCGTCCTCGTACTTCTGTCCAATATGCGCGACATGCCCCGCCGTTGGATCGAGTGGGCCCGACGAGCTTCGGAGGAGACGCCTTCTACCTCGCCCGACTCGGATGCCTCCCCCACTCCTTCGTACGACCGGGTGCCGTTTGGCGAGCCGCGAAAGACCTGAACCAAGACCCGCCCCCGCGGCGACGCCGGTAGCACCGACCGGGGGATCGGGTACGGCCGGCGGCGCGCAGCCGGGACCTCCCCTCCGGGCCCGCGCCGGGGACTACCTGAGCCTCGCAAAGCCCGGGATCACTTCGTTGATCCTGGTGGTCGCCGTGGGTGGGTTCGTCCTCGCCGACCCGCGCACCATCGACCTCGTCCGGCTCGCCTATCTGCTGGTCACGGGCGCTGCTGCGAGCGGCGGCGCCGGCATGCTCAACCACTACCTCGACCGGGACGTGGACGAGCGGATGCGGCGGACCCGCAACCGGCCGATCCCCTCCCGCAAGATCGCGCCCGGCTGGGCGGTGGGCGTGACCGGCCTTGTGTTGCTGGCGCTCGGGGTTGGGGTCGCCGCGATCGTGCTCAACCCGCTGACAGCGTTCTCGATCGGACTCGGCGGCCTCACCTACGTCGTCGTCTACACCGCCTGGCTGAAGCGGCGGTCGAGCTGGAACATCGTCATCGGAGGGTTCGCGGGGAGCGCCCCGGCGCTCGCGGGAAGCGCGGCGGCGACCGGGAGCTGGACCGTGGGGGCGCTTACGTTCGCCCTCCTCGTCTTCCTGTGGACCCCTCCGCACTTCTGGAGCCTCGCGCTCCTCCTGCGGGAGGACTACGCGAAGGCGGGCCTTCCGATGCTGCCGAGGATGTCCGACCCTGCGTTCTCGGGAAGGGTCGTGGTCGTCTCCGCCGCGCTCCTCGTCCCCGCGGCGGCGCTGCTGGCCGTCTCGGGCGCCGTCGTGTGGCCCATCGGCGTTTCCCTCGTCGCCCTCGGGCTCCTCTGGGTCGTCCTAGCCCTCCCGCTGTGGCGGTCGGTGACGCCGCGGGTCGCCCGGCGCGGGTTCATCTTCTCGGGGCCGTACCTGCTGGCGGTGGTCGCCCTCGTCATCGCGAACGCCGGCCTGATCCGTTGGGGGGTCCCGCCGCTCGTCTGAGCGGAGGGTGCCTCGCGAAGCTTATCTCGCCGCGCCTTCTCGTACTACTCCGATGGTAGACTCCGACCGGGTAGGAGCATCCACGGACCGACTGCGCGATGCGGAGAACGTGCTTCGACGTCTCGGGTTCGCGAAGGTAGCGCCGACCCCCCGCGTGCGCGAACCGGATGCCTCGTTCTGGGTACAGGAGGCGGGCGTTCCTCGCCGCACGTACCCCGTGTACGTCCCCGTCGGGGACCGGACGGGCCTGTCCCACCGGATCGACCGCTGGCTCGAGGGCCTCGCCGGCGGGGGCGAGTCCGTGCGAAGGGCGATCTTCGTTGCCCCGAACGACAGCGCGGCCGAGGATGCCTGGACCCGCCTCGCGGGGCGGGAGGGGACGACGATCGAGCACGAGGTTTCGATCCTCGTGCTGCCGCCCTCCGGGCGGACGGACGCTCCGGCCCATTTCGCCCTCCGGAAGGTGCCTCCCACCGAGGTACTCCGGATCGCAACCGGGGTCGTGGTCGGCCTCTTCCGCCGGGCCCACGCCCTCGAAGGGTCGAACCAGATCGACTTCGAGGAGATGCTCAACCTCCTGAGGGGGCGGTTCGGGATCGATGTGAACGCGTCCCTGGGGGTCCGCACGGACGAGGACGCTCTGTTCCTGCTCTACCAGCTCGCCCTCCGGGACTGGTACGCCCCCGGGGACGCGGGCGCGAACGTCCATCTGCTGGTCCTCAAGCCGACCGGTCCGGCCGCCCGACTCCCGTGGTTCGCGGCGTAGGGCCGGACGAACCGAGCCGTTAAGAACGCCGGACCTCTCGATACCGTTCGAGCATGGGCGACGAAGCCTACCATCACCCGTACACCCCCTACCCGGGGAGCTCCACCCCCGAGGCATCCGTCGGGCCGAAGGAAGGGCGGGCCGAACTGTGGTCGTTCTTCTGGCTGTCGGTCCTGAACACGGCGATCATCGCCGGCGCGATGATCCCCGTCTGGTGGTTCGTCCACTAACCCGGCCCTGCCGGCCGGGCAAACCGTTATCTGAAGGGGCCCAGTCGGCGCGCCGCCGGCACGTTGCGGGGCCGTGGGGTAGCTTGGACCATCCTTCTTGCTTGGGGTGCAAGAGACTCCGATTCAAATTCGGACGGCCCCATCCCGACGGCCGGCTCATGTAGGGCCTCCCGCTCGGCCGCCCGATGGGCGGCCGCTTCCTGCGCGAGCGCCGGCGCGACCCGTACTACCGCGCCGCTCAGCAGCAGGGCCTCCGATCCCGGGCCGCGTTCAAGCTAGTCTACCTCGACCAGCGGTTCCACCTTCTCAAGCCCGGGCGGCGCGTCCTCGATCTGGGGGCGGCGCCGGGGGGCTGGTCGATCGTCGCCGCCCAGGCGGTCGGGCCCCGCGGGCGCGTGGTCGCCGTCGACCCTCGTCGCGTGGAACCGATCCCGGGTGTGGACGTGATCCGGGCCCGGGTCGGTGAACCGGGGCTGGTCGCTCGGCTCGGACCGCTGCCGTTCGACGTCGTGCTGTCGGACCTCTCTCCGCGGATCAGCGGAGCGTACGCCACCGACCATGCCCGTTCGGCCGATCTCGTCCGTGAGGCGTGGGCGCTTTCACGCCAGGTCCTCGTACCGGGGGGAAAGTTCGCGGCGAAGATGTTCGACGGCGACCTTGTCCCGGAGGTCCTCGAAGAGATCGGCCGGTCGTGCGAAAAGGTGCAGCGTACGAAGCCGCCCGCGTCGCGCGAAGCGTCCTCGGAAATCTACATCATCGCGACCGGGTTCCGCCCCAACCGGACCGTCGCGGTCGGCCCCGAACCGGCGGTCCGGGATTTCGCTATATAGGTTCGCGAATTAGCCCCCGCTCCCCTGTTTGAGGTTTGATTACTCGTGATCCGATTCGGACCCGCAGGGATTCCCCTTTCCTGCAAGGGCCGGACGCTCCGGGATGGAATTGCCGACGTGCACCATCTCGGGCTGACGGCGATGGAGGTACAGTTCATCAAGGTAAACCCACTTACCCGGCTCGCGCTCGACGAAGAGGTCGGCAAGGCCGCGCGCGACCTCGTCCAGCAGCTGATCGTCAGCGTCGGCCCGGGAGCCCTCGAGGGCGGTACGCCGACCGCGGAAGCCTTCGCCGCGCCGATCCGGCGAAAGGATTCGCTCACGGCCCTAACGTGGAGCCTGGCGAAGGATTACGCCGACCTCGAGCAGACGAAGGCGCTCGCCCGCTCCCTCGATGTCGACCTGACGCTCCACGCGCCCTACTACGTAGATTTCTTCGGCTCGACCGACGCCCGGCAGCAGTCGACCCGTCAGATCCAGTGGGCTGGGGTGCTCGCCCACGGCCTGGGGGCCCGCCTTGCGGTCACTCACCTCGGGTTCTACGGGACCGGAGACCGGTCCGACTCGATCCAGTCGCTCACCGAGATCGTCACGGACCTCTCGGGCTGGTTCTCGAAGTTCACGAAGGGCAAGGTCCGGCTCGCGATCGAGCCGAGCGGCCACCCCGACGTGTTCGGTTCGCGGGAAGAGGTGCTCGAGCTGGCCCACCGCACGCGAGGCTCCATCATCCCGGTGCTCAACCTCCCGCATCTCGCCGCCCGGGAGCGACGGAGCTTCGAAGAACCGGACGACCTCGACCCTGTCCTCCGTGAGTTCGTGAAGGCGACCGACGGTCCGCTCTACCTCAACTTCTCCGGCGTGGAGTTCTATGGGCCGGGCGAGTTCCGGCTCACGCCCATCAAGCGCGGCCTCGTGCGGTTCGACCCGCTGGCCGAACTGCTGGCCGAGCGCGACTACGATGTCAGTGTGATCTCGAGCTCCCCGCTGCTCGAGCACGACGCGATGTACATGAAGCTCCTCTACGAACGCGCGCTCGCGCGACGGTGGACGAAGCTCCATCCCGCCGCCGCGAAGCCGGGGGCGAAGGCCCCCGTGCCGCCCCCCGAGAAGGGACGACGGCCGGGAGCTGCCGCGCCCCCAGAGAAGCCGCGGTCGGCAGGCGCTCGCCCAGCCGCTCGCCCCGCGCCGCGACCCCACCCGCACCCGCCGCCGAAGGCGGCGAAGCGAAAGCCCCCGGCGAAGGGGGGTGACCATGGTCGCCGACGTCGCCACTAGCCTCCCCACGTTCGTCCGCGCCCAGCGCTACATCGGCCAGCGCGTCACCGAGGCCCTCGAGCGGGTCGACGCGACCGCGCTCTCGAGCGCTGTCGAGATACTCTCGCGCGCCCCCCAGATCTTCGTTTATGGCGCCGGGCGGAGCGGGATCGTCGGGCGGGCGTTCGCGATGCGACTCGTCCAGGCGGGGCTTCGGGCCTACGTCATCGGGGAGAGCGTGACCCCCATCGTCCGGAAGGGGGACACGGTGTTCATCCTCTCGGGCCAGGGCGAGAGCTACTCCTCGATGCAGACCGCGAACATCGTCCGCCGGGAGGGGGCGGACCTGATCGTCCTGACCGCACACGCGACCTCGAAGCTCGCGCACGCCGCGACGATCCTTCTCGCGCTCGAGTTCCCGGAGGAGCCCGAGCGGCCTCGGTTCGCGCCGCTCGGAACGTTGTTCGAGTCGGCGAGCCTGCGCCTCACGGACGCGATCATCGCCGAACTGCTGGCCGCCAGCGGCGAGTCCGAGGCTTCCATGCGCCGGCGGCACGCCATCATGGTGTAGCCGGTCCGGCCGGCCCAAACCTTAAGGAGACGCCACGCTCCCGGCCGATGTGCCCGGGCCCCGGTGTCGGCGAGCCAGACGCTGACCCCCATCCCCACACGCTTCTTCGTGACGAGCGGCAAAGGGATCAACAAGACGAGCGAGCTGAACGCGTTCGACCTCGGTCTCCTCCAGGCCGGCATCGGAGAGCAGAACCTCGTCAGCGTCTCCTCGGTCCTCCCGATCGGCATTCGGCAAGTCGACCGCGTCGTGATCGCCCGCGGGGCGATCACCCACTGCGTCCTCGCACGCCATGCGGGCGGCGAGGGCGAGGTGATCAGCGCGGGGATCGCCTACGGGTTCCGCGCGGACGGCCAGGGCGGCTACGTCGCCGAGGGCCATCTCCACGGGACGCAGAAATCCCTCAAGGAGTTCCTCAAGTGGCGGATGGAGGAGATCGCCCATTTCCGGGGCGTCGAGCTTCGGCGCATCCACTACCGGACCGAGGAGCTCTCGATCCCGATGGACCATTATGGGGTCTGCATCGCTGCCTGCGTCTACCTGCCGTAGAACGCGGGCGCGTAGCGGCTAGAGCAGCCGCCGGAGGAGGAGCTTGTCCTCGAGGCTGCCGTCGATCGACAGCTTGCGGGTGACCAGCGCCTTCATCGGACCGATGTCCTTCGCGACGAGGCCGCGGAAGGTCGACTCGTCGGTCGTGACGGTCACGTCGGCGTGGGCCGGCGCCCCGCTCCGCAGGTTGCGCAGGCGTCCCCCGCGAGGTCGACCGAGTAGCTTCCGGAGTCCGTGAGGCGGATGACGATCGTCCGCGAGACTCCCTGAAGTTCCTCCGCCATCGCGGGCGTGCGCTCCACGTGACGGTTGAACCGATCGACGAGCGACGTGAGGGTCTCCTCGATCGTCATCGGTCGAACCCGTCGAGGGTGCGAGTCGGCAGCGCGGGGATAATCCTTTGCGTAGTGGCCCACGATTCGCGCAGCCAGGTGGGCCGCGAAGCGCTGGCGCGCACGTGCGCCGTGACGAACTCCACGGTCCGTGCGTCCGAAGGGTAGCCGCTTCCGACGTCGCACCCCAGGCTTGCGCCCAGGTTCGCCATCGCGCGGTCGCGCCGCACTTTCGCGACGATGGAGGCGGCGCCGACGAGGGGGAACAGTCGGTCCGCGTGGTGGCGGGATACGACCTGCACCCCGGGGCCGGCCTCCTCGGAGACACGCCGCCCGAAACGACGGGGGTCCGTGTCGCAGGCGTCCACGAAGGCACGGGCCGGAGCGAACTCTCGGACGATCTGGCCGAACGTCTTCGCCTCGAGGTCGTTGAGGCGTCCGTGCGCTACGTACCGATCGATCTCCGAGGGCGGAAGTTCGATCGACCGAGTCGTCCCGATCTCCTCGATCCGCTGGTAGACCGCCTCGCGACGTGCCGGGGATAGCAGCTTCGAGTCGCGGGCCCCGGCGTCACGAAGGCGTTCCACTTCGTCCGCGGGTATGGCCGCGGCGCCCACCACCAGCGGGCCGATCCAGGCGCCCCGACCCGCCTCGTCTACCCCGATGACGAGCCGGGCGTCGGAGGACGTCACACGGTTCCCGAATCCCTCAGGCGTTAAGATGCCTCAGGAGGTCGGCCACCAATGGCGCTCGAGGGCCTCTCCGTGCCCATTCCCACGCTGTTCGGGCCGGACGGGTCTCTCGACCTGGGCCGCAACGCCCGGTACGCGCGCGCCATTTCCGAGGCCCGTGTCGACCATCTGTTCGTCCTCGGGTCGCTCGGCGAGTTCCCGTCGGTATCGGACGAGGAGCGCCCGAAGCTGGTCGACATCGTGGTCGAGAGCGTGACGGGCAAGACCGACGTGTGGGTCGGCTGCGGAGCGCCGTCGACCCGACAGGCGGTGGCGTATGCGGAGGCGGCCGAATCCGTGGGCGCGACCGCGCTGGTCGCTGTGCCGCCGTTCTACCTTCATCCGACGCTCGACAGCATCGAGCGGTACTACCGGGCGATCCATGCTGCAGCCTCCCTGCCTCTCCTCGCCTACAACATCCCGTCGCTCGTGGGATACGCGTTGCCGGCGCCGTTCGTCCACCGGCTCGGGGCCGAAGGGATCCTGGCGGGCATCAAGGACACCGCCGGCTCGCTGGCGAGCCTGGAGTCGTTCCTGAACGGCCGGCCGGAGCGGTTCGCGGTGTTTCCGGGAGACGACCCTCTCGCCTCCACGGCGATCGCCCACGGGGCCTCCGGGGCGGTCATGGGCCTCGCGAACATCGTGCCGAAGCTCTGCGTCGAGCTCGTCGATCTCGGCCGCCGCGGAGACGCCGCAGGAGCGGGCGCGCGCCAGACCCTCGTCAACGAGCTCGGGGACGTCGTTCACGCGGGTCCGTTCCCGTCCACGGGAAAGTTCCTCTCGGCCCGGCTCCGCGGGGCCGACGTCGGGTACCGTGCGCCGTACGACCCGCTGTCCCCGGCGGAGGAACGAACGGTCCTCGACCGCCTATCGGCCGTCCTCCCTCATCTCACCCCGTACCTTGGGAAGTGACGAGCGTGCGCGCGATCGTGGTCCGGCCTCCAAGCCCCGGAGCGAGCCTCGAGGACGTTCCGGCGCCTCCGCTCGTGGCGGGAGGGGTCCGTGTGCGAGTCATCGAATGCGGGGTCTGCGGAACGGACCACGACATCGTAGACGGAAAGTACGGGCGGCCGCCGGCGGGAGCACCCTATCTCGTCCTGGGCCACGAGAATCTGGGCGAAGTGCTCGAGGTAGCGTCGGGGGCACTCGGGTTCTCCCCTGGAGATCTCGTCGTGGCCACGGTCCGCCGCGGCTGCGGAAGCTGCCGGTTCTGCGCCGTGAACCGCTCCGACTTTTGCGAGACCGGCCGGTTCACCGAGCGGGGGATCGGGGGTGCTCACGGGTACATGGCCGAGCAGTATGTCGACGTCCCGGAGTATCTCGTGAAGGTTCCCCCGCCACTCCTAGCCAGCGCTGTGCTCCTCGAGCCGCTCAGTGTCGTCGAGAAGGCGATCGAGCAGGGTCTGCGGGTGTTCGACCGGAAGGAGCCGACACCGGGACGACCCCGGGACCGGGCTCCGACCGCGCTCGTGGCGGGAACCGGGGCGATCGGCATGCTGGCCTCGCTCGTGCTCACGTTGCGCGGCTGCTCGGTGACGACCATCGACCGCCACGGCGAGTCCACCGCCGCCGCGGCCCTTCTGCGGACCGCGGGGGCGCACCACGTTAACGCGGTCGGCGGGCTCGGCGTCCTCGGCGACTCGCGGTTCGACCTCGTGCTCGAGGCGACCGGGTCGGCCACCCTCGACTTTTCGCTGCTCGAACGGCTCGGCCCGAATGGGGTCCTCGTGCTCACGGGCATCCCGGATGCGGCCCAGCCGCCGACCAGCGTTCCCGGGGGCGCCCTGCTCCGGGACATGGTGCTCGGCAATCGAGCGATCGTGGGCAGCGTGAACGCGAACCGGAAGCATTTCGAGGCGGGCGTTCGCGACCTTCTGACGCTCCGCGAGCGCCACCCCGGTCTGTGCGAAAGCCTCGTCTCCGAACGACGGCCCCTCGCGGAGTTCCGCGCCGCGCTCGACCGGCGGGTCGGCAGCACGATCAAGGCGGTGCTCACCGTGGGAGCCTCCCCCCGGACCTGAGCGGCCCGTGAAAGACTAAAATACGGCACCCCCGTCGGACGGCCTCTCGAGAGGGTCGATGGGTATCTGGCAGGGCAGGTCACGGCGGAAGCCAACGGGCGGCCGCCTTCGACCGATCCGCAAGAAGCGCCGCTTCGAGATCGGACGCGAGCTCCAGATCGCCACGCTCGGCACGGGTACCGTGAAGACCTACCGCGTCCGCGGTGGGAATCGGAAGCTCCGGATCCTGACGACCCAGACGATCAACGTCTTCGACCCCGCCACGAAGAGGATGCAATCCGCGAAGGTCGTCACGGTGCGGGAGAATCCTGCCAATCCGAACTACGTCCAACGCAACATCATCACGAAGGGAGCGATCCTCGAGACCGACCTCGGCCTGGTGCGCGTCCGCTCACGCCCGGGGCAAGACGGGGTCCTGAACGGGGTCCGCGTCGCGACCGGCCGCGGGCTAAGCTCCGTCCGGCGGGCCCGATGCCCGACCATTTCTACGTCTACCCCCAGTACCTCGAGAAGGGGCTCACGCGGGCCCGGGGTCGACGGATCCCGGTGGGGGAGGGCCTCGTCGACCCTACGGCGGAGGAGATCGCCCAGGCCGCCAAGAAGCTCGGCACAAAGGCCGAGGTCGAGGAGAAGAAGCACTACCCGCGCCAGTTCTTCCAATACTCGGGCCGCGTGAAGGTCTCGAAGCGCGAGCGGATGACGAAGGCCCAGTTCCTGCGGGCCCTGGCCGCCGAGGTCCACCGTCTGCGGGCGCAGGCTGGGAGGAAGTAGGTGGAGGAACCTGGGACGGTCTACTTCACCGGCACCGCCGGCGCGGGGAAGACGACCTTCGTCCGGGCGTTCGCCGACTGGATGAAGGGCCAAGGGTACGACGCCACCATCCTTAACCTCGATCCGGGCGCGGAGGCCCCCGACCTCAACCCGGACGTGGACATCCGCGAATGGGTTCGGCTGGCCGACATCCAGGACGAGTACGGCCTCGGACCGAACGGGGCGCAGATCGCGGCCGCCGACATGATCGCTCTAAAGATCTTCGAGGTAAAGCAGGCCGTCACGGAGCTGAAGACCGACTACGTTCTCGTCGATACGCCCGGCCAGGTCGAGCTGTTCGCGTTCCGCGAGGCGTCGAAGGCGATCGTGGATGCCCTGAGCGGAGACCGGTCGGTCCTCGCCTTCCTCTACGATCCGGCGCTCGCGCGGACGCCCGTCGGGTTCGTATCCCTGCTCATGCTGAGCGCGACCGTCGAGTTCCGATTTCGGCTGCCGCTCGTCAATGTTCTGACGAAGTCCGACGTCCTTACGCCCGCCCAGCTCGCGGAGATCAGCTCCTGGTCGGACTCGCCGGGGGAGGTCTACGACGCCCTCTCTCGGGACTCGGCCACGCTGGACGGCCAGCTCTCGACCGAGCTCCTCCGAGCGATCGAGGTCATGGGACCGCTCTCCGGACTCCTGCCGACCTCTTCGAAGGAGGGGATCGGCCTGGACAACTTCTACCGATCGTGCCAGCGGGTGTTCCTGGGCGGCGAGGACCTCGAGCCGTCCCACTCGGCGGAGCCGGAGTAGGCGCCTACTCTTCGGTGAAGAAGAGTCCCATCCCTGCGGACGCGGCCTCTTCCTCTTCCTTGAACCGGGCGAGAAGCGCGTCCGACTCGGGCACGGTGATCTTCTTCCCGACGGGGCCGAGAAGCTCTTCCGCACGACGGACCGCCTCGGGGGTTCCCTCGACCAGCACGTAGAGCGCGTCCGCGGCTCCCCCGAGGGAGGCAGCGGCACGGACCTTCTGGCTCTGGCGGGATACGATGTCGTCCCGGAGCGCGGCATCCAGCTCCGTTCGCTTCGCGGACGGCACGGTGTAGATCGTCCAAGCCATGCGCGGGTGCGACCCCGACCGCCTATTTGGGGGTTGTGCGGCCGGCCCCCGGTGTCCCGAGCGTTTGCGCGGGCCGAAGGGAGATGAACCGCGCTGGGTCTCCTTCTCCCGTGACCGCTCCCGCGCAGGCCGCGCCGTGGGTCCTGATCGGGGCCGCCCACGTCGTGGACCTCACCGCGCCGCTGCGGGCCACGCTCGCGGGCCGGCCGCTCGACGGGATCGCGATCGAGCTCGACCAGGAACGGGCGGCGTCGATGCTCGCCCCCCCCGGCCAGGTGGCGCAGAGGTCCGGCGGGCCCCTCTTCGCCAAGCTCTGGTCGATCCTCCAACGGCGGCTGGGCGCTTCGATTGGCGGCGGGCTCCCCGGTGCGGAGATGAGGACCGCGATGGCGGTCGCCCGCGAGCGGAGCCTCCCCGTCTTCCTGATCGACGACCCGATCCGGATGACTCTCGTGAGCCTAGTGCGGTCGATGCCGTTCAAGGAGCGCGTGGGGCTCCTGTTCGGCTCGGTGGTCGGGCTGTTCATCCCGAGTCGGATCGTAGTCGGCGAGATGGAGCGCTATACCGATTCGCCGGAGGAGTTCGTGGAAGAGCTCCGTCGGGCGAGCCCGACGATCGCGCGCGTGCTGCTCGACGAGCGCAACGAGCACATGGCGGATCGGCTGGTTTCCATTCGCGACCACGGGGTCGCCCATCTCGCGATCGTCGTCGGCGACGCGCACGTCTCCGGGCTCGGGGCGGCGCTGGCCCGGCGGGGGATCACGGTCGAGTCGATACCGTTTCAGGCCCTTCGGGGGGCTACAGCACCGTCATCGACGCCTGCGTAGCCGCTTCGACCGCCTTCTCGAACGCCGCGCTGAGGGCGGTGAGCTCCGCGGAGCCGTGGTCCTCGAGGCGGCCCGCGTCCGCGAGCTCGGAGATGCGGGGGGTCAGGGGCAGCCGGCCGAGCACCGGGATGCCGTACTCCTCGGCGATGCGCGCGGACTTTCCCGCCCCGAACAGGTCGATCCGCTTGTCGCAGTGCGGGCAGGTCAGCCAGGACATGTTCTCGACCAGGCCCAGCAGCGGGACGTGCAGGTCCCGCGCCATGTTCATCGCCTTCTTCACGATCAGCGCGGCGAGGTCCTGGGGCGTCAGCACGAAGACCATTCCGTCGATGGGGATCGTCTGGAACACTGTGAGCGGAACGTCGCTCGTTCCCGGAGGCATGTCGATCAGCAGGTAGTCCAGGGTGCCCCAGCGGACCGAGCCGAAGAACTGGGTGATGAGCCGCGTGACGAGCGGACCCCGCCAGATGACGGGGGTCTGTTCGTCCTCAACCATGAACTGCGATGAAACGATCGAGATCCCTCCGCGCGACGGAGCGGGTTCTATCCCCTCTCCCCGATCGACGAGCGGCCCGGTCACCCCAAGGGACTTGGGGATGGACGGGCCGGTGATGTCCGCGTCCAGGATCCCGACGGTCCGGCCCCGACGGCGGAGCTCGGATGCGATCATCGCCGTCACCGCGGACTTGCCGACACCGCCCTTTCCGCTGCCGATGGCCACGACGTGGCGGATGCCTCCCTTGTCCATGCGTTGGAGGAGGCCACGGGGTCCCCGGGCCGGATTGGCCGCGGGAGGGGCGTGTCCGTGGGCTGGGTCGCTCCCCGATCCCGGAGGTGCACCGCTCATGCGGTTTCCACGGTGTTAACATATATAACGCGCGACCCGTCGGACAATGGTTCCTGTCGATGACGGTAGGCCGTTCCCCGGAGCTGAACGAGTTGTTCCAGCCGAAGTCGGTCGCGGTGATCGGCGCGTCGAACCGGCCCGGCAAGGTCGGGACCAGCCTCTTTCGCAACATCCTGGGGAGCGGGTTCCAAGGGGTCGCGTATCCCGTCAACCCGTCCTGGAAGAGCGTCTCGGGGGTCCGCTGCTATCCGGATGTCCGCTCGCTGCCCGAACCGCCCGAGCTCGGTGTCGTCATCGTCCCGGCGACCGCCGTCGCCAATGCGATCGACGAGCCAGGCCGCGCGGGCACGAAGGGCGCGATCGTGATCTCGGCCGGTTTCCGCGAGGTCGGCGACGCGGGGGCTGCGCTCGAAGCGCAGGTCGTCGCCCGTGCCCGCGAGTACTCGATGTCGCTGGTCGGACCGAACTGCTTCGGAGTCTTCAACACCGACCCGGAGGTCGGCCTCAACGCGACGTTCAGCGAGTCACTTCCTCCGGTCGGCAACATCGCGTTCGTCTCTCAGAGCGGGGCGCTTGGAGCGGGGATCCTGGCGTACGCCGCTTCCGAACGGATCGGGTTCTCTCGGTTCGTCTCGGTGGGCAACCGCGCGGGTGTGGACGAGAACGATCTTCTGACCTCGTTCGACCGCGACCCGCGCACCCGTGTGATCCTGATGTACGTTGAGAGCCTCGCGAGCGGCAGGCGGTTCCTCGAAGCGGCACGGGAGGTCACCGAGCGCAAACCGGTCCTGGTGATCAAGAGCGGCCGGACGATCGCTGGGGAACGGGCGGCCAAGAGCCACACCGGCTCCCTCGCCCAGTCCGGGCGCGACCAGCTCTACGACTCCGTCTTTGCCCAGGCCGGGGTCCAACGGGTCGACTCGCTGGGCGACCTCTTCCGGCTCGCAAAGATCTTCGCTAGCGGGCTCGAGCTGGGCGGCCCGCGTCTTGCGATCCTCACCAATTCGGGGGGACCCGGCATCGTCGCCGCGGACGCCGCCATACGCCAGGGCTACGAGCTGCCTCCGCTCGACGAAAGCCTACGCGCGACTCTCGCCGCGCGCCTCCCATCGATCGCCACCGTCTCCAACCCCCTCGACATGACCGCCGAGGTCGACGCGGAGGAGTATCACCGAACCCTCCAGGCTCTGCTCGGGCAGAGCGACGTCGACGGCGCGCTCGTCGTCTCGACCCCGGCCGGGCACGTGACGGGCGAGGCGGTCGCGATGGCGATCCTCCAGGCCAAAGCGACCACGACGAAGCCGATCGTTGTCTGCCTGTTCGGGGTCAACGACCTCTCGACGGAGGTCGCCTTCCTCGAGAAGCGCGGCGTGCCCACGTACACCTTCCCGGAAGAGGCGGTGGAAGGGCTCGGAGGTCTCGCCCGCTACCATGCGTGGAAGTCGCGCCAGCACGACCCTGTCCGGTCGTTCCCCGTCGACCGGGCGAAGGCCGAGAGCGTCCTGGGGGGCGCGAAGAGGGCCGGCCAGTCGGTCCTCCCGGAGTACGCCTCCCGGGGCCTCCTCGAAGCCTACGGCATTACTTTCCCGCCCTCCACCCTCACGACCACGGTCGAGGAAGCGGTCTCGGCCGCGACGCGGATCGGTTATCCGGTCGTTCTCAAGGTCGCATCGCTGGACATCTCTCACAAGACGGACGTCGGCGGTGTCGTCCTCGGCCTCGCGGACGGGGCAGCCGTGCGCGCGGCGTGGGGGCGGATGGACCGCTCGGTACGCGCGGCGGTTCCCAAGGCGAAGATCGATGGCTTCGAGATCGAGGCGCAGGTACCGGCGGGCAAGGAGGTCCTCATCGGGATCCAACGCGACCCGAACTTCGGCCCGATCGTCGTCTTCGGGATGGGCGGGATCTACGTTGAGGCGCTCCGGGACGTTACGTTCCGTCTTGCGCCGATGCGGCCGCTCTCGGCCCGGACCATGATCGAGTCGGTCCGGAGCTACCCGCTCCTCACGGGCGTCCGTGGCGAGCCTCCGAGCGACATCGCCGCCCTCGCCGAGGTTATCGAGCGGGTCTCCCAGCTCGCGGTGGAGTGTCCTGACGTCGCCGAGCTCGACCTGAACCCGCTGATCGTCCGCCCGGCCGGACTTGGCGTGATCGCGGTCGACGCGCGGGTCGTCCTCGCTCCTCCTTCCAGATAGGGACCGTCGCCTTGAGCTCGTCGATAAGGTAGCGAGCCGCGTCGAACGCTTCGGCACGGTGCGCGCAGCAGGCCCCCGCCACGACCGCGATCTCGCCGACCCGGACCCGGCCCAGCCGGTGCCAGAGGATCAGCCCGCCGGCGTCGAACCGTCGCCGGGCAGCCCTCTCGATCGCTCGAAGCTGGGTGAGTGCGGGGGTGAGGTCGACCTCGTAGCCGAGCGCGACAACGCTCGAGCCGCGCCGTCGGTCCGGTCGCACGCGTCCGGCGAAGACGACCACCCCGCCGCCCGGTTTGGAGGCGAACCACGCCTCGGCTGCAGCGACGGTGAGCCTGCGGCGGGTCAAGCGGACGACCACGACTAGCCGCCTCCGTACGGCGGGTGGACCGCGAACTCGTCCCCGGGTCGCAACGCCTCGCCGAGGTCTCGGAGGTAGCGGTCGTTGCGCAGGAAACGGCTCGCCCGGAGCGTAGGGGCGAGTCGGGGGTACGCTTCCTCGAGCGCTGCGACAAGCTCTCGGGCGCTGATCCCGTCCTCGGGCACCGGCCACGAAAGGGTGGAGTGCCCGACCACGACCCGTGCCGTGGCAAAGAAGCGCACGCGGATCGGGCGGGTCACGGCACCGGACGGACGTCGGTCACCGTAACCCTTGCCCTGCCCGCGAACACGAAAGGGTTCGCCCGAACGGGGCTCTACCCGTCCGGGCCACGCCGTACCACCGGCACGCGGCTAGGTAGGGGAGCACCTTCTTCCCACCGTGATGCGCCGCGGTGAGGGTGGCGGTCGCGGCGTACCAGGCAGCCGCCCCGGAGATGAAGGTCACGATACCCGTGGCCTCCCAGAGGCCGTTGCTAGGTAGTTTGCCCGCGCCGAGCGTGCCGTAGTCGATCGCGAGCAGGATGAACGCGAGGACCAGCACCCAGAACACGAACATGATCGCCGGACCGTGATAATGCGAATTGATGGCGAAGGAGAACGCAAACATCCCCCAGACGATCATGAACCACATGACGTTGTACCCTCCTGCCGCGCCGAGAGACCCGGCGATCAGCCCGCTTGCGAGCAGGGTGAAGGCCCACCAGAACGCGCCGAATCCCATGAACGCGGAACCGGGGAAGATCTCGCCCCGTCTCATCATGATCGTTCCCGCGACGAACTGCGCGGTCCCCCCGAACGCCATGGCCATCGGGAAGACCACGGCGTTCGTGACTCCCCAATTGGCTCCGTTCGACGCGATCGCGGCACCGGCGAGCATCGTGGTCATCCCAAAGCCAGTGAGACCGACCACGCTCGCGGGCGCCCAGAATGGGTCCTTGACACCTTCCGGCGCGCTCGAGGTCGACACGCGACGGGCCAGACCCAGGGTATAGAAAGGCGTTGCCACGTCCCTCGAGAACGAGCCCGTTCCGGTGGAGCGAGGAGAGGTCAAACGGGCTTGACCACTTCGGCCCGCGAATCAGTTAATACCGCCCTCCGGTCACACTCAAGGGAGGCACGAAAATGGCGCGCACGGTACCGGGAACCACGGCGGGTGGAGAGCCAACGACCCTCAGTGAGGCCGAGATTGCCGTGCATTGGAAGGAGGAGGAGCTCTACTCCCCGCCGGCGAAGTTCGTCGCTCAAGCGAACCTCAAGGACCCGTCCGTAGTGGAGCGGTTCTCGCTCGAGCATTTTCCCGAGTGCTTCCGCGAGGTACGGGGACCTCCTGTCGTGGGACAAGAAGTGGACGACGACGTTCGATGCCTCCAACGCTCCGTTCTACCGGTGGTTCGTCGGCGGGAAACTGAACGCCAGCTACAATTGCATCGACCGGCACCTGGAGCAGAACCGGAACAAGACGGCGATCATCTTCGTCGGCGAGCCGGAGGAGGACGCGCCTGTCGCGATCACGTACCAGGAGCTCTACGTCCGCGTGAACGAGCTGGCCGCAATGCTCCGCGACGAGGCCGGGCTCAAGACCGGCGACCGGGTCACGATCCACCTGCCGATGACATCCGAGCTGCCGATCACGATGCTCGCCTGTGCTCGGCTCGGCGTGGTGCATACCGTCGTCTTTGGTGGGTTTAGCGGCGAATCCGCTGGCCGGCGCGCGGCCGACTCCGGTAGTCGGGTCCTCATCACCATGGACGGCTACTACCGAAACGGGAAGTTCCTCGACCACCGGCCCGCGGCCGACCTCGCGGTCGCCACGGCGAAGAGCGAGGGACAGACGATCGACACCGTGCTGGTCTGGCAGCGCCACCCCGGGAAGTACCTGTCGGCCGCGAAACCCGTGGAGGGCCGGGACCACATCGTCAACGACCTCCTGAAGAAGTACCGGGGACGGCGCGTGGAGCCGGTGTCCCTGCCCGCGGAAGCGCCGCTGTTCCTCATGTACACGAGCGGCACGACGGGCCGGCCAAAGGGTTGCCAGCACGCCATCGGTGGCTTCCTAGTGTACGTCACGGCCACCGCGAAGTGGATCCAAGACATCCACCCCAACGATGTCTACTGGTGCACTGCCGATATCGGATGGATCACGGGCCACTCCTACATCGTCTACGGTCCGCTGGCGCTGGCCGGGACGAGCGTGATCTACGAAGGCGTGCCGACGTTCCCGGACCGGGCGAATGTGGAGGATCTCCGAGCGGCTCGGGGTGAACATATTCCACACGTCCCCCACTGCGATCCGGGCAACTGCGGCAGCTCGGCCCCGACGAGCCGAAGAAGTACGACCTCCGATTCAAGACGATGACGACGGTCGGCGAGCCGATCGAGCCCGAAGCGTGGAAGTGGTTCTACCACGCCGTCGGAAAGGACCAGGCCGTCATCACCGACACCTGGTGGCAGACCGAGACCGGCGGCGTCCTTTGCACGACCAAGCCGGGGCTCGATCGGATGAAGCCCGGGCAGCTGCGGCCCCGGGCGCCGGGGATCCATCCGATGATCATGGACGAGAACGGTCAGGAGCTTCCGCCGGGCTCGAACCGAGCCGGCAACATCTGTATCCGCAACCCCTGGCCCGGGCTCATGACGACGATCTGGGGCGACCCCGAGCGCTACAAGAGAACGTACTTCACGAAGTACAACAAGAATCCGACCAGCAAGGACTGGCGTGACTGGCCGTACGTCGCCGGTGATGGGGCGATGCTGTCGGCCGACGGCTACTTCCGCATCCTCGGCAGGATCGACGACGTGATCAACGTCGCGGGGCACCGCCTCGGGACGAAGGAGATCGAGTCGGCCTGCCTGACGGTACCCGAGGTCGCGGAGGCGGCGGTCGTGCCGATCGCCGATGAGCTCAAGGGCCGGGTGCCGGAGATCTTCGTCGTGCTCTCGGCCGGGGTTCAAGGCCGGCCCTGAGATCGAGGCCAAGATCGTTCATGCGATCGAGTCCGAGATTGGAAAGATCGCGCGTCCGAAGGCCGTCCGCTTCGTGCCCGATATGCCGAAGACCCGGTCGGGCAAGA
Source organism: uncultured Thermoplasmata archaeon (assembly GCA_963713145.1). Taxonomy (GTDB): domain Archaea; phylum Thermoplasmatota; class Thermoplasmata; order Lutacidiplasmatales; family UBA184; genus Lutacidiplasma. Next base: position 36,800 of record CAVQKI010000004.1, on the reverse strand, counting down.
TCATGCGTCGTGTGCTGGCCGCGATCTCCAACACGATGGACGTTGGGGACGTCACCACGCTCGCGAATCCGGACGTCGTCGAACAGATCCGTGTTCTGGTGCAGGGGAAGGGGAAGGTCGTGACCAAGGCCGCCCCCGAGGACATCAAGAAGTTCGGCGAACGCGAGTGAGGGAAGGGCGCGTCATCCCTCGGTCCCTCGGTCCGTCGTCCGGTGTCCTGGGCCGAGGGATCGCGGCGTCGTGGACCCGCGCGTGCGAGACAGAACGGGCGGAGCGTTCCCTGCCCGGGCGCCGGGAGCGGGCTCGATCGTCTTCCCGCCGTCCTGGCGTAACGCTCGCGCCGCAGACCCGGCTCGGTTTCCGGCGGCGTCAGAGAACGATTCGACGAGGAGGAGGGTTCCTCACCGGGAAGTTCCGCTCACGTCGTCCGCTCGACCCGGGGGCGCATCGGCTGGCTTGCGTTTGACGAAAGACGAATAAGGGCAGGACTCGGTTCGAAGGTACCGTGTGCGACCGTCCGACCGTTCCGCGAGCCTCCTCAGACGCCCGACCGGCGACGGGGTTCGGCTGTCTGCGCCGATGGGGTCTCCTATGAGCGTGGAGAGTCGTGCGATAGCGAAAGCCACTCTCTCGGAACCGCCCGAGTGGGTCGAGCGGTACAAGGAGAAGGTGCGCGATCCGGCCGAGGCCGTGGCCGCCATCGAGAGCGGGAATCACATCTTCATCGGGTCCGGGGCCGCCGAGCCCCAGCGGCTCGTGGAAGCGCTCGTGAAACGCGCGGACGCGGTCTTCGGTGCCGAGATCGTCCACATCATGACGCTCGGCCTCGCGCCGTACACGGAGCCGAAATGGGGCGACAACTTCCGGCACAACGCCCTCTTCATCGGCCCGAACGTTCGGGAGGCGGTCGCGCAGGGTCGCGCGGACTACACCCCCATCTTCCTCAGCGAGATCCCGCGGCTCTTCGAGAAGGGCCGGGTCTCCATCGACGTTGCGCTCATCGAGGTGAGCCCGCCGGATCACCACGGTTACTGCTCCTACGGCGTGAGCACGGATGTCGTGAAGCCTGCGACGGAGGCAGCCCACCTGGTCATCGCCGAGGTCAATGCCCAGATGCCGCGCGCGTTGGGGGACTCGTTCCTGCACGTGGACGACATCGACTTTCTCGTCCCCGTCAACTACCCGATCCTGGAGGCCGCGGTCGGAGTCCCGGACGAGATCGCACGGCTCATCGGGAAGCAGATCGCGAGCCTGGTCGAGGACGGGTCGACCCTGCAGATGGGCATCGGGACGATCCCGGACAGTGTTCTCTACTACCTGAAGGACAAGAAGGACCTCGGGGTTCACACCGAGATGTTCTCGGACGGGATGATGCACTTGGTCGAGCTCGGGGTGATCACGAACATGAAGAAGACGCTCCACAAGGGAAAGGTGGTCGCGGCCTTCTGCATGGGTTCGAGGAAGCTCTACGACTTCGTGGACAACAACCCGTTCATCGAGTTCCATCCGGTCTCGCACACCAACGACCCGTTCGTTATCGCGCAGAACGACCGGATGGTGTCGATCAACAGCGCCCTCGAGATCGACCTCACCGGCCAGGTGTGCGCGGACAGCCTGGGGGCCTACTTCTACTCGGGCATCGGAGGGCAGGTCGATTTCGTACGCGGCGCCGCCCGGTCGCACGGAGGCAAGCCGATCATTGCGCTGCCCTCGACGGCCTCGGACGGCAAGGTCTCGAGGATCACGGCCCAGCTCAAGCCCGGCGCCGGGGTCGTGACGAGCCGCGGCGATGTCCATTACGTCGTGACCGAGTGGGGGATCGCCTACCTGCACGGCCGAACGATCCAGGAGCGCGCCCTCGCCCTGATCTCGATCGCCCACCCCGACTTCCGACCCGGCTTGATCCGGGAGGCGAAGCGGCTCAAGTTCATCCCGGAGGACGTTCCGGAGATCGGTGTCGTCTACCCGGCACAATGGTCGACTACCCACACGTTCCTTGGGGGTACGCGCGTGTCCTTCCGTCCCATCAAGAGCACGGACGAGGAGATGATGAAGGACCTGTTCTACCGCCTGTCGGAGCAGACGGTCTACCAGCGGTTCTTCCAATCTCTGAAATCCATGCCCCACCGGGGCCTGGTCCATTTCGTCCATGTCGATTTCTCGAACGAGATGGCCATCGTCGGCGTTGTGCAGGACCCCCAGAAGCCCGAGCGGGAGGAGATCATCGCGGTCGGCCGCTACTTCATGAACCGTTCGACCAACATCGCAGAGGTCTCCTATCTCGTTCGCGACGACTACCAGCGGCGCGGCATCGGGTCGTTCGTCATCCGGTATCTGGCGCGGATCGCCCGCAACAGCGGTGTCGAGGGCTTCGTGGCCGAGATCCTGCCCGACAACGCGGCCGCGATGAAGGTCCTGCACAAGATCGGCCTGCCCGTGGAGACGGTCATCCAGGAGGGCAGCTACCAGCTGTCCGTGAGCTTCCATCGACCGATCCCGATGGCGAAGGGCTGAGCTCGAACCGGAGCACCGCGGAATGTCGACCGTGCCGGGGGCCGAGGGAGGGCGCCTCCCCCTCGATCGCTCGGGAAACCGTTCCGGTCGTGCCGAGTGCTCCGGATGACCGAGACCGGACTGGCCGTGGTTTGGGACCCGAGGTTCCGGTCGTACGACTTCGGGGGGACCACCCGTTCAACGAGGCGAGCCGCGAGCTGGCGGTCCGTCTGTTCGAAGCCACCCTTCTGCCGGATCAGCGGTCGTCGATCGACTGGCAACGCACGGTCGAAGCCGCCAAGACCTCCACGCTGCTCTCGTTCCACGCGGCCAGTTACCTCGAGGAGATCCGTGCCGCGAGCACGGCCCAGGATCGTCGGTCGCTCGACGGCGGAGACACGCCCGCCTTTCCGGGATGCTTTGCCGCCTCAGCACGGATAGCCGCCGGAACGGAACGAGCCGTCCAGCTCGTTCTGGAACGGGGAGGCACCGCCTTTGCCCCGGCCGGAGGGCTCCACCACGCCCACCGCGATCGGGCGAGCGGATTCTGCATATTCAACGACGTGGCGGTCGGCATCGCCGCGGCCCTCGGCGCCGGCCGCCGGGTCGCCTACGTCGACATCGATGTGCACCACGGCGACGGGGTCATGTACGGATTCTACGGCACCGGGCGGTTGCTGGACATCGACATCCATCAGGACGGCCGAACGCTCTTTCCCGGGACCGGTCGTGTCGACGAGACCGGGACGGGGGATGGAGCCGGGCTCAAGGTGAACCTCCCGTTGCCACCGGAGGTCGGTGACGAGGCCCTGGTTCCACTGGTACGACGGGTCGTGACCCCGTTGATCCGGGAGTTCCGGCCGGACCTCTTGGTCGTCCAGCACGGCGTCGACGGGCACTGGGGGGATCCGCTCGCGCAGCTCCAGTTCACCCCCGCGGGCTACGCCGAGGTGGACCGGGCCCTCGTCGCGCTCTCCCGGGAGTGCGGAGGTCGTCTGGTCGTTACCGGCGGCGGGGGATACCAGCCCAGCAACGTGGCTCGGACGCTCGCGCGGACCGCCATCCAGCTCGCGGGCGTCACGATCCCAGCCGACACCGCCCCCCTCCCCGATGCCTGGAGGGTGGAGTTCTTCGAGACATTCGGGTCGTCCGCGCCGTCCCGTTGGGTCGACCCACCGGAGCTCCTTCGCTCCCCGTGGGGGCCGGCCGCCGAGGAGGGACTCGTGCGGAGCCTCGAGGATGCGCTCGGTCGCCGGTTCCCGGGCAGCCTAAGGGCCCGGCCCTGGGGGCAGCACCGCCGCCCGGCCCTTCAGACGGTCCGTGATGTCACAACCGGACGTTCGCCAGGGGCCTGCCGGTTGGGAGGGTGTGCGGAAGCGGACAGCCAAAGGCGAGGAGTTTCAGTCAACGGCAGCAGACCCCAGCCGATTAATAGCCGCCGGGGCTGATTCATCGCCGTGGGAGAGTTTTCAGTCCGGGTCGCCGGGCCAGGCTGGCGACGGGATAGCTTCGGTTGGTGAGTCGCTCGCCCGCTGCTCCTCCCGGATGGGCCTCCACGTCTTCGGGTTCAACGCCTACCAATCGGTGATCCGAGGCGGTCACGTCTGGTTCCAGGCGCGGGCGTCGGACACGCGACCTGTACTCCCAAGGCGATGGCGCCGACGTGCTCTACGCGTTCGACAAGGCGTCCGTCGAGATCCACGCTTCCGGTCTGAGACCCGGGCGGCACCGTGATCTACGACCCCGAGAAGTTCCCCGTGGCGACGACGGACCTCCCTGCGGGAATCCGCGCTCTTCCGGTACCGACCCTCGAGATCGCACGGAAGTACACCAGCCAGTCGATCCTGCAGAACGCCGGCGGGATCGGGGCCGCGGCATTCCTCGCGGGGGTCCCGCTCGACATCGTGCACCAGGTCCTCACCGACTCGTTCGGCAAGAAGGCCGGAGATGTCGTCAACTGGAACATCGGCGCGAGCAAGGATGGCTACGCGTTCGCCCAGAAGAACGCCGCCGTGAACGACCACGCGCTGTCCCGGCGCGGGGCACCGAAGCTTCTGATGACCGGCAACGCAGGCGATCGCCCTCGGGGCGGCCGCGGCGGGGTGCAAGTTCCTGCGCAGTACCCGATGACGCCGGCCTCGTCTATCATGCACTGGATGGCCGCGCATTCCCAGTCGCTCGGTATCGTCGTGAAGCAGGCGGAGGACGAGCTCGCTGCGATCCACATGGCGATCGGGGCCTCGTTCGCGGGAGTCCGCTCGATGACCGCGACCAGCGGCGGCGGATTCAGCCTGATGGTCGAGGCCCTCGGGATGGCGGGCATGACGGAGACCCCCGTGGTCGTGGTCGATTCTCAACGATCCGGTCCGTCCACCGGCCTGCCGACCAAGACCGAGCAGGGCGACCTGAACCTCATGCTCGGCGCCGGCCAGGGCGAGTTCCCCCGCGCGATCCTCGCGCCGTCCAATCCGAAGGAGGCGTATGCCGCGATGATCCGTGCCTTCCAGCTCGCCGAGGATTGGCAGACGGCGGTCCTGGTCGCGAGCGACCTTCACCTATCCGAGAACTTCATGACGGTCGACCGGGAGGAGATCAACTTCCCGGCCGAGATCCCCTCGCTGTTCACCGTCGAGCCGAATGGCCACGACTACCTCCGCTACCAGTACACCGCGAGCGGCGTCTCGCCGCGCGCCCTCCCGGGTCAGCCGGGCCTACAGTTCATCGCCGGCTCGGACGAGCACGACGAGAAGGGGCATCTCATCTCGGATATCCGGTCTGGCATTCCGATCTGGGTTGCCGAGCGGACGAAGATGATGGACAAGCGGATGCACAAGCTCGTCGGGCTGGTGCGCGCGGCGCCCCCGCCCGAGCTGGAGGGGCCTCCCAGCGCGCCGCTCACGTTTGTGGCGTGGGGGTCGACGATCGGAGCGGTCCGGGACGCTCGCACGGAGCTCGAGGCACGAGGCAAGTCGACGAACCTCCTCGCCTTCCCGACCGTCTACCCCCTCGACCCCGTGCGCGTCCGGGCGGCGTTCGCTGCGACCCATCGCACCCTGCTCGTCGAGGGGAACTATTCGGGCCAGTTCGGCCGGCTCCTGAGGGCCGAGGCCGGCATCGAGTGCACGGAAAAGTTCCTCAAGTACCAGACGGCGAACCTTTCTTCCCGCACGAGATAGTGTCCCGAGCGCTGGAGGTCATGTCGCATGGCGGAAAGTAAGACGGCCCCGATGCCCACCGGCCTGGGCGCGGCGCTTCCGATGGTCGGCAAGTCCTCCATCCGGCCGACCTGGTGCCCCGGGTGCGGTGACTTCGGCGTCGTGGCGGGCATCGAGCTGGCCCTGAAGCGCCTCGCCATCCCGAGCCAGAACGTCGTGATCGTGTCGGGGATCGGCTGTTCCTCGAACCTCCCGCACTTCCTCTCCTCCTACGGGTTCCACGGAATCCACGGGCGGTCGATGCCGGTGGCGGAAGGGATCCGGTGGGCGAACCACGGACTCACCGTGATCGGCACGGGCGGGGACGGCGACGGGTTCGGCATCGGGGTAGGTCATTTCATCCACACGATGCGCCGGAACGTCGACATCACCTACGTGACGATGGACAACGAGATCTACGGGCTGACGACGGGCCAGGCGAGCCCGACCTCTACGATGGGCCACCGCACGAAGTCGACCCCGAACGGAGTGATCGAGAACCCGATCGACCCGATCTCGCTCGCCCTCGCGAGCGGCGCTACCTACGTCGCCCGTGGATTCTCGGGGGACGTCAAGCACCTCACCGACCTGGTCGCCGCGGGTATCCAGCACAAGGGGTTCGCCCTGGTCGACGTCATGAGCCCGTGCGTTACGTACAACAAGATCAACACGTTCGATTTCTTCCGACAGCGGGTCTACAAGCTCGAGAGCTCCGGCCACGACCCGACGGACATCGTGAAGGCGTGGGAGCGCTCCCTCGAGTGGGGCGACAAGATCCCGATCGGCCTGTTCTACCGGACCGACCGGCCGACGTACGAGGACCTCGAGGAGGTCCTGCACGCGGGCCCGCTCGTTAGCCAGCGCGCGGGGATCGGCGGCAACACCACCCTGCTCGACGAGTTCGTCTAGAGCGCGGCCGTCCGGCGTGAGCCTAGGCCACCGCGAACAGGTACGCATCCGCGTCGTGAAACTCCGGGTGGAACTTCGCGGGATCCGCGAGCATCGGCGCGGGGGAGAAGGCGGGCCAGAGGATCGTGTTCTGCATCGTGACCGCGATGTACTGAACGCCTAGCGCCGCGAGCGACGCGTTGCCGAGAGCGTCCAGCGTCCCGTTGGTCAGCTCGCTCACCACTTCGGTGTAGGATGCGTTGACCCAGGCCCATCCGGGCTCCATGGGATAGAGGAGGACGATGTCTGGAACGTACCCCGGAAGGAACTCGGCCGCGCTTCCGGGCGCCACCAGGACGCGGCTCCCCGCCGGAAGGTAGGTGGCAGCGGCCTCGAGCAAGGCGAAATCCCCCGCGGAGACGTTCCCAAAGTCCCGGTAGATTGCTCCCAGCCCGGGGGCGAGGGACGCGGGCGTGAGCACGATCCCCGGAACGACGAGAACGATCGCGACCGCCAGCAGCACCGCGGTCGAAGCGAGCGCCCGGGTCTCCGAGCGGGTTCGTGGGGTCCGGGCTGCCCCTACCGAAGGCGTCGCCGCAACGGTCCGGGGCCTGGGCGCGGCCAGCCTTTCCACGATGAGGATCAAGGGGATCGTGGCAACGAGCGCGTAGATCGCGAAGAGCCAGAGCGTCAGTTCCTGCGCGCTCGTCAGGTAGGCGAGGCCCCGCACGAGGGATCCGTCGACCCCCGCGGCGACCATGAGACCCAGCCACGCCGCGATCGTGACGCCCGCGGCGAGGGCCCAGCGTCGGAACGGGCCTAGGTACCGGCCGAGCGCGGACGTGCGGCCCACTCCCACAAGGACCATCAGCCCGAGGACGAGCAGCAGCGCGAGCTCGATGCGGACCGAAGCGAGGGGGGACAGCTGCACGTCTCCCCCGCGGAACAGGAACGGGTCAACGCTCCCGACCCACGACGCGCCCGAAATGCCGACCGTCGACCCGGGGGAGGTCCCGTAGCTCCGGGTACCAGGATGGGGCTCGTCCGCCCGAGCACGAGGACGTAGAGCGAGGGGACGATCGCGAGGAGCGACGCGGCGAGGGTGAGCGCCCAGCGACCCAGCCATCGCGTCGTTGCGCCACCGAACACAGGCTGGCCCACGAGGCCGATGACGACCAGCGCCGGGAGCATCCATTCGGCGCCCACCGGGTTGATCGCCGCCGAGTAGCCGAGGAGAACCCCGAACCCGATCGCGTTGCCTCGACCCGGGGTCCCGCGCAGCCAGACGGTCGACTGGGCCGCCAGGAGGAGGACCAGGGGAAATGCGACGACCAGGTCGTTGCTACCGGCGACCAGTGTACGGGTCCCCGGCCCCAGCCAGGCGAGTACCGATCGCCACGACGGCCCCCGCCCGCTCCGTCCCGAACATCCGCCGTCCGAAGACGAAGCCGGAAAGGGGCGCGAGGGCGAAGAACAGCGGCGTCAGAAGCAAGCTCGTGCGGGCGGGTGGGAGCCCGAAAGTGATCTGCGCCCACCCGAGCCACGCCGTGATCCCTTGGGGATAGAGGATCATGGAGGTGGAGTAGGGGCTGAACGAGAGAGGGAGGGTATGGTGCTGGAGCAGAAGCGCGGTGTACGTGGTGAGGAGACTCGCGTCGTAGGTGTTGCCCGTGGGTATGGGGAGGGCCACCGCGAGCTCGACCAGGTAGAGTCCCAGCGCGGAAGCGAGCGCCAGGAGGACCCAGGGGCGGCCCAGCCGGGCGACGGTGGCGTCGATCGCAGGGCGGTTGCCGGACCGTCGCAGCCGCGCGACCAGGATCACGAGGGCTCCCGCGGCAACGATGGGAATCCCGAAAACGACCGGGTCTGTGAACGCCCCGATCGGAAGCGCCGCGACCAGGTATAGGACAGCGCCCCCGAGATAGAGGTCGAGGATTCCTCGTTCCAGGGGGTCGGCAGAGCGCCACAGCGGGACCCAACGCGAGGAGACGATCCGGACCGCTTCGCCCGTGACGACGGCGACCAGGGCCCAGAGAACGAGGGCGAGCGCCCACAGGGCGCCCGGCGGCCCGGGGAGGGTCACGGAGGGTCGACCCGCCCCCGGGTTAAAGGAACGACCCGGGCGTCGCACCGACGGGACTCACGCGTCGGTCTCTGCCCGCATCGGGGTTCGGACCGCCCGCAACCCTCGGTACGGCGGCTCGGGGGGTGGTCGCCGGGGTCGTATATCCGACGACCGATGGGAGGTGTGGCCTTTATAGGGAAGCTCGGCTGAATCGTACGGGAGCCCGGTAGCAGATACCATGCCTTCGAAGCAGATTGGGAGTCGGATCGTCGCATTCGCTCTCGCGATTGGGATGCTTGCCGTGATCGTCGTATCCGGCATCGCGGTCAACGCGGGCGTGGGGCAGGGAACATCTAGCTGTACCTACGGCAGCTGCCCGGCCGCGGCGTCGTTCCCTCCGTGGGCGATCGGAACCTCGGTCCTCATCGTCATCATCGCGCTCATCGCAGGGCTTCTCCTGCTCCGCCGCCGTCGCAAGCAGCCGCCCGCCGCCACCGACGCAGCCCCCGCAGCCCCCGCGGCCGGCACGTGGACCGAATCGGACGTGCCCGAGGGCGAGCCGGTGCCGGTGGAAGAGACCCTTCCCGAGACCTGAGCGGGAATCGCGGCCGCCCGGGTGTCGTGTCGAGACGAGGGGAGTTCGGTTCGGCCGAGCCGCGGCGTCGTCCGCAGTGGCGACGTGAGATCCCCGTCCGGAGCGCGAGGCGGCTCCTTCCCGCCGCCGGGCCGCCTCGAGTGGCTACGTATTTAGCGCGCAGAGAAAGCCCCCGGAGATCTGGGTGCCCACCGTGCAGGGGACTGAGGTTCGCGACGGCCTCTCCACCGTCACCCGCGGGACGATCTACCTGATCGTCACGACGTTCCTGTTCGTTCTGTTCAGCTTCCTTTCCCGAGTGCTGCTGGTGCGCAGCATCTCCCCCGGCGACTGGAGCGCGTTCGCCTTCGGCTTCACGGCGGCGGGCGTACTTTCGGCGGTGGGCGCGCTCGGCCTGCCATTGGCCGTGGCCCGCAGCCTGCCGTACTCGACCTCCGATCCGGAGCGACGGACGATCGTCCGCACGGCGTTGACCGTCGGAGGCGTTGCCGCGGCCATCTCGGCGACTGCGCTCGGCCTGTCCGGACCTGCCATCGGGAACGCCCTAGGCTCTCCGGCGATCGGTTTCGGCCTCGAGTTCTTCGCCATCGCCGCCGGGTTCAGCATCGTCTCGAACCTGATCGCGGCGGTGTTCCAGGGGTTCGCCGACGTTCTCCCGAACGCCCTGTTCGTCCAGGTGCTCAACCCCGCGCTGTTCCTGGGGTTCGTGGTCGCCGCGGTCACGCTGCCGCCACGGCAGCTGACGTTCCACGACGCTCTGATCACCTACGCCGTGGCGGCTGTTGTCACCACCGTGGGCCTCTCGGTCTACGCGATCCGGCGCCTGCCGCGTCGACTGCCCCCTGGTCCCGGGGCACACCATGCACGCGGCGAACTCCTCCGCTTCACGGCGCCACTGTTCGTCGTCGGCGCGATGGCGACCCTGCTCGGGTCGGGCGACACGCTCGTCCTGGGGATCTTCCGGTCCGGGCAGGTCGGGACGTACACAGCGTCCCTCACCCTCGCGAGGCTGCTGCTGGTCGGGATCAACGCCGCAGCGTATGTCTTCCTTCCGGTCGCGGCCCGCTTCGTCCGACGGGGCGATGCTCACGCGGTCCGGTTGATGTACGCCACCATCACCAAGTGGCTCGTGGTCCTGTCCCTGCCTCTCCTGTTCCTGTTCGTGCTTCTCCCGAGCGAATCCCTCGGGTTCGTGTACGGCTCCGCCTACTCGACGACGGTCCTGCCTCTCCAGATCACCGTGCTCGGTGCGTTCGTCACAACGCTCCTCGGTCCGGCCACCGTCGCCCAGGTAGCCTACGGGTACACCCGTCTGCTCGCGTACAACTCGATTGCCGCCGGGGTCACCGACGTGGTCCTCGCGATCGTGCTCGTGCCTCGGATGGGGTACGTGGGCGCGGCGATCGCCTGGAGCAGCGCGGCCGTGCTCTACACGGGGCTCGCGCTCGTGGAGATCGCTTCCAGCGACCGGATCCACCCGTTCCGGAGGGACTTTGTCGTCCCCCTCGCGGTCGCCGGACTGCCCGTCGCGGCTCTGCTTCTCATCTTCCGTCCGACCTTCCCGGGGTGGGCTCTTCCTCCGCTAGGGCTGGCGCTCGCCGGGCTGTTCGTCCTGGTCACGGTCGCGACCCGCAGCGTCGACGAGGGTGACCGGCTCCTTCTGGAGGCGGTCGAGCGTCTGATCGGCAGGCCGCTTCCGCTCGTCCGTCGGCTGGGTCGGCGGGTGGTCCGAAAGGACCTGCGGCGCTGATCCCGTCGCCCGAGCGGTCTTCGGCCGCGACTCGCGCACGTGGTCGAGGAGGAGAAGGACGATCCCGCCGGCCAGGAGGATGAAGATGTACTCCGCGAACGTGTTGGAGGACGCCGATGCTCCTGCCGGCGTCGAGGACCGCGGTAACGATCAGCAGGGCGAGCGCGGCGATGATAGGATAGCGGGGGTCCAGGCGAACCCAGGCCGAATAGACCAGGTAGACCGCGAGCAGGACCAGAAACAGGAGCAGGTACGGAACGGTCACGAGGGGCCGACCCCTCGTACCCGTGCTGGTTCTAAATCGTATGCGTTAAATGCCCCGGGGGTTGGCTTGCCTCGTACGTCGTGGCGGTCGCGGGTCCGAGCGTACCCTCACGGCACGTTTACATAGGACTGATGGCATGGAACGGTTGCAAGGGCGTTCGCGCCCTGTTACGATGACATCGGAAAGACGAGGCACACGCATCGTCCCCGTTTCGCTCGGCATAGCCATGCTCGCCGTAGTCGTGCTGGCCGGACTCACGCCGAACACCGGTGTGGTTCAGGCCGCATCGGGCTGTACGTACGGCCAGTGCGTCGCGCCGGCCACGTTCCCCACGTGGGCGATCGCGACGTCGGTCGCGCTCGTGGTCGTGGCCCTGCTGGTCGCGCTGCTGATCCTCCGCCGCCGCCGAACCCCGCCCCCGCCCGCGGCACCGGTCTCCGAATGGTCTGGAGGCCCACCCGCCGGCGCTGGGGGCCCGACGCCCCCGGCCGCTCCGTCCGAATGGGAGGAGGCTGCTCTCGCCGGTGGGATTGGCGCAGGCGCGGTCGGCGCAGCCGACTGGCGCGAACCGGCGCCCGTGACCCCGCCCGAACCTGCCGAGCCCGAGACACTGCCAGCGGCCGTGCCCCTCGCTGCGGCCCCCGCGGCCGCGATCCCTGCAGCGGCCGGGCCCGAGGCGGAGCCGGACATCGACTCGTTGATGCAGGAGCTTGACAAGATCAGTTCCGAGATCCTCAAGCGCACTCCGAAGAAGAAGGTGGACACGCCTTCCGCCGGGGACGCTGCGGAAGACCCGCCGGCGTGAGCCCGCCACGGCGGTCCTTAAGAGGCCCCTTCCGGTCTATAGTCCGATGACATCGGCCCCCGATCGGGACGATTCGGACCGGTTGCTTGACGAGCTGCGGGAAGCGATCCAGCGCTCGCCGGTCCGCCCGCGGGAGATCGAGGTCGGCGTCGCGCTCTCCATCGCCCTCGGGCGCCGCCGCCCGTCCGTCTCCTGCGGCGGCTGCTCCACACCGCTCGAGTTCGAAGGGATCCCTGCGCAGACGAACGCCGGCCTTTCCGCTCCGTTCCGCTTGATCGTGGACCGAGCCGGCGAGTCCTAGCCGCCTGAGGGGGACCTTCGGGATGGTCTTCTCGCTGGTCGGCGAGGTCGTGAACCTCATCGTCTGGATCCTTCAGACGGTCGGCCTGCCCGGTCTCTTCGTCCTGATGATGGTCGAGAGCTTCGGGATCCCCCCGATCCCGAGCGAGGTCATCCTGACGTTCTCCGGATTCCTTGTCGCGGAGGGAGTCTTCCCGCTCCCGGGTACGATCGCGGTCGCCCTCGTGGGCGGGCTGGTCGGTTCCTACGTGGCGTACGCGCTCGGGCGCTGGGGTCGCGAGAAGATCACAGGGATCGGCCTGGGGGCGTTGCGGATCGAACCGAGCCACCTCGAGACGATGGACCGCTGGTTCGCCCGGCACGGGGAGGCGACGGTCGCCCTCGCCCGCCTTGTGCCGGTGGTCCGGGCCTACATCAGCTACCCGGCGGGTACCGCAAGGATGGAGCCTGTCCGCTTCGGTGTCTACACAACGGTAGGTTCGACGCCGTTCGTGCTGGTGCTCCTGTACGCGGGGATTGTACTACGGTCCCGCTGGGCCACCATCACGTCCTACTTCACGTTCCTCGACTACGTGGTCGGTGCGCTCGTCGCTGTCGCGGTCGTCTACCTCGTGCTGCTCGTCCTGGGCTGGGTCGAGCCCGGATGGCCCCCCCATGTTAGGCATCGAGCGACGGGCTCGGCGCCCGCGGAGGCCGTAACGCCCCCGCCTCCGTCAGCGTAGCGCGTACCGCTCTTCGGCCCGGACGGCGGACCCAAGGGACTAAGTGGGGGCGACTTCCCCCGGTGCGTACTCGGGGCGGACGATCCGTCCCGTCGGTCGGCCGACGTACTCTCCGCCGGCCACGATCCTCTCCCCGTCCCGCCAGTGCTCGACGGGTCGGATCGCCTCGCGTCCCTCGAACGCGGTCCAGCGACCCGCGCGGTCGTTGCCTGCCAACCGAACGCGAGCGCGGAAATCCACGACGAGGAGATTCGCCCGGTGACCGGGAGCGATCCGGCCGAGCGGCTGGCCCAGCCATCGGGCCGGGCGCTCGCAGGCGGCCGCGACGACGATCGGTAGCGTGACCTCCCGGGCTCGGACCCGCGCGAGGAGAAGTGGAAGCATCGTATCGACCCCGGGCATCCCGCTGGGCGCTCGCTCGAACCCGAGGCCCTTCGCCTCGGCGGAGTGGGGGGCGTGGTCGCTCGCCAGGCAGGGGACCTCGCCCCGGCAGAACGCCTCCCACAGCCCGAGCCGGTCGGCTTCGCTCCGGAGGGGTGGGTTGACCTTGAACCGGGCGTCGGCCCCGGGCCTCGCGGAGAGCAGGAGGTGGTGGGGCGTCGCCTCGAAGGAGACACCCGCCGCGCGGAGCACCGCGGCCGAGGCGGGGGTCGTAACGTGGGCGATGTGGAGGCGCAGGCCGGGCGGCGCGGCGACCAGCCGTCGGATCGCCGCCGCCTCGGCCTCGGGCGGACGTTGCATGTTCCACCCGACGGGGTCGGTCGGCGGGACCTGTGGGCGGAAGAGGCTGGGGTCCTCCGCATGGACGGAGACCGGGAGGCCCGCGACCGCGAGCCGTGCGAGGAGCTCGTCGAGCTCGGCCGCCGACGGTGGGTCGTCTATTCCCGTGGTGGGGCTAAGGAAGACCTTGAACCCGCCCGCGCGTCGGGCGAGGCCCGCGATGGAACTCGGCCGCCGGGGGCTCGCGTAGAGGAGGATGTCGATGGCGGCCTTGTGCCGCGCGATCGATTCCCGCGCGTCCACCCGTTCGACCGAGTCGACCGGCGGGCTCTTGTTCGGCATGTCGCCCACGAGTGTCATGCCCCCCAGCGCGGCCTCGACAGTGCCGGCGGCGACCGACTCGGGGCCGGTGGCGCCGTCCGGGCTCCTCAGGTGTACGTGGAGGTCGGTCGCGGCGGGCAGGATCACCGCGTCGCCGACGTCGTGGCGAGGAGCGCCCGAGCGTATTCGGCCCATCGAGAGGATTCGGCCGTCCTCGGCGATCGCGATCTCCAGTGGCTGAAGGCGCCCTCCGACGAGAGCCCGGCCCGCGAGGATGCGTGCCGGGGACTCCCGGACCGCTTCCCCGGGAGGGCGGTCGCGTCGCCGCACCGGGGGGACCATCGCTTCGCGGACGCGGGCGGATGGTAAGAAGGCGGCGGGACCCCCATCCAAAGGGCTTTTTGCCGGCCGCCCTGACCGCGTCGTGGCAGGTCGGTCCCGAGCGATTCGAACCCGGACGTACGCTGGCAGCGGCGTCAACCGCTCGAAGGTCACGGAGGCACTCGGCGAGCTCCTGCGGGCCGCCCGGTACAGTGCGCCCGCCTCCCACGGTCGTCCCCTGGACGTTCCAGGACATTACGCCGGGATCATCCGAATCGGCCGCGAGACGCTCGCTGTAACAACCGATACGGTGGGAACCAAGGTCCTGCTCGCGGAGATGCTCGGACGTTGGGAGGAGGTCGGAGAGGACACCGTTGCCATCAACGTGAACGACCTGGCCTCTGTGGGCGCGCGTCCCGTGGGGATCGTCGACACGATCCTCTGCGCCCGACCGGATCCCGCGATCTTCCGCGCGATCGGCCGCGGCCTCGCCAGGGGCCTCGCGGCAGCCCGCTGCTCGCTCCTGGGCGGCGAGACGGCCGTTGTCGGCGACGTCGTCCGGGGGATTGACCTCGGGGCCACCGCCTTTGGCGTGTTCCCGGACGGACGGGCCCCGGTCCTCGGGGAACACATCCGACCGGGGGATGCGATCGTGGGGATCCCGTCGACGGGGTTCCACGCGAACGGGTTCACGCTCGTCCGGCGGCTGCTCGAAGAGTCCCGTGTCGACCTCCGCCGCCCGCGCCCTGGTGCGCGCCTCGCCGTCGGAAGAGAGCTCCTCACCCCCACGAGGACCTACTCCGAGATCGCGGACGCGCTCGCGGAACTCCCCGGGGTACACGGGTTCGCCCACATCTCCGGTGGCGGGGTCCGGAACCTCCCGCGCTTGAACCGACACGTCCGGTTCAACCTCGACAGCTGGCCCACCCCTCCTCCCTTGTTCGGGTGGCTGCAAGGGCTCGGCGGGCTCTCCGACCAGGAGATGTTCGAGACATTCAACGCAGGGATCGGTTTCGTGATCGTCGTGGCACGATCACAGGCAGGCCCGATCCGTCGACGGCTCGCTCGGGTGGGCGCTCGGGATTGCGTCGTGATCGGCCACGTCGAGAAGGGGCATGGAGTGGTCGTGCCGTCCCGCGACCTGCGCTACGAAGGGTACTCGTGAGCCGGACGCCCCGCGGCCCGGTTCCTCCCCAAACGATTAGGGATGCGGCCTGCTGACGCGGGCTCGTGACAACCGCCGCCCGGACACGTGCCCTCGCGATCGGGCTCTCGCTGATCGCGGCCTTCACGTGGGCGACGTACTACCTGTTCGTCCTCTGGGTCAGCCCGGGGACCCGCCCGTCGGCGATCGTCGTCTATCCGTTCGTGTTCGGGGGCGGCGCCTACGCCGCGCTCTCGCTCGTCCAGGGGCACGCCAAGGCCTTCGCACACGTATGGCGCACGTCCGATGCGTACGTCCGCGTCGCGTTCCTGATGGGAATGCAGCTTTCGGTGTTGGCATCCACCCTCCTAGCCGGACCGGTCGATACATCCCTGCTCGCCCTGATCGGAGACGTGATCGCGACCCCGATCCTCGCCGCGTGGCTGGTCGGCCTCTACCGCAAACAGATCGGGACCCCCCTCTTCGTCGCCGGCCTCGTCACGAGCCTTCTGGGTGGAACGATGGCCATCCTCGGCGGGCAGCGCCTCGCTCCGGTCCCGTATGCGGGGTGGCTCGCGGTCGCGGCCGTACCGGTGATGACCGCGTTCTACTTCGTCCTCACCGCGCGGGCCGGGGAGAGCGTCCCCTCCTCTGCGATCGTCGCGCAGTCGATGCTCGCAGCGGCTGTCGTGAGCCTCGTCATCGCCCCGGTCGTCCCCGGTGGATGGAGCGGGATCCTTCACGTAGCCCCACTCCCGCTCGCCGCGCTCGCGGCGACCGGGCTCACGAGCTTCTTCCTCGCCCCGCTGGTCTACTTCCGGGCCATCGACCGCGTCGGCCTCGTGCTCCCGCCGATGCTCATGACCGCGATACCGGTCTTCACGCTACTGCTCTCGGCGGGCGTGCTCGGCCTCGGCCTTCCTCTCCTCGCCGTGCTGGGCGTACCGGTGGCTGCGGTTGGCGGCATCCTCGCCCTGCGTGCGTACACGGCATCCGCTGCGCCCGCGCAACTCCCTCCGGGTCCGACCGAAGGATAGGGTCGCGACCGCCCTACTCCCAGTCGGTAAGGCTCCGAGTGGACGTTCGACGTCGGGTCGACCGGTCCAGGTCCCCGACCGGCGTATCGAGGGATGCCGGGGGGCCTGTTGCCTTGGGGGAGGCCTCCGTCGCTCCGCCCAGCCGTTGCTGGTGGCTGCCCCGAAGCAGGGCGGCGGCGTCCCAGTCGAACACCTCTGTAACCCGGGAGAGGGTCTGCGCCACCCGGTCCGCGCAGTACTCCCAGTCCGGTTGTTTGGAGAGCGCCCGTCCCTCGACCCACGGTTCGACCTCCTGAGGGCTCCGGCGGGAGTCGGTGACGATCCACGCGACGCGCATCCCCGGGAAGACGTCGTAGCCTTCGCTGCGAAGCTGCCGATAGACGCGGAGGAACGGCAGCGCGTCGCGGGTCGAGGCGTTGTACTCGCCCTCGTCGCGGACGCTTCGGGCCACGACGAGACGCTCGACGGGGACCTCGTGATTGCGGACCGCCTGGACCAGCTCTCGCGACCGGCGGATCGCGCCGTCGGTATCTCCTTTCAGGACGAGGTCGAACACCTCGAACAGGCAGTCCGACTGGTAGTCGAAGGCGTCCGTCCGTCGCGTCTCGTAGCCGCGGACGACCAGCTCGTCGCGGGGCCAGACGGTCTTGCCGACGTACCGCTTCTTCGCGCCGTGGGAGAAGAACGCTTCGTAGATCGACTGGAACTCGAACGTCACGCCCTCGTGGCTGAACCTCTTCGCGAGGGACTCGCCGAACTCGCGGGCCCCCTCGAGCGACGCCACGGGGGAGCGCACGAAGACGGAGTCCGTATCCGAGTAGACGACATCGGCCCCCTCCTTCTCGAGCTCGCCGATGATGGACGTGATCGCCTGGCGCGCGAACGCGGTGATCGCGGCGCCGATGTCCTTGTTCGTGAATCGGTAGAAGCTCGAGGCGAGGACCCCGTAGAACGAGTTCATCAGTACCTTGACGGCGTCCTGGAGCCCGTCGTAGGTACTTCGAGGTCTCCGGGTCGGCGGCGCTCCGACCGGCGGCGCGGAAGCGCGCGCGGTCCGCGAGGAGCTCGGCCAGGATCTCCGGAATGATCCCACGGCGGACGGAGGACGCCAGGAACCGCGCCCCGTTCGGTGCGACGGTCGTTCCGTCGGGCGAGAGCGTGGTGAAGCAGAGGTTCCGGGCGATGATGATCGACGGGTACATCGACTTGAAGTCGAGCACCACCACCCACGGGTAGAGGCCGGCACGGATCCCGTGGACGTAGCCCCCCTCGATGGGGTTCTCACGGCCAGCGTAGTGGTTGGACGGGACCCCGACCCCGCGGGCGTCGGCTCGAGGGATCAGGATCGAGTCGATGAACAGGGAGGTGCGCCCGTTCAGACCTTCTTCGAGCGGAAGGTGGGCCACCGTAGCCAGGTCCGTCGCCTTGGCGACCGTTCGAAGGCGCTCGAGGATCCGGAAGGCGAGGTCCGCGTCGTGCTCGCAGTACTCCATCACGGCCACGGGGTCGCGGGCCCATTCCTGGTCCATGTTGCGCCGGTCGACCGCGAGCTTCGAGTCCCCCAGCAGCGTTCGCGCCACGAACTGGAGCGTTTCCTGCTTCGGTCGCAGGTCGCGGCGCGCAGACCACCACGCGTCGGCCACGACCCGCCCGGGGATCTTCCATAGGCGCTCGCCCATCTCGCGAGGCTCTGAGCGTTCCCGTCCCAGCGCGAGCGGAGGAAGTCCGAGGTGCTTCGCCCGCTCTACTAGGAGCGGGAAATCGTAGCCCCCGATGTTGTAGCCGGTAAGCACATCGGGGTCGTCCTCCACCACGACCGCGACGAACTCCTCGAGGATCTTCTTCTCGTCCGTGTTGTGCAGCCGGAACGTGCGTCGCGGCCGGCCGGCGCCTTCGGCCACCCCGCAGATGGTGAAGATCGTGCGCTCGCGGATCGCGTTCTCGATGTCGAAGGAGAGGACGCGAAGCGATGGACGGAACGGCTCGGCCGGCCGAACGTCGTGACCCTCGGCGGGGACGATCCGCACGACGGTCGGGACGGTGTAGCGGGCATGGACCTCCTCGGGCTCGTCCTCCGCTTCGAAGGTGACGGTGAGACCGAGGTGCTTGTCGTACAGGAACCGATGCACGAACGGGACGTCGCAGGAAAGTATCGCCGAGTCCGGGTCCTTTCCTCGGTAGGCGTCCCTGTACTGAGGCACGAGCCACGGGCTGTGCAACGTCACCTTGATGGCCGGTCGGTCCCGTCCGGCGACCCAGGTCGTGATGTCGTCTACCCGGACGATCTCGGAGTCCTTCGCCAGACGCTCCCGGGTCTCTGCGGACGGTTCGGTTAGGACGAAGTACGGAAGGAAGCCATGGTACCGCGCGACCACGGCGCTCCCGTCCCGGGTCCGGCCGAACAGCTCGACGACGACCCCGTCCGCCTCGGAGTGGTAGGAACCCCCAAGGACGAACAGCTCGAGCGTTCGCACGGCGCGAGAAGCCCGGTGCGAGTTAAAGGCGTTTAGACAACGGGCGTTCCGAGGCAATCCGCGAGAGCGCCGAGGTCGTGCTCCCAGCGTTCCTTCATCCGCCGGGACCTGAGCGTGGCCGCAGGATGGACCAGCGGGAACAGGCTGCCGACCGCAGCGGCCCTGCGCGTGCCCGCCGCCTGCATGACGGGCGGCGCGGACGGGTCGAGGGCGCGCAAGGCCGACGCCCCGAGCGAGACGAGCAGGTTCGGCCGAAGGAGCGTGAGCTGCCGGTCCAGGTAGGGCCGGCAGGTCGCGGCGGCCGCACGGTCGAACCTGTTGGCCGGAGGCCGGCACTTGAGGACGTTGAGGATGCCGAACTCGGAGGGAGCGAGGCCGATCCGCGCGATCGCCGTGTGGAGGATGCTTCCCGACCGCCCGACGAACGGGACCCCAAGACGGTCCTCCTCGGCGCCCGGGGCTTCTCCGACGAACACGACCCGCGGCGCGAGGCTTCCTCGATACACGACCGCGTTCGTGCGGGTGTGGCCCAGGGGGCAGCGTCGGCAAGCGACGATCTCCCGCGCGAGGCCCTCCAGCGCGGAGCGTACCGTTTCCGATCCGGGGCCGGCAGCTCCGGACTGCGCCGGCTCGGCAGGGGAGCGGGAGGGTGGTATCGACAACGGCATCCGAGGTTTCCCGGCGGTTCGGAGACCGCCGAGGGCAAATCACGGGTGGGACCTTAAATAGGGCCGCCTTGTGGCTCGGCCCCCACTTCCGTGAAATGCCACCCCCGTCCGGTCTCCACACGGCGGGCCGTTTGGCCCGACTCCGCCAGCGGCGACGCTGGTCGGATCGGTACTATAAGCGCCGTACTCTCCACCTAAAGGAGCGTTCGGACCCTCTCGAGGGAGCTCCCCAGGCCCGTGGAATCGTGATCGCGAAGGTCGGCGTCGAAGCCAAGCAACCCAACTCCGCCATCCGAAAGTGCATCAAGGTCCAGTTGATCAAGAACGGCCGTCAGGTCACGGCGTTCGCGGTCGGCGACGGTGCCATCAATTTCATCGATGAGCACGACGAGGTCCTCGTCGAGGGCATCGGCGGGCGCATGGGCCGTTCCTACGGGGACATCCCGGGGGTCCGGTACAAAGTGATCCAGGTCAACGGAGTTTCGCTCGACGAGCTGGTCCGGGGACGAAAGGAGAAGCCGGCTCGATGAAGGGAGCGTCCGACGCGCCAATGCCACCGCGGGAGCACGAGGACGACGTCGGTCCTATCGTGCAGCGCCAGGTGCCCGTGGCCGCCCCGCCGTTTGCGATCCCCCCGCTCTTCGGGAAGTACTCGTTCGAGGGCGTCGAGGTCCGAGACCCGGGCCTTCTGCCGTACCTCTACCTGCACGCGGTCTACGCCCCGCACACCGAGGGCCGGCTCTGCGGCCGACCGTTCATGAAGGTCCGGATGCACCTCGTAGAGCGCCTCGCGAACCACCTCATGAAAGGTGGGAAGTTCACGGGGAAGAAGATGAAGGCGCTCTCGACGGTCCGCCAGGCGTTCGACGAGATCGCTGAGAAGGAAGGGAAGAACCCGATCCAGATCCTGGTCGATGCCGTGGAGAACGCCGCCCCGCGCGAGGAGGTCACCCGTCTTCAGTTCGGCGGGATCTCCGTGCCGCGCGCCGTCGACGCGTCTCCCTCCCGCCGCCTCAACGTGGCTGTTCGCAACCTTGCCCTGGGCGCCATCCAGGCATCCCGAAAGTCCACCAAGCCGATCCAGTCCTGCCTCGCGGACGAGATCCGCCTCACCGCGAAGGGAGAGATGACCGCGTTCTCGATCGGGCGGAAGGAAGAGACCGAGCGCGTCTCGCAGTCGGCGCGTTAGGACGCAGGAGGCGACGATGACCCACATTCGTAGCGAACTGGCGAAGGCCATCCCCGACATGATGCGGAACCTCGACAAGATCCGTAACATCGGGATCGTCGCGCACATCCACCACGGCAAGACGACCCTCTCCGACAACCTGCTTGCCGCGGCGGGGATGATCTCGAACGAGCTCGCCGGAAAGCAGCTCTACCTCAACTTCGACGAGCAGGAACAGGCGCGTCTGCTCACGATCAACAACGCGGACGTGACGATCGTCCACGAGTTCGAGAACGAGAAGTATCTGATCAACCTCATCGACACCCCGGGCCACGTCGACTTCGGCGGGGACGTCACCCGCGCGATGCGGGCGGTCGACGGGGCGATCGTAGTCGTCTGCGCTGTGGAAGGCGTGATGGCCCAGACGGAGACCGTGCTGCGTCAGGCGCTCCGCGAAAAGGTGAAGCCGGTCCTTTTCATCAACAAGGTCGACCGGGCGATCAAGGAGCTCAAGCTCACCCCCGAATCTCTCCAGAAGCGATTCACCGCGATCATCGGGGAGGTCAACGAGCTCATCCGAAAGATGGCGCCCGAGGAGTTCGTGGACGCCTGGTCGGTCGACCCGCGCGACGGGTCGGTGGCGTTCGGCTCCGGCTACGAGAACTGGGCGATCAGCGTCCCGTACATGCAGCGTACGGGCGTGAAGTTCCCCGATATCATCGATTACGTTTCGACCGGCCGGTCCCGAGAGATCGCCCAGAAGGCCAAGATCAACGACGTCGTCTTCGACATGGTCGTCCGGCATCTCCCGACCCCGCGCGTCGCCCAGAAGTACCGCATCCCGAACATCTGGAAGGGCGACATCGGAACTCCCATCGGGCAGGCGATGATGGACACGGACTCGGCGGGGCCGACGGCGTTCATGGTCACCGACATCACGATGGACCCGAGCGCCGGCGAGATCGCCACCGGTCGGGTCTTCTCGGGCCACCTCGCGAAGGGGATGGAGCTCTCGATCGTCGGGACGAAGATGAAGAACCGCATCCAGCACGTTTCCCTCTTCATGGGCCCCGAGCGGCTGATGGTGGACGACGTGCCCGCGGGGAACATCGCGGCCGTGATCGGGCTCACCGACGCGTTCGCGGGAACGACCACCTCCACGTTCTCCGAGATGACCCCGTTCGAGGAGATCCGTCACGTTTCCGAGCCGGTCGTCACCGTCGCGATCGAACCGAAGCGGATGGCGGACCTTCCGAAGCTCATCGAAGTGATGCGGAAGATCGCCAAGGAGGACGCGAGCCTCCGGGTCGAGATCAACCCCGAGACCGGAGAGCACCTCCTCTCGGGGATGGGGGAGCTCCACCTCGAGATCACCGAGTTCCGTGTCATCAACGACTACAAGGTGGAGATCGTTCCCTCGACCCCCATCGTCGTCTACCGGGAGCTCGTCCGGAAGCCCGGCGGGCCGTTCGAGGGGAAGTCCCCCAACAAGCACAACAAGTTCTACTTCGAGGTCGAACCGCTGCCCGTCGTGGTCGTCCAGGCGATCAGGGACGGCGAGATCCCGCAGGGAAAGTCGTTCAAGGACACGAAGGCGCTCGTCGCCAAGCTCCACGAGCTCGGCGTACCCCGCGAAGAGGGCCGTGGGATCGTCGCCGTCGAGGGGACGAACATCCTGTTCGACGTCACGAAGGGAATCCAGTACCTCAACGAGACGATGGACCTGATCGTGGACGCGTTCAAGGAGGCCGTTAATCGCGGGCCGCTCGCGAACGAGAAGGTCTACGGGTTGAAGGCCCGGCTCGTCGACGCGAAGCTCCACGAGGACTCCATCCACCGCGGACCCGCGCAGACGATCCCGGCCGCGCGGTCGGGGATCTACGGGGCGATGTGCCTGGGCGACAGGATGCTGCTGGAACCGTTCCAGAAGGCGACGGTCAACGTTCCGCAGGAGGTCCTCGCCGGCGCGACCCGCGAGCTCCAGCGGCGGCGGGGCGAGATCCTCGACATGACGAACGTCGGCGACCTGCAGACGATCGTCGCCAAGGTCCCGGTCGCCGAGATGTTCGGGTTCGCCTCGGACATCCGCAGCGCCACGGGCGGCAAGGTGCTCTGGGCGACCGAATCCCTCGGGTTCGAACCGGTTCCGGTCGAGCTTCAGGGGAAGGTCGTCGCCGAGATCCGGCAGCGCCGGGGCCTCAAGCCCGAGCCGTACGACGCGAGCTACTACTCCGGCTGAGCCACGGTTCTAGCTGCAGCTTGTAGTAGGTAACGTCCCCACGCACCCGGCGTGGGTCATCTACCCGGCCGGCGGGTCACGGGCCCTTACTAGCTACGCCTTGTAGTAGCTTTGAGGTCGGAGGGCCGACGCTGGCGGCTTCACCGGGCTGCCATCCAGGGTCCGCTGGCCCCGGGTCCGGGGGCCGTCCGCAGAGCGTGAGCGCAACGGCCAGGCTCCCTCGTGGTCGAGGAGCCAACGTTTCCTCCAGAGTCCGAGACCGAACCCCGTGATCGAACCGCCCTGGCCGACGACACGATGGCATGGGATGACGATCGGAATGGGGTTGCGGGCCATCGCCCCGCCGACGGCGCGCGCCGAGCCGGGGAAGCCGGCGCGCCGGGCAAGCTCCCCGTACGTAACGGTCCGGCCGGCGCGGACCGCACGCAGCGTCGACCACACCGTGCGGTCGAAGTCGGAGGCGGTCTGCGGGTCCACGTCGACCTCGAAATCGGCGCGACGGCCCCGGAAGTACTCCCGAAGCTGCTGGGGCGGGCTCCCGGGGGGAACGGCGGCTTGCGGAGGGACGCGCCCTCCGGCATGCCCGTCTGGTGCACGCCGTTCTCGAGGAGGTCGACCACGCGAACCGTGCGCCCGGAGTAGGCAACGCGGAACGTCCCGATCGGGGTCGGAATTTCCGAAACCTCGATCGCCTGAGCCATCGCCCACGGAGTGGGTCGGAGGCTTATCTCGGTTTCAACCGGGCCCGACGCTCTCCAGGGTCGAGGGCCCGATGCGGAACTCCGCCGAGCCTTCCGGCCGGGACCGGTGCTTGACGAGGACCGCACGGCGAAGCGGGCCCGGGAGCCGGTCGAAGCGGAGGATCGTCTTCGCGGCGTGGTTCAGGAACGAACCGCCCAGGGGCTCGAGCGTCCCGTTTCGCATGCTTCGCCAGACCTGGTTCGTGAGGAGAACGGGAACGGCGGCGAGACGGGTCGTGGCCACGAGCTCCGCGATCTCGAGCGCCAGGGACTGGCGGGCCTCGTCCTCGTCGTCCCCCGAGAGCGAGAGCCGGTAGTAGGCCGTCGCCGAGTCGAGGACCACGAGACCCACCGGCCGCTTTCCGTCCCGGGCGAGCGAGCAGGCCGTGGTCACGGCCCGACCCTGCTCCTCGAGGTCCTTCGGGGTGGAGACGAGAAGCCGCTTCAGGATCCTGTCGAGGTCCGCCCCCGCGATCCCGCGGAGCCGGTCGGCGCTCACTCCCTCGGTGTCGATGTAGAACGCCCAACGTCCGCTCCTGGCGACCCGGACCGCGAGGTCGAGGCAGAAGAGCGACTTCCCGCTGCCCCCCTCTCCGTAGATCTCCGTGACGCAGTCGGGCTCGAGTCCCCCCCCGAGGAGCCGGTCTACGGAGGCGATGCCGGTCGACAGGAGTTCGGGCGGCATCGTGGCTCACGAGGGACGCCGGGCCTTAACCTACCGGGCGCGGCCCCTCGCGCCGATCGAGTACGGCGTGCGAAGCTCGGGTGAGACGACGACCCCGCTGGTCGAGCGGAACGACTCGGGGTGCTCGGTGTGGATCGGGTAGACCGTCCGCGCACGGACCGTGTCGATGATCCCCTCGAGCTCGGGACCCGAAGCGTGGCCGCTGGCGTGCATCTGGTGGAACTCGAGGCCGAAGTGGTCGAGCCAGTTGTGCATTACCTTGTCGTCCACGTCGTCCTCGGTGAACGGCTCGCTCATCGAATGGATGAACGGGCTGCCCCGCGGTGGGCGGAGGTCGATGAGCTCAGGGTAGTGAGCGAAGTCGAGGGCGAGCAGGTACCGCTTCCCGTCGGCCCGGACCTCCTCCGCGGAGAGCGCGTCGCCGAGGAACGGGGCCTCCCACTTGAACACCCGCTTCTTCTTGCGGGCGTATGTGCGGATCCCGGGGCTGCGGCCGGGAAGCGGTAGGGCGCCGGTCGGGAACCTCGGCGCGACCGACGTGAGAAGGTGCGCGGTTCGCGTCGAGACGACGAGGGTGCGTTCTTCCGCCATCGCGGCGCCGTAGAGCGTGCATAGGCGATCGATGTCCCTCGGGTACGTGCAGGCGAGCGCGAGCGTGGGCCGCTTCGTGAGGACGCCGTCGACCGCCGAGCGGACCCCTTCCTCCGTGAGGTTCCGTCGGGGGTCCGGTCCCGCGCGGGTCCCCTCGATGAGCAGCGCCTCGGGGTGCTCCTTCGCGGCCGCCTCGAAGAACGCGTGCGTGTCCCCGGCGCGCGGGCCGTGGTGGCGAAAGTCGCCGGTGTAGACGACCGTCCCCTCAGAGGTGCGCACAAGGAAGCCGTAGGCGAACGGGATCGAGTGGTCCACGGGGAACGGAACGACCTCCAGTCGGCCGACCTTCACGGGAGAACGATCGGCAACGATCCGCCAGGCGTGCTCGCCGTACTTCACGGTCGGGCTGGCGCCCTGGATCGCGTCCAGCAGGTCCTTCGTCCCTGGCCCGACGTAGACGGGAATGTCGGGGTCGACCAGGCCGAGGTAGCCGGCGTGGTCGAAGTGGGCGTGGCTCACGAAGATCCCGTGAATCTCGGGAGGCTGCCAGGGCAGGTCGGCGTCGGCGAGCGCCTCCTGGGAGTAGAGCCCTTCCACGCGCGGGAGGAGGTCGAACTCGAGGCGGTCCTTGACGGGGCTGGCCGAGCGGGGCTGCAGGTATCCCGTGTAGTACTCCTCGTAGCGGGGCGAGAACGACGGCCCGAAATCGAACAGGATACGGTCGGGCCCGTCCTCGATTAGGATCTTGTTGCCCCCGATCTCGCGGACCCCGCCGAGGAACGTAACGGTCGGGCTGCGCATCCCGATGACGGCAGCCGCCCCGGATTAATCCGTTCCCGGCCCCGACCGCGCGACCCTATCTGCCCCGATGCTCCGGGGCGGCGGGGATCCGATGGGGCTCGTGTACGTGGGGATCCGGGTGACCGACCTCGAGCGCTCGATTCGGTTCTTCACCGAAGGCCTGGGGTTGGTCGAGGGAAAACGGGGCCAGATGAGCCATGGGGGGATCTTCGTGGAACTGCTCGATCCGGAGACCAAGGCGCAGCTCGAGCTGAACTGGTACCCTCCGGGGTCGCCCTACGACACGCCGTTCTCCCCCGGAGAGGGTCTCGACCACCTCGGGTTCGAGGTGGCGGACGCCCGCGCCACGATAGCCCGTCTGGTCTCGATGGGGGCCCGCGTCGCGGTCGAGCCGTGGGTGGAGCAGGGGCGCTATTGGATCGGTTTCGTGGAGGCCCCAGACGGGCACTGGGTCGAGGTGCAGAGCCTGATCCCGAAGGGCTAGCGGGCCTTCAGGACCTTCTTCACGTTCGGGTGCTCCTTCGTGAAGATCTTGCCGCCACAGTTGTCGCAGCGGACGCCGAAGAGGTTCGCGTCGGAGGGAAGCGCCTCCCCGCAGCGGATACAGCGGAACATCGTTCCCTCTCGACCCCGGGTGCGACTTAAATCTTGCCGGGCACGGGGATCTTCTCCGTCCGCGTGATCGGGGGCGGCGCGGCGAAGACGTAGGCGTTGGAGGAGAACCGGGTGCCGCAGCGGCGGCATTCGAAGATGCCGCTCGCGACGCGGTGGAGCGTGACGGTCGAGCATTGCGGGCAGGGGGCCGGCCGCTTGCGCGCCCGGTCCATCTCGAGGACCCGCCGGCGGATCCGGATACCGTACCGCGGGCCCATCCAGCCGGTCGAACCGACCTTCTTCGTCCGCTTGCTCACGTCCGGCCTCCCTTCACGAGCGAGCGCAGTCGCTCGCCGTGGACGAACGCACGGCGCGCGACCGATTTGACGTCATCGGGCGAGAACGCCCCCACAAGGCCCTTCTGCATCGCCACTACGCGGCCCGTCTCGTCGGTAGCGACCGTCAGGCGTCCCTGGGCGGCGTGCTCCTCCTCGAAGGTAGGGTCGACCATGATCGTGTCGCCCAGTCGCACGAACGTGCACTCGATCGGCTGGTGGAGGACCTCGAGGGGATAGTCGCTCTCTGCGACCCCGAACCGCTTCGCGGGCACGGTCGCGTTCGAGAGCGCCGAGATGCCGGCCAAGAGCGCGGCGTCGATCAGGTTGCCGGCGTGTTCGAGCATGTGGATGTCGACGTAGCAGACCCAGGTCTTCTCGCCCGGGGTAACGCAGAGGCGCGTCAGGTCGATCGTTTCCGCCGCGCGGATCGCGCGGTCGACGACCCGCGAGACCTCGATCGCCCCCGGCTGGGGGGACCGGGCTCGAACGTGGGACTGGAGAGAGGGATCAGCTCGGCGTTGGTCGTCAGCACGCCCGCGTTGGGGGTATCCGGGAACGGCTTGCCCGGTTCGAGCTTGATCCCGGCGAGGACGCGGGTCTGGCCCAACCGAACCATGGCGCTCCCGTCGGCGGTCGTCACGAACCCGGGCTCGACCGTGATCTTCCGGGTACTCGTCCGGCCCACGCCCGTCGACCCGGCGGCCCTGGGCCGCGAGGTCGAGGATGTGGGTCGTAAGGATCTCGGCGACTACCTCTTCGCTCATTCAGCACCTCCCGCGACCGGCGTGAGCGCATAGCGCGCCCGGAGCGCGGCCTTCATCTTGTCGTAGATGTCGCGACAGCCCTTGACACCCAGGTCGAGGGCTCGCCCGAGCTCCTCTTCGGTCATGTGCCCCTCCATCTGGAGGAGAACCAGCCGTCCCGACTGAGGGACCAGCGCCATCGGCAGGTCGGCTTCGCCGAAGTTGTCTTCCTCCTTCTTCAGGTCGAGCACGATCTGGCCGGCGACCTTCCCGACCGCTACGGCGGGTACCAGGTCGACCATCGGGATGCCCGCGTCGGCGAGCGCGACGGAGGCGGCCACCAGGCCCGCACACCGTGTGCCGGCGTTGGCCTGGAGCACCTCGATGTAGACGTCGATGCTTGTACGGGGGAACTCCTCCGCGAACACCACCGACTCGAACGCCTCCGCGATGACCTTCGAGATCTCCTGCGGAGCGCCGGTCCAAGCCAGGCCGCTTCCGCTCGTCGACCGCGAACGCGGCCATGTTGTACTTGCACTGAATGATCGCCTTGTTGTTCTGCTGAAGGTGGCGCGGGTGGACCTCCCTTGGCCCGTAGACCGCGGCCATCACTTTGTTCTGGCCCCACTCCACGAACGCGGAACCATCGGCCTGATGAAGGACTCCCGCCTCGATCCGGATCGGTCGCAGTTCGTCGAGGCGCCGCCCGTCGAGTCGAAGCCCCTCCGGGCTCAGAAGGACCGGGACATCCTTCGCTCCTATGTTTCCCATGGTTTTGTCTCCTCGAATTATTACGGATCTTTGGAAAGGAAGGCTACGCGGGCCTGGTCGTCCGGTCCCGCCCCAGGGGCGTCCGTTGGGAGCTCCGGCCGTGTCTCCCGGGGGCGACCCGCGCTCCTCGGGCTCGAGGCCACCCTTCGGGGCGGTCGAGCGGAGATACTCCTCGATTTGCTGCGTCAGTCCGGAACGCTGGCCGTTCTCGTCGATCAGCCGCAGGACCTCGGAGACCCGTCGGACGGCCTCGGGCGACCCCTCGATCCAGATCCGCCCGTTCTGGCCGATGGCCATGTGGGCACCGGTGTGACGCGTGATCGTCTCGACCATGGAGCCGTTCCGGCCGACGACGCGGGGGATGCGCGCGGGAGAGACCCGAACGATCGTGCCGCCCTCGAGCTTCCCGAGGCCCTCGCCGACCATCGTGACCCCGATGCGGCCCGTCGCTTCCAGGTTCTCGACACGGACGACCACCGCGTCGCGGACGTGCAAGTAGTTGCCGGTCTCCCCCACGTCGATCTTCCAGGGGGTGCCGGTCATGTGGAGGGGGGCCCACCGGGGCGCCCCGATCTCCAGAAGCCAGAACGTGGTCTGGACGTCCACGACGGTCCCGACGACCACGTCCCCGGCCTTCGGTATGTAGCGGCCCGAGAACGGAACGACGTGGACGAGCGGAGGTCGCTCGGAGACCATGCCAAGGAGGCTGGCGTAGATCTTGCCGCCGACCCGGTACGTGCCCGGCCCGGGCTTCAGGCCCTGGCTGGGGACCTCGTCCCCGGGGAGAACTAGTATACGATCCCCGGAGGGATGCGAGGGAGACCCCTCGCGGCCACGCTCGCGGTGGCCCGGCCGATGACCTCTGGACATTTTCGGTGCTGCACCGGCCCGCCCGACCGGAGTGCCCTATTTAACAAGACCCGTCTCGGCGGCGCCCTTCGTTCGCGCGCTGAGTCTCTCGTATAACTCGGTCTGCACACCGGCGGGAATCTCGATGACACCGACCCAGGATCCGTTCGAAAGCCACTCCTCCTGGAGGAGCCGTCCGAGGGACTTGATGTCCCCGATCACGCGGGGATAGTGCTGGGCGGGGAGTCGGATCCGGACCTTGACGACGTCGAGCCGGATCGGGATCAGGGGCCGGAGCTTGTCGAGGACCTCCTGGACCTGGGCATCCACGGGGCGGAACGGGTCGATGTGGACCTTCGCCTCCACCATCGCGGCCTCTATGCGGGCGGGCGGGTGTGGCGCGCCGGTCTGGGGGTTCATCGCGTTCCGGGCGATGGTGGCGACGACCTGCTTACGCTTCGTCTCCTGGAGCGCGCGCCGCTGCTCGGTCGTGACCTGGACCTCGCCCTTCAGGACGATCTGCTTGGCGATCGCCCCTATGTCGCGCGTGTGGAACGTCCGTTCCAGGTATTCCTCGGAGATCTTGTCGCCCTTCTTCGCATCCTTGAACACATGTTCGAGGGCGAGCTTGTCGGCGAGGTCGATGTCCTTGCCGTCCTTCAGCTCCTGGACCGCGGCCGGATCGACCAGGACCTCGAACCGTGACCCTCCGGTCTCCCAGCGCGCGATGACCGCGTCCTCGACCTTCACCATCGGAAGGCCACCGGGGCGTTCCCCCCTAGGAGCGGGCCGACCGCCGGAAGAGCCGGCGGGTGGAAGTCGCTGGGCTAGCCTTCTGGACCTCGTCCGGGCCGAGGCGGTTCATTCCCTCGCCCTGCTGCAGGGTGCAGATCTCTACTTGCGAGAGGTTGCCCCCCTCGTCGAGCCCTGCCCTGAGCCCCTCGAGCGCCAGCAGGATCGCCGCGTCGCGGTCGAGGCCGGGGCGGTACTTCTGTTCGAACAGCTCCATCACGGGTCCCTTGTTGCCGCCGGTGCTCGCCGCCTTGAAGCTCGTGAGCGAGCCGGACGGTTCCGTCTCGTAGAGATGGAGGCCCGAGTCGTCGTAGCCGCCGACGAGGAGCGCGGTGCCGAACGGGCGCACGCCGCCGAACTGGGTGTACTGCTGCTTGTAATCGCAGATCCGCCGCACGAGCATCTCGACCGACATCGGCTCGGCATACGTCACGCGGTTCACTTGGGCCGCGAGTCGCGCGTAGTCGACGAGGACCCTCGCGTCCGCGACCAGCCCGGCCGTCGCACAGCCGATGTTCTCGTCGATCTGGTGAATCTTCTCGAGGCTAGCCGCCTCGGCGAGCTTGGGGTTCGGGATGCGCCGGTCCGCGATCAGAACCACGCCGTTCGAATAGACCACGCCAGCGGTCGTGGCCCCACGCCGGACCGCTTCCCGGGCGTACTCCACCTGGAACAGCCGGCCGTCCGGCGAGAAAACCGTGATTGCCCGGTCGTAGGCCATCTGGCCGGGTTGCATCTCCATCGGGATTGCCTCGGGGCGGGCACCTTGGTCCTGCTTATAACGCCCGCGAGGGCGGTAACGTGCCCGTCATCCGGTTACGGCACGGCCGCCCGCGGTCCGGCCCCGACAACCGTATGAGCGGCCTCCGACCGTCATCGGCGTGGCCGAGCCGTCCGAACCGTCGCCGGGTCCGGTCGCCCGCCGTCTCGCGGGCTCTACCTCCGTTTACCTGCGCGCCGCCGCGGAGCAGGGGATCGACTGGTACCCGTGGGGGAGCGAGCCGTTCGAGGTCGCGCGTCGCACCGGCCGGCCGATCCTTCTCGACATCGGCGCTTCGTGGTGCCACTGGTGCCACGTCATGGACGAGACGACCTACACGGACGCCGAGGTCGGGAGGCTCCTCCGCCAGCATTTCGTCGCGGTGAAGGTCGATCGCGACGAGCACCCCGAGGTCGACCGGCGCTATCAGCGGCAGGTCGGCGCGCTCACCGGAGAGGGCGGCTGGCCTCTCACGGGATTCCTCAACCCCGCGGGCGAGTTGTTCCTCGGAGGAACCTACTTCCCGCCGGACGACGGCCATGGCCGTCCCGGGCTCCGCCGGGTGCTGAAGGAGGTCGCCCGCCTATGGCGGGAAGAGCCGGAGACGATCCGGCAGAACTCGGAGGCGATCCAGGCATCGCTGCGCCGGATGCGCGACCGACGGACCCCCACCACCCCCGACCTCTCGCGGTTCGTCGACGCGGTCCGCAACGACATCGAGTCGGGGTTCGATCCGGTGAACGCCGGGTTCGGAACCGCGCCGAAGTTCCCTCACCCGACCACGGTATCGTTCCTTCTCTGGGACGCGTTCGCGAACGGACGTGAGGAGAATGCCGAACGGGCCCGGGAAACGCTTCTCCGCATGGCCGACGGCGGGATGTACGACCAGGTCGGAGGAGGGTTCCACCGCTACTCGGTGGACGAAGCGTGGCACATCCCCCACTTCGAGAAGATGGGCGTCGACAACGCCGAATTGCTGGGGGCCTACGTTCAGGGGGTCCAACAGTTCGACGAGCCGCGGTTCGAGGAGGTCGTTCGGGGGACGCTCGGCTGGGTCCGCGAGGTCCTCGCGAACCCCGAGGGCGGCTGGGGCGCGAGCCAGGACGCGGACAACGCGCCCGGCGATGACGGCAACTACTTCACATGGACGAAGGCCGAACTCAAGGCCGCCCTCGACCCGGACGAGTACCCGTCTGGTCGCACGGGTGTTCGGAGTCGGTACCGACGGTCGAATGCACCACGACCCCGACCGCAACGTCCTGTTCCGTTTGCTTCCGGTAGAAGGAGCGGCCGAGGGGCTGTCGCTGACGGGAACCCCGAACGAGGCGCTTCGGAAGGCCCTCGAGACCCTGCGCTCGGTCCGCGCTCGCCGGCCCGTTCCGACGGTCGATCCTGCGCTGTACGCTAGCATCAACGGTCGATTCGTCGCCGCGTTCGCCAGGGCGGGGGGCGTCCTAGAAGAGCCTCCGGCGCTCACGGAGGCTCGTCGAGCCGCGGACCGCTGGCTGGCCCGGGCGTATGACCCCGAACGCGGGATCGCCCATCGGCTCGATCGGACCGAGCCTACGGGGTTCGGTCTCCTGGAGGACCAGGTGGAGTTCGCGAGGGGGCTGCTCGAGCTCTCGGTGGCGACCGCTGAGCCCCGGTACCTCGAGCCTGCGATCCGGCTGCTCGAGCTGATGGACCGCGAGTACCGCGGCGAGGACGGGCTGTTCCGCGACATGGCTCCCCGTCTCTACGATGGCCCTCCCATCGGCGGGATGTCCGAGCCGTCCTACCCTCTCGAGGACAGCCCGCACCTCTCAGCGAACGCCGCGGCAGCGCTCGCCTTCCTCCGGGTCGGCGAGCTGACACACGACGACCGCTGGACGGAGAAGGTCCGCGGGCTCCTGTCGCCGATCGCGGCACGGGTCGGAGGCGCGGGTCTCTTTGCTGCCGGATCCGCGCTCGCCTCGGGATACCTCACGACCGACCCGGTGAGCGTGGTGGTCGAGGGAACTGGTCCCTCCGCGACCGCGCTCGCGCGCGCCGCCCGCAGGTCTCCACGTCCGCGGCTATCCGTGTTCG
Organism: uncultured Thermoplasmata archaeon; assembly: GCA_963713145.1. GTDB lineage: Archaea > Thermoplasmatota > Thermoplasmata > Lutacidiplasmatales > UBA184 > Lutacidiplasma. The sequence goes on along the minus strand of CAVQKI010000004.1, from coordinate 3,900 downwards.
TGGGCCAACCCCCGTCTGCGTTCTCGTTCCCCGGCCCGGACTCGGCCGCGCCGGCGAAGGGTCGATCGCGCGCTCTGGTCTGCGTCGGGACCGCGTGCGGTCCGCCGGTCACCGACCCGGCCGAGCTCGCGAGGATCCTCGGGCCGCGTCGGGCGCCGACAGCCCCGTGACCAGGCGGCCCACGTCCGTGCCGTCCAGCAGGTAGCCTCTCGCCACGCCTCGCGAAAGGAACCGCTGGAAGAGGAACGAGCGTCCCCGACGGGGCCGTTCCCGGTTGAGCGCCTCCGTTCCCGCGAGCGGATTGAACGCCGGAAGTACGATCAGTTCGAGGGTCCGGGATGAGACGCGGCGCTTCCCCCGACCTTGCCGGGGAAGGGCCAGAGCTCCGGGAACGAACTCCACCCGGACCCAGCCACGTCGTTTTCCGTCGGGGTTCTCGGGCGTAGGGGCGAATCGGAACCCCGGGTGAAGGTGCCCCGTCACGAGCTTCGGGGCACGCAGTACCCGGTCCGAGGGCCATCGGTGGCCGTGGAAGATCCCCACGCCGTCCCGCACGACCCCCGAAGGCGGGTAGACCCGGACTTCCCGCGGGAGATGCCGGACGAGCCCGACGTCGTGGTTCCCCGGAACGAGGTCGACGCTCAGCCCCCGGGCGAGGAGCCCGGCGAAGAAGTTGAAGACCACCGGGCGGAGCGGAGGCGGCGTCCCAACGATCGGATGCTTGACGTCCCCCGCCACGAGCACCCGGCTCGCGTTCTGGTCATGGGCCAGCTGGGCGAGGAGTGCCTCCAGCCGCTCCGCGGAGCCTTCGGGCGGACCGGCCGGAGCGTCGGGAGTGCCCCCAAGCCCCAGGTGCAGGTCGGCAACCACGAGGGTCACGGGCCGTCGACCCCCGCCCGGTGTGAGCAGGAGGGCGGGGGCGTCCGGTACAGGCCGCAGGGAGGCGGTCACGACCGGCCGGAGCGGAGCGCGACCAAGAGCGTTCCCCGCTGCCGAGCGGGTCCGCTCTTCCGAGAGACCTGACCATGTCTTTTTATATAGAAGTGCACCTGAATTCGACTGGGGTGTCCTCGGTGAGCCGTCCTCGAGACAAGCGGATCGAGCGGTTGCGCGACCTCCTCGAACGGTCCGGGTTTTACGTCACCGGGACGAGCGGCGTGCGGCCGTCCAGCTTCGACCTCGCCGCCCGACGCGACGCGACCCTGCTGCTGCTCAAGATACTGAAGAACATCGATGCGCTCGACCCCGACGAGGCGTCCCGTCTCCTCGAGCTGGGCCGCGTGTTTCCCGCGGTCGTCCTCCTCGTGGGCGAGCGGTCTGGTGCCTCGGACCTCGAGAGCGGGGTCGTGTACACCCGCTACGGCGTCCCCATCGTGAACGAGGCGACGCTGCAGGAGTACCTCGAGAAGGCGTTCCCTCCGTTCCTTTACGCGAGCCCGGGCGGGATCTTCGCCCGCATCGACGGCGAGCGGCTGCGCTTCCTGCGGGTCACGCGGGGTCTCTCTCTCGGGAGCCTGGCGGCGGTGGGCGGTGTTTCCCGGCGGGCGATCCAGCTCTACGAGGAGGGGCAGGGAGCCGAGGCCAGCGTCGTGGAGCGGATCGAGGCGTACCCTGGACGCGCCGATCGTCATCCCCATCGAACTGTTCGGTCCTCCCACCCGCCCGCCCCGTCGGAACCCCTCCGACGAGACGAAGAAGAGCGGCAAGCTCTCGGCCGCCGATCCTCCCCGGGCCCCGTCGGGCGACGCCCTTCGGGACGGCGTGTTCGACCAGCTCGACGGCATGGGCCTCGAGGTCACGGTCACGGTCCGCGCCCCGTTCGACGCGGTGGCTCGCGCCCGCGAGATCCTGCTCACGGGCGTAGGGAGCCTGCGGGCTGCGGCTCATCGGGCGGAGGTTCTCCACGGAATCGCCCGGGTCGCCGAGGGACATGCGATGTTCATCGTGCGCGAGGATGTCCACCGACCTTCGATCGCCGGCCTTCCGATCCTGAACGTCAAGGAGCTCCGGCGTCTTCGGGGCCCGGACGAGCTCCTCGACGATCTTACGGAGCGCGAAGGCCCGTGATCCAGGAGAGGATCTCCGCCGGCGCGGACATCCTGCTCCTCGCGTCGGTGCGGGGTCTCTCCTCCGAGGCCCAGGCGCTGGGGCCGACATTGGACGCGTTCTCCCCCGAGGCCGTCGGTCTCGGCGTATCTCCGGAGGAGCTGAAGGCGCTGGTGGAGTACTTCGTTCTCGCCGATGCGGAGCCGCTCGTCCCGCTGACCACGAACGAGGTCAACGAGGTCCGGGGCCTCTCCCGGTTCGGCGAGGTCCAGGTCCCCAACCCTTCCAACGTCGAGACGCTCCGCTGGGGCCGTGCCCGCCAGATCCCGGTCGCCCCGCTCGACCCGAGCGAGGACCGGTCGGCCGACCTTTTCAGCGAGCACATTGGCTACGTCGAGCTGGTCCGCCGGACCGTCCGGGAACGCCGCCTCGGCCGCTCCCCTCCCGCGCCCTCCTCGCCCGATCAGTTCGCCCTCGAGTGGGATCAGACCGTGGGCGGGGGCCGTGGGTCGCGCCGGCTGGCCGAGGCGAGGGACTCTCACCTCGCATCGGAGGTCGCGCGTCTCGTTCAGGGCCGCGGACGGGTCGCGGTTGTTGTCGACCGGGAGCGGTTCGACGGTGTCCGCGCTCTCCTGCGCGAGGGCAACCGGAGCTCCCGGCCGTTGCCGTAGTCGGCTAGTCCTCGAGAGCGAGGATCCGTTCGAGCTCGGTCCGGGCGCTCCGGCGGAAGACGTCGAGGGGTCCTTCGTTCAGGAGCATCCCGTCCGCGAGCGCGAACGCGTTGCCGATCCCCCACTTGAGCTCGCGCCGGTCGCGTTCGAAGAAATCCTGGAGGCTCCCGCCGTCGTCCGTACGGCTGCGGCTCCGCATCCGTTCGTACCTCGTCTCCGGCGAGCAGTAGATTCCGAGCACGAACAGGTCACCGAAGTGATGGCGGTAGACCGTCACCTCCGTATCCGACCGGCACCCATCCACGAGCATCCGGGTCTCGGTCAGCTTCGGGAGCGAGCGCTGGGCCCAGATGCCCGCGCCGTGCTTCTCGCGCTCCTCCGAGGCGACGCGCGCCACGTTGGCGATGTTGAGGGGAAGGCCGCGTCGTCGGGTCTCGTCCCGGACGAGGTCCCCCATCTTCAAGGTCGCGAGTCCCATGTTCTGCGCGACCGTGACGAGCTCGTCCTTGCCCGAGCCCGGCATGCCGACGGTGACGACGAGCTTCATGGCTGGTCCGCCGGCCCGTCGGTCGTGCTCGGCGGGGCCGCCGCGCCCGCAGCGGCCTGGCTCGCCGCCGGATCCTGCTCGGAGACCATCTGCAACCGGTCCGCGCGCTGGCGGAACTGGGCCGCTTCCTGCTCCGCGATCCGGGCCGCCTCGGTGAACCGGTCGACCCGGACCTTGAGCTCGGACGTCTTCTGGGTCCGCGTCGCGGCCTTCAGCTCGAGCTGGCGGGCGCGGTGCTGTCGGTCGACGATCTTCTGCTGGAGCTTGCGGGTCTGGTAGTGCAGGCTCGTGACGTCCGAGGTGAGCGGGCCACCGCCGTGCCGGCTGGTCGCGGTCTGAATGTCGCGCTGGTGCTGCTTGATCGCCTGCTCGATCTCAGGCACCTCGGCCAGCGCTCGCTGTCCCTTCTCCCGGAGCAGGGTCGCTTGATGCCGGAGCTTCTCGATCCGAGTGTTGAGCCGCGAGACCCTCTGTTGGGCCCGCGTCGCGGCCTGGTCCATCCGTGCGGCCTGCTCGCGAAGCTTCGTGATGTCGGCGTACTGTTGCCCGCGCCAGCGGGACTGCCGCGCTGCAAGAGGAGTGGCAGAGGCCCGAGAATCCGTGGGAGAAGCTCCGCCGGACATCTCTATCCTCCTA
>CAVQKI010000003.1:0-227703 GCA_963713145.1 uncultured Thermoplasmata archaeon | reverse complement strand
TTCCACCCAGCGTGCGTTAAGGACCCCTTCTCTAACGATCGAGTCCGGCGGGTTCGAGAAAGAAATTGGACCCCTTAGCAACGGGCTACTGGGCTCAATCCACCTTGAACACGCATCCCTCCCTGCCTGTGCGTTCAATCTCGGTCGAACACGTAGTACAGGAGCGATCGAGGTATATTTTTGAATGTGATCCGCACCCAAGTCAAGCTCCACGACTCTCAGGGGTTGATACATCTTTATACTACTCAGAAGTACATCCGGCATGGCGCTTGGAGCGAGACGAACTCTGGCAGAGGTCGACGTCAATCTATCGACCGCAGAGCTCGTGCAATCGCTCTTGGAGCGGGCAGGCACTCCCGTCAGCCGCAACTGGTTGCTTGAGCACCTCAAGCGGTCGGGCCATTCAACTACCAGGCCACGCCTCAACCGAGTCTTGAATCACTACTTCCGACTTGGCTTGGCCGTCGAGGGATCCAAGGGGGTGCAGTGGACCCACAACACCAGTCCTCAGCTGCTCTACGCCCTCGCCGTCGGGAAAAGGCTCTGAGGCTGGCCCTTGCCATTCAGGCCGACTTCGGTCGTGGTCCATCCCGCAGCCCAGGAAGTACTTGATCGACTGGCCGAGGAGGCTAGGCACAGCCGACAACCCGCACAGGCTATCTGGAAGGGCTTCCAAACCGCAATCGCCCAAGTCAAAATAGACGGGCAGTGGGGCGAGGTGATTCCCCCAAGAGCAATCCCGCAACAGTTTGTCCGACTCTTCGGTGTGACCAATCTGTACTGCTTGGACCTTCCATCGTTCCACAGACTGTTCTATACAATCCGAGACAGAGATGTGATCGTCTTGGGGTTGGTCAATCACACGGAGTACGACCGACTGATGCGAGCTTGACAGCCTCATGCCCTAGTGCCGCGTCCACCAGCGGAGTGCGGGTCGTGAATTGGTCACGCAATGGGCGTGGTTGAGCCGACGGATGGATGCCCGTACGACTCGATCGACCTCGCCCCAGTCGGTGTAGTTCGTCCGAGTGAACGCCCATCGACGGATCGTGCGGAAGTGGGTCTCGATCGGGTTGAGGTGGCTCGCGTTGGTGGGGGTCGGGACGAAGGTGATCCTCAGCCTTCGAGCCTCCGCCACCGCCGCCGGGGTGGTGTGCGTGGAGAGATTGTCCTGGATCAGGTAAATCCGACCCCCGGACGGATACTTCGAGCGGACCCAGCGGAGGAACCGCACCCACTCGGCCCCGGTCTTCCTCCGTGAGAGAAACCCTCGGAGGCGCTTGTGGTAGTAGTCGTAGGCCCCCATCAGGTAGCGAACTCCACCGAGCCGCTTGTAGGTCGCCGGGACCCGGTCGGGATGCCCCGACCGAGCCCACGTGTGACCGCCGTAGGGCTGGAGCGAGATCGGCCCCATCTCGTCGACCGACACAACGATGGGTGGGTTGTGCTGGCGGTTGGTGAGCTCCTCCAACCGACGAAGCTTCTCGGCGAACTTGGGGTCCTTCGAGCTCTTCCAGGTCTTCACGGACTGGAAGGTCACCGACTCCTCGATGAGGATCTGCCGCAGCCGCTCGCGGCTGATCGACTCGAGAACCCCCTCCTCGACCAGGCTCTCTCGGAGGAGGTCGAGCGACCAGCTGGTGGGACCTTGCCACCCATGGTCCTTCGGTCGAGAGAGGGCGAACTGGACGATGACCCGACGAATGGCTGGGGTGAACTTCGGCTCGGGCCCGGGGTTCTTCTTCGGGTAGAGGGCGTCCCGCCCCATGCGATTGTAGTCCTTGATGACCTGACGTACCCACGCCTCGCTCCAGAAGATCATCGAGGCGATCTTGGGAGGAGAGAATCCCTGGAAGGAGTGCAGGACGACCATGGCGCGCTTGGCGACCGTGGCGTCACTGGAGCGCTTCACCAATCGGCTGAGAGCTTGCCCCTCCTCGTCGGAGAGCTCGCGGACCCGCAACATCGGGAGAGGGTCATCGCATCCCCCGGGAAAGTACTTGCGCTCGACCGCCGAAACCTCGAACTACTCAACTAGACGCGGCACTAGCTGGCGCATCGATCGCCCCGCCGTGTGCAATCCACCTTCAACCCCCTTCGTTGTGGGTTCAAAGCCGATTGAACCTACACGAGACTCGCAGAAGGGCTCGAGCGAGGGCGGAGCACCTGCCTCGAGGGTCGAAGTTCTTAACACATCGAACCCGGCTTAGGGGTCGTGGCCGCCTCTCGCCAACTGACCGCCATCATGTTCACCGACGTTGCAGGGTTCACGGAGCTCGCCCAGGCTGACGAGAAGGGCGCCCTGGACCTCATAGCCGAGCTCGATGCCCTCGTCGGCCCGCTGCTTTCCATGCACCACGGTCGGAAGGTCAAGGCGATGGGGGATGGCCTGCTCATCGAGTTTCCCGACGCGCTCAACGCCGTACAATGTGCCTTCGACTTCCAGACCGCGGTGCACGAACGCAACTCACGGCGAGAACGACCCCCTGTTCAGCTACGCGTCGGTTTGCATCTGGGAGATGTGGAACGCCGCGGCGACGACATCGTGGGGGACGCCGTCAACCTCGCATCTCGAGTCGAGCCAATCGCCGAGCCGGGGGGCATCTGCCTCTCAGAGCAGGTCGTGGCTCAGGTCCGCAACAAGCTTCCGTACCGATTCGAGACCTTGGGCACGCGGGCACTCAAGGGAGTGCACGAGCCCGTCGGCCTATACCGTATCGTGCTGCCTTGGACCCGAGATTCGAGCGGCCCACCCGCAGGCGGCGCCACCCGACTCGCCGTCCTGCCCCTAGTGAACATCAGCCCCGACCCCAAGGACGAGTACTTCGCCGACGGGCTCACGGAGGAGCTAATCACGGCGCTGTCCCGGATCCGAGGACTCAGAGTGATCGCGCGCACTTCTGTGAGCCAGTACAAGTCATCCCCCAAGCCGATACGTCAGATCGGAGCGGAGCTTGGGGTCGGGACCATCCTTGAGGGTAGCGTGCGGCGGGCCGGCGAGCGGCTCCGCATCACACTCCAGTTAATCGACGCGATCTCGGACGAGCATCGATGGGCGGAAACCTTCGACCGGACGCTGAGCGATGTGTTCGAGATCCAGGCTGAGGTGGCCAATCGAACAGCCGCGGCCCTCAAGGTCGAGCTGCTGGACACCGATCGCGACGCGTTGAGCCGGCCGCCGGTCAGGGGCCTAGACGCCTACGAGCTCTATCTCCGGGGGATCGTAGGATTCCAACGGGCGGCTGACGAAGGATGGCCCCGGTATGCGATCGAGGACCCTATTCGCTGCTTTGAGGGAGCGATCGCGAAGGACCCGAGCTCCGCTGCGGCCCGAGCATGGCTTGCCAACCTCTACATCGCCGCGATGGGGGAGACCATTTCGAAGGGCGAGGTCGCGACGAAGGTCCGCGAGCTAGTAACGGCCGCCTATCGGCTCGACGCAGACGAGGCCGAGGTACGCACGGCCCGGGGAAACTATGCGCTGCAGTTCGAACGCGATTGGGTTCGTGCGGAACAGGAGTTCCTGGCGGCGATAGAGATCAGCCCGAGCGCGATGTCGGCGCATGCGTGGCTCGGCATCCTCCAGATCACTCTCGGGCGACCCGTCGAAGCAGCGCGAGAACTCGAGATTGCAATCGATCTGGATCCGATGTTCCTCAACCTCACGACGTGGCGCATCCGAGCCCTCGATCTGGGCGGCGACCTTTCTGCCGCGATCTTGCTTGCGGAGCGCACGCTCGAGCGTTTCCCGAGCAATCGAACCCTGCACGTCCTCACGGGCGCCCTTTATCTAAGGGCCGGACGAAAGGCGGACGCGGAACGGGAGGCGCGGCTCGCGGAGGGCCCACAGGCGGGGGCGTACCTCGCTACCGCACTCGCGGAACTTCGGGCAGGCCTCGGCGACACGGCGGAGGCGTTGGAGATAGTTCGGAACTGGGAGACGAAAACGGGGGAGTGGTTCATCCGCCCGAATTACGTCGCGGCCATGTACGCCGTACTCGGGGAGAAGGAGAAGGCTCTCCAACTGCTGGAGTGGGACTCCCGCCAGGGCGAGCAGAGCCTCTGGATCGACTTTCGGCGGCGCTCGTTCGATTCGATCCGCGACGACCCCCGGTTCGTTGCCCTGCTCAAGGGGATGAACCTCTCGCCGTAATGCCCCGAGTTTCGATGGCAATCTAATCCAACGCCGTGCTCGGCCCGTATCGGAAGGCGCCCAATTTTTCCTAGCCTAAAGGAGAAAGCCGACATCTACTGTCTAACCTCCGTTCCATGAGGAACCCAGTGAAAGCAGATCGGGAGACCCATCCGGGCACCAAACTTCGCCCAGTGAACTGGTCAATCGACATCGAAACCGTCCGCCGCCTTTTCCAGGATTATCGTCAGTGGCTCGCCGACCACCTGGATACCGCGACTCCCGCACTTTCAAGATCCAACAAGGGACTCGAAATGGTCGACAAGCAGATCGCAGAGTTGCCTGGGACCTACGGCCCGTCCCGCGGCGATATCATCCTCGCAATAAACAAGGGTGAGGTAGTGGCCTGCGGAGCCCTCCGGGAGCTCGCGCCGAAGATCGCGGAGATCAAGCGAATCTACGTCCGGGCGGACCATCGGGGGCCGGGATTCGGGCCCCGTCTGACGCAGGCACTCCTTGACCGAGCCCAGGAGCTCGGTTACGAGCGAGTGCGTGTTGATACACTCCCGACGATGACCGCCGCGATCCAGTTCTATCAGGCGATGGGCTTCGCGCCGACAACTCCGTACTGGCCCCATCCGGCGTCAGGGGCGCTCTTCTTCGAGTACGCTTTGATCAAGCCGAATTCGAAATCTGGAGGACACCCCGAGGCAAGCTCGGGCAGTCCGGAAAGCGGCTCGAGCTGACTGTGTGCAATGTTTCTTGAACGCGCTTCGGATCATTTCATTCCACCCTGAACAGTCCGAGGGTGGGTTCAAGGGCTGTTGAACGCAGATTCGGTGAGAGCTTCAGTGCCGATTGAGCCCACGATTCCCGAAGCCGATCAACGTCTTTGCTCGCGCTGCTAGGATGTTACAAATAGTTAAATACATATTCCGATTTTATAGGAATATGCCTCTAACTTACACTGACTTTCTCGCACACTTCTTCGGCTCCGCGCCGTTCACGACCGGGGAATTCTCGAGACGATCTGGGAACCCCCGAGCCGCGAAAGTGCTCAGCGAACTCAAGCATCGAGGCGTCGTAGAGAGGCTGGGTCGGGGCCGATACCGCTGCCTCGGGCCCGCGGAGCGACCTGATCTGCGCGAAGTGGAGTGGAACAGAGTGCGCACAATCGCCCTCTCCGGACCCTCCCCCAAGGCCTGGACAGCTGAGACTGCGGTCGAATCATGGACAGGGGGTCGTTACGTGATGTCCCCTTCGCTGTTCACTCGGGTCTTTCACCTCGCCGTTCCGATCGACAAGCTAGCTGAATGGCACGAGCATCTTGCTCGAACGGGTGCGTCTACCCGAGTCAGGAAGCGCATTGGTGGACGGATTGAACTCCACCCAGTGAAGAAGGTCAGATTCGTTACAATCCACGGAGAACCTGTGATCCCTCGCGCCGAAGTCTTGCGACTAATCCGGAATCACCCTGCGCTCTATGGAAACGCCGGAGCCTTGCTGAGTGAGCGACCCTCGAACGCGCGATAGGGCAGTTGTCAGTCTTCTGGATGACTGGCCTTGGGAGGCTGGCGGCACTGTAATCGGTGGATACGCCACCATGGCGTATGGTCCGCCGAGATACTCTCAGGACGTGGATATCGTATGTTCGGTTGGGTCCGCACCTACTCTGCATCGTTGGCTGACGGAGCGGGGCCTACCCCGACGACCGAGCCGAAAATCGCAGGATTTCGATGGGTCCGTCAGCCGGTACGAATCCGAGGAACTCACCCTGGATCTTCTCGAGAAGTCAGTCCGCGATCGGGAAGCTGGGGTCGACTTACCGGTAGACTGGATCAGTTCCAGAGCCCGCGCATTGAGGCTGACGACGATTAACAGCTCCACCCGGGGTACTGTAATGGTGGCTCGACCCGAGGCGCTTTGGGCGTTGAAGCTGCAGGCTGGCCGCGACCTTGACCTATCAGACCTCTTTGCGATCAATGCGGAGCCCCTGATCGAGGCAGAGATTGTCCAACTCTTCCGCGGTCTCATGAAGGAGTCACTTGGAGCGAAACTTCAGAAAGTTGACTCGATGCTCGAGTCCAGAAAGCTGTTCGTCGACTCCCTGACTCGGAGAGCGCTGGGCTCGCCAGAGATGCCACGGAACCAATCGAACTGGATCGACTTTGTGCGCCGCGCCCGGCGCATCATTGGAGCCTCGGTGGGGTAGGCGTCAGCCAGCACGACCACTTACCACCCCTCGGGGCGTCTGCGTCGATTAGACCTAGTGCCTACCCGGGAACTGCCCGACTCTACGTCAAACTCAGCGAGATACAACTCTCCTTCGGATTCTCGCCATGGAACCTCCACTGTGCTCAAGGGCTCTTGAACCCATTCGAGGGTCAATTCAGTGCCGATTACACCCACTCGAAGCCAGGAACACCCACGGAGCATTAGCTACCGACTGACGATGGGTCCTCGAAGTCTTCCTTGCGGCTCATGAAGCTCCTGCTTACTTACCTGACCTCATGTTCGGGTAGTTGACCGTATGGATGAACAGGTACACCAGCCCTACAGCGAGGGACGAGACTGACAACGAGAGGAAGGGGCCGGAGTGGCCTGGCCCGAACACCGCCCCTGCCAGAGATGAGAGGCTTGCGACATCGAACAAGATCGTCAGGACGAGAACAAAGTTCACCTTGTCTCTCTCGTCAGCCAAGACTAGTGTTGACGATACGGCCACCGCCAATGCGGTTGCGATTCCGAAGTAAAGGAACAGAAAGTCCTCGTCGATTTGAGGGTGCCAGAAAATCCCGAGAATCAACGATAGAACCAGGACTGGAGCCCCGATGACAACGAAGATGACCAGACCAAGGGTTTGGTCAGGGGGTCCCTTTTCCCCAGACCTTGCCTCGGCTGGTTGGCCACCCCCTTTTTGTGCCACAAACCGAGCTATTTACTGACTCCGGACAAAATACCTTGACATCCGCCGTCGAGGAGTTCCCGTAGGATCGCGCCGCCGCCGGCATCAGTTGCTCAATCGTAGAGGTGGCTGGCCGCGACGAAAGAGCGGATCAGCTGGGGCCGGACCCGCATCCGCATGACCGAGAGACGGACCCCTCGGCTGAGCTCCGCCAGATCGTGCGGAGCGTAACTCGCCAGCTCGTGCTTCTTCAGATGGCTCCAGACCCACTCGTCCGGATTGAGCTCGGGCGAGTAGCCCGGGAATCGGTGAACCTCGAGCCTCCGCTGCTTCCTCAGATACGCCCTCACGAGCTTCGAGCGGTGGTGAGGGCCGCTGTCCCAGAAGATCATGATCGGCCGCCGTCGAATGTGCCGCTTCAGGTGCTCCGCGAACTCGATCACCTGAGGGCCCTTGATCGAGGACTTGTGTACGTTGAAGTACAAACGCCCCGCCGGAGTGATGCCACTGATCGCCGAGAACTTGGGCCACCGTCCCTGATGGAGAATGACAGGTGTGTGGCCGACGGGAGCCCACGTCTTCGCGACGTAGGGGATGAGCGAGAACCCACTCTCGTCGACAAACACTACGACTGCCCTTCGCCGTTGGGCTTTTTTTTATACCGTGGCCAGGAGCGATGGCGCCAGTTCTTCACGGCGCGGAGATCCTTCTCTCTCGCCTGGCGCCGGGGGCGCTGCCAGGAGAGGCCGTGGCGCTGGAGCAAGCGCCACATCGCGCTGTCGGTGTATCGTACGCCCCACTCCGCCTCGGTGACCTGGATGATCCGTGGAATGGTCCAGAGATCGGTGGAGAACCCGTAGGCGAGCGCTCCCTTCGCCAAGAGGTCCGGAAGGGCCGCCAGTCGATCGCGAGGAACGAGGGTAGGGCGGCCCGAGCGGGGCACCGCGCGAAGGGCGGCCATTCCATTCTGATCGGTGGCGATCTTCCAAAGGGAGACGGCCGCGGGGGTCACCACGAGGCGCCGGGCGACCTCGGCCTGCGAGAGCCCAGATCGAAGCAGAGCAAGACCATTCAGGCGCTGTTCCTCCAGAGATTCGGTGTCCCGGTGCCGTTGGGCCCATCGTCCCATGCTCCAAGGGATAGGCGAGGCCGGATATCAAGCTACTTATTCAGGTGTCAGTAGTAGCCGACTTTGCCAGAAAAGGTCTTCGCGTAGAGGGCACCTCAATTCACTTTCGAGGCTGTCCGTGACCCGCAGGGGGCCATCGAGGTTCAAGCCGCCGTGAGCGCACCTCGGAACGGCTCGATCCATATTGAATACACTCCGAATCAGATCGAACCCATTTAAACGGACACTCTCGAAAAGGTCCGAGCGCTAATCATCCGATCCCAACGTCCTCAATGAACTGCAGCATAATCAAGCCGTTCGATCAAATCGTCTGTGCGAGCTAGCTCCAAGCTCCTCAACAAATCTCCGCACTATCTTTCTGGCGACTTTCACAGTATCAGCCGCAGATGGCGTGCCGGGATCCCGCTTACCATGGACAATCTTGCTACGTCGTGCGCATGCCGCCCTAAGAAGCTTGAATGTAGCTTCACGGCTGGTTCCCGAGCCCGGGCAAGAAGATGGCTTCCTCGAACAGCCTCTCGTACGAAAATTCCCCCTCAGCCCGCCATGAGAGTATCGCCTCCATGGCAATCGCAGCGTCGATTACTCGATCCGCGTCAAGCTGTCGATTATGCGTCTCATCTAATCTTCCCAGTACAGAGCTACGGCCCCGTCATGATCGCTGCGAAGACTCCGATCCACAAGACCCGCGAGAGTCGCGAGTTCAGCTTTTCCCCCGGTACGAGTAGGTAGGGATGGTCACCTGCCCTCATCCAGGCCTGATTCGATGGAAGGGATGGCCAGAGAGTCCCATCTGAGTTGGCGGATTTTGGTCGTCGCTAAATGTTACGAACGGAAAAGCGACCATTTCATCCTTCAACAAGTGTAGTGAATGGACGGTCCGAGTGAAGGCATCGACGATTGCGTTGCTCTGAAGAACTTCGGCAAATCGAGGCTGAACCCACGTCCCTCAAGAATCCACTGAAAGCCCATTCCCTTGGGAAAAGAGCCCAGTTGACTGAGCATGTGCGGGAGGAGCGAGTTCGGGTCTATTTCGGGCGTCATAGTCGGTACGTTTCTAATCTCAATCCCCGGAAGCACGTGAATCGGACTGGAAAGTTGTGAATGGAAGTTCAAAAGCGGGGCGAGCGCCGTCCATTGGCTCCCGGTTGGTCTCCACCATTGGACTGCCGAAGGAGGAGTCCTAACTTGAAGTCTCGGATAGAAAGTGGCGCAAGAGTTCTGGGCGGCTGGATGTGAGTTCCAAGCAACCTTAGGCGTGTGTATGCGAGCCCGCACAGCGTTCAAAGTCCTGGCACAGAGTGTCGTTCGAAGTCGCGCTCACCGACGGGGGAGAGAAGGGGGTAATCAACTCCACGAAAAGACTCAATCACTTCCAAACCCAATTCCTTTAAGGCCCCCGAGCCAGGGGCTGCCTACCCAGGGCGAAGTTCATATGCCCAAGCGCATACGGGGCTCTCTCCCGGGGGAGTAGTAGACGTGTTGACCGAACCCGACCTTGATCCTTAGAGGAGGACACTGCACCATCTGGCGAGAGTTTCTAAGGATGTACAAGCGCCTGTTACGGAAGAGGCTCAACTCACTCACGAGCCCCGAGGTGCTCCAGCCACTTACCCTCGTTTCGGTTCACGGGAGTGGCGCGCCTTCAAGCCGGTCATCAAAGATGCGGACTTCCGAATTCAAGTCGCCGTGGGCTTGGTTCTGAAGCGCATAGGAGATGACCCCGCCCTGTCCAATCTTCGCCAGCAAGTAACCGCGGCCATCGAGGCAGATTATGGCCCAAGCGGACTCAAAGTTGCTAAGCTCGTCGCGTTCGAGGGTCTGAAGGCTATCAAGGACGAACTCGCGGCGAATGGGCTGAAGCCCCGGGGCCAGCGGAAAACCATTGAATCATTCCTAAGGCGCGCAGTCCGCGCGGTGTTGCTGTTTGAGGCAACTAGGACGCCAACGGCCCAAGAGATAGCGACTGAGACTCGCCGAAACTCGCCAACGACTTGTGTCGTTTCCTCCCACCACGATTACACCGCTGTGGCGGCCTCTGCGGTGGATTCCGCTGTCAACATGCTTGGGTCGCAATTCGGTCGCTCCGTCCATCAGGGACCGACCCATAGAAATGCCTTCCTTGGAAATTGAACAACGGATGCATCATTTTCCAAGTCGAAGGAGGGTGATCTGACTCGACCGAGTCCTGCCTCAACCCCTGATGGATAGGATTCATCGGGAAGCCATGACACGTTCCCGTAACAACTCCAGGCAATCACCCCCGAGTCCAATATTGATGGCGACACTATCTGTCTTAGCATCAACGACGTCGCTAGTCGCCGTGACCTTGCTTGCCTATCCTTTGCTCGTCCCTCAACAACATCGGGCGGCTGGATGAATCTATGGACGGGCGAACCGTTACAATCGAGATTCGGGGCTTAGAGGCAAGTATAACCGAGTGATTAGAGGTCCTGCACCGGGGACTCTCCACCTGGGATGGCGGTTACAAGGCGAAGGACGATAACGACAAACTAGAGTACGACAAACTCGGAAGGACAAACGAGGAGAGAGCAACAAAGGAGCAAGTCTTCATGTTTTGGAACTACTTGGACGTTTGCGGTGATCGGCATCTCCATCGCCACCGTTTCGGCTGCTGTTGCCCTTGTGGCGGCAATCGGACCGAAATATAGTCGAGCTTCCTCGCAGGTTTGTTTAACCTCCTCGAACGCTTTCCTGATGGCCAGCCGCGACCGGTTCGTTGACGTCAGAAGCTCGACGGGAACGCGGAAATCGATCTTCGCGCCTGAACGAATCATTGCTGGATTCAAGGGAACCTTGAACCCGCTCCGTAGAGCTTCAAGGAGAGTCGAGTTTGCTCGGATAGGACCGAGGATGCCTGAGTCTCGGGCGCGGCCCCGCCGCCTGATAAGTCACGCTTGAGCCCACTTCACGATCGAGGGTTCAATGGCTCTTGAACACACTTCTGACCTGTTCACTCCGCCCTGAACACACTTCCTATTAGGCCAACTCGGTTGTGCTCAGTCGAGGAAATGTCTCCATTGAGTTGAGACTCGTTGGCTGGGCCGATTGCGCATAGGACTCACGAGAGCGTTCGGGCTCGAGTCCTGTCGAATATCTGCATTCCAGGGCCGACCGATGTAAGTCATTCTCAGTCTTCTTCCAGCGCTACTCGGGCTCCGCTCCTGTCTATCCTCGAGAACGTATCGAAAACATCTTCCATGAACGCCCTGACTTCCAACGGATCTGGAACAGCAAACCAAAGGATTCCGCCGTGCTGAACACCTGAAAACGGAGATATGGGGGCAGGGAAGGTCGACAAGGAAAAGAGGAGATGCCCGAACCCCCCAACGCGAGAACCGCCCGCCTGGGCCAACGTCACCGCTTGAATCTTGTCAAACCTCGCGTCAACGATGATTCGGCTGAAGAACCCGAACTTCCGAATCACTCTCCGATTGGTCACGACATACGAAGTTGATGACCATCGCAGGACCACGCTGCCAGACCGAGGATGCCGTACCGCGATGGCTATGAGACCGAGGGCCTGGAGTAGGCTCCGTGCCGCCAGCCGCGGACGCGGATGCGCCCAGACTCGGGGCGCCGCAGGCACAGAAGCCCGAGGAGGGTCGAAACAAGCACGATTGCGATCCCTCCGAGAAAGTAAATCCCCAAGGCCGGCCGTGTTTCGAAGGGCACCGCTTCACCTCTTGGCAGCAACTTGAGGAAGCTTCCGCTCCCATGCGAACGAGGTCGATGCTCCAGAAGTTGACGAACTTCGCTGTCTGGGTCCACCATCTGGGGTCCTCTCGGCGGATGTGCTATATCACACGCTCGGCCAACGAGCCGAGGCCTCTCAGCTCCGAACCTGTCTCTTCCAGGGCTAACCTACCGATTCGCTTCGAGCCCGACCCCCCCTCTCCCTACGTCGGGATGGAGGCGTGGTAAGCCGTGACCCTGCGCGTGGTGTGAATTCGCGAGCGGCACTTTACTGGCATGCCCAATTGCGTTCGAGCATGAAGGCCGGTGTGGGTTCGAAGCCCGTTTTTGAACCCACCGATTGGATTGGGTTCGAGTTTGGTTGAGCCCACTTCGCGGCGAGCGGCAAAGACTGCCCTCACCTAAGCTATGGTTCCCCGAGCCAGACTCAGCGCGGAGGTAGGTCAGACTGCACGACCTCTGAATCGAGGTCTGGACTCGCGGCTGGTGATACCCTTGTCACGGGGCGTGTCCGGGTTCGAAGCAACCCGGGCCCGATGAAATCGAGAGCGGCGGGAAGGGCCTTCGATCGCAAAACGCCATACCTTCATCAGCTCTGATAGCTCGTCGTGAAGGCATCTTCCGTCCGACTACACCTGAGACCCTACTCCATTAAGCGACGGGCGTTGATGCTCAGCAATGCCTTCGCCTCGGCGACGGCTCCAGTCGAGGGCTACGACTAGGTTCAGGTAACAAGAGCACTGAAACGGCTTGGTCAGAGCGATCTTAGAAAATTTGAGGTGTGTCTATTGTGGAGAGGAAGCCCAGACCTGGGACGACCTGTTTCCACTTGTGCGGGGCAGCCGCTTGCTTACGGACACACGCTCGGGAATCTGGTTCCCTGCTGCAAGGATTGTAACTCAAAGAAGGAACCGAGATTGGAAAGCGTGGGGCTTCAAGGGAATGCGCCGCCGAGAAGTCATGGGTATCGAACGGGGACACACGCGAGTTTCTTAGGTTGAAGTGGACCCATCAAGAATTGATGGATATCTGCCCCGCCTTTATGCACAGATTACGACCGAAGGAGGGTTGCCATAATCCAGGCACTGTCCGATGCTGACATCGTGGCCACCAAGATTCTACTTGCGGCGAGGCGGAAGCATGGGAATTGATGCTCAGCTTGTCGCTTCGCTCCGGGAGGCCCATGAGTACTACTCCAAGCCAGTGGCTGGAGTGCACAGAATGGTTGTGCCCGCGTTAGGGGGGACAAGCCCAATTGAGCCCACCCAGGGGGTGGGATTTCCGCGGCGTGAACGTTTAAGAGTCACCGACCGGTGCGACTCCACATGGGCTCCCTCTCTGGAAGTATAACCCCACGAGAGCTGTTCCAACGATTTTCGCTGGATTGGGCTTCCAAGCGGCTGACGTGGAGCGCGGACAACTCAGGCTGGTCGAAGGCTGTTTTCAAAATCTTCAGGAGCCTTGGCAAGTCCCGAGGCTTCGAGGTCCTACCTCGCGGTCTAGGAAGGACGGGAGAGGACCCTGGTAGACATGTGCTGGAGACTTCGGAGTGAAAAGCCTCTGGCCCTGGCACTTGAGTCTGAGTTCGGGACGACGGGGATCTTCTCTTTGACTTTGGAAAGCTCTTAGATGTGCGGGCCAACCTGAAGGTCCTTGTTGGGTGCAAGCGGAGAAGGTACGGGGACGACCTTGAATCCGTGCTCTCCGCCCATATTCGCGAACGTCGGTTTCACTCTGAGGATGGAATTTTCCTCGCACTTTTGTTCGCCCCCATCGGCGGAGCCGGAAACCATAGCGGATACGAGGTGACGGGATCCTCATTCGATTATCGCGGACGGCGCAGAGAACTTGGGGCCAAACAAGTGTTTGGTCTCTGACAGGACTTTCCACAGACTACAGCGTCGAACGAAGGGTCAACATTACGTCGTTCTCCCTCTCATCCAGCAGAACTCCAGGTGGAAACGCACAAGTCCGATTGCACACACACTTTTCGAGCGGCGGCGGCAGGAGTGGGTGCAAGTGCCATTGCGCCTATCCCCCGGTGGAACGTATGTTGGCGAACGGCGTTGTCAAACCGAACATTTCCGGAGAGGTTCGACACCGACTCTCGCTCGGGGGGCGTCTCGAATGTACTGAAAGGCGAGACTGCCCAGCACCACGAATACCGCCGCCAGCGCAATCGGGACCAGGACCGACCCGGTCGCCGTGAAAGGCGCGGGGTACCCGGGAAAGGGGCCCCTTGTGAGTTCGGTCGAGAGGAAGTTCCGCAGGTAGAAGACGAGGGTCAACCGAGGCGCGGAACGCGGAAGGAGCGGGACCAACTCCTCCCACAGGAAGCCGTAGAGGATGCCGATGAGGAGGGCCGCCCGGCCGACCAGCCCCAGGAAGAGGAAGAGCCCGTGTACGCGACTGCGGCGAGAACGGCGGCGGCGGCCACCGTGAGGGGGACTGGGTCCGTTGCCTCCACCCCCGGGGGCGGCCACGAGCGGGACAGAGGGCGGCCGGAACCACGAGGACGAGCGCCGCGCGAGGGACCGAGGACTTTCCGACCACGATCATTGGACGGGTGATCGACCGTCCGAGAGATAGAGGAGGGTTTCGCTATCGATCTCGTTGCGGAACTGCCCCACGCAAAGTACGAGGACGATCACCATCGCCACGATGGGCAGGGTGAGCAGCCCGAACAGGGCCTCGGCGGAATCCGAGAGTGTGTTGGCGGCGGGATGGGTCGAGGCCACCCAGAGGACGATGAGGCTCGGGACGAGCGCGAACGGCGAGGCTCGCGCTCGCGCTCCCCGAAGGCTGCCGCGCAGGGATAGCCAACCGACCGCGACCAAACGGATCCACTCCCCGGTCACCGTCCGCCCCGGCCAGATAGCGGAAGACGGCGTCCAGTTGTTGTCGGCGCTGTGGACGGAACGGACGGTGAGCTTCTCCGTCACGACCAGCGCCGGAGGGCGGCATAGAACGCCCCCGGGGAACGGGTGAGCACCCGAAGCTTCTCTGGGCCCGTGAACTCTATCGACACGACGTGGTCCGAGCCCCCGAGAACTCGGGCGACTCCGCGGGGTCCCGGTGCTCGAGGTCGACCATGTGGGGGCGGGAGTCGATGAGGTCGCGATCCGGTGCAGGTCCCCTTGTGCGATTGCCTGTCCGTGCGCGATCATCACGATCTGTTCGGTCAGCCGTTCGACCTCGTAGAGGACGTGGGAACTCACGATCAAGTGATGACCGGTGCACTCAGCTGCCGCATGAGGCCGCTGAGGCCGCGCGCCCGACCGGTCGACCCCGTTCAGCGGCTCATCCAGGAGGATCAGCTGGGGGTCGTGGGCGATGCACTGGGCGAGCTTGATGCGCTGGCGCATCCCCTTGCTGTAGGCTTTCATCCGACTGCCCCGGGCTTCCGTGAGCCCTACGGTCTCGATCGCTCGGAGCTGCGCGCTCCTGCGCCTCCGCTCGGGGAACCCATCACCCTCAACAGGGTCGTGACGAAGTCCGACCCGGTCATCCAGTCGAAAGGGTAGCGTGCTCGGGGCAGTACCCGACCCGGTGTCGGAACTCCCCCTGCCCCCACGTGGGAATCCGAGGAGCGTCAGGGTTCCTGCTCCGAACGAAGCTGTCCGGAGAGCAACCGGAATAGGGTCGACTTGCCGGCCCCGTTCGGCCCGACCAGCCCCGTATTCCTGGTGGGAACGAACCGGAGAACCCGTTGAAGCCGAAGCACCTCGCCGTACCGTTTGGTGACCGAATCGGCGTCGACAATTCCCGTCATTCTCCGACCACCTCGACTCGGGAGATCCTCCAGCCGGCGAACACCGCAAGGAAACTCCTAAATCCGAGCGAGGCCGCCGAAGTGGAGGGTCGGTCGCATAGGGCCCCGAATCCCGAATGCGCTCTGAGCGACGCTGAGGAGGTCGGTTATCGGGCTCGCATGGCGACGGACGTGTTGCCCGTGATCCCGAGACGAGGGGGGCGGCGATCTCGAGAGAAAGGACGACTCCGAAGACGCGACCCCGGCGTAGAGGCCCGCGTCGTGAGCGACGAAAGCGCGAGGGCCAAGCCGGTGAAGAACACTGATGCCAGGAGGCCCGTGCCAGAACGCTCCGGCGCCGCTGAGGACGAGCGAGGTAGGCGCCCAACCGAGGACCAGGACGACCGCGAGCCCGGGCCATCCCGGTACCACTGCCGCGATCACCAGCCACCTGCCCGTGGCGGCGGACTTCGCGGCGAGGTAATCGATCAGTCGGATCGGCCGGGAGAGGTAGAGGGTAATGGAGCGGTTCCCGACGTCCTCGGCGAGGCTTCCCGCGCCGACCGAGGTCGCCACGATCAGCATGAGGAACGGCCAGGCCGGCGACGCAGTAGGGAGTTTCGAAAGTCGCGAGCGACACGGTGCCGGTCAGTGACGAACTGGTGTTGATCGTCAGGACGAGCGTCACGGCGAGGTACGTCAGGGCCGACCACCGCCAAGGTTCCCAACCCCGATCGCCGGCGGGTTCCCGACGAACGATGGCGAGGACGGTGGACTCGTCCCGTTCTTGCGACCGGGGTCGCCCCGTACCGAGGAGCACCGATGCTCATGGCGCCGCCCACCCCGGGGTTTCCTCCGCGAGCGAAAGAACAGGTCCTCGATGGTCCGGAACGGAGGCGCCCAGATACCGTACCTGCGTCCGGGTCTCGTTCGCCGCCTCGAACACCGCCGAGTATCGCCGAGGGCAAGACGAGTCGGAGCTCCGAACCTTCGGTCCGCCCTCGACGCCTCCTCCCCGAGAGCGCCGCCATGAAGCCCGTGTCTCACCTCGGATGCGGACGACCGTTTCGGGAGTCCGACCCGACAGCAGCTGTGCCACCGGGCCCGCGGCGAGGAGTTTCCCCGCGTTGAGAATCAGGACCTGGTCCACCAGCCCCTCGGTATCGGGAGAAGGTGTGTCGAGAGGACGAAGCTTCGGCCTCCGAGGCGGGAGAGGGCCGCGACCAGTCCCTAGCATCTCTTCCCTCCCCTCGGGGTCGAGGCCGGAGGTCGGTTTGTTGAGGAGGCACAGCGGGGGTCGTGGACGATCGCCTGAGCCAGCTTGACCCGCTGGCGCATCCCGACCGAATACTCGCGGATCTTCCGGTACCCGTTGTTCCTTCAGGCCGACGAACTCGAGCACTTCGTGCGCCCGGCTCATTGCGGTCTCCCTTGGGAGTCCGCTGACCCTCCCATGTACGCAACGAACCCCACGCCGCTGAGGTCCGGCATCAAGCAGTCATGTTCCGGCATGTAGCCGACCTGTTCTCGGACGAGGAGGGGTTCTTCTGCGGGTCGCGGCCCACACCGAAAGGTTGCCAGAATTGGGGGTCAATAGGCCGAGGAGGAGCCGCAAAGGGTGGTCTTTCCGGATCCGTTCGGGCCGACCAGACCGATTGTCCCCGGAATAGCTCGACCGACAGGTTCGAGAGCGCCTCGACCGTGTCGAACCGCTTCGTGACCGAATCAGCCCGGAGAATCCGCCGCCACGCGGGGGGCATCACCCACGAACTATTTGGGACGGGGGTCGTGAGTGATCAGTAGGGCCCTCGAGTTGCCTCCTTCCACCGAGCCCGAACTCTAGGGGCGGGAAGGAACGACATCACCTGCCGCTGAATCCCGGCACATCCGTCCTCCGGACCTTTGTAATCCACGGCGTCAACCGATAGGAGCAATCTCGGGAACCGCAGACCGCGTAGGGTGTGTGCAAGAGGCGTTGCACCCACTCTTAGCGGAGATTCGGGAAGACACCCGTCAAACGCGACAGGCCCGCACTAACGCCTGGGCGGTTCCGGTCGACTTCTCCTGTAACGAGCCTGCTCCAAACCTACGTCGAGTTTGTCCTCTCCCGGTCGAAGCACTCTTGCCACTCCGTCGAACACAGCTTGTTCCGCCGTGCCCCCTGGTGGGGCGGTCCAAATCGGACGAGCGCCATCATAACCCCCGATGAATCAAATTTCACGGCCATCTAGGTTTTCGTACATTCGGGGGCAAGCTGGGGTTGCGTTCCGCGTCGATTTCCTGAGCCAACCTATAGATCCTCTGATCTAGATTCCCCTGTCCTTGGTCTGGCCAGCGTTCCCAGACCAGGAAGTCGGTGTGCAAAACCAGTCGTTGGACCCGCCACGTGGTAACCGGGCCTTCCACTGGAAAGTTCCTGCCAAAAGTCGAAATGATTCTGTCCTCACGTTTCGTCAGAAGGTTGTCAATCCGAACTCTGATTTCCGAGTACACAAGCGTGCGGTTACTTGGAGCCGAGAAAATGTGACTAGTCGATCGACCAGCTCGAGCAGTGACGGATCCCCCGAGTCCAATCGACAGAAAGAGCTGTTTTGCCCTTTCACGAAATCTCACGGCCCCAGTGGACTTGTCGTTGATTCGAAAACGCAACCTTGTAAGCGCGTATCCAAGAAAGTAGGCCGCCGTGGTCCTCCGGAAGTGATTCCACTCCCTATTCTGCGTCATTCGTGCGTCGACCTCTCCAGGATTGCCGGCGCCTCCGCTTGACTAAAGAAGGCAAGCGAGAAGGTCACTCGAACAAGATTATTCAGGGACAACGGAATGACGAGAATGATGATTCCTGCAGCAGCGAAACCAACAAGTAGAAATCGCTCAAGGAAGTTGCTTCGGCGCCAGTGAGAGAGCTTCGACTGGTCCAGCCGCACCGCTCATTTCATTGGCTGATTAAACATGCATCCATTGAGGTCCGAACAACTTGGCGGAACTCCCTCTGTCCCGACTCGTCCCTAGCGCTTTGGAACGAATGGGTCGGTGACGTCACAATGAGCGTGGCGGGCGAGGAAGCACCATACGGTTGCGGAGGCAGTAAGTGCAAGACAAGTAACACACGGCTCCGGGCCGAACTGCCGAGGCCCGTGCAGTTTCTTCTTGAGCCATAGGGGTGGGTTCAACACCACTTGAACACACTGGCGAATCGGTTTGCGCAGAATCCGACCCATTCCCGCGCGATTCGACTCGATCACTCACGCACTACTCGAGCTGTTCGGAGTCGAGCTCTCGGCCCTAGACGACACTCCTCGCAACGTGCTTCAAGCTCAGCCGGGTCTCTGGCAATGGCGAGCTCGGTCATCTCTTTCTACTCCTCTGCAAGTTGAGACGATCAGAAGATGGCTGAAGCAGAGAATGGCCGCGATATCGGCATGGTTGCCCGGGACGATATTCTTGAAACGATTCGCCGAGGGACCGAGCTTCTGAAGCCCACTGGCTATGGTTCCATCAAGGAGGTAGCCGGCCTTACCGGCGCTGCTGTTGCTCGGGCACCCGAAATGTCCGCTGGCCCCCCCAGCGAACGAATGCTGATCGCGCTTGCCCTTCTTGAGGAGGCGATCCTGTGATGGGCGCCCCCGAATAGTGTCTACCAGACCCGACTTGCAGACATTCAGTCGAAGAAAACAACTGAACTGACATTTCTTGAAGCGGCAGATCGAAGGGTTGCGCTTCACGCAGTTCTGGTTGCACTTGCCATCGATTATGGCCGCGGGTCGCTTCGAACAGGTCCGAGGAGATAGTCTCAGCTGAGCTCTTCTCGGATGAGCTTGACATCGGTATTCACCTTGCCGAGAGCGGCTACTCGGGCCAAGCGATCGTGACGGCTGGCATTGTGCTTGAAGGGCAACTCCGCAGGTTGGCGAGTAAGTTGGGCCTTTACGATCGATTGAAGGATGAGTTTATTCCCGCTCCCGTCCTCTGCCGCAAACTTCGGGAGGCTCGCGCATTGGACGCAGCGGAGAGTCTCTCCAGGTCGAATCTTGGCTGAAGCTGAGGAACGCGTCCGGTGATCCCGACCAAACGATTAAGGCAGGCAAGATATGTTTTTATTTTGCAACGGTCGAGGGCGTCCGCCACTTTCTGACCCGACACCAAGGCTAGCCCGGGGGCGAGTTGGCTCACAGTAGGGATGTGCAAGAGGCATTGAACATACTCTCGGCTCGCGTGACCTGCGAAGCTTCGCTCGAAATCTCCATCTCACCTTCCGGAGGCCAGATCGGGTTTATCTCGGATGATGGGGTCCCCCCACCCCCGTGCGTAGGCTCTCCGCTGTCGACCTCTTCTGCGGGGGGAGGAGGACTCACCGAGGGATTCAAGCAGGTGGGGGTCGACGTCCGCGCTTGCCTCGACATTTGGAGCCCCGCAGTAAGAGACTCACCGGAAGAACCATCCTGAGATCGAGGTATTTCAGGCGGACATACTGGAATTCGATTCGTCCAATCTTCCTGAGTGCGACATCCTGATCGGCAGTCCACCCTGGTACCGAGTTCTCCTACGCCAATCGCGGGGGGCACGGAGACCTCGGTCTTGGCATGCGCTTCGTTCTCAGATTCCTTCGATTTGTCCACGAATTGAAACCCAGGTACTGGGTGATGGAAAACTTACCTCGGCTCTACCAGAGTCTTCCCTCGCGCGTTCCCCTCAAACGGTTGGGCATTCCAGGTGGGGGCCAGTTGGAGATTCCGGTTAGACGCGTAATGAACGCTGCTGACTATGGGGTCCCACAGAAACGTCTCAGGCTGATTTCCGGGAAGGTTTCCCCTTCCCGTGCCTACTCACACCTGGGCTGACGAGTTGGGAGCGTTCACCGATCTCAAGCCGTGGGTTCCGTCAAGACCGTTTTGGGGCTACTTCCAGACCCACTCGGAGCGCCTCGGAACGGGCGCATCGTACACGACCCGTGCTACGACCTCGAGCTTCCCGAAGAAGATCTGACCGAGCAGTTCATGGATACTCGCCTGAAAACGGAGGAGATAGAAATCAACCGGAAGTCAAAGACAGACCATTCGTGGTACGGTCGAATGTCGTTCCCCGATCCCATTGATCGCCCCGCGCGGACCGTGATGGCCACTCAAACCGGTATCTCACGCGAGACGCTTGTTCTTGAGGGGAAACACAGGGATGATGCATATTTCCGCAGGCCGAACATCCGGGAGTGCGCGTCCTTCCAGTCTTGCCCATTACCTACCAGTTCTGGGGTTCGACTGCACAAACTCGATACAAAGTCATAGGCAACGCAGTTCCACCGTTGATGGCCACAGCACTAGCCACCGCCCTTCTGCAGACAGAAGGACTCCCTTCGCCGCGATCCCGATTCTATCCAGGGAAGTTCGTGAAAGACCACCGCCGGTGAGTCTCGATACGGGAACGACCGGACGCGCGGCCACACCTACCCCGAGGGACGGAAGTTCCGAGACCATATTCCCGGTTCCAAGGGTCAAGGGGTCAGGGTGGATTTCGCGAATGTCGTGACCGCTGGTGTCGATGAAGACGGGGGCGGGGAGGTGCGTTGGGAGGCCCGGCTCATCGTTCGATCAGGCAAGACCGTGGTCACTGTCGTTCCCACGTTGACCCAAGCATTGGATCTCCTCGCGAGGTGGCCTTCGACGGCCGAGCAACGGACGCAGGTGACCACATTCCTATCTCGACTTCAGTCAGAGTCCGATAAGGGGTTTATCGATGCAGATGGCCTGCAAGCGGCCTGGTCCCACCGCGTGACCAGCCCAACTACCACGCCTCCGACCATCCTGAGCCTTGTGGCCGCGTCGTAGACCGTCATTTCCCTGCCGCAATCTATCGTGGGCTGCAAGTGGAGGTCCCGCCCTCCATTGGCCCGATAGGGCGAGGTAACCTCCCGCTCCGCACCGCGGCTCAGCTCGTGGCCACGACCTTTCTCGCCGATGCTGTAATGCGGGGGGGCAAGCCGATAGACCTTCGCACCGCTTTCGAAAGCGCCGCCTCAGCCCTAGGGCCTTGAAGACGCGGCGGAAGGCAGCCACTTGCCTGAGAGTTGGTCTCTCGTCCCCTGAGGGCACGAATCACACGGTTGGTTGATGCCCGAAAGGTTCTGCCGAACCTGGCAATCCCAGACCGTGATAACCTTCATCCCGATGATCGGAGTGCCCTGGTCTTTCGGGCATCCCTCGCTCGATTCGCCCGAAACTTTGCCGCCCAGAACAGTCGATGGGAACGGGGCATAGCAGGTCGACAATGCGGGCACCGGTGCCAAAAGCATCCGTGGACGAAGACAGCGACCTTAGCCCTTGGGAAGGCAACTTGTCGGGCCTTCCTGCTACTCCCGAGAAGTTGGCTCTAAACCCTCGAACTCCACTTCTCGACAAGGCTCGCAACAGGTTCCGCCCCGGGGTGGTTCCCTCTCCGCGGTTCGCGCTCATCACGCGCGACGTGGCTTCGCTTTTCGGAACTGGAGCGCGGCCGTCCCTCAGGTACCGCCCTGAAGCTCGAGGGGAAGGCCCGCGTGACATGTCACGCATGTGAGTCTACTCGGTCTCAAAGGGTAGGAATCGCTGGGCGGTCCCGTGTAGGTTGATTCGCTTAGGCGGATTCCATCCCGCCGTGCCAGTCAAGACCAAGCACCACGAGAGGAACAGGGACCACCCACTTTAGGCGAGGCAGCAGAGTGAGTAATCGCTCGTACGTCCCGACAGCGCCGTCCATCCGGAGACCGGCTTCTCCGCGGCGCTGACCCTTGAGATCATCCGTTCCGATGATCACGGCTCCCGCCTCGATTCTTGCCTCGGGTAGGACTTCGTCGGACTGATATCCAACGTTGGGCGAATCAGCGTCCAAGGCATAGCTTCGGCGTGGTTGAAGGTCACTTCCACACCTACTCCGAAATCATCGGGAAAGAACTTGTGAAGTTATTGTCCAGTCCCCCTTCTTGGTTCCTGGTCTGTTCGGAACAGCGAAGCTTGAGAGCGCCACGCTCTATCAGCGTGGAGTAAACAACCGCTCGAGCTCGGCGTTCAAACCGTCTTGAATCCCGGCTTTTGTGGGCTTGCCCCCACTGGTCTTAGCCTTCTTGTCATTCCTCTTCTGACGTTCGTTCCGAAGGCTTCCACCTGATCTAATGTGATGCTTTCGATTGCCGTTAGAATCTCTTCGAATGCACCTGCGCTCCTCAGGAGTTCGAACCCCTGCCTGTAGGAACTGACATGGAATCTCATGGAAAATAGCGTCTATCGGCCACTGACCCGGAAGACCCTAAGATTGGACGAGCGAATGTTCAATAGGTATTGTATCCACCCAAAACTGCAGGCGTTTCGGGCGGCCTTTTCACTCACCAGGAACTCCAATCCGGAGGCAATCCGAGAAGATTGGGCACGAATGGCAGTGGGGCCTAACGGCCTACAAGTATTCTGGCCGTGTTGGACGAGCACGGGGTTGATCTGGTCCCAATAGCGGCGCGGCACAACGTCCTGGAGGGCATCCGAGGTCGCTCCAAGTGTCTTCGTGCGGACAACCCCCATGCGGTTGACAACCCGTTGAATATGCGTATCGACGGGAATCGCGGGTATCGGAACCCGAACACAAGAACGGCCTTGGCTGTCTTTTTGCCCACGAGAGGTAGCTTGAGCAGCTCGGATTCAGATGGTGGAACTAGTCCACCGTGACGGGCCACTATGTTCCGAGCAGCCTCCTGAAGTCCCGCTGCCTTGGACTCGGATAAACCAACGTCGCGAATCAGTTCGAGAATCGCTCGCGGTCTTGCCTTTCCCAGCGCAGTTGGTGTTGGGAAGGCTGTAGAAGTCGTTCTGCAGCCCTCTCCGTCACTTCGTCGCGAGTTCGGTGGGAGAGAACTGTTAGAGACGAGGACGCGGTACGGGTCCACTCCCCGATCCCGCATTACAGGCACTCGCCACTTACCCGTGCGGTAAAATGCCCGGAGTAGACGAGTAGCCCTCCCCAGTTGACGAACCGTGTGACCCGCCACTCCTTAGCCATGGAATATGGAGCGAGAGTGAACTATTGGCTCCTCTTCAAGGAGGCTTAGCCTCAGGAGAACGCTCATGAGTGTGTTCAACTGTCATTGCACACTTTATGAAATCTCTCGAGACGTTCAAGGAGCTCGCTCATAGATTAGATTAGGTAATCGGCGTTCCGTTCGCGAGAGTTGGGCGAGTACTACAATCAACCCTGGAGCGGATCTGCATCCCACAACAAGGGCTGGGCGGGTCGACTTGTGGACCGACTAGTGGGGGGTGATGCTGGGACGAACCGGAGCCAGACATCTCTCGCCTTGGAATCGAGGTCAAGACGATTCCTATCGGGAGAGGTGCCAGGGTGCTGCAGCCCACCAAGGTCACTATGTTGAACTATGAGGACATCTGCGTTACCGAGTGGGCGGAGTCTTCGGCATTCCATAAGCTACGAGCGGTGCTCTTCGTACCAATAGTAAAGTTTGATGAATCTCGCCCCGACCAGTGGTTCATCCGGAGACCCTTCCTTTGGCTCCCATCAGTGGCAATACTGGATCAGCTGAAGGAAGACTATGACTCGTACCATGCCTCGTGTTGGCAGAGGCATTTGACGAAGATCTCCTCGGCGAAACCCCCTAAGGGCCAGGGTGTATTCATGCATCCAAACCGGTCCGGCGGAGAACGCTCGGTCCCGGAGACGATATTCACGTAAACGGAAAGCGGCGAGTCGAACTACTCCCTGGCCTGGATGCTACGGGAGTCCTTTACGCCAACCCGTTATTCGAGAGAATCTGAGGGTGGACCTCGAGTTATCTCAGCACTGATCAGCCCGTTCGACGCGAGAGTAGACCCCTGGCCGGTCTCTCCGCAGAATCCCTTGGGTCACGAGACCCTGCAGTTGTTGCCGAATCTTGGGTCTAATGTTCCGGTTAGCGGTTAGCTCGGGCTAGCCGAGACTCGAACTTGTAGACCTCCTGCACGTGGAACGGCCCTGGCGGGAGTTTCTGAACCAGCGACAGGATGTCCCGATTCCACCCCCTCGCCTCTGGCCTCAAATCGATCATGAACTCGTACCGAGCCCATGCTCCTTGGACTGTAGACCACGGAACCGGAAGGCCTAGACGCAACTACTGGAACTCGGGCCGACTCTGGAATGAGCTCGAGGTCGATGTCGCATCCCTTCCACCCGGCCCTTCCCGGGCTCCCAATGACAGCGGCCTCCGTGGGCGGATGGCGTCCGGTGGAATGACGGTTCGGTGAATCGCGGTCAGGTTCCGAACCGAATACTGCTCTCGGTCATACTCCAGAAGCACTAGCTTTCCCAAGCCCGTATCCAGGAAACAGTATCCAACATCGTGTCGAATTGTCCGTCAGCCACTAGCCTCGAGTAACGTCTACTCTTGCTCTTCAGCTGTACGGTTCCCCGCATTCGTCGGAATCAAAGTCTCTGGCCTTGGTATTCGGAGGGGTGGGCGTTAGCGGCTTACTAGGGCACTTTAGACAGGGCAGTTCTCGGCCCACCCAGTCCTCCGTCAGTAGTTTTGCAATTTGCGACGGACTGTGATAGCCTCTTGCGAGTTCAGGTCGTAGGGCGAGACTCCACACCAGTCACTCAATCCCCGGTCTAAGAGGATTATCTGACCGCCCTCGACCGAGTTTCAACGGATTTGGCGACCGGTCGGGCAGAGGCGCAATTCCTATTGAACCCACTCCCGGAACCTTCCCCTCCGTGCGCAACGGAACTCGCTTAGGTCATAGGTGGATGGAGTCTCTGCTGCAGGCAGAAATGTTCGCGAGGCCCGGAGTGGATACGTTCACCTTCCGAGCCGGGCAGGCAGAGGGAGTCCGCCAAATTGCCTCCGCATTCGAGCGGGGAGCGAAGACTGTATTCTTGGACGCTCCCGTGGGGTCGGGAAAGTCGCTGATTAACTTACTCGCTGCCCGCGAGTTACACGGAGCTTACATCTCGACTCCACAGGTAATCCTAGGAAATCATACGGATCTGACACCGAGGAGGGCGCAAAATTCTCAGGGCTTGCTGAAACGCTCTACGGGAGGCGCAACTACGCCTGCGAGGACCTCCAGACGCTCCCGATGGAGGAGGGCGGCAGGCCCTATGCGACCGCGTCGGGAGCCCCTTGCACGTATCTTGCGCGCTGGCCCAAGGAATGCCCCTATTTCTCGGTCTGCCCATACTATTCGGCCAAGGGCTTCGCGCAAGCTCATCACCAGACAGTCACGACAATGGCATACCTGCTCCTCGGAATCAGGTTTGGACTTGGCAACCCGAGCTCCGGTCTGGCGAGAGAGGCCTCTCCTGGTGATAGATGAAGCACATGGGCTGGCCGAGGACTTGGTTCGCTTCTTCAAGGCCGAAATCGGCCCGCGAACCCTCCCCGGTTCCGAAAGAAGTGGCTGAAAACGCCCGCTGATCCTCGGTATCGCTTGCTGGAGGGCCTGCCACCCTACATCGAGCGACTGCAGGAGGTCCTGGCATCCCTTCAAGGCTCAAATGAGTTGACCAAGAAAATTCGGGACCGAATCGAGAGAGTTCACTCTGCAGTTAATCAAGCTGAGGATATTCTCGGGAAACTCAAGTTCGGGACCGTCGAGTGGGTCCACACATACGACTCCCGAAGCGACAAGCACACTTGGAGGCCCCTGGCTGTAAGAAGCCTACTGGATTCGTTCTGGAATCACTTCAATCACATTCTGCTCAGCTCTGCGACCTTCTTCGGGATAGACGCGTTGGTCCGAGATTCCGGGTTGCCCACGCCGTACGAGCGAGTGGTCGTCCCGGACACATTCTCGCCAGAACGAGCGCCAATCAGATTGCTTGCGGCTGCACGACTTGGATATCGCGTGGATTCCCTCGAGATTGAGCGAGCCGCCGACGCAGTGGCGGCGGTCGCGGCGGCGCATTCCACGGAAAGAGGAGTGATTCATGCGAACAGCTACTACCTAGTGCTTGGGCGATTCGGAAGTTCCTCCCCGGCGAGGTCAAGCGTCGGCTAACATCACATGATCCGCTTAATCGCGTGAGACGTTATGACCGCTGGAGAGCAGATTCTTCCCCGAATGCCATATTCATGGCAGTCGCGATGAATCAGGGACTCGATCTACTCGGAGATCTTGCCCGGTGGCAGGTCCTTGTTAAAGTACCGTTCCCGAACTTGGGAGATGTCTGGGTCCGCCGTCGGAAAGAGCAGGAGGATGGTGACCGCTGGTACGCCAGCCGAACCATAATCGAAGTGCTACAAGCATCAGGTCGGATTATGCGCTCCAGCGAAGATCACGGGGTCACATACGCTCGTGGATTCGCAGTTGAACCCGCTCGTCAACCAAGGTTGGCCGGATCCACCAGAATGGTTCCGGCGCCGGGTCGAGGCAGGCCGCCGAATCAAGACGAGTTTCCCAGGGAAGTTCGGTCGTTATGGTGAGGTCTAGCCCCGATACACTGGTTCCCAACCTGAGGTATCGATCGCCGCATGTGTGCAAATCCCGTTGCACACTTTCGCGTCCGCGGCAGGGTGAGCTTCGGTCAGGGCGCTTCAGCAATCTCCCAGTTGCGCCCGCCGAGTCGCCCGAGCTTCCTCAACTCGGGGTTTCTGATCAGTTGTGCATCAGTGGTGTAAAGTCTCTTCGTAGTCCGGGCAAGCGATAGCACAGGCCACAATCAGTGCATCTGCAACTCCAACTCCAGGTGCCCGGGTGTAGCACTTTCGAAGCCAACTCAAGGATTCTCGGACCGCCGCCACGGCCCTCGTGACCAGCCCAGCATATGCTGAGCCGATGTTCGACGACCAGCGTCATGAGACGTTGCGAGG
This sequence comes from uncultured Thermoplasmata archaeon, assembly GCA_963713145.1. GTDB lineage: Archaea > Thermoplasmatota > Thermoplasmata > Lutacidiplasmatales > UBA184 > Lutacidiplasma. The sequence continues at coordinate 200,254 of CAVQKI010000003.1, read as the reverse complement.
GCAGGTCGGTTGGGTCGAACGATCGATACTTATCAGGGTCCGAGGCAATCTTCGTAAAGGCTTCGCCCACGGCGACAAGTGAGACGGCAAGGGCTCTGCCTTGCTCGGACCGAGTGAGTCTAGTGACTCGATCGAACACCTCGCGTGAACTCGCTGTGTCAGCCGTCTCGGGATCCCGCCCAAGCAGTAGCGGAAGCAGGTAGCGAGTGTCTAGGTGGAAGAGACAAGGGCGAGATGGGCTCGAAGGAATTCGCGCACCTCCCGCCAGGTCGGCTCATCAATCTGTGGTTTGATTGAGCGCGCCCACTGGAGCCCCGGCGCAAGTCCCGACTCGGGGCGACCTTCCCTGCGAAGTGAAGAGGTGGTGTCAAGAGCTGTTGCAAGGGCTTCCAAGAAGTGGATTCCCCTGGCATCCGCGTCCCGGATCATTTCAACAGTGGGCGTAGGAACATCCGTCGCGGGTGGAGCCTCAGCAATCCCCTCGTTCCCGTACGCGAAGTAGACCTCAGTTAGTCCGGGAGAGTACGGACTGTTTTGGTAGAGGTTGAACTCAAACTTGCGAGCGGGATCGTACCCAGATGCCTTGAGCAGATAGACAATCTTCTGAGCGCGGATTCGCGCGTCCTTCGTATCGATGGTGACCGGAGTTCCGGTAACCTCGCCGATTTGGCGAAGGGCCTTGACGATGGCCTTGCCTCGAGCCCTTACTGCCCCAGCTTCTGGCAACTGATTCACCCCCGGTAATCGAAAAGTACGGTCCCGGTAGATAAGATTGGAGGGGGATGGTGGAACGCCCCCTCCTCTTCCGGAGCGATGGGCTCAATTCCCGATGAACACACTAGTCTGGGTTCAACGCGTATTGAACACTCTCTGCCGCGCGGTGTAGGACCGGGTCAGTCGATCCCTGCTAAGGGGTCGCAGCCACCTCTCTGAAGGGTCCACACCCTCAACTAAGGCTTCCGGATCCAGAACTGGTTGTCGCTTCGGTAGCGGCGGAAGAACCACATCAGGAACGGACGGCGGTCGCCCTTTAGGTTCGAGCGCTCCAGAGCATGGTAGTAGGCCCGCCGTTTCCCGTATCGAATATTCAGCAGTGGGTATCCTGCCCGGTGGAGAATCATGTTCATCGCCAACCGGCCGATTCGTCCATTCCCATCCCCGAACGGGTGAACACTCTCGAAATCGAGATGAAATCTGGCGGCCAGTTCCACCGGGTTGACCGAATCCGTGCTACGGTTCAGTCTCCGAAGTAGCTCCACAAGGATGGGACGCACTTCCAAGGGAGGGGGCGGGATGTGTCGGCTCCTTCCGATGCGAACTTCGAAGCCTCGGAGTCGGCCCGCGATATCTGGCTTTGTTTCGCTAAAGATTGCTTTGTGCCACCTCAAGAGGTGCGCTAGATCTACGGGCTCGGGCGCCACGAGCAATCGATCCACTAGAGCTCCGTGGAGTTGAGTTTCCCGGATATCTGCCATGGGCTTGGACCCCGGGCTGACCCCTCGAGAGAGGAGGTCCGAGGTCTCATCGAAGGTAAGGGTCGAGCCCTCAATCCGGTTCGTGTCGTAGGTGAATTCAATGACGAACTCAGATTGCTCCTTCAAGAGCACCGTCCGCGGGAGCGACCGCTGGCGTGCTTGGTAAGCTTCGTGAATCTCCTGAAAGCTCCGGAACCAAGTCTCACTCCAAACCTCCCGTTCAAGAGCCTCGCGCCGGCGATTCAGATCGGCGGGTAGGACGAGACCCAGGTACCTCTCCTTCCGTCGGACTTCCCCCCCCCACCGATACGTCTGGACCAAGTAGTGGTACTTTTTCTCCCCCCGAATCACGGTCCGTACCACGGCCATGAATGCCTCTACATATTGTCGCCGAGTTAAGTCTTGTGGTCAAATGTAGAGGCACAGTTCCTGTTGCACCTAGGGGAGCATGTAAATATGGCACTACGTATACATGTACCCACATGACGGGGCTCCTGCGTCCTCCGCATCCCGAATTCGCGCGACCGGGGGCGAACCCTACTCTCGAATCCATTGATTACATTCGTTCAATCCTTCGTTCGGCAAGCGAACCTGTTAGCCGAAACGGAATTCTTCGAGTCCTCGGGGGTTGGTCCCACTCCATGACCCGACAGAGCCTCAACGCCGCGCTTAATTTTCTGGCGGCAGATGGCTCGATTGCTGAAGGAAGCAAAGGTCTGATTTGGGTTCCGGAAGCCTCTCCAGAGCTGGCTAGGGCCATTGGCCGAGCCCGAAGCCTCTGATGATTCCGGCGAGTGCTGTTCTCCTCTCAGATAGGGCCGCCGAGTCTCTGGCTGCCTTGGAGGCTGCGCCAACCCACGACTCTAGCGCGATCGCGAAGCGGGCCCGTGCACTCAAACCTGTTCTCCTGGTCGACTGCCTGCATGGGGAGGTCGTCCGAAAGAACAGCATTCCAAGGTCCCTGAGAGAGCGCTACGGGCTTGAGAACCTCTACGTCGAGGATCTTCCGGCCTTCTGGAGGCTCCTCTATACGGTTGTCAAACAAGATGGCCGACGAATTGTGGTGGTTGTAGAGATTGTTAATCACAAGGAGTACAGCCGCTGGTTCCCTGGTCGTCGCCGCTAGAGACTCGATTGAACTCGTTCGCCGTGACCATAGCCATCGTTGATAGGCTCAATTCCCGTTGAGCACACTCGCGCCACGGCAGCAGCCTGCCGTCGATGACTGCCTGGTCTAACAGCCAAGGAACTTACGTTTCCGAAATTTCTTAATGTGCGGAGGCGCGGGCGCCCGGAACACGGGCTAGCGCCAGAAGGTGGTCTTCGCGAGGTCGACGACCTCGTCACCGCGCCCGCTCAGGACGGCCTTCACAACGAACAACCCGAACTTGCGGACCAGGTCCAGCTCGATCGTCGGGGGAAGCACGATCTCCTGACGGGAGACCGCAACCTCGACGAGCGCTGGTCCCGGATGGGCCAGGGCCTGAACGAGAGCCGGACGGACTTGGGCCGCCGTGGTGACCGCCAATCCAAGGAGGCCCGCGGATCGGGCAAGGGCAGCGAAATCGGGGTTCTTGAGGTCGGTGGCAAAGTCGAGGAACCCGGCCGATAGCATCTCGAGGTTCACGAACGCGAGCGAGTCGTTCTTGAAGACGATGACCTTTACGGGAAGCTCCAGCTGGTTCAGCGTCAGGAGCTCGCCCAAGAGCATCGCGAGCCCTCCGTCGCCCGACATGCAGATCACCTGTCGCCCGGGGTAGGCGAGCTGTGCCCCGATGGCCTGGGGGAGCCCGTTCGCCATCGAGGCGTGGGTGAACGACCCCAGCAGACCGGCGCTTCCCGTTCATTGAGAGGTACCGCGCGGCCCAGACGGTGGGGGTTCCTACGTCGACCGCGAACACGGCGTCCTCGCTGGCCAGGTCGTTGAGCACTCGAGCGACGTACTGGGGGTGCACTTTGCGACCCACCGGTTCCCTCGACCGCCAGCGCGTCGAGTCCCTCGCGTGCCTTCGCGTAGTCGGCGAGCGCGGAGGCCAGGTGGTGCCCGTCACGTCGTTCCGGGAGCACCGAGAGGAGTTCCGTCACCGTCTCTCTAACGTCCCCGACAACTCCCAAAGCCACCGAGGTCCGGCGTCCGATCTGCTCTCCCCTAATGTCGACCTGGATTACCTTCGCTTTCTCCGGGTAGAACTGACGATATGGGAAATCGGTCCCGAGCATCAGGACGACATCCGCGGCCTGAAGTGCCTTGTATCCCGAGGAGAAGCCGAGCAATCCGGTCATTCCCACGTCGCACGGGTTCGCGTACTCCACGAACTGCTTCCCTCTGAGCGAATGAACGACCGGAGCCTTCAGTCGCTGGGCTAGGGCTACGAGAGCGTCGTGCGCGTCCGCGCAACCCGCCCCGGCGAGAATTGTTACCTTGGAGGCCCTCGAGAGGAGGTCCGCCATCTGAGATACCTCCGCGTCGGTTGGGCAGACACGCGGACGAGGGTCGTTGAGCGTGAGGCCCGATGGGCCACTCAGTCGCCCGGCGAAGGGCAACGTCCCCAGGAATCGCCACGACCGCGACGCCCTCCCGTGCGACCGCCGTACGCATCGCGATCTCGAGGATGCGGGGCATTTGTTCGGGTTGCGAGACGAGCTCAGCGTAGTGACTGCACTCCCGGAAGAGCTGGTCCGGGTGCGTTTCCTGGAAGTACCCTCCCCCGATCTCCGGGCTGGGGATCTGCGCCGCGATCGCTAGAACGGGTGCCCGACTTCGGTGGGCGTCGAACAATCCATTGATGAGGTGAAGGTTCCCCGGACCGCAGCTACCCGCACAGACGGCGAGGCGGCCCGTGAGCTGGGCTTCCGCACCCGCCGCGAAGGCAGCGCTCTCCTCGTGGCGGACGTGGGCCCACCGGATCTCCTTCCGAGCGCGAATCGAATCGGTGATCCCGTTGAGGGAGTCGCCGGCGACGCCGTAAACTCGCTGGACTCCAGCGGTTACCAGAGTGTCGACCAGCAAATCGGCGACGCGCTCTGACGTCATTTGGTATGGGGAAGCGGTTCCGGTATATTGGACCAGTGCGTACGGGTCCCCGATAGCGCGCCCGGAGCCATGTAGAAGGCTCCATTCGCTCGCAGGGAGTCCAAGGGCAGAGACCATTGGCCGCCCGGCGAGGGACTCGCGGAAGAGCGCGTGGAAGCGCTTAACTTGGGAAGGGCGCGTCCGGGAGCGATGGCAGTGGGCCAGCGGCACCTTGCCGCAATCATGTTCACCGATATGGTGGGCTATTCTGCGCTCGCTCAGGTCGACGAGGCAGCCTCGCTGGATGCCCTCGATCGCCACAATCGACTTCTCCGCCCCGTCTTCCAACGGTTCCGGGGCCGCGAGGTCAAGACGGTTGGCGACGCGTTCCTCGTCGAGTTCGATAGCGCTCTCGATGCGGCCCGCTGCGCCGTCGAGATTCAACGAACGCTCCACGAACAAAATGCATCGCTCGATGCGGACAGGAGGATACGGATCCGGATCGGCATTCACGTGGGGGACGTGGTCCGGTCGAACGGTGATGTCCTCGGCGATGCGGTGAACATCGCTTCGCGCATCCACGCTCTGGCCGAGCCTGAGGGGATCTGTCTCACGCAGCAGGTCTACGACCAGGTCCAGAACAAGATCCCGAACCCCCTAGTGAAGCTCCCTCCGACTTCCCTCAAGAACATTCGGGTGCCAGTGGGCGTCTACAGGGTCGTTCAATCGTGGGACTCGCCGGAGGCGGACGTTCGGGCGACGACGCGCTCTGCCGGCCGCCGCCTAGCCGTTCTGCCGCTCGCAAACATCAGCCCCGACCCAAAGGACGAGTACTTTGCTGACGGTCTGACGGAGGAGTTAATCTCCGTCCTTTCTCAGGGTACAGGGCCTCAGCGTAATCGCTCGAACATCGATCGCCCCCTACAAACTCGCACCGAAGTCCGTGGCCCAGGTTGGAGTCGACCTGGGGGTTGACTCCATTCTCGAGGGGAGCGTTCGCAAGGCAGGTAGCCGAGTTCGCATCACCCTGCAGCTGATCGACGTGGGTAGCGAGGGACATATTTGGGCCACCAGCTACAATCGGGAACTCGACGATGTTTTCGCGATCCAGGCGGACATCGCAGAGCAAACGGCGCAAGCCTTGCAACTCGAGCTCGCTAAGGGAAATGTGAACCGAGGCAAGACGAGGCCAACGTCCAACCTCGCTGCCTACGACGTCTATCTGCGCGGATTGGTCGCTTCGACGGACCCGGAGCAGAAGGGAGTCGAGGAGGCCGCTCGCTGCTTTGAGCAGGCGACGAAGCTCGACCCAACGTTTGCCGAGGCTTTCGCTGCTTGGGCCAATCTCTACGTTGCCGCTTCCGGGGGCTCCTATCCCACGCAGCAGGTGATGCCGCGAGCGCGTATGCTCGCAGCGAGAGCCCTCGAGCTGGATCCCAACTCCTCGGACGCTCACTCTGCTCTGGGTAACATCGCGTTCCAGTTTGACCTGGACTGGCGTCGTGCGGAAGAGGAGTTCGGTAAAGCCACCAACTTGAACCCGAGCAACGTGACCGCGCATCGCTTCTTTGGCCTGATGCTGGTTGCCCTGAACCGGTTCGACGAAGCCAAGGACGAGTTTCGACGCGTGACCGCGCTGGACCCAGGAACCAGCGCCCGCGCCACACTGACCTGGGCTGAGGCTCTCTCGGGAAACTTCTCAGGTGCAATCGCAGAGGCCGAACGGGAGCGCGACGCGGATCCGTCCTCGGCTTCGGGCCATGTCTACCTCGGGCTGTACTACGTGGCAGCCGGCCGCCAGGCGGAAGCTCTGGAGGAGGCGGAATTCCCATTGACTACCGCAACTGAGCTGGAACGCTTCGACCACGCGCTCCTGGACGCCCTCGTCGGGAGGACTGATGCCCCCCGAGCCTTGGCAACCGAGATCGAGCAAGGAAAGGCGAAGATCTACGTATCGGCAACTGACCTTGCCACTCTCTACGGAGCCCTGGGGGAGAACGAGCGAGCGCTGGATCTTCTCGAGAAGGACTTTCGCGAGGGGGACCGGACCCTTTGGTTGTACTATCACGGGCCGTGGTTCGATTCGATTCGCACCGACCCTCGCTTCCTTGCGTTGCTACGGAGCTATGGACTTCCGGTCGACCCTCCGGTGGGCGCGACCGGCTCGAAGGGCTAGCCTCATTGCTTGCGGCAGGTTTGATGGCCAGCCTGTCCGACGCATGCAAGGGCCCGGTGGTGTAACACTCGGAAGGCTCAACGCACATTGAGCACATTCCGAACCCGCTCAAGCCGCGTTGAGCCCAGGGGCGGTGACCCTCGAGGCTTGGCCTTTCGCGGGGCACGAGATTCACTAGACTTCAGGCGAGAATCGTACGTCAGCCTATCCCAGCTCAAGAATCAAACGGTTCTCCTTCTCGGGCGAGACAAGGACTTCCTGCCCGCTCTTCATCTTGAGGTATCGCGCAAGTTGGGCCGGAATGCGAACGACCAGCGAATTGCCAGATCGCGCGATCTTGACCTTTGAGGCGAGACCCCAGAGGCCTAGCTCCTTCGCTCGAGCCTCCACCCTCTCCATGCTATCGGAACTGAGGAACGACTCACCGCACCGATCACACACCTCACCCGGGTAGTCCCCTAGATCGATTCCGAACATCTCCTCATGCACGACTTGAGGTCGCAGGAATCCCTTACCGCATACCGGACAGCGCTCCACCATGTTTACCACCTCGGCTTCACGGTAACAATGAAGATCCTCCGGCCCCGAACAACGTAAACGACCTCAAAGTACCGATAGGCGGCCACGACTCGATCGCCCTGGTGGGTTTTGGATCCAAACTTGAGGGCACCCTCCACTTCAGCCGCCGAGATTCCACGAAGCACCATCCGTTGACGGGCATGTCGGCTGTAGACGACCTCCTTGGTCATCTGATACGTGTATTACACGTATTACTATAAGGACTCCGGGTGGATTCGAGGGTTCGATGGTCGACTGGCGATGAGAGCACCCGGTGACGGAGGGAGTCTGTTCAACTCCTATTGAGCACACACACCCTCGACGGTCATTCCCCGGGGGTCTGCTGCTAAGCCGTGCCGGACAATCTCATGACCAGCCTGCCCTCGATGCGCTTCTCGGTTCGCCAGCGCCGCTCAATTTCCGAATAGAATCCTTCGTCGAAAGCGGCCTCCTCGAGGAGATCGAGAATCAGGTCGTCGAAACTTTCTCCTTGGCCCCTTACAGATTCCAGAAGGCGGCGAGTTCGTTCCGTCACGGGAATCGTGGTGGGGCGGGATCGAGGCCTGGGCACGACTGTCGATGGGGACCCATTGATATGAGCCCTGCTAAGGCTGTGAGAAACCCACCATTCGAAGGCGAGGTCACAGACCTCGACCTGGCCAGGCTTAGCCGAGGGTCTGCTAGATCTCGTGCCACTCAATTCCCATCGAACCCAGAGCCGAGTGCGAGGGCAACGTCCAACTTCGCTTGAACGTAGAAGTCGGTGTGGCCGCACGATCAGTTGCACACCCCAGATCTTCTGCACGGAAAACAATAGTGTCCTTATAGGACACTATTAGGTACGCTCACCCTCCTGTTAGCGACTAATGGTGTTTAGGGTGGGCCGGGGATTAGTCGCGCTCCCGGCAGCGAGACTCGGGCCCTGACTCTAGCGCCGTTGGCGAATTCGTCCTCGCCGCTGACAGCATACCGAGTTGCATGGTTGACCGGTCTGCAGCGGACCAAGGTATACTCTGAGCTGCGTCGCCTCGCGGCGGCAGGCATCGTGACCGAACGGGCAGGCGTGGAAGGGCGTTCGACGTGGGAACTGGCAGACCAAGACATTCGCAACCTTCTCCGCCGGCGAGCCCGCCTCTCTTGGTCGTCGGATTGGCTAGCGAGCGCCGGGCAGAGAGATCCCCCCGGTCAGGGGTCCCTCGCTTGAGAAGCAGCGGGCAGGGTTCTTCCGGCGAATCCCTCGCCCAGATGTGATTCCAACCGCCGCCAGGGCAATTCTCTCTGAGATGGAGCGTCGGCCCGGGAAGGATGTGGAACTGGCCCGGCTGGGCCTTCCTCTTTCTCGCCGAGGCAAGTACCGCAAATGACCACGCGCGGTGACGTTGGGCGGATCCTCGCTAAGGAGATCGATGCGGCGACGAGGCATCTTTACTTCGTTGCCCTACTCGCCAAGCAGGCAGGCAGTGCGAACTCCCCGACAGTTAGTGGTCGGAGGGTCGGCAATCGAAATCTACACGAGAGGCGCCTACGTGTCCGGAGACATCGATATCGTCGCCGATCAAGCCCAACTGGCTAAAATACTCGAATCATGGGGATTTCTCCACAAGAATCGAGAGTGGTACCACCCTGAATGGAAGCTCGCGGTGGACCTGGTCCGGAACCCTGAAGGCTATACCGGGAGTCGGAGACTCACCCGGGTTATCGTTACTCCGTACGGCGACATCACATTGGCGGCGGTCGAGGATTTGATCGTCAAGCGACTTGCGTCTGCGAAGTACCGGAGAATTCCCACGGACTTTGATCACGCGAGGCTACTTGTTCAGAAGTTTGGCGAGGATTTGGACATGGACTATCTCAGGTCCACTGCGACTTATGCCGGGGTCGCCGACGCATTGAATGAACTCCTCTCTCTGACCAAGTCAATGTAGCGGAAGGACGGCCTTGAAACTACAATGCAACGTGTTCCTTGAGGCTGAGGAGCTGTGCCGAGCTATGCGCAATGTCGCTTGAACACAACCCGGGGGCTGGCCGGTCTCGAACCTCGGTCACATTCATTCCTAAGCTGGTCCGGGTTGGCCTTGTCGCAGGTCCGCAGCAAGAGCGTTCAGTCCCCGCGCCTTCCCTTGAGTGAAGAGACCGGGGGCCCCGGGAGGCGGCCCTTGCCGACACTCGACGTCGGCGAGAGACGCGTCAACGCCGGATCCCGGCCGGATGAAGAGCACGTAGTCGATGTCCCGGGCGTTCGGGTTGGGGCGATTGCTGAGCGTGGTGACGAGTGTTACCCCGTATTGATTCATGGCTTCGATGAATGGCCGGATCCCGCCTTCCTCGAGCGGGAGGAACGGCTCGGCCAAGTTTGACTCGGCGATCACAAGGGCTTTGGTCGAGCTAGTGGCACTCTTGCCGTCGAGGAAAATTCGAGCAAGCGACGGAAGGCGCAGAGACTCAGCAATCTGATGCAACCGGGTAGCGGCTTCGATGTCGGCGCGACCGAACCAGTCCGCAACTCTGCCTGATCGGGTCCGGGGAGCGAGCTGGTCTGGGCGGAGGTAGAACAAGTGTCCCGAAGGAACCCGTCCAGCGAGCGATGGCTCAGGTGCATCGTGGGATGCAGGGTCTCCCACGATCTGGAGCCAGTAGAACTCCGGATCGACTCGCCTAGCGACCGCCAACGCAAGTTGGGTCTGGGCCGCGCGGGTCCCTCCCCAAACCCCGATGGATGTGGGCACCCTCCAGTCGTCGCTGTAACTCCTAGGCTTGGTCGACACGTTGAGCTCCAATCTGAGTGAGGGACCTGATCCCAGCGGCTGACCCGTCGGCCCACCGTTGCAACGTTCCTTCCGGTGGATAAAGGGCCCGAATCCCCAGAAAACGCCCCGATGTTCACCTCGGGGAGGTTCCCCACGGCCAAATTGTCGCGAGGCGGTTGGGTTCAACTTCTATTGAACACACACGTTCGGGTCTAAGTCCTCGGCAGTTAGAGGCTCAGCAAGGGGTTCCCTAGCGCGGATGTGGTGTCTAGGCCGGCGGCTGCAGGATGGTCAAGTGATTTCCATCGGGATCGGAGAATTCGGCGTAGATGCCCCAAGGTTGCTCCGCGGGCCGCTCCGCCCGGAACTTGACGCCCCGAGATTTCGTTTCGCCGAACGTCTTCCTTACGTCGGAAACCGTCACTACAAACATACCGTTGCCCAGCTGCCGCAATGGTGGCGGGGTTTGTGGTCCCGTCCGCGCGCCTAGCTGGTAGAGCGATATCTCCAAACCTGGGCCGGGAGGGCCGACCGTCACCCAGCGAGGGTTGCCGGGGGCGATGAAATCCGTCTTCTTCTCAAACCCCACCATCTTGGTATAGAACTCGAGTGCGGCCTCCTGGTCCCTCACCACGATGGTCACCTGGGTCACCTTCCCTTCCAGGTTGCGCCCTCCTAGCTTCGATGGGGCGTCAGCCGACTACTGGCGGCACCCTTACTGCTCGAGAAGGGTGGCGGTCTATAACGTCTACAGAATATTCGCGCCGCGAGCTGACCGAGGTACGGCAAGCTCGTCGGACGCGTTCATACGGCCGCACCCGGAGTCGGATCAACGCTCAATTCCGTTGAACCGTCGAGGCCCGAACGAGCGGATTCTCAATACCTCTTGAACACCACGTTGATGGGCCCTCGAGGGACATCGGCTCCCAGACAAGGGGTCCCGGCGAGGAGAGGACGTGAGGATTGATTCAGGGACTACAGTCGTCCGAGAACTCGCCCCCGGACCTCCGCGTACTCGGCGTCGCTCAATTGCCCCGATTCGTGCATTACTTTCAACCTGGTCAACGTCTCCTCGACCCCGGGAGACGATCCCGGTGGGGACGCGACGGTAGGTCGACCGAAGAGATTGGACTTTGCTTGCTGAAACTCGGAGTCCGAGATATGCCCCGAGTCTAGCAGCTGCTTCAACTGCAGCAGGCGCTCGACGGGGTCTGGCCCGAGCGACGTCAATCCCATTCCTGCTCCAACAATTACGGTTGCCGAAGGCCCCCACGACTCCGACCACGCACGAATCCAGAACCCGAGAGCGAAAACCAAGAGAACCGAGGCTGAGACCATGAAGTAGAACCCTTCGTCCCCACCCCATGTGTAGTTGCTACCTGACGAGGAGCCGGCCCCCCAGAACGAGTTGCACGGTGACTGGGTGGCGAAACCGGAGCATCCTCCGGCTGAATTGGACACTGTGTAAGGCTGGAGCGAGGGTACGATAATCACCGAGAAGAGGGCAATCACGAGCACCACAACCAGCATACCGCGTACCATCCCATTTCGGTTCGGGTTTCGGAGCCTGCCCCACGAGGCGAGCAGTCCCACAATCCCCCCAATGAGGCCTAGCACCATGACGGCGAGTGCCATCGCGAGGATCGCCTCATACAACGCGCCGACTGGTCCAAACCCAAGTCCCGCGTAAGATGCGCTGACTGTCCCTCCGCTCGAGGTACCGGTCAAGGAGCCGCCTGGGAGAAAGTGGATCTCCGAGGCAGAGCTCGGGGAGGTGAATGAATCCGTCCACCATGCCGTGACCGTAGAGATTCCTCCCAGTATTCCCGCGATAAGGGCTAGGATGGCGGAAACGAAGCGACGATGGCTGAGCTGCCGGCTGGGCCCCGCGACCGCGGAGGGTTCCACCAGAGGACCGACGGCGCCTGATGGAATCGTGTAGACGTTACTCAAGGCCAGTCCGCTCGGACCAAGACACTGCCCACCACTACTTGGACGCTTCGACGGCCGGGTTCCTCCTTCACGTCGTTTGGCTACTAAGTGAGTGTAGCCTCCAGCGGTGACGTGGCTGGGCCCTCTTGGTCGGTTGGCTTATGCTCGTCTTTCAAATGGCCCGAACCCCGACCGGGCGAGCCGTGGTTCGAACTATGCACGATTCCTGCTAGATTGTGGAGACCCGAACGGGAGATTGTTCCGCCCCTATTGAACACAGATCTGGGCGCCTGCGGACCGTCGCCTAGGCCCGTCGAGCCGCCCCCGGGCGACCCCTAGGCCAGTTCGATCCGAGGACAGTCGCGAACTGGGCAACGACATCGAGCACCTTCTCCGGATCGACGCCCCCGTCGAGAACGACCACCAGGATTGCCTTCCCTCCGCTGGGCATGATGATCAGCGTCGAGTCGTCGCCTGAGATTACAATCCGCTCGGGTAGAGCCCGACCGAGCTCACTGTTCGCGGTTGCGGCGGCTCCGAAGATCGTGGCACACATGACTCCGAAAACATCGGCATACATACCCGGCTGCAGGGCAGCCCCTAGAACGAGCCCATCCCGGGAGATGAGGGAGGTGGCGATTGCGGCGATGCGCGCCTTCAAATCCATGACCGCCGCACTCGGAGCGGCAGACGCCATCATGGACCCGCCTCCTTCCCAAACGGTGTAGGAACGAACGCGACGTGAGGGCTTCCGGCCGCGTGATCTGTCGTTACGACGAAGCTGGGGAAGGCAGGGCGCACGCCCCGGACGAGGAGGCCAACATCGCCCCGATGCAGCGCGAACTCCATGTCGGCCATCCGACGTACCCCGGGCGCGGAGGCGAGCCCGGGTCCCAGCAATCCGATGACCAGGTTGCCCATATGCCGGGCGCGCTTGACCCCGCAGTACCACATCTTGAGCGCCTTCTCCGAGCCCATCAGGGTCTCGAACACCTCGAAGGCGTGGAGTTCGATGAAAGTTCGCTTGCGACTCCCCGCGACCTGACGCTCCGCCGCCTCCATCTTCGCCACAGCCGCCTTCCTTAGCAACGGGTTCGCGTCAGTGTCCGCCAAGTTGACAACGTACCGATAGACCGTGATCCTCTCCGATGTAATCGATCACGCGGACGCGCGTGTCGAATCGACGCCGTGTGGCGAAGTGGGTAAATCTCCCCCGAAAATCGTGAGGCGAGTCGCGGGAGGGAAGCACTGCCAGGATCCCGCGTGACTGATAGAGGAAGTTGAGGTAGGTGGGGAAGAGGAGTAGGTCGAGATCCTCCAGTCCCACCGATTCGTCCATCACGAAAAGTGCCAAGCTCCCCTTTCGGAATCCGCCTCCTAACAATCGGTCAAAATCCGGAATCCCAGAAGAGTAATGTCCGTCGGGATCCGCAACTGGCGTCCATTCCCCGGTCTTCTTCGCGCCCTTCCCGGACCCACGCATGGATGAACGATTGGACCTGGGGGTTCATAGACCCGCATGCTACCGCGACCCGATTTCCTAACGGTGATGACGCTCCCGTTTCCTGTAACGACCCCGCGCGAATCGGTACCCACGCTGCAATCTGCCGGCGCTACGGCTGCGGTTCCCGTGACGAGGTGGTGCGCCCGAGCGTTAGAATCCTGTACACACCAACCTAGTCCGGGCTTGTATCGCGCCCATGGGATTCGCGCTCAAGTCAGATCGATTACAACCGGCTAGCGCCCTTCATCCGTGGACGCTGAACTCGGAGGTCCGCCGACCGACATAGCAGACCGCGAAAACACTCTCGGTTCCTTGGAAGAGTTGAAGAAAGCGGACGAAGTCACCGCTCGCGATGACTCACCACGTCCAGCCGATTCCAGAAGGGTACCACACAGCCACCCCCGTCCTGACCGTCGACGACGGAGCGCGCGCGTTGGAATTCTACGTGAAGGCGTTTTCCGCCAAGAAGAGGGCCGGAGTCTCCTCCTTCGAGGGCAAGATTCTTCATGCTGAGTTCCAGATAGGCGATTCGATCTTCATGCTATCCGACGAGTTTCCCGCGATGGGGAACCGGTCGCCGAAATCCCTGGGTGGTTCTCCGGCCGGCGTTTGGCTGTACGCGCCGGACGTGGACGACACATATCGGCGGGCCGTCACAGTCGGCGCGACTTCGGTCGTGCCGCCTACCGACCTGTTTTGGGGCGATCGACATGCCCGAGTTCGCGACCCGTTCGGGCACGAATGGTCGATCGCCACCCACCGAGAAGACGTCACCCCGGGGGACATGGAGAAGCGCGCCAAGGAGTTCTACGCTCAAATGACGGCGCGGTCCAGCCGAACGCCGTAGCCCGCGTGACCCATCGGTCCTTCACGGTGTGCTCAATCCCGAGTGAACAGACGGCGCAAGCAAGCTTGCACCCCATCTGACCGGGTAGTTCAGCCGGGCGGTGCGAGACCCCTGCCTTAGCGCGCGCTATCCCTCCGCTGTCAACCCCTTCTGTTGAAGGAGCGCCGCCAGAGAGTTGTAGATGCTAGCTTCGAGGTCATCCCCAGCACCCCATTCCATTCCAATGAGACCCGAGCCTCCTCCAGCCTGGCCGATGTCAATTCGTTGGGTGATCCCGTCAGTAGCCGCGACCACCGACACGCCGAGGTAGCTGTTCGTTCGGAAGAAGTGTTTGCGACCGAGGAAAAGGGAGATTCGTGTTCCGCCGAAGGCATACGAAGCGGCTCCCTGAAGCTCGATACCCGTTTCCTCCACGACGGACCTGAGTTCCTCCGAGGATACCTCGCCGTGTACAAGGATCGAGCGCATTGCTGATCCAGCAGCCTCCCCGGACTATGGTGCTATCGGCACGGCGGCTGCTGCCCGTTCCGGCCGGTTAGGTCCCGCGCAGGGCTAAAGGTTACAACGCATTGCCCTGCCGTGGCTCAGGGTCCCTGTGCCCAGTGCGGCGGTCCGAACCCGCCAGAATCACGAGTGTGCCAGTGGTGCGGCGGGAGCCTGGCGCTACCTTCCATCGCTCCGTCGGCGCAAAGCGGCTACCGGCCCCTCGATATCCCTTCGGCGCCCGACCGTCCGGGGCTCACCCCCCTTCCGACCACCTCCCCCTGGTTGTACTACAGAGCGGGAATCCCACTGGTGATCGTAGGCGTTGTGGTTCTAGGGATTTCGGCGGTCATAGCTCAAGGAGTCGCCTCCTACAACTCCGGCTGTTCGGCGATCCCAAACTGTATGCCACAGTCAGATCCGAGTGGGGGTATTGCGGCCTTCGGCATCGTTCTCCTTCTAATCGGAATCGTTCTGATCGTCTACGGGGCAAGCCAAGGACAACGGGAGAGCAATCCGGAACTTCAGGGAGACGGATTCGACTAGTCGGAGCGCGACCCTACCGTTCGCATAGTCCGGCGGCGCAAGGGACCAGAAGCCCCATCGGAGACAAGCGGGAAACCCATTCGTTCCAAGGCAGCCAGGCCCGAGTCGTTTCGCGATACGTGGATCGGAATCCGTGTGTGTGAGCATCCAGGACGATTCTCACGTCGGGGGTGGAAGGGCCTTGCCGCACACCTGGCAGGAGCGGGAGGCACTGGCGTTCCCTGCACCGCAGCTGGGACAATTGCGCTCCGTCCTCGAGGTGGGTGGGTTCGGCGGTGAGGGTGGCGGGCTCGGGGTGGTACCGAGGCGGGGGAGGCGCGAACAGAGGAGCGGGGGGGCCGGCGTAGGGAGGCGTTGTGGCCGTAGGTTCCCCATAAACAGCTGGCGGAATCACCGGGGTCGGCTGTTGCAGGAACATACTGGTCTGCGCCTGCTGCTGGGACTGCCCTTGTGCCAACTGCATGCCCCGGAGCCTCGGAAGAAGCACCACCAGCCCAACGAGGAACAGAACCAGCCCGATGATGATAGCCGCGAGGTCCAGGGCCGCGGAACCCCCGATCATCACCATGAACCCAGAGGCACAAACGATGACCGCGAGCAGTGTCACCGGTCTCTGACGAAGGGTACGCGCTATCGGTGACCCGCGCGAGGTCGGTGAGAACATGACGAATACGACCAACGGAAGTACGCATACGAGGGCGCCGAGGAGGATACTGACAAAGACCTCAACGACCGCGCCGAGGATGATGAAGAAGAACAGGACAACGAGGTTTACCACCTGACTCAGTGCGGCCATCGTCAGACCAACCTCTTCTAGGGGGATCCGGACCAGTAAAACCTCCCGTCGGGCGGAGTTTACCAAGCGTTCCACGAGGATTCGGCTCGCAACGGGCGCGGTGCCCAAAACGCTCCAACTTGGACCTCGCGCGAACAGCTCATCAGCGAGGTCTTCTATCGACCTCAATCTATGAAGGCATTCCAAGACTACTATCCGGATGAGCTAGCTCACTGCACCGGATGCGGGCGGCTGAACGAGCATGGTCTACACCTCAGAAGCTTCTGGAATGGGGATGCGAGTGAAGCTCGGTTCACCCCGCAACCATTCCACACGGCCGTTCCCGGGTTCGTGAACGGGGGCTTGATCGCATCTCTCATCGACTGCCACGGTACGGGGACAGCGGCGGCGGCGGCCTATCTCGCCGAGAGCCGAGAGATGGACACTCTTCCGCCGCATCGGTTCGTCACCGCCGCGCTCCGGGTCGATTATCTTCGACCCACGCCCCTAGGTCCGGAGCTCATCCTGCGCGGGGTCGTACGCTCGGTTTCTGGAAGGAAAGTGGTCGTCGACATCTCCGTTTCGGTGGATGGAGAGATCACCGTCCGGGGAGAGGTCGTAGCGGTCGAGATTCCGCAATCGATGCGACCGACGCCGAAGTGAGCTCGCCGGGGTCTAGGTCCGGTCCTAGAACAGGACGCGCCTGGAAATTCGAACGCAAGTGTCAACCGTTGCACTGTCTCGGGAAGCCGACCTTGCCGAAGACTCCACAGTCTCGTGAACCGGGGTCGGGCCACCATTCTGAGTGAACCACCCACGCACGACCGAGGTGACCTGTTGACCCTTCAGGGACCGCGCTCCCTCCCCGCCGTCACTCCCGCTGCGACCGCGCAGCCGGCGCCGGCGGCGACCAGCGAGGCGCCAAAGACGAACGCGAGTTCGGACTTCACCGCAACGGCGACAACGTTGATCAGGAACCCGACGACGAGAAAGACGGTGGCAAGGATCAGGAAAGCGCGCACCGCCGCCGGGAGGTTCCATGCTCCTAGCAGTCTCAGCATGCCGGCGCTCGGGGTACTGGGACGTCCGCCCAGGCCATTTCGATATCGCCTGGAGGCCCGGGTTGCCAGACCAGGCGAAGCTCAGCCCTGAGAAGGTGCAATTCCGGTTGAATGGACGTCGCCGTGCCGTTCGACCCTACTCGTTCTTACTGGCCCCCCATGAGGAGACTCGTCCCCTGGGCGTCGCTCGCGTTCGGGGCTTTCGCGATGTCTGCTTAACTCGAGTTAAGGGGGGAGACATCCCCTCGGCAGAGATGGAGCGAGCGTGGGAGAAGGGACGAGCCACCGAAAATCCGATCGCGGTGGCCGGCTCATCGCGCTTCGATCGCGAGCGGGCTTGGACGGAATCATCGCCGCACGGTTCGGGCCCGAGCGGTGCCGGCCGTGGGACGATGGGCTCGTAACAGGCGAGGACACCGACCGTTGGAAGGACTGGCAGGAGGTCCGCCCACCGATCCAGCTCTCAGGGAGACTTTACCGCGTGTTCACTTCGAGCAGGCCCTCGCACGGAACGGTGACCGGGCGACCCTCGGGCTGCCCGTCGTGAACCCGGTGGTAGCTGGCATGGCGAACGATCCGGTCGGCTCGGGTATCGACCTCATCGGGGGGGAAGACGAAAAGATGCACAAGATCGCGGACGCTCTTGAAATGATCCTTCAATTCGAGACTCTTCTGCCTTAGCTCCTTTCCAATATCGTTGTTCGTCAACGGTAGAGGCCCATCGACCTGTCGAAAGGGGCCCGCGGCTAAGCAACCCATTGATTCCACTTCAGGAACCGCCTAGCCATTTGATCACCGCGCCCACGCTACGAGCCTCGCTTCCGGTGGGGCGCAGGCTTGAGTAGCTCCTCTCCGTAGCTGTCCAGAGTGTCGCTGCCCGCGACCGCTCCGGAACGGGGCGATACTGCAGCCGGGACGGATGGAGACGGCTCTCAGAAGCGGTCCGGCCCACTGCGTCGATTCCTCCTGCCAGCCCCAATTTCGCCGAGTCATGCACTGGCGGTGCTCATCCTCGGGTTCGTCATCGAGGGGGCGACGGAGGCCTACCAGTTCCTGGAACGCGGGAACCTCAGCCAGGGCTGGCCCGAGTACCATTCGAGCCTGGGAACGACGATCCTCGGGTTTTACCTGATGTTCCTCGGGCTCAGGGAATGGAAGTCGTTCCACTCCGAGCGAGCGACCGCTGGACCGGGACCGCGGCGGAGGCGGTGGCCCTGGTTCGGCATCGGATTCTGGACCACCGGCACGGTGGCTACCGCGCTCTTGAGCATCGGACTAGGAGGCGGGGGGGCCGGAGCATCGACCCCGTCCTGCATCGCGTGGCCAGTCGGGGGCCTGGTAGTGCTCGCGTTTGGGAGCTTCTTTTACCGGCTCCGTGTCCTAGCCCAGCCGGTTGGCCCCCGGATCGGTACCGCGGTAGGCTGGGTCGCGTTCACCTGGTCGCTGGCGGTGGCCACGGTCGCGGGTCTCGTTGTGGGGGACCGTGCGATCCTCTTCCTCGTGGAATTCGTCACCAACTGGGCAAATCTCGTAGCCTCCGTGGCCCCCGTCGTGGTAGCGATGTCTCCGCTGGTGGTAACGTATGGACTGATGGCCGCCGTCTACGGTCTGGCTCGGCCCAAGTTGCCCGCGCAGCGCGCTCCGCCGTAGCTTCAGTTCGAATCGAACGCGGGACGGGTGATCGTTCGATCGACTCGGCCGCTCCGCCGTCCGGCAATTGAAGAGGGTCCCCTGTCGCACCCATCGTGCCCAACCCGTCAAGCTGGGTTGACGGCGAAGTCTTTGACCCTTCGCGTTTTCGAATCGCCTCTGGGGCAAGGCTATGACTCCGAGTCGCGTCGGGTACACCCGCGGAAGGCATGCAATGATGCTCATGGTAAGTGTCCAGGATCTCCCCGAGGCCCAGGAGGCCGTCGCCGGCGGAGCCGACATAGTCGATGTGAAGAACCTTCGGGAAATGGTCGTGGGGTCGAACTTCCCTCCCGTCATTCGGGAGGTTCGCAACGCCTTTCCCAGGCCGTTTCACGTCAGCGTCACCCTCGGAGTGGTGCCGAATCAGGCCGGAACCGTGGCCATGGCGGTCTATGGGGCCGCAGCGTTGGGGGCAACGTCCGTAAAGGTCGGATTCATCGAGAGCGACTACGAGACCGCGCTCCGGATCCTTCAAGAGAGCCGACGCGCCCTGGAGGGTTTCGACACCAAGCTGATCGCGGCGACGTTCGCCGACAGCCACCTGTACCACGGTATCGACCCCCGGCTGGTTGTGAAGCTCGGAAAGGAGAGCCGGAGCGATGGAATGCTCATCGACACCCTCGTCAAGGATGGGCGGAATCTCTTCGACTTCCTCGGAGAGCACGAGTTGAAGGAGCTCGTCCTGGACGCGAAGGAAGGGGGTATGAGCACGGCGCTCTCGGGAACCCTTCAAATCGAGAACCTGCACACCCTCGTTCGAATCAACCCCGACATTGTCGGCGTCCGGGGAGCCGTGTGCACCCGCGGCGACCGCGAGAAAGGAAACGTCGACGCCTCGGCGGTAGCGGCGCTTCGGGGTGAGCTCCGGCAGCGGCTTACGGGGAAGATCGATGTCTTCGCCGAACTCCCACGTCCCGCCCCCCGAGTCCCGTCGTGACCTCTGCGACTGTCGCCTTCACGGTCGACGGGCGCCTGCTGACCTGTAAGGGCGCCATCGCCCGACTCGAAGAAACGCTCTCCCCGCTGCCGGCAGGCAGCTTGGTCCGAGTGCTCGTGAACGACGTACCGAGTCGGATTGACGTTCGGGCCTGGGCCGATCGAAAGGGCCATCGGATCGTGGGCGACGCACGCGAGGGCGATGAGTTCGACCTGCTCGTGGCAAAGGGCGGGCGGTCCGGAACGGCGTTGGCTCCGGAGGGCCGGGTAAGTTCTACCTAATCTGGCGGAACTCGCAAGAGGAGGGCGGTTCATGCACTACATTCGATCGGAAGCAAAGGCGTGGGGTCGGGAGAACATCATCGGCCAGTGGACGACCATGGTCACGCCGTTCACGGCCGAGGACGAGCTTGACGAGAAGGGGCTCGCGGCCAACATAGAGCACGTCCTACGCCTGGGCACTCACGGACTGGGCTTCTCCTGGAACATGGGGGAGTTCTGGAGTCTGACCCGAGACGAACGCTACCGCTTGATGGAGCTCGCTCCCCGCATCGTCCGAGGTCGAGCCCCCATCGCGTTCCAGGTAACCGATACCTGCCTCAAGGACGTCGTCTCCATGGCCGATCGAGCGGAGGAGCTCGGCTTCGACTTTGTCATCCTGGCCGCGCCGTACATGGTGACAAAGACGGAGGAGCAGGTCGTCGATTGGGTCGGCCGGGTCGCCGAGAAGGTCGACATCGGCCTCGCCTTCTACAACTCTCCCCAGTTTGGCACAATCCTCTCCGCGAAGGCGATGTCTCGGCTGGCGGACCTCCCAACACTGATCGCCATCAAAGAGGCGAGCTTCAATCTTCAACTTTCCATCGACACTCACCTGGAGGCGGGTGCGAAAGCCGTCGTCAGCATGCCGGACGAGGAGATCTTCTTCGTCGGGGAGCCGTACGGCATTCGCCAGCAAGTGATGTTCGCGAACACCAGCGACTGGCGGTTCGACACCGAGTCCTCGAAGCAGTACGTTCGATTCATCGACCTCGCGACGAAGGGCAGTTGGGACGAGGCACGCCGATTGTACACGAAGATCCGACCCATCAAGGCCGTCTCCCGCAAATGGTGGGGGAGGCTGGCCGGACGAACCGGAGGGGCCCTGCCGGTTCAGATGGTGAAGTACTGGGGAGAACTGATGGGAATGGCTGGCGGCCCGGTCCGAGCCCCGCTCCCGCCCTTGACGCCGGCCGAACGCGAGGAGATGCGGCACGACCTCGCCCAGCTCGGTCTTACGACACCGAAGTAGAACAACCCGGACACCGCCACACTCTCCCTCCCGTGGGGACGAGGTACTGCGGCTGCCTTTGAGTTATACGTCCGCCGGCCCAAAGCTACGCAGGCTGTAGTATGTTCAACAGGCGTTGCGCTCCCTAGACCGTCCCTTCACGGTCACCTACTTGCTCTCCTTCAGGGCACGCCGAGAGGGGGAGCACCCGGGTGGACGATTCCCCGCTCGGCGTGTTTCGCGAGCCGGGATTCGCTCCCGAGGGCAGTGCGGCCGATCGCAGGCCCCCGGATTCGGTTACGGGGGCAAGGCTGTCGGACTTGGAAGGGGACCACGATAGGTGGGGGGTGGCCTCCGATCTAGGTCGTCATTCAACCCTAGGAAGAATTGGCAAAGATGGGGACATGAGGTACCACCGTCGAATCCGCGCGTGCGTCGTGGGGTTCCACGCCGTGGCTCCCTGCCTTGAAACGATGCGGTACACGTTACGGGTCCCTGCTGGCTGAGCATCTGTTCGGAGTCCACTGCGGGATGGCTACCACCGTATTCCGCCGTTATTCAGAATGCCCACCGATAGTTACGTTCCTCCCGAGAAAACTTCCAGCCCGCAGACAAAACTTACCTATCCTGTCGACTTACGGGACTTGGCCCCGCGGATGTGGACACCCGACGACCTTGACATCCGTATCGTTCGCGCGCTCGCCTCCCCTCACTCGTTCCAGTGGGATGTTCGCATCTCGCATGCCCGCGTGGCCGAGAGGGTCGGGGTGGACGAGGAGACTGTGCGGAGTCGCCTACGTCGGATGACCGACGTCGGCTTCCTGGAGCGCTGGCAGCTCATCGTGAATCCGGGCTTGCTCGGTCGGGAGGCCGCGATCGTGGAACTGCGGGCCGGAGATCCGGAGTCAAAGCAGGAATCGATAGCCCGATTGAAACTACTGGACGGCGTGATCCTCATCGATGACCTCTACGGAACCGACCTGGCCGTCCTGACCCTCTACCGTGGACGAGCGGCCCTCGAGAGACAGGTCCGCCTGTTCGGGTCCTTGTGCGGCTGCCGCAACCCCGTATCATGGAAGCTCGGCTATCCTCCCTGTGAACTGACACTCTCGAGAACGGATTGGAGGATCATCCAGGGCCTACGAAGGGAGGGGAGGGCGCGTCTCGCCGACGTCGCCCACACGCTCCAGCTCTCCACCCGGACGGTAAAGAGGCGGATGATCCGGATGGTCGAGGGAAATGCGTTCTACCTTGACCCCATCCTTAACCTAGGGAAGGTAGGCGGCGTCCGGTGCCGACTGCTCGTGACCTCCCAGGCGAACCGCAAGCAGGCCGTGGACGAGGCGATCCTCACTGGGCTGGAGCGGATCGTGTCGACCAACACCGCGCCCAAGGAGTTCTCGCTCTTCGTCACCCACCTTTCCAACGTCGGTGAGATTCAGCCGCTCGTTCGATGGGTGAGGGGGCTCAAGGGTGTGACTGCGATCCGGGCGACCATCGAGGTGGAACACATTCACGTTGAGCCCTGGCTTGAGGGAGAGATCAAGAGCCGGATGACCTCAAAGCCAAACTGACGGTCGGTGTCCGTCCCTTCGCCATCGGGATTGATACCGGACACCCTGCAGGGCGAGATCCGCCACGTGGCGGAGTCGATGACCGGACGAGGAGCGCTCAACGTTGGGTCGACGGTCTGCCAGCGTCCGTTCGCAAGGATTAACCCATCTGGCACGGATGGCCCCTCATGAGCGAGGTCATCACCGGGCTTCACGCCGTAACGATCCACATCAAAGATCCCGAGAAAGCCCGAACGTTCTATAGGGATGTACTGGGACTGAAGGAGCTGCTCTTCGACGTGAAGGCAAGCCGACTTGTTTTCGCCCTCCCCGGGCACCTCGACCCTGCTCACGATGCACCCCCAAGCTCCCGGAGAAGAGGGTAGAGACCCCGGCACGGTATCCGGGGTCGTGTTCCGGTGCAGCGACCCCGTAGGGGCCTGTCGAGAGATTATGCGGCGCGGGGGATCCGTTACGGTCGAGCCGAAGGTCATCGAAGCCTCGATTGGAAGCTTTGTTCGAGCGGTCATCGCCGACCCGGATGGCAACGAGTTCGTGATATCGAACCGCACCGACTAAAGCGTAACCCCAGTCCAACGGACCCTTACCGGGTCAGAGAATCGAGAGTCGGCTCGACCGGCGATTCCTGCCGGGGCCTCTCAAAAGCTTGGTAAATACTAGTGCCCGCTCGGAATGGCATGCCCGACAACGCCGCCCGTCTCGCCCGAACGATCCTGAGCCGCAACCTGGGCCTCAAGAAGGGTAACTCCGTTGTTATCGAGTCTTGGACCCACAGCCTCCCATACACGCGCGCGTTCGTGGACGAAGCTCGACGGCTTGGAGCACAGCCCACGGTCCTGTACGAGGACGAGACCGCATGGTGGAACGCGGTCGCTGCGAAG
This sequence comes from uncultured Thermoplasmata archaeon, assembly GCA_963713145.1. Lineage (GTDB taxonomy): Archaea > Thermoplasmatota > Thermoplasmata > Lutacidiplasmatales > UBA184 > Lutacidiplasma. Next base: position 176,784 of record CAVQKI010000003.1, on the reverse strand, counting down.
AGAACGGGGCCCTTCAGCCACCTCTCGTCGGCCGAGAAGGCAGCGGTTGGGAACGCGGACGCCTACCTCTACTTCTGGGGGCCGGCCGACATGCGAAGGGCGATCGATCTAGGCACGTTCAGTTCAAAGTTCATCGGCTTCAACGAGGAGTGGTATGCCGCCGCCAGGAAGAGCGGGCTTCGAGGCTACCGAATGTCACTCGGACTCGCGAGCGATGCCACGGCGAAGCGCTTCGGGCTGGCCGGGCCGGCCTGGCGGGAGAGGCTCGTGAAGGCGGGGGCCGTCGACGCCGGAAAGATGCTCGCAACGGGGAACCGCGTAGCGAAGCGGATCTCGGGCGGTTCCGAACTGCGCATTCGTCACAGCAACGGCACGGACCTGCGGATCGCCGTCCACGGAGCACGGATGACGGTCGCAGGGGGAATCCCGAGCGGTGCGACGAAGGACCGACCTCGAGGCATGCTTGAGGGCAACCCCTCGGGCCAACTGTTCGCTGCGCTTGACGGAAAGGACGCCTCCGGAACGTTCGTGAGCAACCGTACCGTCTTCGACATGGGTCGCTACGACAAGTACGCGGGAAGCAAGTGGACCTTCAAGGACGGTCGCTTGACCGACCACTCCACAACCGTCGGCCACGAACTCTTCGAGAAGGCCTTCGCGGCCGCGCCCAAGGGCAATGACCGGCTCGCCTACCTCTCGATCGGACTCAATCCAGAGGCGAGGGACCTCCCACCCTGCGAGGACACGGAGGAAGGGGCGATCCTCCTGGGAATCGGTAACAATGAGGTCGCCGGCGGACGAAGCCGGATTCCCTTCACCGGATATGCCATGCTAGGCGGCGGCACTCTAACCGTGGACGGAAAGCCGATCGCACGGAGCGGTCGGATCGTCTAGGGACCTTCCGCGGGGCGACACCTTCGGGGTGGCTCGGGCATCTGCAGGGGGGGCTCAACAGACATTGAGCCGAGGCCGGGAGCGCCCGCCATACGACAGGCGTGGGGTTTCGCTCCCGGCCCCTTCGATCGAACCGATTTCCGATTACCCCGAAGCGGGGCCGGTCGGGGGTTGAGAGATAGGGCCTCCGGGAGCGGGCGCGGTAGTGGGGGGCCTGCCTCGACGTGCGGACCGCTTCCACATGAGCGCTCCGGCGGTCACGACTACGACCGCAACCACGACCACTACGAGGATCAGCATCAGAGGCAACGACCCGCCGCTCGACGGCGACGCGGTGATCGCGGCGAGCTGCCCCTGGGCGACGCTTAGCGGCTCAGGGCCGGCCGTGATGTTGACCCCGGCCGAACCCACAGCGCCAGGGATAGAGCTGTTGTCCGCCTCGTTCGCGGCCACGAACCCGGAACCTTGATGGTAGAACGCGGTCTCGCCCGAGGAGACGGTCAGTCCGCTGCTCGGCTGGAGCGCCAGCGCAGGGGCGATGCCGCCGGTAGACCTCGCCTCATCGAGGCCAAGAAGGCCACCGTAGAGCTCGGTCGGTAGCAGGATCCAGCCGTCCGACCCCGAGAAGTTGCCGCTGGAGAACTCGAGGTCTATGAGCTGAGCGGTCGTCTCGTTTGGAGGGTGAGTATAGTTGTCGTAGAGCGTGTAGGCACCAAGGTCGCTCCCGTTCACCAGGAGGCTTCCCGAGGGGGCGACGGACGTGGTGTTCCACTTGGAATAGCTGACAGGGACACCGTACTCCGTTGCGGTAAAGGTGTAGCCGCTCGTCGCGCTCCCGGAAGCGGTGTAGGTCTGGTTATCGTTCCAGGCGTTGCCGGGCTGGGGGTCGAGGGGAACGATCCCCAACGGGCTGCCAAACGTGACCGAGGAGGTCTCGGACGCCCCGAAATCGAAGCTAGCGCTTTCCGACCCAATGGAGACGTTCGCCGAGACGATGGAGTACGACCCGCTGAAGTTGAACGCGGCGTTGGAAGCGGCGTTCATAATGGCCAAGGCGGGGTCCAGAGCGAGAGGGCTTGCGGGGCCAGCGGTGAGGTTGACCGTCCCGTTGGTGATGTTAGTGAATCCGGACGACGTCTCCTTCCCCCCGAGGGTGATCGCATAGGAGGTGTTGTTAGTGCAGGGTCCGGACGTGGCGTTGGTGCACTCCGAGAAGGCGTAGGACACGGAGATGTTGAGGGCGGTCTGACCCTCGATCTGGCTCTGGGTGGACGAGATGTTGGTCTCGGTGTAGATCACGACCCATTCAATGAAGTAGTGGAGACTGAACGAGAATGTCATGTTGGTCAGATTCTCGCCCAGGCACTTGTCCTTGGAGCAGCTGAACGAGACCGACGCCGAACCGCCGAACGCCCACTTCTCAGGAGTCCCGAGCGCAGGAGTTACCGTTGCGGCTGGGCCCGTGGGGGCGACCCTGGATGTGAGGTGGCTCGCAGAAACCGCCCCTCCGAGGAGCATGATCAATGCGACCGCGATGCTCGCCGCGAAAACCGTCCGCTTGCCCTTTGACATCGTCGATGTGACCATGTGAATCGGGCCGAGTATGCTGGATTCATGGTAAAATACCTTCTTGTAGGGCGTCAGTGGGTCCGACCTGCCCTCCCGTGACTGACAAGCCGAAACTCGGTGTGCGGTGAGAGGCTGTTGCTGCGTCTAGGCTGTCGAGCTGCTCGGAGCCTTTACTGACATCATTGACCCCTGCCAGAGCGGGAGGGCGAAGCTCCCTTCCAGTCGTGAGGGTGGCTCGCCGTGTCGGCCGGCGTCCGTCCGAAAGAGATGTCAATCGGGATGGGACATTGCGGCGCCTTAGATCTGTTCTGTGGACATTGACCCCAACGAATGCCGACATGCCTTGGACACTCGAGAGACGCCCAAGCCTCGATGCGAGCCGCGAGACTTAACTGCCGAGTCGGTTCCAAGCTCATTGCGCCCCCATGTCCACCGACTCTCCGGCACACAGAGAGCCCTTGGCGGCAGGAGCGGAACCGGGGGAAACCCCGCTGACCGCCGCTCGAGACCCGGGGCACTCGCCGAGCTACCGGAGGGTGCTTTCGAACCGCCCCTTCTTCGGTCTGTGGACAGCGCAGCTGGTCTCCCAATCGGGGGATTACATCTTCGAGGTGGCCCTGCTCTGGCTGGTTCTGAAACTCACTGGGTCCCCTTTCGCCGTAGCGCTCATCGTCACCGGGTTCATCATTCCGGGGGTTGTCCTTGGGCCGTTCCTCGGGGTGTACGTCGACCGGTGGGATCGACGACGGACCCTAATCGCGACCAACGTCGTTCAGGGCCTAGTGGTCACCGCTCTTTCGGGCCTCGTGGTCGCTGGCAGGGAAGACCTGTCTGTCCTGTTCGCGATCGCCCTGATGCTCGGTTCGGGGACGACGCTGGTTCGCAATGCGACCAACGCGTACCGTACCCTCGGTCGTCCCGGTCGCCGATCTGCCTCCGGCCAACGGCCTCCTCTCCCTGAGCGGCTCGATGAATCAGATCGTGGGCCTCTCTCTCGGCGGCGTCTTCGTCGCCCTCCTGGGGGTCGACCTCCCGATCGAGTACCGACGCGGTCACCTTCTTCGCTGCCGCGCTGATACTGCTCACGATCCGAGCTCCGAAGGCTGCCACAGTCACTTCTGCCCCAGCGAACCCGAACGCCTTCCGCACGGAGTTTGCCGAAGGGCTGGCGTTCATTCGACAGAACCGGTTCATGCTCGAGCTCATCGTCATTGGCGTCATCGTGAACTTCTTCGGGAATGGCCTCTTCGCTCTCGTCGCCCCGTACGCCGCGTTCATCCTCCACGGGGGTCCGGCCGTCTATGGCTCCCTCGGAGCGTCCGTGGCCGCCGGTGCGCTCGTGGGGGCGATACTGATCGGGCGAATCGAGAGCCGTGCATCCGCGGGTCGGTACATCTTCGTGGGAGGCGTGGGGATCGGCGCGACCATCTTTCTGCTCGGCCTCGTCGGAAGTCTGGTCCCGGCGCTCGCGTTGATGTTCGGTCTGGGGGTCACCCTGTCCGTGACCAACATTCCGATCTCGGTAGTGATGCAAGCGAAGATCCCCGGGAGGTTGCTCGGACGCGTGGGCGGCACCTTTGGAGCGCTCATCATGGCGACGTCTCCCGCTGGCCCACTGTTCGCCGGGTGGCTGGCCCAGACGTCCTCGGTGGGGGTAGTCTTCGTGATCTTCGGCCTCGTCATCGCCGTCGTCATCGGCCTCGGCGGGGTAACCATGGCCTCCCTCCGCAACGTGGGGTACTAACCCGGCTCGGAGCGTTCGCGATTGGAACGGCGGCGGGGGGTCGCTGGGCTCCTCGGTTGCGTGCGAACCGAGAGCCACGCGATATACCATCGCGGAGGTGAACCGGTCGGTGCTGAGCCTCGTCTTCGTTCGCATCTGCGCAGGGGTCGCCTTGGCCGCGGCGATAGCGGGCGTCGTGCTGGCGATTTCACGCCGGGACCGTTCGCGCGAGCCGGTCCGGGTCGTGGCCTCGACCAAACCGCTGGGAGGCTCGCAGGGCGTCTGGATCCTGGGGACGGTCGTCGCGATCTTCTGGCCCCTCGGCGTGTTCGTCGCCCCCGGGTACGCCTACCACTGGCCCGCGTTTCCCGACTTTCAGGGCTCGTGGATCCTCCAGATCGTCGGGGTGTTTCTCTCGGCCGGAGGTGGCCTGCTCTACTCGAGGTCCGCCCGCGCCCTGGGGCGGCAGATGACCCCCGCGATCCAGGAGCGGGAGGGTCACCAGCTCGTGGAGGCGGGCCCGTACCGGTTCGTTCGCCACCCGATCTACACGGCCATCGTCATGATCGCCGCCGGGCAGAGCCTGCTCTTCCTCAGCCTCCCGGTCGCCCTGCTCGCCGCCCTGCTGCTGGTGCTGGCCGTCTACCGCGCCCGATTGGAGGAGGCGCTCCTGGGCTCCTCGGCGCCCCTCGGAGCTGCCTATGCGGCGTACGTAGCCAGGACAGGGAGATTCCTCCCTCGTCTTCGCCGTCGACCCTAGCGACCAGTCGCGGGAACCTCAATATTCCGCCGTCGGTTCCTCGCACGATATGCGGAAGTCGCCCCCCGACCCACTCCAGTTCGCCCGCGTTCGGCTTCTGGTGAAGGAGTTCGACCGATCGTGGCGCTTCTACCGGGACATCCTTGGACTCACACCTGCTGCGGGTCACGGTCACCCGCCCTACGGCGAGTTCGTCTGGAAGGGACGGCCCTTCGTCGCGCTCTTCGACCGCAGCCTGATGGCGAACGCGGTCGGACTCAAGCCGGGCCGCTACCCGCCCTCGTCCGTGGGACGCTCCGCGCTGATCTTCGAGGTGAAGGACGTAGACGGGGTGGCGAAGCGGCTCCGGCAGCGCAGGGTCAAGCTCCTGCAGGGACCCACGGACCGGCCCGTCTGGGGCATTCGCACGGCCCACCTCAGAGACCCCGACGGCTACCTCATCGAGATCTACTCGGAGCCCTCGCCCCAGTAGACGCGTGGTCTCGCGACACCGTTGTCTGGGCCGTCCGGGCTTCGTGCCAACCCCTTGCGAGGTCGGCTTGGCTGGCGAATCCGCAGCCTCGGCGGGTCGAAATGCCTCCGGGCGAGGCCGGGGTTGGGGTCGTTCTAGGGTTTCCCAGACGAGCCGCCCGGCATGGACCGGTTGGAACCCTCGCCCTGGCTTCCGACCGACTCGACGGCCGATCCCTGGGAGCGGAGTTCGGCGCCAGACCTCGAGCGGCCACATCGGCGGAGGGCTACGACCGTAGGTAGATCGCTCGGCCCGCGCGTACGGTCGCCCGGACTCGCGAGAACGCCGTAACGTCGTCCAGCGGATCTCCGTCCAGGACCGTCAGGTCCGCGGGCTCGCCGATCGCGAGGGTGCCGGCCGTGCTTCCTCCGCCGAACTTCTGGGCAGGGGCCGTCGTCAGCGACCTCAGGATGCCACGTGCATCCAGCCCCGAACGTGCCAGGGCGCGGAACTCGTCCTCGGTCGAGTAGTCGGGCATGAACCCCACGTCGGTCCCGAACAACAGCTCTCCTCCCAGGTCGTGGAACTGGTGGACAATGTCGTAGATCGGCTCGAGGTACTCGGACCGAGACGTTACTGCGCCGGCGAACATCTTGAGGGTGGGAATCATCGCCATGCGGCGGTCGACCATCTTCGTGAGGAGCGACCGCTCGACCCCTTCCGTCGTGTCCGGGGGATGGGCGAGGACGTCAACGCCGGAAGAGACCGCAACCCGCGTTCCCTCGAGGTTCGACGGATGCGAATACACCAGCTGACGGTGCGAGTGGGCGACCGCGGCGGCGGCCCGGGCGATTGGCTCGGGCATCGTCTTGACCGTGCCGCGCGCGATGTAGGAGCCCGTGAACAACTTGAGCAGGTCCGCGCCACGGGCGATGTTCCGTTTCACGATCCGCTCGGCCGCCGCCGGCCGTGAGGGCGTAGGAACGAACGGGCGGAGCCAGAAAGGAAGGCTCCCCGCGAGGTAGTACGGAATCCCGCGCGGTGGGAAGATCCCAGGACCGGAAGTCAGGATGCGCGGGCCGGCCAGCTCGCCGGACTCTATCCTCCGGCGCAGCGCCATCGTGGACCGCGGGTCGGAGCCGGTATCGACCACAGTAGTGAACCCGCGGCTCGTGAGCATGTCGGTGAGCTGCGCGCGGAGGACGGATGCCGGCTTCCGCCCAGCGGCCCGCCACTTGGCCTCCGTGAAGTGCACGTGGGCGTTCCAGAACCCTGCCGTAACGACTCGCCCTTCCCCGGAGACGACACGGGCCTCGGGCGGCACGGACAGCCCTGGCCCGAGGGCAGCGACGCGGTCGCCGCGAAGCAGTACCGTGGCGTGCTCTATCGCGGGCGCGTCGGGGGATGGATACAACTTCGCGCCGCGAATGACGAGCGGGACTCCCGCCGGCCCGTTGCCCGAGACCGTTCCGGAAGCCATCCCCTCGACCCACGGCCCTCAGGCCGACCTCGTCGTTACATGGCCGAGATCTAGCGCCGCGCGCGATTCCCACCCATAGGGACCTGCCGGCGGCGGGCCGCGATCCGCTTCTGGCGGGCCTTCTTGTGCCGCTTCTTCCCCGCGGGTGACGGGCGCTTTCTCGGAGTTCGCGTCATGAGCGTACCTTCTCCTCGCGGAGCACCGGCCCACTCCGGGGGGTGTCATAAGGCCGTGGGGCGAACATCCTAGGCCGCCGACGGACCCACGTTCGAGCGGGGAGGCCACCCGAGCCTAACCCGGACGGCCCAGCACGCGAGGAACCGGTGGCCGGCGCCCCGGGAACGATTAAGCTCGCACGGGCCTTCCTCGGTCTGGATGGAGATGGACCGGCGGCGGCTCGTGATCGGGTACTCGTTGACGGCCGTGGGCCTCCTGCTCGCGGTCGTGGTGGCGAACTCGATCCCCGGCGTTCCCCAACTGCCGGCATGCTCCACGGCCAACTGCAACGCGGCCTCGATCGCGGACCTCGTGGGCCTCTTCGCGATCATCGCGGGGATGATCACGCTCGCGTTCGGGCTGTTCCAGGGCCCGGGCGGCAAAGCGACGACACCGGCGCAGGGAATCCCGAGCACGGACTACTCGTTCACGCCGCCGGTGCCCGGCGCGGGAACCCCGCTTGCGCGGCCCTCCGCACCGCCGTCGGCGGGAGGTTCCTCCCGCCTGACCTACTGCCCATCGTGCGGAGCGCCGATCACGTCGGACTACGGCTTCTGCGCCCGGTGCGGCCGAACGTTGGGGAAGTAGGACGCATGTCCTGCCAGCATTGCGGCAAGGAGCTACCGTCGGGGGCCCTGACGTGCCCGTCGTGCGGCGCGCCGACTCCCGCCAGCGCATCCCGGTCCGGCGGGTCCCCTACGCCTTCGCTTGAGGATGTGCTCTCGGAGACGAAGCGGGCCGCAAAGGACCTCGCCGCGTCCGCGTCTAGGCTTTCCGAGCGCCTACTCTCGAAAGCGGGGGAGGCGGCGAAGGACCCGAAGGGTTCGGCGAAGAAGGCGGTCAAGCGCGTGGCCAAGGAACTGGAAGGGGCGGCGCGAGAGGTCGACCGGATCGTCCGGGACCTGTAGGGTCGTTTCCCGAGCGCACCGCTACCCGTTCCCCCGGCCCTGAGCGAGGTTCTCGAGGGCTCTACGCTTCCCCAGGACGTTGACAAGTAGCGAGCGCCTCCACGCCGGCGGTAACGTCAGTGACCGCGAGCGGCCGACCGCAACGGTTTACCGGGGTCTCGCCTACCGGATTTCGAGGCAGCGACATGGTCCAGAAAGTGTCCGAGGTTGTGGGGACGTCAACGAGCGGATTCGCGAAGGCCGCGGAGAACGCCGTGGAGACCGCGGCGAAGACCGTCCGGAACCTGCGGTGGTTCCGGGTGACGGAGCTCGAGGGGAAGATCGAGGGCCAGAAGATCAAAGAGTACCACGCGACGGTCAAGATCTACTTCGACCTCGACGCGTAGACCGGTCAGGACCTCCGCGCGGCCCCAGGGCGCCTGGAACGCGTCGTCTCGGCCCGTTCGTGCGAGCGCGCTATTAGCTGGGGCTCCGCTGGGCTGGGCCGGGAAACAACCCCAACCGAGCCATGTTCACCGTCTACAACGGCCTCTCGGTGGCCATCACGGTCGTCTTCTCGGCCGCGAGCCTTCTGCTCCTGCTCGAGCGGTCCCCGGAGGGCAGCCGCTGGCGCGGCGCGGTCTCGCGCCTCGTTCGGCGGTTCACCGGGGACAGCGTGATCAGCCGGGTCAGCTGGATCTCCATCGCGGTCACCGCAGCGGCCGGCTACGCTGCCATCGCCGCGTTCAACATGGCCACGGGGCTCTATGCCTGCCACGGCACCAGCGGTTCGGCGGACCTCGTCGGGATGTACCATTCCGGCCAGGCGTTCTGGGGCGGCCGCAACCCGTTCACGGTCCCCGACTGCGGCGTCGCCACCATCCAGGTGCCGTACGGCATCGTGGCCGTGCTGCTGAACGCGTTCGGAAGCCTGGGAGGGCTCGCGGGCACGAGCGCGATCTGGGGCATGGTCTCGGTCGCGCTTGTTCCGCTCGCTTGGTTCGCCGTGCCCGACGACCGCCGCTACGTCGTGCTCCTTCTCGCGCTCTCGCCGGTCTACTTCCCGCTGATCTCGGGTCAGATCGACGGAGCGTCCAACGCGATCACACCGGTGGCCGTGCTGGTCGCGATCATCCTGGGCGCCCGGTCGGAGCAGCTGGGAGCGGTCGTCGGCGGCTTCCTGGCCACTGCGAGGTTCCCGTCGTTCTTCCCGATCCTCGCTTCGACCGGGTCCTCGCGCCGCCGCTTCCTCACTGCTTTCGCGGCGATCGCCTCGTTCGGGGCCTTCACGCTTCTCACCTACTTTGTCTGGCGTTCCGAGTTCCTCGATGTCGTCTTCCTCTCCCAGGTGAACCGCCGCTCGTTCTCGCTGAACGCCTGGGGGATACTGTTCGACCACGGGTGGCTGCCCGGCGGCGCCGCGATCCCGGTGCTGCAGGCGGTGCTCACCCTCGCCATCACGGCCGCCGCGTTCTTCGCCGCCCGTACCGCGCTGCGCTCCGCCGCGATCACGCTCACCGGGGTCGCGCTCGTGACCCAGTTCCTCTCGTTCAACATCCTCGCAGGGCTATTGCCCGCCGGGCTTGTCGGCCACCGCCCCCGATGGTGGCTCTGGGCGATCGCGACCGTCGGCGCGATCAACTACGACCTGGCGCTCGGCGTCGTCGCCTGGACGGACGGGATCTACTGGCCGACCGAGGTCCTCGACGCCATGCTCACGCTGCTGCTGCTCGGCCTCTTCGTGGAATTATGGAAAGGCGGGCGGACTGCGCCGGCCGCGGACCTGGGTCCTTCCAGTTCTCCCGCGGCGGGACCGGGAAGCCTGTAGGTCGAGCCGCATCTCGTTGCCGTCCACGAACCCAAGCTTCGCGTAGACGGGGCGCCCGTACCTCGACGCGTTGAGGTAGAGACGCGGGTAGCCCCGGGACCGGGCGTACCGGATCATCCACTGGACGAGCCGGGAGGCGAGGCCGAGCCGCCGGAACTCGGGTTCCGTGTACATCGACATGACGTACGGAGCGGTAAGGCGGGAGAACGGTCCGGGGCGCGGGTGGGCGGGCGCGATCCAGAGCACGCCGCTCGCGGCGGGCCGACCGTCCCGATCCTCGGCGAGGAGGCCGAAGAACCGCCCGGCCCGGATCTCCTTGCGGACCCAGCGACGGTAGGTCACGTCGGCCCGGTCCAGGACCCGGGGCGACCGCCCTCCGATGTCCTCCCACATCCCGCGCCGGTGCCGGACGAGCACTGGGATGTCCGCGACCGTGGTCCGCCGCAGCGTGAACCGACCGGCCCGGGAAGGGCGGGTGCGGCGGGGGCGGGTGGCGCGGCTCGGGCCGCCCGCTGTCGCTCGACGAGCCATCGGGTCCTTAGGTCTGGCTCTTCTTCACAGCCGAGACCAGACCGGCCACGACCTGCTGCGCGTCGCCGTAGACCATGCGGGTGTTGTCCTTGTAGAACAGCTCGTTCTCCAGCCCGGAGAATCCCTTCCCCTGGCCCCGCTTGATCACCAGGACGTTCTTCGCCTGGTCGACGTCGAGGATCGGCATTCCGAACAGGGCGCTCCCCGGTCGCCGGGCCGCCGGATTGACGACGTCGTTCGCCCCGATGACGAGCACGACGTCCGCGTGGGGGAACTCGGCGTCGATCTCGTCCCGGTCGAACAGCTTGTCGTAGGCGACCCCCGCTTCTGCGAGGAGGACGTTCATGTGGCCCGGCATCCGGCCGGCCACGGGGTGGATCGCGAACTTCACCGTCACGCCCTTGGCCTCGAGGGCGTCCGCGAGCTCCTTGACCTTGCCCTGGGCCTGCGCGACCGCCATGCCGTAGCCGGGGGCGATGATCACCTCGCTTGCGTACTCCATCATCACGGCCGCGTCGGAGATGTCGATGGGCTTCATCGAGCCCGCGACCGGGCCGCCGGTCTCCTCGGTAGCCCCGAAGGCGCCGAAGAATACGTTCCCGACCGAGCGGTTCATCGCGCGGGCCATCAAGGCCGTGAGCAGCGAGCCCGCCGCGCCGACGAGGACGCCCGCGATCACCATCGCGTAGCCCGCGTCGCCGAGGGGGCCGTTCACGAGGGCGAACCCGTCGAGGCCGACCGCGACGCCGGTCAAGGCATTGAACATGCTGATGACGACCGGCATGTCCGCACCGCCGATCGGCAGGGTGAACAGGACGCCGTAGAGGATCAGGAAGACGAAGAACGGCAGGAGATAGAGGTCGTGGAGCGTGATGAACGCGATCGCCCCGAAGACGATGGAGAGCCCCAGGACCGTGAAGTTGACGACCTGGCGGGCCGGGATCACGATCGCCTTCTGGGGCATCCAGCCCTGCAGCTTCAGGAACGCGATCACGCTGCCCGAGATCGAGATCGAACCAATCACGGCGCCCGCGGCGCTGAGGTAGGCGGTCGCGCCGTTCGAGAGGCTCGCGAGCATTTCGACGGCACCGATCGCCGCCGCCGCTCCGCCGCCCATGCCGTTGAAGACCGCGACCATCTGGGGCATCGCGGTCATCTTCACGACCCGAGCCCAGTAGTATCCGGCTCCGCCGCCGACGATGATCCCGAGGGCGATCAGGGCGAAGTTCGAGAGTCCCGGGGTAGCGAGCGTGGCCGCGACCGCGACCAGCATCGCGATGCCGGCGTAGACGATCCCGCGGCGGGCGGTCGAGGGCGAGCTCATCGCCCGCAGGCCGAGGATGAAAACGATGACGGCCACGACGTAGACCGCGTCGATCGCGGTGCCCACCCAGCTCGTCACTTCGCCCCTCCCTTGGCCTTGGAGCGGTCGAACATCGCGAGGATCCGCTCCGTGACGACGTAGCCGCCCGTGACGTTCATCGCCCCCATGATCACGGCGACCAGGCCGATCGCCTGCTCGACCGTGGTCGTCGCGAAGCCGAGGGCCACGATCGCGCCCACGAGCACGATCCCGTGGATGAAGTTCGAGCCGCTCATCAGCGGCGTGTGGAGGAGGACCGGGACCCGGCTGATGACCTCGTAGCCGACGAACGCGGCCAGGATGGCGATGAACAGGGCCGTCCAGAGATCTGCCGCCATCACTTACCTCCGGCCACCAGGGCCGCGGTAGGCGCGTGGACGATCGTCCCGTCCTTCGTGAGGAGGCTCGCCGCGAGGATCTCGTCCGAGTAGTCGGCGATCTGGGCGCCGTCCTTCGCGATGAGGAGCCCGAGGAACGACTGGAGGTTCTTCGCGAACATCTGGCTGGCGTGGAAGGCTAGCTGGCTCGGAAGGTTGAGAGGACCGGTGATGGTCACGCCGCTCGCCTCGACCACCTCGCCGGGCTTCGTGAGCTCGCAGTTCCCGCCCGACTCCGCCGCGAGGTCGACGATCACGGAACCCGGGTGCATCCGCGCGACCATCTCGCGTCGTACGAGCAGCGGTGCACGGCGGCCCGGAACGTTCGCGGTCGTGATCACGATGTCCGAGTCGGCGACCGCGCCCGCGACCATCTCCTGCTCCTGCTTCTTCTCCTCGTCGGTGAGCTCGCGGGCGTAGCCTCCCGCTCCCTCGGCGTTGATCGCGAGCTCGAGGAAGCGGGCCCCGAGGCTACGGACCTGTTCGCCGGCAGCGCGACGTACGTCGTACCCCGTCACGATCGCGCCCATCCGGTGCGCGGTCGCGATGGCCATGAGACCCGCGACCCCCGCCCCGAGGATGAGGACCTTGGCGGGGCGGATCGTTCCCGCGGCGGTCGTGAGCATCGGCAGGAACTTCGGGGAAAGCTCCGCTCCGAGCAGCGTGGCCCGATACCCCGCGACCGTGGCCTGCGACGAGAGCACGTCCATGCTCTGGGCCCGAGTGATACGGGGCAGGAGCTCGAGGGCGAACGTCGTCAGCTTCCGGTCGCGGAGCGCCGCGACCCGGTCGAGGTTGCGGCTTGCGCTGACCACCGCCACGACGACGGTTCCGGGAGGGATCCGACCGACTTCCTCCACGGTGGGGGGCTGGAGCTTGAGGACGATGGAGGCGCCCTTGTAGAGAGCGGACCGGTCCGCCTCGATACGGGCACCCGCGGCCGTGAACTCCGAGTCCGGATACCCCGCGCTGGCCCCGGCGTCGTGCTCGACCACGACCTCCACCTCGGGCCGTACGAGTTTCTTGACGACCTCGGGAACGAGAGCGACGCGTCGTTCTCCCGCAGCGACCTCCTTGGGCACTACGAGACGAATCGCCATAGGAGCGGGGAGGTTGTGGCGAGCGAGATTATACCCTTAGCCCACGCGGCGGAGCCGAACGCCATGACAACACGCTACAGGCGCGGGCTTCATACGGTCCGGTGGACCGCCTCGGTCGCCGGCGACCCGCCTGCGGTTCGCTCCGCGTCGGCCGCTGTTCCGAGTCCGCGTTCCCGCCATCTTGGGAACTGTCGGAGCCACGCAGCGATGGGGTCGAAGAAGATCGCGAGCCCCCAGAGGGGCCAGAGATAGTAGTTCGTGTGCGCGTAGAGCGCGACCGCGCTCGCGCTTCCGCAGCTGTGGGGCGTGAGCGGCAGCGTTTCGCAGACGAACGCCCCCGGATTCCAGAGGAGGAAGGGAAGGATGATGGCCACGGTGACCCCCGCCGCGATCCCGGCTCCGCGGAGGTCGCGGCGGACGAGGCGGTAGCCGATCACGAACACGTTCGCGAACTGCTTGCATCCGAGCGCGACCAGCTCCGCCCATCGCTGCCTCTTACCGTTGAGACCGACGTAGGCGAGTGTCAGAAGCAGGAGCACGGGGAAATCGTTGAACCCGTTGGCCGCAAGGATGGCGACGAACGGCTGGCCGATGGCGACCCGGGCGAACGGCCGCCGGCGCACCAGATAGACCGCCGCGGCCCAAGCGGCGATCGTGTAGACCTTGTAGGAAACGATGAACGGCTGGAGGATCAGGTAGAGCGGTAGGTAGACGTACCCCGTCGTGACGGAGAGCGTCGTGCCATACTGCTGGTAGGTGTAGGTCCGGACCACGGCGTAGGGGTCCTGGCCGTGGAACAGGGAGCCGACGACATAGGGCATCACGTACGGCTCGTCTGTGAGCCCGTTGTAGCGGCCAGTGACGTACGAAGCGATCGCCAGCGAGACGCTGGAAGCGACCAGAACCGCCGCGAACCATTTCGACCTCGTGATCCCTGCGCGATGAGCGACCAGCGGGTAGGCGATCGCCGCGAGCCCCAGCAGTGGGGAGAACGCCCACCCGAGCCGGGTAATGTAGGAGAGCGCGAGGATTGGCAGGGCGAGCCCGAGGGCCCAGAACGCTGGGTGGAGAAGGATCCCCCGGAGGCGCCTTTCGGCCGGCGCCGAAGGAACGGCCCCGGGAGTGACCGGCGATGCCGACGCGACGGGATCCGTCATGCGATCGAGGACCCACGGGCAGGTCCGCACGAACGCTGCGCTGCTTGCCGGACGGCGGCGAACGCGGAAGTCCCCGCTGGCGAACGCTCATGCGCCCAAGGACCCTCGGACCCCCCATGCCGAGCCCGGCGCCGGGTCCCGAGAGCGGGCGTCGGCTCGACCGGATCGTCCGCGGAGACGCCCGGGCCGTTCTCGAGAGCCTGCCGAGCGAGTCCGTGCACCTCGCGATCACAAGTCCCCCCTACAACGTCAAGATCGCCTACCGAGGGTACGCGGACGACCTGCCGCCGGACGAATACCTCGCGTGGCTGCGGGGGGTCTGGAAGGCGCTGCGTCGGGTGCTCGTCCCGGGCGGGCGGTTCGTCCTCAACGTCGCTCCGACGTCGATCAAGAACTTCCGCCCGATCCATCACGACCTCTCCCGGGACCTGCGAGACCTCGGGTTCATCATGCGGACGGAGATAATCTGGTATAAGCAGACGATGGGCCGACGCACGGCGTGGGGGAGCTGGCGGAGCCCCTCCAACCCGCACATCGTTCCATCCTGGGAGTACGTGCTCGTGTTCTCGAAGGACCAGTGGAAGCTCCCGGGCGACCCCGCGCTCGTCGACATCGATTCCCGCGAGTTCCAGAAGTTCTCGGACGGGTTCTGGCAGATCCCGCCGGAGCGGAAGCGGGCGGGCCATCCCGCACCTTTCCCGGAGGAGCTGATCGAGCGGCTCGTGAAGTTCTACTCGTACCGGGGGAACGTCGTCCTGGACATGTTCGGGGGAACGGGAACGGTCGCCGCGGTGGCCCGGCGCCTGGGCCGGCACTACATCCACATCGACGCCTCCGAGGAGTACTGCGCGGCCGCCGCCGCCCGCGTCGCGGCCGCCCGGCCTCCCAAGGACTTTCCGATCCCCCCACCCACGATGAGCTCGCTCGACCGGGGCGCGGACCCGCCGACCGAATCACCAGGGCCTCTCCGGACCACGGTCCGCCCTCGGAGAGCGGCCCGTGATGTCGCCGGCCCGAGGACGACAAAGCGTTGAGATCGGGTCGCAGGCCCGGCTACGACCTCCACGCGGTCGGTCGCGAGGTGGCGAGGCGGCGACTGACGGCCGGTGCGAGCGCGTAGGCGAGGCCGTACCCGCCCGCGGCCCAGACGTCGAGGGAGAGGGATCGTTCGCGAGCGTTTCGGCCCAGGAAGCGGAGGTACCCTCCGGCCAACCGAGCGACCTCGGTCCGTCCAGCGCGGGCCGCCATCCGCCCGACCAGTGTGCTCCCGAGGAACATCCGCTCGTAGTGGATGCTCTCCCCTTCCAGCCACTCGGCAAAGTCGGCCCGGCCCCGCCGGGCGGCGAGCGCGGCCATCGCCCGGTCGGCCTCCATCGTGAGGCCGAGCCAGTACGTCTCCCGCTCTCGGGTGGTGTTGCCCGCGTGGAACCGGTACCGCGTGAGGCGGCGGTCGTCCAGGAACAGACCCCAGGGCGACACGACGGCGGCCAGGAACAGGAACACGTCCATGCTCATGCGGGCCTCGTCGAACGTATCGCCGACGTCCCCCTCGAGGGCGTCCCTTCGGATCGCCATCGTGCCGGAGTTGAACGTGGCGCTCGTTCTCCGGATGCCAAGGTCGAGGAGGTTCGCCTTCTCGTCAGGGGAGATGTGGACAGGACCGAGGGTATCGAACGACGTGTCCTGTTCGTGCACCCGCCACCGGTCGGGGGGATCGGCCGGCCATCCCCGTCGATCACCCGCACCCGGTTTCGGTAGTAGCCGACGTCCGGGTGGGCGTGCATCACCTCCAGGATCCGCTCCAGTCGCTCGGGCTCGAACTCGTCGTCGTCGTCCAGGAACGTGACGATGGGTGCGTGCAGACGCGCGCACCGCCCGGTGGAGGCACCGGCTGTTCCACCGGTCATCGTCCCGGAGCGAGGTCGCTCCCAGCGCCGCGATCGCACGGTCGATCTCCGGGTCGTCGAAGCTCTTCGTGACGAGGACCTCGAACCGGTCGCGCCGCAGGGTCTGGGCTGAGAGCGACCGGAGCGCGAACGGAAGGAACGCCCTGCGCTCGTAGGCGTGGACCACGACCGCGATCTCAGGGTCGGGAGCCACCCTCGTTCACGCTCCCGCTCGGGAGGCGGCTCCAGCCGTGACGGCCGCTTCCCCGGGGCCGTCGGCCCGCAGCAGGCGCGACGAGAGCCTGTCCACCGAGAGGCGGAGCAGCGGCTCGAGGTTCGTGGTGTCGGCACGATTGTACCGGTACGAGCGTCTCGAGGGCGGACCGGTTCCCGCGGCGGTACTCCTGCCATAGGCGGACGGCCTGAAGGCCATCGATCCCTTCCACGCCCGACCGGTCGCCCAACCCCAGCGTGGACTCGATCCGCTTGAGCCCGCCCGAGATCCCGAGCCGGTAGAGCAGGAAACGAAGATCGATGTGGACGGGCGGGGCGGCCATCGTGGGGAAGACGGCCCTCAGGAACGGGACATCGAACCGGCTGCCGTTGAACGTCACGAGCACCGGGAACTGCCCGAGGTACGCGGGTAGCTCCTCGAGATCCTCGCCGGCGAGGAACGTCCGGGTCTCCCCCCGGCCGTAGACGCTCGCCACCGTGACGATCCCGCCGTAGGGCGAGAGGCCGGTCGTCTCGATGTCGAGGTAGGAGGTCTCCCGCTCGAACTCGGGATAGAGCCGCCAGTGCTCCCTCTCGGGCAGGCGGCGCCCGAACCAGGCGACGTCGCGCTCGGAGAGGGCACGCTCGCTGGCCGCCACCTCGCGCTCGATCCGGGAGCGAGAGCTGTCGGGCAGCGACCGGGTCGTAGCGGCGCTCAGGAGCTCCGACCAGTCGCGGACGCCGCTCCGCCAGAGCTCGACCTCGGCGCCCGGCCCGAACCCGGGAAGATGCTGGAACGTCGCCCGGAGCACGGCGCGCGGGAGCGGTGTACGCCTCTTATCGTATCGGTCCGACGGTCAGGGTCGGGGGTCGGCGGACTCGACCGGCAGAGGTCCGAGGGGGGCGATGAGGGCCTTCACCGCGGCCCAGAACTTCGGGACGTCGGTCTTCGAGAGGCGTTGCCCGTAGAGGGGGGCGCGGCATTCCGCCTCGAGCAGCTCCGGATCGTCGGCGTCCCAAACGAGCCGGACGACCCAGTCCTCGTGCTCTTCCTCGTAGGCGAACACGCGCTTTCGGGGGTCGGTCGTGATCGGGTTGGGCGCGAGCACGTCGAGCGGGGATCCGGCGCCGGGGGCGGGCCGGGCATGAGGAGCATGGGGGCCGGCCGTGCCGGGAGACGGAGCCGGATCCACGCGACCACGGGCCAGTGGGTCCGGGAGACGCCGAGCGACGGCACGCCGGCGCGCACGCCGCTGGACGATTAAGCCCACCGCCCAACGTCGCGGAGGGCCCGCGCGCCCGTGCGAAGATATGAATGGGGCTGGCTGGTGTCGCCGGCGAGGCAGATGACGACACGCGCAGCCCCGCCGTTCCGACGCGCCGCCACGTCCGGCGCGCGGCCCGGCGACCGTGCGCCGCGTCGGCATCCTCGGGGCCGGGTACATGGGCCTCGCGACGGGTGTGGCGTTCGCCCACCAGGGCTTCCGGGTCTTCGCCTACGACGTCAACCCACGGGTTCGCGCCGAGCTCGAGGCGGGACGAAGCCCCTACCACGAGAAGGGGCTGGGCGCGCTGGTCCGCCAGGAGGCCCGGCGGGGGCGCTTTGTCGTTCTCGACCGGGTCGAGGACCTTGCCGAGCGGGCCCAGGTCGTGTTCGTCTGCCTGCCCACCCCCTCGAAGCCCGGGAGGAACGATCGACCTGGCACCGTTGCGCAGGGGAGTCGCGGAGCTGGGCCGAGCGCTGGGCCCGGTCAAGGGCTACCGGGTCGTCGTCGTGAAGAGCACGGTGGTCCCCGGCACGACGCAGGGCGTCGTGGAGCCGCTGCTCCGCCGGTCCTCGGGAAAGTCCGCCCGGGACCTGGGCGTCGTCTTCAACCCGGAGTTCCTGTCGGAGGGGAGGATGGTCCACGACACTCTCCATCCGCAGAGGATCGTGCTCGGGGCCTCGGACCCCCAGGCGGTCCGCTGGTTGGTCGGGCTGTACCGGAGGTTCGATGCCCCCGTCTTCGAACTCTCGCCATCCGCCGCGGAACTGGTCAAGTATGCTTCCAACGCCTTCCTCGCGCTGAAGGTGTCGTTCGCGAACGAGATCGGCCGCCTGACGGAGCGGCTGGACGGGAACGTGGACAGGGTGATGGATGCGGTCGGCGCGGACCCCCGGATCGGCACGGAGTTCCTTCGCGCGGGGCCAGGCTTCGGTGGAAGCTGCTTCCGCAAGGACCTCCGGGCGATGGTCGCGCGCGCAGACGAGCTCGGGGTGAGGTTTCGTTCGGGGGAGAACGCCCTCGCGATCAACTCAGACCAGATGGTGCACGCCATCGACCTCGTGCGAAGGACGGCCGGGACGCTTCGCAACAGGACGGTGACGGTGCTCGGAGTTGCGTTCAAGGCGGGGACCGACGACGTTCGGGAGTCCCGCGCGTTGCCGCTCGTGAAAGCCCTGCTCCAGGGAGGCGCCCGCGTGCGACTCCACGACCCGGAAGCACTAGTCGAACTTCCGACGGGAGCTGGGCCGCGCCTCGGGCAGGTCGTCCCGCGTCTCGTTCTGCCCTTCGGTAGAGGGTGCGCTGAAGGGAGCCGACCTGGCGGTCCTCCAGACCGACTGGCCCCAGTACCGGCAGTGGCCGGCGCGCTGGACGCGACCGGATGCGCACGCCAACCCTGGTCGACCTTCGCCGAGAGATCTCCCGCACGGTCCGGACCCGGGCGGGTCTTCGGGTGGTGGCGTTGGGCGTATCGCCGGATCGACCTTCGAGCGAGGGCCCTGAACAGGCCCCGGGACGGGCGGAATGACGAGAGCCCCCAAGACCCGTCCCCGGACGTCCGTCTGCGACGCGTTCGATCGCCTCGAAGCGGGGCGTGGCCGGAGGGCGGAAGGCACGCGCCGGTCCCGGTGGCGCTTGTCACCGGAGCGGGTCGTGGTCTCGGGCGCGCCGTGACGCGGGCGCTGGTGGGACGAAAATACTGCGTGGTGACGTGCTCGACCTCCTCCGCGGCACCGGGGCTCGGGGAGGCGCTCCACCGGAGGGTCGACGTCTCCGATCCCGCGGCGGTGGACGCGTTCATGGACGAGATGGTCGCGCGGTTCGGCCGGCTGGACGTGCTCGTGAACAACGCCGGGTATGCGAACGCTCCCACGCCGATCTCCGGGACCTCCGAGGAGGTCGCGCGACGGTGCTTCGGCACCAACGTGCTGGGCCCGTTCTCCCTGATGCGGCGGGCTCTGCCCGTGATGCTCGCCCAGCCGGAGGGGGGAGTGGTGGTCAACATCGCGTCCCGGGCGGCGCTCGCCCCCGTTCCGGGCCTCGCCGCCTACTCCGCGAGCAAGACGGCACTCGTCTCGCTCACGCTCGCTGCGGCAAAGGAGGTGGACGAGACCCGCGTGCTCGTGCGTCTCCGTCTGTCCGGGCGGCATGGACACCGAGATGCGGGCGGCCCTCTACGGCGCCGAGGACTCGTCCCGCCAGCTGAACCCGGACACGGTGGCGGCGCTGGTCGGGGACCTTGCGGCCACGCGCGCGCTGAGCGGCATTCCGGTCCGCTCCGGGTCGGCGGTCCTCGTCTCGAGGGACTCCGGCGTGACCGTCCTCGAGTGGCCGGAGAACGAGCGGGGCCACCGTAGTCTTATCCTGCGCTGAACGTCGCGGACGACCGGGACCGCTGCCCTCCATGACGGACCTCCGCGAGCACTCAGGCACCACGCGGACGGTCTGCCGGGTCTGCGGCGCCCCTGGAGCCGTGCGGCCGTTCCTGTCGCTCGGGTCGCTCCCCATGGGGAACGCGTTCATCGCACCGAAGGAGATCTCCGGCGAACAGCAGTTCCCGCTCGACATCGGCTTCTGCGAGAGCTGCTACCTCGTCCAGATCGTCGAGCCCGCTCCCGTCTCCGCGATCGAGAAGGTCTACCGCAACTACTCCTACGTGCCGACCGGGGCTACGCTCGAGCGCCACTACCGCGCCCTCGCGGCGGACATCGTCAGCACGGTCACCCCACGCCCGGACGCGCTGTTCGTGGACATCGGCAGCAACGACGGCCTCCTGCTCCGCTCCGTTCGCGCGCAGGCGCCCAACTGCGGGATCGTGGGCGTGGAGCCGTCCCCCAAGATCTCGGAGATCGCAAGGGGCCACGGCGTGCCCACGATCAACCGGTTCTTCGACGACGCGGCGGCCGACGAGCTGCTCTCCCTGCACGGGCCGGCGGACGTGATCAGCGCGACCCAGGTCCTTCAGCACATCCGGGACCCGGTCCGCCTGCTCCGGTCGGTCGACGCGGATGCTCCGGCCGAACGGCGTCCTCGTTCTCGAAGGTCAGGGCGTACTTCCCTGATGTCGCCGAGAAGGTCGCGTTCGACACCTTCTACCACGAGCTCCTGTTCTGCTTCACCCTTCACTCGCTCCAGAACCTGCTCGCCCAGGCGGGTTTCGTGGTATTCCGCGCGGAGAGGAGCGACGCGTACGGCGGGTCGCTTGCGGGTCTTCGCCCAGAAGCGCGAAGGCACCCGCGAACCCCTGCCCTCGGTGGCGAAGACCCTCTCCGACGAGGTCCGCGCGGGCCTCGACCGGTTCGACGCCTACGCGCGGTTCGGTGCCCAGGTGGAAGGTCTCCGGACGGCCCTCCGCGCGACCGTCAACGACGTCCGGTCGAGCGGCCAGACGATCTCCGCCTACGGGGCCCCCTCGACCGGGACCACGCTGCTCAGCTACTGCGGGTTCGGCCGCGACCAGATCGAGTACATCGTGGACGACAACCCGTTGAAGCAGGGTTTGGTCACGCCGGGCTCGCACATCCCCATCACCGACTCGTCCGCGCTCGAGCAGAGACCCACGGACTGCGTCCTGATCCTGGCGTGGAGGCTGAAGGACGAAATACTGGCGAGGCTCGCCCCCCTCCGCGGAAGCCGGATCAAGAGCGTGATCATCCCGCTCCCTACCCCCGAGCTGGTCCGTTGAGGTGACCGTACCGGAACCCCCATGATCGTAGTCTCCGGGGCCGGCGGGTTCATCGGCAGCCATCTGACGGACGCGCTCCTCGCCCGGGGCGAGGACGTCCTCGCCCTCGACCTGCCCGGGAAGCTCCCGGGCAACCTTCGGGAAGCGTCCCTCCGCCCTGGATTCACCTACCGCCGGTGCGACATGACCCGAGCGACCCTCGTAGCGAAGGCGCTCTCGGGCCGGCCCTCGGCCGTGGTGCACGCCGCCGCCACCGTCGGGCGTGGAATCGTACCATCGGACCCCCATGACCACGATCGAGTCCGGCGTCCTGGGCACGATGGCCGTCATCCACGCCTGCCGGACGACCCTGGCCACCCGATGCCTGTACCTCAGCTCGAGCGAGGTCTACGGCCGCAATCCGAACGTTCCGTGGGCAGAGAACGCCGACCGCGTCCTGGGAGACCCCTCGCTCGACCGCTGGAGCTACTCCTCGAGCAAGGGGATCTGCGAGCACCTCGTGAACGCCGCGCACACCCAGTACGGCGTGCCGACGACCATCGTCCGGCCGTTCAACATCTATGGCCCGCGCCAGAGGCCCTCGTTCGTTGTCCCGATCACGGTGCACAAGATGCTGAACGGGAAGCCTCCGGTGATCTACGGCGACGGCCTCCAGACACGCTGCTTCACGTTCATCGGGGACCTCGTAGAGGGCCTCCTCCGAGCGCTCGATTCGAACGCCGCCGTCGGCGAGACGTTCAACCTGGGCAATCCGCGCGAGCGCACGATCCTTGAGCTGGTCCGCGAGACCGCGCAGGTCTGCGGTTCGGACCTGAAGGCGCGGCACGAGGACCCCCGCGCGACGTTCGGCGCCGGATTCGAGGAGATCCCCCGCCGGATCCCGGACGTGCGAAAGGCCGCCCGACTGCTGAAATGGACGCCCCGGACGGACCTTCCCGCCGGTCTCACGGCAACGGTCGCCTGGGCCCGCTCGAACCCCGAGTGGCTCAAGATCCCGGTCGCGTGAGACAGAGGTCCGCGACCGGGGCGTCCCGCCCTAGCGCTTCTGTTCCGCGAGGTAGGCGCGGAGGCGGTCTCCCAGTTCGGGGTCGCGCAGCGCGAACTCGACGTTCGTCCTCAACCAGAGGAAGCGGTCCCCGATGTCGTAGCGACGGCCCTGGAACGTGACGCCGTAGACCTTCTCCTTGCGCGCCAGTCGCGCGAGGGCGTCCGTGAGCTGGACCTCCCCGTTCCGGCCGGGAGCGGTCTCCCGGATCGCGTCGAAGATCCCGGGCGTCAGGATGTAGGCCCCGGTGATTCCGAGGCGGGATGGCGCCTCGGCCAACGTCGGCTTCTCGACCAGGGTCCGGATCTCGACCACCCCCGGCTGGACCTCCGGTCCCCCGACGATCCCGTAGTCCCCGACCTTCTCGTCGGGCACGGTCTCGATCGCCAGCACGCTGCTCTTGCCGCCCAGCGCATCGAACCGGTTGCGAAGCTGGCGGAGGAGCGGTGGGTCGCAGACGTTGATGGTATCGCCGAGAAGCACCCCGAACGGCTCGCGGCCGACGTGCCGTTCCGCGTAGGCGACGGCGTTCGCGAGGCCGAGGGGAGCCCGCTGGCGGATGAAGTGGAGGCGGACCTTCTCGGCGAGCGCCTCCAGGTCGGCCAGCACCGGCAGGTCGGCGACATGGTCGAGCTCGGGGTTCTGGTCGAAGTGGTCCTCGATCGCGCGCTTCGTGCGTCCCGTGACGATGAGGACGTCGTCCGCGCCCGAGGCGGCCGCGTCCTCGACCACGTATTGGATGACCGGCCGGTCGACGACCGGGAGCATCTCCTTGGGCATGCTCTTGGTCGCGGGAAGGAAGCGCACTCCCAGACCGGCGGCAGGAATCACAACCTTCACAGAGCGGGACCCGGCGACGTGGCATCCCGAGAATCGGGCCGTTCGATGATAACGGTTTCTTCGGCGCGGCGGGGTCCCGCGGTGCCGGCGTTCGTCCAGCCTTCCGGCAGGCGATTAGCACGCGTCGCGACAAGCGCCCCGGTCGGGAAACGCTACGCTGGACGGTGCTCTTTCGGGGTTCTAAAAAAAAGAACCACACGCGTTCTGCGTAACTGTCAAACGGATCCAGTATGCGTAGCTGCGGACGTTAGTGGCCGCGGGCTGAACAGATCGCCCGAAGGCTTTCTGCGTACACCCCGGCTCTATCGAACTCGTCTTCTACGAATGTCCTTGAAGGTCTCTCGTTTTCGAGAGGGTTTCGGGCTTAGATGCTTTCAGCCCTTATCCCTTAGCGCGTGGCTGCTCAGCGATGCCTTGCCAGACAACTGATGGACTAGAGGCGCCGATTCCCCGTTCCTCTCGTACTGTGGGAACCTTCTCGTCAGAGACCCTTGCACTTCCGCCAAAAAGTAACACACCTGTCTCGCGACGGTGTAAACCCAGCTCACGATCCCTTTTAATGGGCGAACAACCCCACCCTTGGTAGCTGCTGCACCACCAGGATAGGCAGAACCGACATCGAAGTAGCAAGCCTCCAGGTCGATAGGGACTCTTGCTGGAGACAACTCAGTTATCCCCGGGGTAACTTTTCTCTTATCACCGGCCCCTACAGGGAAGGCACGGTGGTTCGCTAGGCCCTGCTTTCGCATCGGGAATCCTCGTTAGGCAGATTCCCGTCAAGCCGGCTTTTGCCCTTGCACTCTACGGTGGGTTTCTGACCCACCTGAGCCGACCTTTGGGGGCCCTTGTTAACTTTTGGAGGGCGTGGCGCCCCACCCAAACTGCCTACCTACGGGTGTCCCCCTTGCGGGGTGAGCGATACCAACCCGAAAGGGTGGTGTTTCATCGGCCTCTGGAAACGGAACTAGCGTCCCGCTCTCGTAACGAGTCCCACCTACGCTACACATTCGGATTAGTATCACAACCGCAGGCTGCAGTAAAGCTCCACGGGGTCTTCACTTTCAGACGGAAGACATTGGACTGCTCGCCAATGAGTCAGTTTCGCCGGCTTCCGAGCGGGGACAGTAGAACTCTCGTTGGTCCTTCATGCAAGTCGCCAATTAAGCGACAAGGTATTACGCTACCTTAAGAGGGTCATAGTTACCCCCGCCGTTTATCGGTCCTTCGTCCCGTTGTACCGGGCTTTCAGATGCCGACACTGGGCAGGATTCAGCGGCCATACACAACTTTTCAGTCTCGCGGCCACCTATGTTTTTATTAAACAGTCGGAGTTCCCTGGTCACTGCGACCAGACCTCTACAGGTCTGGCACCCCTTCTCCCGAAGTTACGGGGCTGATTTGCCGAATTCCCTCGCTCGAATTCACGCCGACACGCCTTGGGCTTCTCACCCAGGGGCACCTGTGTCAGTTCTCGGTACGATCCCAAGTTGCCGTCCTCGACTTTTCACGGGCCAGCCGCATTGATCGGAGTCCCCTCGCGGGGTCCCTCTCGCTCTGCCCCCGGTTCTCACCATGACGGTACTTCCCGGGGCGACGGGCGAACGACAGGCTGGCGTATGCCCGCCCGATCTAGCGGTTGGCTTCCTCGAGGACGCTTTAACCTTGGGGTCACAGAATATTAACTGTGTTTCCATTCGCGAGTGCCGATTAAGGACTCACTTAGGTTCGACTAACCCACGGCGGATGATCGTTGCCGTGGAACCCTGGCCCCTACGGCGGACAGGATTCTCACCTGTCTTTGCTGCTACTCCTCCCAGGATTTTCGATGGAACCCGGTCCATAGGAGCTCACGCCCCTACTTCTGCCCGAGCACCACGCCTCCTTACACGATCGCCGCCGATTGGCGGCGCGCCCGTATCTCGGGGCCGGCTTAGCCCCGTCCATTTTCGGTGCCCATGCCCTCGACTGGTGAGCTGTTACGCACTCTTTGAAGGATGGCTGCTTCTGAGCCCACCTCCCAGTTGTCTTCGAACACGGACGCCCTTTGCATGACACTGAACCGGCACTTAGGGCCCTTAATACGAGGCTGGGTTGCATTCCCTTTCGCACGGCGGGCTTACCCCTGCCGCGCTCACTCCCGGCGTCTTCGCTGCGTGGAACTTCGGAGTTCGACAACAGGCCGAGACCTTTCGGTCCCGCTTCCCGTAATCGGTGCTCTACATCCCACGCCGGCTCGGCCGAGACCTACCTGCGAGTAGTTTCAGGAGGAACCAGCTATTCCCAGTCTAGATTGGCCTTTCACCCCTAAGCACAGGTCATCCGAGTGATTTGCACGTCAACACCGGTTCGGTCCTCCACCTATCTTTCGACAGGCTTCAACCTACCCACGCTTAGATCGATTGGCTTCGGGTCTTCCACCTATGACTTCGGGCGAGCACACCCCGTCCCTAACCCCTTGCGGGGTTGCGGACTGTCGGTTTCCCTGCGGCTTCGGCCGTGCGGGCCTTAGCCTCGCCATAGATCGAAACTCCCTGGCCCGTTATTCAAAACGGACGCATGGATCCTGTGTCCACGGTCTTTCGACCGCTTCGCTCCTTGGGGACCACATGCGGCTTTTCGTCAGTTGGTTTCAGGCTCTTTTCACCTCCCTTCCGAGGTACTTTTCAGCTTTCGCTCGCGCTACTAATGCACTATCGGTCTCAGGACGTATTTAGGATCGGAAGACTGTACCTCCCAGCTTCCCGCGCGATATCCAACGCACGGTACTCGGGATACCTCCAATCTCGCCTCTTCTGTTCGCCTACGGGACTATCACCCTCTTTGGTCCGTCGTTCCAGGCACGTTCGGCTTGAGAAGCTCAGCGAGTACGAAGGTCCACTACTCCACATCTCCCGGCCCTCTACCGGGTCGGGATTCGGTTTGTCCTGTGCCGTTTTCGATCGCCTTTACTAACGGCATCTCGGTTGATTTCTTGTCCTCCCCCTACTAGAATGCTTTACTTCGGGGGGTTCCCTTTCCTTGCGGAATGTCCCTTGCGGGACCGGAGTTCCGATTCGGTGATCGGTGGATCACGGGTTCCTTGCGCCTACCCAC
This sequence comes from uncultured Thermoplasmata archaeon, assembly GCA_963713145.1. Taxonomy (GTDB): domain Archaea; phylum Thermoplasmatota; class Thermoplasmata; order Lutacidiplasmatales; family UBA184; genus Lutacidiplasma. Next base: position 150,421 of record CAVQKI010000003.1, on the reverse strand, counting down.
CGCTTATCGCAGCTTGGCACGACCTTCATCGGCGCCTGAGCCTAGCCATTCCCCAACTGACAGGAGTCAGCTACACTGAATTCGTTTGACAAGCGTCCAGAACGCGTGTGATCGGCGTCATCGGCCCTCCGGCTAGCGGCGGAGAGCCCTCGCCCTTCCCCGGAGAGGCCCGAGCCTCTGCGGGTGCATGTGCCGACCGAACAGCGACGCCGTGGCGCGGCCTCGGGACGAAGGGGACGTGGTATTAATTCCTTGCGCGAGGGAGGGCTTTGGTGTAATACGACTCCCCGGGAAGGCTCGGCCGCCCAGTGGAAACCCGCGTTCGAGGATTCTCTCGGACAACCCTCTTCGGAACGGGCTCCTGAACCGCGGACGGCCAGCTCGTGGGTCCGCGGCTCGCGACGTGAACCATTTGTGATAGGAGAGCCGTAGCGGGTCAGGGCCCCATGGCGCTCGTCCGCCCCGTCTTCCTGCGGTCGATGTGGCGCACGGCGCGTACAGGGGTCGGCGGGAAGGCCCCCGTGATCGCGGGCCACAAGCTGCTCTACCGGTGCAACCTCGAGTGCGGCATGTGCCCGTTCTGGCGACGGGAGGACGAGGCGCTGCTGACCGTGCAAGAGGAGGTCCGGATGATGGACTCGCTCGTTCGGGCGGGAGTCTCGTTCCTCGGGTTCGAGGGGGGCGAACCCCTGCTCCGGAAGGACCTGCCCGAGATCCTGGCGGAGTCCCACAAGCGGTTCCACACGTCGCTGGTCACCAACGGCTGGCTGCTACGCAGCCGGATCGACGATCTCGCGCCCTACCTCGACCTTCTGTTCGTCTCGCTCGACGGGATCGGCGAGCTCCACGACCGGCTCCGCGGGATCCCGGGCTCGTTCGACCGGGCGGTCGCAGGGATCAAGTCCGTGGGCGGACGGCTTCCGGTCGCGATTAGCGCCACCCTTACGCGAGAGAACCTGGACGACGCGGAGAAGATCGTCTCGCTCGCGGGAGACCTGGACGTCGGGGTGACGTTTCAGGTCGCGTACGACTACTCTTCGGCCGAGCGCCTCGCGCCCGGGGGCCAGAAGCTGCGCCGGACGCTCGAGCGCCTGCTGGAGCTGAAGGAGGGTGGCGCCCCCATCCTCGAGTCGAGGGAATACTTCACGAGCGTCATCGGATCCTGGTTCGGCGACGTGCCGTGGCGGTGCAAGCCGTGGCTGACGATGAACGTCGACCCCCAGGGTCGTGTGGTACTGCCCTGTTACACCCTCCGAGAATACGGCGGCGGCGACCACGTGTGGGACATCGACGTCCGAGCGCTGTGGAATTCCTACCCCTGGGAGCCGTACGAGAAGTGCAACAAGTGCGCGCTCGCGTGCTACGTCGAGCCGTCGCTCTTTCGGTGGACGAACCCGACGATGCTGCGAGAGCGGATCATCGACCCGATCGTGGCCTATCTTGACTCCGGGGCCTCGTCAAACAGGCCGCGCCGGCGTAGAGCGCCGGGACCCCTGCTTCGGGCGGATTGTCCCGACCGCCGGTCGTGGGCGGCGGCCGGATCAGGGTCGCCGGTGCGGTCCCTCGTAGCGGGCCGCGGCGTAGAGGCAGCGACCCTGGCCGTTCGGTTCGCATCCCGCGCAGTTGCGCTCTGCGGGGACCGGCGCACGGACGCGGTCCTCCCGGATCTGGCGGAGGGCCACGGCGAGCCACCTCTCCTCGGCGTCGCCGTAGGGCACCTCGACCCAGCCCTCGTGCTGCCCATCGCCCGAGGCGTCACCGTAGAGCACGATCCCGTACGTGGGTCGGCGACCGAACGCGGTGTGAACGAGGCGACATTCCGCGATTGCCTGAAGGGCGTCGAACGGCCGGCCGTGGGCATCGTGGTAACCGACGAACAGGTGCGTCGCCTTGTACTCGATCGGGACGAGGCCCCCATCCGCCCGTGCGACGACCATGTCCGGTCGACCCGCGAACCCGAGGTCGGCGTCGACCAGGTTCCCGGTCCCGCCTACGAACCGGGCGTCGAGTCGGATCCGCTCGGGCGGGAACAGCATCGGGAGGTCGTCTTCGCCCGGGTCCTGATAGACGAGGTGGTCGCGCTCGTCGAGGTCGAGGCGTCCTTCGTTCACCCGTGCGGCCCCGAGGGGAGGCGCGAAGAGGGGAGAGTGGCGGAGGGGGACGACGTCCGGCGGCGTGAGGACGGGCAGCGCCGGCCCGCCGAACCGTAGCGAGTGCCCCGCCCGGATGAGCTCCATCTCGTGAGGGCACCGGAAGTACGAGACGAGATCATGCGGGGTGAGGTGTTCGAGCGCGGGGACCGACTGCGGGGCGAGCATTGCGCCTCGGTCGCCGGCCCCGGGCTATGAAGGTGAGTGTCGAAAGGAACCACGGGCGGGCTGGGGCTTCGCTTAGCCCCGAACGAGAGACCGGACCGTGGCCCGCTGGGGCTCTGTCAGGCTGGAACGGCGGAGCTCCGCATCGAGCAGCTCGATATCCGGCCCGAGCTCCCTCACGAGGGCGGCAAGAGCGCTCGCCGACTCGGTCCTTCCACGTTCGGCGGCGCGAATAAGGCTGTACTCGGGTCGAGTGACCTTCAGCTCGTGGTCGCGGTACCGGACCGTGGCGAGCCGGAGTTGCTCCGGCTGGCCCCCGAACTCCGAAAGGGGAGGGGAACCCTGCGGGTCGGTCCGAACCGACCATTCCACGCGCGCTCCCTTCTCGAACGTGCCGACGAACGCCCGAGCGCCGCGCACGCCAATCCCTCCGGCTCGCTCCGTGGGCGCTACGGGCTCGATGAGGTAGAGCGCCAGGAGCTCACCCAACCGGGTCACTCCCGCCGGGGTCGTGCCCAGGTCGATGTCTCGGGGGGCCACATGGGCTCCCTGCAACCAGGCTCCCGCCGAACCACCGACGTACCCATGGGATGCCCTCCGCAGCGAGAAGGTCGGCGACCCTGGCGACCAGCTCCGCGAGGGCGCTTTCCACATCGGGCTTCGCTCCCGCGTACGCCTGGTCGATCATCGCCTGGAGGACGAACCGATTGCGATTGTACGCGAGTCGGACCTTCGGCAGTTCCGCGAAAGGCAGTCGGAAACGGCGGTGCCAGCAACGAGGGCCCCCGTACATGCACGGCGCGGGAGGGTGGACGAAATCGAGCACGTCCAGAGGTCCCTTCGGCGGCCCTGCGGCGTCAGCCCCCCCGTCCTGGGCGTGGTAGGTGAAAACGCGCGGGTCCGCCTCGCCCTCCACCGAGAGCTGATGCAGGAATCCGGCCCCGAGGTCCGGCCCCGAGATCATCTGGCTCGGAGGACCGGCCCCGGGCATCATGGAGGGGTTACGGTTCTCACGCCGGGACCGGCCGGACCTCGAGGGCGGTCGGTATCGGGATGGGCCCGACCTTGACGTCCACGCGCCCCTCGCGCCGCTTCGCGACCAGGTACGTTCCGCTCGCCAGCGACCGCCACGACCCCCGCTCCTCGTCGAACGGCTCGCTCCCCACGATCACGTGGTGCGGCGTCGTCAGGTACGCCATCTCATCGGTCCCGCCGCCCCGGGTCGAAGAACCCCGCCCCGTGGTCCCCGGTCCACTGGCAGAACGCCCAGAGCTCGTCCGGTCCGCGGGAGTAGAGGACGTTGAGGCCCGAGAACGGCGGGATGGCCGGCCGACCGAGGCCTTGCCAGACCCGGACCAGGTCCTCGACCGTCCGGACGTAGCCGACCAGCGGGTCGCCGGTCTCCTCGGTGTTCCGCTGGAGCAGCCAGAACAGGACCTCGCTGTCGTTCACGCCCTGGACCTTGGATTCGTGTACCCCCAGCATCGGGCGCGTCTCCCGCGGGAACGGGATCGCCCCGTTGTGGGCGAACAGGACCGTGTGGTTGTGGAACGGTTGGGAGTTCGCGAGCCCGATGAGCTGCTCCTTGGGCAGCTCGAGGGGATTGCTCGCGTGACGAAGATGCCCGATCACCAGCGGCGGTCGCGCGTCGTGGGCCGCCCCGACGAACCGTTCGCGCTCGGTGGGCTCGAACGCCCCGCCCACACCCTTCTCGACATGGACCCGCCCCCCGTCCTCGTACCACGCGATCCCCCAGCCGTCGCGCTGGGACTTCTCGGGGGTCACGCTCGACTGGGCGAGCAGCGACCGGTCGGTCCGCACCAGCCATTGTTCGCACGGCTCGGGGCGGGCGGTCAGGAACCCGAACAGACGGCACATGGACGCGTCACGCCCGCTCGAAAGATATAGCCCCTTCCGAGGCGTCGGCGAGCGACGCCACCGTTGGAGGAACCGTTATCCCACCCCGCGGGAGTTGTACTCCCGAGAACGTTCATGGTCGCGGTAGAAGTCACCCCCATCGCCCGGGAGCATGTCCTGAAGATCATGGAAAAGCAGGGCAAGCCGGGCGCCGCGCTCCGCCTCTACGTCCAAGGCGGGGGATGCTCGGGGCTGACGTACGGGATGACGTTCGACCAGAGGCAGTCTGGGGACGAGGTCGCCTACGACCAATCCGGCCTCCTGGTCGTGGTCGACAAGGCGAGCGCCCCTCTCCTCGAGGGCCTGAAGGTCGACTACCTGCTCGGGCTCGAGCAGTCCGGGTTCAAGATCCACAACCCGAACGCGAAGGAAACCTGCTCCTGCGGGAAGTCGTTCTCGGCTTAACGACCTGACCGCGCGGCAACCGGAGCTTTATAGGTCCCTCGTGGTGTCTTAATCGGGCGCGTAAGGAGGGCCCAGCAATGAGCGATAGTAGAATCAACCTTGAAGTCACGAAAGAAGCGCAGGACCAGGTTCGGGACCTGATGAAGGGTCAGAAGCCCGGGACCGCCGTGCGCGTCTATCTCCAATCGTCCGGCGGCGGGGGCTGCGGCTCGGGTGGCTGCGGTTCCGGCGGTGGCGAGGGCGGTGGGTGCGGATGCGGCAGCGGTGGCGGGGGAGGACCGGCGTTCGGGATGGCGTTCGACAAGCCCCGGAACGGGGACAAGGTCATCCCGGTCGATGGGTTCTCGATCGTCGTCGACGACTCGAGCGCCGAACTGCTGAACGGCGCGCGGATCGACTACGTCCAGGACCTCGAAGCCTCCGGATTCAAGATCGTCGCCCCCAGCCTCACCATGGCGGCTCCCGGCGCGGAAGCCGGCCACGGTGGCGGCGGTGGTTGCGGTTGCGGCTCCGGTGGCGGCGGCGGGTGCTGCTAGACTCTCGCGCGTGCCCCGGTCCAACCCCTTCCACTCCCGTTTTGGGCGCGGCCTTTTGCCCGGTTGAGCGGTAGTCACCCGCGCCCGGCAGGAACCCCCGCATGCCGCCGGACCGCGAGAACGGATCGCTCGCGGCCGTGGAACGCGCGGCGCGGAACGTAGTTCACCGGGTCGGCCCGGAACTCGGTGTGGTGACGAAGTGGGGCCAGCGATGGTACTCGGGGACCGACCTTGTCATCGCGATCTACGCGTTCCAGCGCCACGTCGGGGTCGAGTTCTGGAGGGGATCGACCCTGGCGCCGGATCACCCCTTGCTCGAGGGGACCGGAAAGAACCTGCGCCACGTCAAGCTCCGCTCGGTTGCCGAGGCGAACTCTCGGGCGTTCGGAGCCCTCGTACGCGCCGCCGTTCGCCTCGACTCGCGCTCCGGGAAGCGGCCCCGCTGAGCCGCCCCCCGTCGTGGAAGCGGGGACCGGCGCTCCTCAGGGCCGAGCCGCCCGCGTCCCCTAAATACTTCCCGACGAGGTTCGCACCTGGACGCGCGAAGCATGACGACCCTCCCCCACCTCTCCGAGCTGGAAGCCGGAGCCGTCATCGGCGCGGTCGCCGTCGTCGGCTACCTGCTCTCTCGTTGGGCCGGCCACCGCGTTCGCGAGAGGGGCGCGGCGCCCGCCTCGGTGCGCCTGGTCCGGGTGTTGTTCCTGGTCGTCACGGTCCTGGTCGGTCTCACGGTCTTCGTCGAGTTCGTCGGTCCCATCAGCTTCCTCTCGGGCGTGGCCGTCTCGGCGGTCGTCGGCCTCGCGGCGACGCTCGCGCTGCAGACGACCTTCGCGAACGTGATCTCCGGGTTCATCCTCCTTCGGAATCGGATGCTACGGCTGAACGACACCATCACGGTCGGCGGCGTGACGGGCCAGGTCGTCCAGCTCGGCCTCGTGACCTGCTGGCTTCGTCTTCCGGACGGCGCCGTGGCCTCCGTGAGCAACTCCACGCTCCTTGCCGGTCCGATGGTCAACCGCAGCGCGGGAGAACGGCTGAAGGGCGAGTACTCGCGCCGGGTCCGTCCGGGCCACCCTCCGCGGGCGCGCAGGGGGACTCGGGCCGGTCCGTCAGGCGAACAGGTCCTCGAGGGGGTTCTCCATCTCCTTGACCTCGCGGATCTGGAGCCCCTTGGCCACGAGCTCCGCGATGAGCTTGGGAACCTCCTCGGGTCCGGCGAGCTCCTGGACATAGTAGTCGCCCCGTCGGGAGGAGGTCGAGAGAACCCCCTCCGCGCCCTCCGCCCGGATCCCGATGAGATACTTCGCCGGACGTAGCTCGCTCAGGAGGCCAAAGTAGCCGACGCGGCCCCCGCGGAGGGCCAGCACGAACTTTCCGATCTCCTTCGCTTCGAACAGGTTGTGCGAAGAGTAGAGCACGAGGTCGTTCCGGCTGAGCGCGAGCACCAGGTCCCGGATCTCGCGGGCCAGCTTCGGGTCGAGGTTGCTGGTCGGTTCGTCGAGGAGGTAGATGCTCCGCTCCTGGAGAAAGACCCGGCCGATGGAGACCCGCTTCTTCTGACCCTGGCTCAGCTCGGAGAAGAAGCGACCCCGGAGCTCCTCGATCCCGAGCAGGCGAATGACCCGCTCGACGTCCCGGTGCGTCACTCCCTCCACGGTAGCGTAGAACCGCAACGCCTCCTCGACCCGAAGGCCGTCGGGCATCCCGTCGATGTGGGAGAGGTACTGGAGTCGGGTCCGCGCCTCGTGGTGGGCGATGTCGATCCCATCGATCTCCACCGTCCCGGTATAGGGTTCGAGGATCCCGGCGAGGGTCCGGAACAGAGTGGTCTTACCGGCCCCGTTCGGCCCGAGCACAACGTAGATCGCCGGCTCCTCGATGACGAAAGACAGGTCCTCCAGCACCCGCTTCCCGTGATAGCCGGAACTGACGCCGCGCACCTCGATCCGGTGGGGACCGCGACCGTTGGAACGTTGGGCCAAGGGAGCGGGAACCGGTACGCCTGACATCGAAGAACCCCCGATCAGAGCGGCGAGAGGAACCGCTCTCGGCCCATGAGCCGCGCCGACATCATCAGGAGAGCGACGACCACGGCGATGATCGTGAGGGCGGCTCCCACGGTGACGTAGTAGAACTCCGAAGCCGGTACGGTGTCTGCGACGACCAGGACGAGAACCGTGGGAGCGATCCCTACCATGGGTGCGATGCCAATCGGGCTGTTGATCCCGGTGCGGGGAGTGGAGATCGAGGCCCAGATCATTCCCACCGCGGCCGTGAACAACGCGCCCGCGAAGCTCATCGGTATCGTGTAGAGGGCCACCGACTTGACCAGGTCGCCGGTCACCGCCACCCCGTAGGCGTTCGCCGCTCCTAGGCCGACGATGAGCGAGAGCCCGAGGATGATCGCGGCCATCGCGCTCGTCGAGACTAGCCCGTCGATGAACAGGGTCCGGGGGCGGATGCCGTACGCGATCAGGTACTCGAAAACCCCCTTCGTCCGGTCGCTCGTGAACGTCATCAACCCGCCCATGGAGCCGAGGACCGCGAAGAGCGGCACCTCCAGGGGGAACGTCTTCGCGAATGCGGAGCCGCTGCGGGCCCCCGCGAGGAGGATTAGAGCGAGGAGGAGCGACATGGCCGTCCCGATGGCGAGGTACCGCCAGCCGATGGTGATCGTCCGTCGAATGGTCGTTCCCGTGAGGATGGGAGCCCTCTCGACCAGAGGGACCACCGACTCGTTGGTCATCCTCGGCGCTCAGAAAGGCAGCGGACTTAACACCGGTCCTACAGGGGGAAGGGCGCCCGGGGCGCATCCGTCGATCCGAACCGCTCCCGGAACTGCCCTGCCCTACGCGCGAGCGGACAGCAGTTTGGACCGGCGAAATGGGCCCGGACGGATTTGAACCGTCGACCGACCGGTTATGAGCCGGTCGCTCTGAGCCGGACTAAGCTACGGGCCCATCGGGAACTCCGCCGAGGCGCCGCCGAGCGGAGCTTGGGGCCCGCGGAGGTTGACCGCGAACCTTTCGAACCGCTGACCGTCCGGTTAACAGCCGGACGCTCTGCCGCTGAGCTACGGCGGCACCGAGCTCGCCGAGCTGGCATCGCTCTAATAGCCTTTCCGGGCCGGAGGCTGACGTTCCTCGTGCTCCGCGGCCCGCGCCTTCAGACGCTGGATGACCGTGGTCATGCTCTCGAGGGAGCGGTTCAGCGTCGCCCAGAACTCGCGCGCCCGGTCGGTGACGACCGCGCCGTCGGCGGAGGGCTGGATGACCCCTTCCCGTTCGAGGAGGTGCAGGGAGTACCGGGTCTTGTGGATCGGAAGCCGCAGCGCCTCGCTCAATCGGATGATCCCGATGGGCGGGCTCTGCGAGAGCCGCTCGAGGATATCGACGTTGCGCGCGAGCAGGACAAGCTCCTCCTCGATCCGGTCGGCGAGCTGGACCGGTTCCTCCTCGGAGAGCGAGGCCTCGATGTCCGGCAGGGGGTCCTTCTGTGCCGGCATCGTCGACTTCCCGAGTCAGGCGCGCTTACTTGAACGTTATCGGCGACCCGTTCCCCCTGCGGGGGGGTGCCCGCGACGAATCCGGACGGTCCCGCGGGCCGCCGAAATGATCGCTACGACGGCCCCGCTCGGGTCGCACGGTCGAACGGCGACGCGAGTGGATCTGACGGGCCCGCCGGGATTCGAACCCGGGTTCGAGGCTCCGGAGGCCTCTGTGATGTCCAAGCTATACTACGGGCCCGGTCCGAGGGCGGAGTACTCGCTCAGCTAAACGTTGCCGCCGCACAACCGTGGGTGCGACGGTAGTTCCAGAACCGGACGTAGACCCGCCGGAGGGACCGGTCCAAGAACGGGATTCGGCCGCAGACACGCGCGACGTTTTCCCCGAGGACGAGGCGGGCGAGCGGGGTCACGATGTCGGAACCGGTCTCGCGCCCGGCCCGGGTCACGAGATGCGCCGCCCCGTACCGGACCCCGTCGGCAAGATCTCCCAAGTCGCGCTCGGCGTCCGGGGCATCCAACGGGACCGCGACCAGACGCTGGTGGCTCGTGCCCTCGGCCGCGCGAGCGAAGAAACTGCACGAACCGCACCCGCGGTCGTAGGTACAGGCGAGCAATCCTGTCCTCCGCGTACGGCATCGGCGCCGTACCGGAGCGCGCGGCGGAAGAAAACAGAGGGGGGTCTAGGCCTTCGCGGCCTTTCCCTTGGGCGCGAGAGCGACGGTGGACTCGGAGTATCCGCAACGACCGCACGACCGGCGGCCCTCGTGCTCGGCGAGGAACGTCCCGGGGCCGCACTTGGGGCACGACTTGTGGGTCCGGACCAGGGTATCGCCCTTGGTTTCGTAGAGCCCGACCCGCGCCTTAGCCATCGGGCATCACTCCTTCTCTGCAGGCGCGGCCTCTGCCTTCGGCTCGGCCTTGTGCTCGACCTTGTGCTCAGGCTTGTGCTCGGGCTTGTGGTCAGCCTTGGGCTCGGCCTGCGGCTCAGCCTTCGGCTCGGCCTTGTGCTCGACCTTGTGCTCAGGCTTGTGCTCGGGCTTGTGATCAGCCTTGGGCTCGGCCTGCGGCTCAGCCTTCGGCTCGGCCTTGTGCTCGGCCTTGTGCTCAGGTTTGTGCTCGGGCTTGTGATCAGCCTTGGGCTCGGCCTGCGGCTCAGCCTTCGGCTCAGCCTTCGGCTCAGCCTTGGGGGCCTCGGCGGGAGCCTCGGCGGCGGCTGGCGCGGCCGGTCCCTTCGCCTCCTTCTCCTTCAACCCGTTGCGAACGAGAATGTGATCGCGCGTTATCACCTTCGCCGACTCGGCGGAATCGTAGACGTTCGCGTCGCCCCGCGTGATCGCAGTGCCGAAACGGGCGTTCATCCGCTCGATGATGACCCGGTCCTTGGGAGCCTTGACCAGCTTCGCAAGCTCGGTGCGGACCTCGTCCCGGGGCGGGGTCGCGGCGGTGGCGTGAGCGACCTCGAACCGATACTCGTGCCGCTTCAGGAGCGGGTTCGCGCGCTCCTCGAGGATCTTAATCTCCAAGGTCGACTCTCCTCAGCTCCATCAGGGCGACGAGTTGCCGTACGTGTTCCTTCGAGATCGCGTCGACGCGGACGAAGGAGACCCCCTCACCCGGGATGCCGTATATAACCGTGGCCCCGGCGGGAAGCGATTCGACGAGCGCGAGCGACCCGAGGTCCTCTTCGCCGTCGACCTCAATGAGCCCGCCGCCCTCGTTCACGAGAGTGCGCACCGCCGAGCGGAGCCGCTGGGTCAGCACGCCCGCGGGGTTCTTCACGCGTATCGTACGGCGCTCGCCGAGCGCGCGGAACCGACCCGCGGGGATGGGTTCGCTCCGGCGGGTCTTGTAGTCCACGATCCCGACGAGAGGAAGGTGGCCGAGGTCGATCGCCCGCCCGACCACCTGGTCGCCGCACGCGCCGAACGTCCCTAGCGCGCGGATCCTCCGGTCGGCGTCGTCCCCGGAGTATACCGGACCGTATCTCTCGGCGAGGACCGGACGAAGCGACTCGGGAACGCCCCAAGCGCGCTCGTCACTTGACGCGGAGCGCGTACCGGCCCGCGGCATGGATCCCCATCTTGCGCGCGATCTCCGACTTGTCCGGGTCGATCACGACGAGATACCCCTGCCACTCGCGGGAGACCTCTCCGCCGCACTTCGGGCACTTCAGCTGGTCGGTGATGGTGCGGCAGCTCTTGCAGGCCTTGAGATTGATCATGGGGCCTTCGCCGCCTCGGCGGCTCCCTTGGCTACCGCCTTGGCCGCCGGCTTTGCAGGAGCAGGCGTGGCGGGTTTCTTCGCGCCGGCGCCCGAGGGCGCCTTCTTGCCCCCACGCTCGTCCGCCTTGCGATGGGCCTCGGCGATCCACTCGAACCGGCCGAGGGCCGGCTGGCGCATCGTCAGTCCGATGCGGCTGTCGCGGGGCGATATCTCGGAGAGGGAGAGCGAAACGACCCGCGCCCGCACCTTGTAGCCGACCTTCAGGTCCCGCTTGGATTCGACGCCGACGAGCCGCTGATTGTGCTCGTCGATGTTCACACGGTCGTCCATGATCTGAGAAACGTGGAGCAGCCCGTCCAACGGGCCGAACCGGACGAACGCCCCGAACTTGCGGATCTCGACGACGGCCCCCTCCACGACCTCCTGGATCTCGGGACGGAACAGGAGCGCCTCGTACTCGACCTGCTGGTACACGCCGCCGTCCCCGTGGATGATATGCCCCTCACCGATCGGCTTCACGTCACGGATCGTGACCGCGAGGCTCTGACCGTCGACCAACTTGCCCTCGAACTGCTGCTGGGCGAGCTCCGAGATCACGCCCGCAAGCTCGGGCCCGAGGCGGGCCGGAGGGATACGGACCACGTCGCGACGGTGGTCAAGGTAGTACATGCGGCGCGCGCGAGAAAGGCGCGCTATAAGATGATTGGGGTGCGGCGAAAGGCCGCCGATGGCCGGAGCGGCTCCTTTCGGGCCGAGGCGGACCGGCGGAGAAACGGTAACGACCCGGACGCACGGCCAGGGCCGTGCGCCGGGTCAACGGCCGGATCCGCCCGGCTCGGACCGACGGGCCGTGGTCACTTCTTCGGCGACTGGTAGAGGCCGACCACGTTCCCTTCGCTGTCCTTGAAGTAGCCGGTCCACCCCATGGTGCCGTCACCGATCGGCTGCTTGCGTTGGACGATCTTCCCGCCGTTCTTCTCAACCGCCTTCTCCGCGGTGGCGATCTCATCGACCAGGATCGTAATCACCGGATGCTCGATCGGCCCTCCGCGCTTGGCGATCCCGCCGAAGATGACCCCCGGTTCCTTGGGCATGCCGTCCGCGTCCGCCGGACCGGTGCCCACCATCGTGTAGTCCATTCCGGGGACCTGCGTCAACGTCCAGCCGAAGGTCGTCGAGTAGAACTTGCGCGCTCTCTCGGTGTTGTCCGCGGGGATCTCAAAGTGTGCTACTTCGCCGCTCATGCTAGCCTCGGCGGGACCCACCCGGTCCGGGTCTTAACGCGTGTGAGGGAGGTCGTGAAACACCCTGCCGACCGGTGCCGGAGGGATGCGAATCCCGGTCGGGGGCCCCAGGCCTTCGCTCAGCCCTTCGTGGCGAGGCCCAGGGCGCGGTCGGTCATGGCGATCGAGCTCGGGCCGTCGGGAGCAAGCCCCAGCATCGCCCGGATCGCGTCGATGTTCTCCGGGACGACGATCGATTCCTGGTGGATCGCCTGGAAGAAGTAGAGGTCCTTCTTGTCGAGGCGGACCCCCTCCTCCCAGATCACGTTCTCCATCATGTCGTTGAAGCCGATCCCCCGGTCGCGAGCATACTCCATCACCTGCGGGGTTCCGTCCACGTGCTCCCACGGAGCGAAGAGGTGGAAGCGGGGCGTCGCCCGGAATGCCGCGACGACCTCGGAGACGTCGTGCGGAGGGTTCCGCAGACGCACGTGGTTGACGTGCACGTGCATGAGCGTCGTAGGGACGACCAGGGCCGTGGTCGCTATCGGAAGGTCGGGGAAGATCGTCCGCACGTCGGGGCCGTGGTGCGAGGGGAGATGGAGCGTAGGCAGGATCCCGTTCACCGGACCTTTCTTCGACTCCGCCGGGTCCGCCGCGCGCCGGACGAGGGTGACCTCCCAGTGCTCGACGCCCCAGCGGGGCTCGAGCACCGAGACCGCACGGGCGATCCCGGTCGTGTTGCAGGACACGACGCGCAGGGTCTTCTTCCCGCGGCAGGCCCCGTAGTTCCCGAGGGCATTGAAGGACGCCTCGGCGACGTCCGCCGGCTCGCCTCCCTGGAACACCGCCCGCAACCCCCGGTCGAGGTACGTCGCGCGGTTCTCGCGCCCGACCTTGTCGGGGGTTGCGTCCACCACGACATCCGCCTTCGCGAGGAGGTCCGCGAGCGAACCCGCGACCTTCAGGCCGACCGTCTCGAAGTCGGCCGCGCGTCCCGCGCCTGCGACGTAGAGCGGGTATCCCTTCTCGGCCGCCCGTCGGGCCTCGAAGCTGGGGCGTGTCTTCGAGATGCCCGCGAGGACCATGTCCGGCTGCTTGGTCACCGCGTCCGCGACCCGCTTTCCGATCGTACCGTAGCCGTTGATCGCCACCCGGACCTTCGCCATCGGAGCTTCGGCGTCGAGGAGCGGGCCCCGGGATAAAGGAGTTCCTCGGCGGGCGCCCGGGCGGGCAGGGCTAAATCTTCGCGCCGCCGTCCCGCGTGGATTCTATGGACTTTGAGCTGAGCGACGAGGAGCGCGCGTTCCAGGAGGCGGCGCGCCGGTTCGGAGACCGTGTCCTTCGGACGCACGAGCGGACGATCGACACCGAGGGCCGGATCCCTGCGGAGGTCCTCTCGGCGATGGCCGAGCTTGGCCTCCTCGCGATGCCCGTGCCCGAGGCGTACGGAGGAATGGGGGCGTCCGCGGTCCTCACGGAGATCGCCGCGGAAGAGATCGGGCGCGGCGACCTCTCGATGGCGACGGCCGTCTTCTTCCTGCTCGAAGCCGGCTGGGGGTGGCTGCTGTCACGCCACGGCACGGAAGAGACGAAGCGCGAGATCCTCCCGCCCGTCTGCGCGGGGAAGGCGTTCCTGGGCATCGCGACCACCGAACCCACGGGCGGGAGCGACCTCGCTTCGATGCACACCACGTCCCGGCACGACGGCGCCGAGTTCGTCGTTCACGGGGAGAAATCGTTCGTCTCGGGCGTCGAGGAGGCGAAGACGCTCGGGGGAGGCCACCTCACGCTGACGAAGGCGACCAATGGCGGGTTCAACTTCCTGTATGTGCCGACCCGGACGGCCGGCATCTCGACGCAACGTTTCCACAACATGGGACGGATGGGGATCTCTACCGGCGGGCTCACGTACGCCGACGTCCGGGTCCCGGCCCGGTACCTGATCGGGACCGAAGGGAAGGGGTTCGAGCTCGCGCTCGAAGGCTTCACGGTCGCGCGGACGTTCGTGAGCGCGGCGTGCATCGGGGCCGCGGAACGGGCGCTCGAGACCGGGATGGCGTACATCCGCGAGCGACGGGCGTTCGGCCAGCCCCTCGGGAAGTTCGAGGGAATCCAGTTCGAGCTGGTCGACCTCTGGACGCAGGTCGAGGCGGTCAAGTGGCAGTGCCGCCGCGCGGCCTGGCTCCTCGACACGTACACGCTGAAGGGCGACGCGTCCCACCGCTCCGAGGTCGAGCGGGCCGTCGCCTCGGTGAAACTGACCGCCCCGCCGATCGCGTTCGAGTGCATCAAGCGCGTGATGATGTGGTTCGGAGCCGCCGGCTACACGAAGGAGGCCGGCCTCGAACTCGGCCTCCGCGGCATCATGAGCTACCTGGTCGGGGCCGAGGGTGGGTTGAACATCATGCGGATCATCCTCGGCCGCGAGCTCCTCGGCAGGGAGTTCCTGGCGTACAAGTGAGGCGTCCCGCCCGCCCTTCCGGCGATGGGACGATCCGGGAACGGGCGTTCCACCGCTGGCTGGCAGAGAACCTTCCCGCGGGCCACACGGGGCTCCTCGAGCTGGGAGATGACGCGGCGGCCCTCCGCCCGCCTCGGGGCGCGGTCGCTGTCGTCTCCACGGACGCGCTGGTCGAGGGCTCCCACTTCCTCCCTGGCTCCCGGCCCGAGCTGGTGGGCCGCGCGGCAACGGCTGTCAGCCTCTCCGATGTCGCCGCGAAAGGCGCGCGGCCGGCGGGAGTGCTCCTCGCGATGATCCTTCCGCCCGGCTCGTCGGAGCGCTGGGCCCGCCAGGTAGCGCGCGGCGCGGAACGGGAAGCCGCCCGGTTCGGGGTCCACCTGGTCGGCGGCGACACGAAGCCGGGGCCGACCCGAACGCTCGTCTCGACCGTGATCGGATGGGCCCGCCCTGGCGAGCTCGCGCCGCGGTCAGGAGCCCGGCCCGGCGACGTACTCGTGACCACAGGGACGGTGGGCCGTGGAGGACTTGCGTTCCATCGACTGCACCACGGCCCTCGACGAGGGGCGCTCGCGGAGATGCTGGCGGTGAACCCGCGGGTCCGGGAGGGCCTAGCGCTCGCGCGCCACGCGCACGCGATGCTCGACACCTCCGACGGGATCGCGGACGCGAGCCGGCTCCTCGCCGCAGCGAGCCGTGTTCGCCTGGTCGTTGAGGAGCGGTGGCTCCCCCTCGCTCCCGGCGTTCGTCGGGTTGCCGCGACGGACCGGGCGCGACGTCGGCTCGCCTTCTACGGGGGAGATTACGAGTTACTCGCGGCGGTGCCGCCCGACCGCATCGCCCGGGCCATGCGAGCGGTCCGTGCCGTGCGCGGGCGCCTGACCGTCGTGGGCCGGGTCGAGCGCGGAGCGGGCGCGCTCCTGCGAACACCCCGCGAAACCCTGCCGATGCCGCCGGCCGGATGGCGGCCGTTCGACCTTCCAGGAGCCGCGTAGGCGCCCTCGGAGAGTGATTCTCGTCTCCGTGCGTCGGCGTCACAAGGAGTTCGCCACGCTCAAGTAGGGGGCGACGGGTTCGGGAACACTGAGGTAAGTTATGCCGTCCAACGATCCTGTGATCAACCCATTTGAGACCGCGAAGCAGCAAGTCGACATCGTCGCTGACCTCATCCACCTCGAGGCCGGGATCCGCGATGTTCTAAAGCACCCGAAGCGGGAGCTGACCGTGAACTTCCCCGTCCGATTGGACGATGGTTCGTTCCGCGTCTTCACGGGGTACCGTGTGCAGTACAACATGGCGCGCGGCCCGTGCAAGGGCGGTATCCGCTACCACCCACAAGTGACGCTGGACGAGGTCCGTGCGCTCGCCGCGTGGATGACCTGGAAGTGCGCCGTCGTCAACATCCCCTACGGGGGAGCGAAGGGCGGCGTCATCTGCGACCCGAAGTCGATGTCGAAGGGAGAGCTCGAGCGGCTCACCCGCCGGTACGCGACGGAGATCGCTCCGATCATCGGGCCGGAGATGGATATCCCCGCGCCGGACGTCTACACCGACAGCCAGACGATGGCGTGGATCATGGACTCGTACTCGATGCAGAAGGGCTACTCCGTGCCCGGCGTCGTCACGGGCAAGCCGATCAGCCTCGGAGGCAGCGAGGGACGGGGCGAGGCGACGGGCCGTGGCTGCGCGATCGTCATTCGCGAGGCCGCGAAGGACGCCGGGGTCCGCGTCAAGGGCGGGACCGTGGCGGTCCAGGGATTCGGTAACGCAGGGAGCGTGGCCGCGAACCTCCTCCACGACGAGCAGGGCGCCACGATCGTCGCCGTCTCCGACTCGAAGGGCGGCATCTACAAGGCCGAGGGAATGAACCCCCACGCGATCGAGGAATACAAGAAGAAGACCGGATCGGTCGTCGGCTTCCCCGGCACGAAGGCCCTCTCGAACGAGGAGGTCCTGGAGGCGAAGGTCGACATCCTCGTCCCGGCCGCGCTCGAGAACCAGATCACGAAGAAGAACGCGGACAAGATCGGGGCGAAGATCGTCGCCGAGGCCGCGAACGGCCCGACGCTCCCCGAGGCGGACACGATCCTCTACCAGAAGAAGATCACCGTCCTGCCCGACATCCTCGCGAACGCCGGCGGCGTGACCGTCAGCTACTTCGAGTGGGCCCAGGACATCCAGGGGTTCTTCTGGCCCCTGAACGAGGTCAACGAGCGCCTCGAGCGGATCATGGTCCGCTCCTACGCCGACGTCCACAAGGCCGCGGTGGACCACAAGGTCCACAACCGTACGGCCGCCTACATCCTCGCGATCCAGCGGGTCGCTGACGCGATCAAGATCCGCGGATTCTACCCGTAGGCCGACGGCCGGCATCGGGCGATGGCCGATCTGCCCCGATGCCGGCGACCCGGATGGGACGACATCGACCGCTGGGCCTCCGGCGTAGCCGGGAAGGTCCTTGCGGCCGATGCCGTCCCTGAAACGATCGTCGGGTTGACGCGAGGCGGCTGGGTCCCGGCCCGGATCCTGGCCGACCTCCTCGGCGTGCGGCGCCTCGTCTCGCTGCGCGCCCAGCACTGGGGAGTGACGGCGACCCAGGACGGGGAGGCCTCTCTCACCGAGGGGATCTCCGGACCGGTCGACGACCAGAACGTCCTGATCGTGGACGACATCACCGACACCGGCGAGAGCCTGAAGCTGGCGAGGCAGCACGTGATCGCCGCCCGGGCGAGCCGCGTCGAGACGGCGACCCTCCTGCACATCGGCCACTCGAAGTTCGTCCCGACCTACTACGCCGAGGAGATCCCCCGGGACTCGTGGGCGTGGATCGTGTTCCCCTGGAACTACTGGGAGGACCTGCGCTCCCTCGCGGCCCGGGCCGCGGCCGAGACGCCGGGGCTCGACGCCGTCCGCCGAACGCTCTCCGAGCGGTGCGGCCTGGTCGTCTCCCGCGAGGACCTGATCGTGGTCTCGCGGACCGTCCCGCTGGGCAAAGGGTCCGTCAGCCCGAAGTAGGCGGCGTCAGCGCGGCGGCGCGCGCCGCCGCCCGGAAGTGTTGCTGGATCACTCCGGCGCCGATCACGAGACCGAGGCCCACGATGATGAGGCCGCCAAGGAACGGGATGTCGCTGCCGGTCGTGATCCCCTCAAGGTACCGGACCAGGAAGACGATCCCGTAGCTCACGAGCCCGATCCCGAGGACCGAGGTGGTCGCGACCACGAACGACCGGGGGAATCGCCCGGAGGCGATCATGCGCCGGATCGCGCGTCCGGTCTCCCAGACGAGCGCCCCCGCCACCCACCAGACGAGCGCGGCCTGGAGGAACACGAGCACGCGCTCGACGGGAGAGAAGCCCCCGCCGCTCGAGTAGTGGTTGTACCCCTCCAGGAACCCGACCCCGACCAGTGCGAAGGTGAACAGCCCGAACCCGAAGGCGACCGAGCCCTGCCGGATATCGGACGAGGCGCTCCGCACTCCATCGATGATCGCCTCGTCGATGTCGAACGTCCAGAAGATGAGGTAGACGCCGAGCAGGATCGCGAGCCCGATCACGCCCCAGAGCAGCACGCCGCTCGCGGCGGCGAATCCCAGGATCAGGAGGACGAACGCCACCGGGAGGATCGTCTTCGCGCGAAGCTTTGGGTCCTTCAACGCGCGGACGACCGTGTAGTAGGTCGACTCGAGGGTTGCGCTCTGGCGGATGAGGACCCGGCGGACCCCGTCGATGCGGACCCGCGATGCGACGATCGGGTAGAGGTACTCGTCCTCCGCCCCGTCGCTGACCAGGTAGACCGACGTAGGCGTGGACCTGTGCGAGCACCCGGTCGAACTGCTCGGCCACCCGCCGGTCGGAGACGATCCCCACCTTCGCGGCCCCCGTGAGGACGCAGACCTCGCACTCCTCGCCCGACGTCCGGAGCTCGTCCAGCAGGCTGATCGCCGCGAACACGGCGTTGGTGTCCGCGTCCTCGGGGTCGGCAGTGCCCAACCGTACGGCCGCGTCCAGCGCGGCCTCACGGCCGACGATGGGTCCTTGGACCCCGGCCTTGCGGCCGAGATCGTCGTCCCGATCGATGCAGACGACGAGGCGCATGGCCCGGCGATCACGCGCCGGTCAAGAGCTTAACACCTTAGGTCGAGACGCGGTGATCCGGCGAGGAATCCTCGGCCGCCGACCCGCTTCCGCCGGGTGGGCGCTCCGCCCGTCCTATACTCTTATACCTCTCGCACCCCCCTTCGCTCTCCTCCCATGGCCGACCTTCCCGACAAGCAGGCGGCGCTCATCGACTGGTATCTCGCGGTCGTCGAGGCCGCGGACCTCTCCGACAAGCGCTACGGCATCAAGGGAATGAACGTCTGGACCCGCTACGGCTTCCGGGCCCGGCGGAACCTCGACGAGATCCTGATCCGGGAGATCGAGGCGACCGGCTCCGAAGCGGTGGAGTTTCCCGCGCTGATCCCCGCGACCGAGTTCGCGAAGGAGAAGGAGCACATCAAGGGATTCGACGCGCAGGTCTACTGGGTCACGAAGGGCGGGCTCGCGGAGCTCGACATCCCTCTCGTCCTCCGCCCTACCAGCGAGACCGCGATGTACCCGATCTTCGCGCTCTGGGTCCGCTCCCACAAGGACCTCCCGCTCAACGTCTACCAGATCGTGAACACGTTCCGTTACGAGACCAAGACGACCCGCCCGTTCCTCCGGGTCCGCGAGATCCATTTCTTCGAGGAGCACACCTGCCAGGTCGACGAGGCGCACGCCTCCGAACGGGTCCGCTCGAACCTCGCCGCCTTCCGACGCATGGCCGAGGCGTTCTGCCTGCCCTACGTGCCGGTCCGCCGACCCGAATGGGACAAGTTCGCGGGAGCGTACTTCTCGATCGCCCTCGACATCCCGATCGGGCAGGCCCGCACGCTCCAGATCGGGAGCGTGCACCACTACCGCGACAACTTCTCGATCCCGTACGAGATCCGCTACGAGGCGTCGGACGGTTCTCGGTC
Source organism: uncultured Thermoplasmata archaeon (assembly GCA_963713145.1). GTDB lineage: Archaea > Thermoplasmatota > Thermoplasmata > Lutacidiplasmatales > UBA184 > Lutacidiplasma. Next base: position 130,834 of record CAVQKI010000003.1, on the reverse strand, counting down.
CCACGTCCACCAGACGACATTCGGGCTCTCGGAGCGGCTGCTGGGCGCGATCGTCGCGGTCCACGGCGACGAGCGCGGCGCGATCTTCCCGAGCCAGATCGCGCCGTACCAGGTGGTCATCGTCCCCATCCCGAAGCCCGCGGACCGCGCCGCGCTGGATGCGGCGACGGACGAGCTCGTGGCCCGCCTCTCGCGGGCCGGCGTGCGGGTCTTCCTCGACCGCGGCGAAGAACGCCCCGGCGCCAAGTACTACCGCTGGGAACTGAAGGGCGTCCCGCTCCGCCTTGAGGTCGGTCCGCGAGAGGTCGAGGCGCGTCGGGCGACCGCGGTCGACCGGCTCGGGACGAAGACCTCGGTCGACTTCGAGCATCTCGAGCCCGAAGTGTCGGACCGGCTTCGTGCGTTCGACCACGAGCTCCTTCGCCGAGCCGAGGAGCGGTTCCGTGCCTCCTTCCTCGTCGCCACCGAGCTGAGCCAGCTCAAGGGCTCGGCGCAGGTCCGGATCCTAGGATGGTGCGGCTCGGAGGAGTGCGGGCACGCGATCGAGGCCGCGATCGACGGCGCCCTGCTGGGGGTCCCCGAGGAGGGGCTGCCCTCGGTAAAGGGGTCGCCCGGGCGTTGCCTCGTCTGCGGCAAGACCGAAAACGTCCGCTGGGCGCTGGCAGCCCAACCGATCTAGGGCGTCCGGGGCGCCGCCTCAGCGCGCCGGTGGCGTCGGGGCCGGGGGGTTGGGCATCATGAGCCACATCCCGGCGAGACCGAACAGCAGCAGAGTGATCACGACGGCGTAGACGCCGTTGTCGATCCAGACGCCGAACGAGAACCCCCACCAGGCGTAGAACAGCACGGCGAGCACGACCAGGAACGCGAACGCCCAGAAAGAGACCCGCCGTGGGAGCGACATGTCCCGTATCCGGACGGGCTCGGGCTCCTCCGCGGGCCTCCCGGCGGGCTGCATCGGCCGCCGAGCCGGGGCCTCTCAAATAAGGGTTTCGGAGCCCGAGTGACCCCGGCCGGTCCGCGGACGCGCTTCGCCCCATCAGTTTAACCCTCGGCCGGCGCTAGGTAGGTGGTCGATGGCCGGGCTCGAGAGCGCGGGGGCCCCGTCCGGCCGCGGCGGTATCCCGGCGCTGGACTCTCTCACCCCCGACCAGCACCGGATCCTCGCCTACGCGAGCGCGATCGGCTCGGAGTTCGACTTCGACATGCTGGTCGCCGCGATGCGGGTCGACGAGGAGGAGCTCGTCGAGCAGCTCGAACGCCTCGTCCGGAGCAAGATCCTCTGGGAACGCCCCGGCGGCGGGCGGTTCGGGTTCGTGGAGGAGGAGTTCCGTGCGAACGTCTACCGCTCGTTGACGGAGAGCCGCCTCCGGGTCCTCCACCGTAGGGTGGCGGAGGTGCTGGAGCGGATGCACCCGAACCCGACCCCCGAGGTCCTGGCCGAGCTGGGGCGGCACTTCTTCCTCGGCAAGGTACCGGAGAAGTCCTACGACTACAATCGGCGCGCCGCCCGGTCGGCGACCGACGCGGGCGAGCCGGCGGTCGCGATCCACCACCTCGAACGAGCGCTGGTCGACCTCGCAACCCCCGGCGGGGAGCGAGAGCCCGAGCGAGCGAGCCTCGCGGAGGAGCTGGGCGACCTCTATTCCGCGACCGCCAACTATCCGGCGGCGGACCGCCACTACCAGGAGGCCCTGGCGCACGTCGAGCACGACCAGCCCCGTGTACGGGCCCGGCTGCTCCTCGCCCGGGCGGAGGTGGCGCGGGAGAATCTCGATAGCGAAGCGGCGAAGGAGGGGGCTCTGCAGGCGATCCAGCTCTTCGAGCTGACCGGCGACCCGCTCGGCGTCGCGCAGGCCCACCGCCTCCTCGGCCGCCTTGCGTTCCTGCGGGGGGCCTACCGCGAGGCGCTCGACGAGAGCATGCACGCGCTCGAGACCCTGCCCGCCGGCACCGACCCGCGCTTCCTTGGCCGCCTATCGATCGACATCGGCAACGCCTTCGCGCTTCTCGGGCCCGAGGTGCAGTCCGTGGGGATCGAGTCGGTACGAGCGAGCGGTCGACCGGCTCCGCGCAGTCGCGGGACTGGGCCGAGCTTGCCCGGGCGCTGCACAACCTCGGAGTAGCGGTCGGAGAGGTCCGCCCGGAGGACGGGCTCGAGTACCTCGCCCAGGCCCGGGATGCGGCGGAGCGGGCCCACGACGCCCGGTACTCGGCGCGTACGCTCCTCTCTGGGGTGGAGATGAGGATCATGCTGGGCCAGCTCGAGGACGCGGACCGGGACAACGAGCAGGCGGGGCGGCTCCTCGAGCGGCTGGACGATACGCTCGGCTCCGGACAGGTAGCCCTGCATCGCGGACGCATCGCCGAGCGACGGGGGCAGTGGGACGATGCAGACCGGGCTTACTCGACCGCGGTCGACATGGCACGGCGCAACCGGGTCGTCTCCGACGAGGCGGAGGCGCAGTTCGACCTTGCCCGGCTCCGGTTCAAGACCCGGGACTTCGAGGGAGCTCGGACCGCGCTCCGGGCGGCGACCGAGCTCAACTTGGTCGAGCTGGTCCCCCGTCTCTCCGGCGCCTATGTCGAGCTTCGGCGCCAGATCGAAGGACCCGACTCCGTGTCCGACGCCGACCGGGCCGAGGTCGCCGCGGGAAATTCGACGGAGGGCCGCAAGGCGTGAGCGTACATCGGGGAGGTTCCTAGGGTGGACCCGGGACCGACGACCGACACGGATCGAGAGCCGCTCTTCGGTCGCACCGAGATCGTCGACGAGGTCGATCGGCTGCTGGAGGCGGCGCGCTCGGGGCATGGGGGCTGCCTCCTTCTGTCAGGGGTCGGCGGCATCGGCAAGACGCCGCTCCTCCACATCGCACGCCGCCACGCGCTGGCGCTGGGGTTCCGGCTCGCGGTCGGCCGGGCGCTGAACGACGAGCTGCCCGGCACCGTTCTCGCTCGTCCGGGAGCTTGCGGGCCCACAGGACCCGCGGCATGAGGCGTCGACGGCCGGCCTCGGCGTGGGAGAGTTCCCGTTCCCGTCGGGAACCCGCACGCCCACCCCGCCCATCGACGAACTCGAACGGTTGCTCCTCCCGGTCGGTACCTCTCGCGTCGAGGGCCTGGCCACCGTCCGGGACCAGTTCTACGACCGGCTCGTGGAGTACTTCCTCAAGCTCGCGAGCGACCGGCCGCTCCTCATCGCCGTGGACGACCTCCACTTCGCGGACCGCTCCTCGCTCGATTTCCTGGTCCGGTTGGCGGAGTCGATCGGGACCGCTCGCATCGCGATCCTGGGGACCATCGGACCGCTCTCCGACGGGTCGTCGCGGGCCCAACGCCTCCTCTCGCCGACCGGGGCCGGGCCGCTGTTCCGGGCGGTCGAGATCCGCCCGCTCTCGGTTCCCGAGCTTACCGAGTTCGTGACCTGGATCCTCCGAGGGGTCGCACCCCCTCCCGAGGACGTGCTCCGATGGCACGCGGAGACCGACGGCAATCCGCTCTTCGCCGAGCTCCTGGTGCGCGCGGAGACGGGGTCAACCTCCGGGCCGCGGGTCGGTCCCTCCACCAACCTCGGGCTGGTGGAGACCCTGCTCGCGAGGACCCGAACGCTGGACGGCACCGCCCGACGGGTCCTCACGTACGCGGCCGTTCTCGGCCGGGAGTTCGGCTTCTCGGTGGTCGCGGCCGTCACCGGGGCCGACGAGGAGCGGGTCACGGAGGCGGTCGACCGGCTGGTCCGGGCGGCGTCGTCCGGGAGCGAGGGGGCGAGGTCTACGAGTTCCTCTCCGAGGAGCTGCGGGCGAGCGTCTACGCGGAACTGACCGAGACGCGTCGACGGATCCTCCACCGTAAGATCGGCACCGCGCTCGCGACAATGGGCGGCGCGAGCGACTTCGAGCTCGCGCGACATTTCTACCTCGGCCGGGAGGACGCGAACGCGGTAGAGTACAACCTGCGGGCGGCCCAGGCCGCCGGCCGCGCCTTCGCGTTCGATACGGCGCTCGAGCACGTCGAGCGGGCTCTTGCCGCCGAGCGCCGACGCCCGGACCGGGACCGACGCCGCGAGCTCCGGATCCTGACAGAAGAGGGACGACTGCTCAACGAGATCCAGAACCTTCCGAAAGCGAGCGAGGTGTTGGAGGAGGCGGTCACCCTGGGCCGGAAGGAGCCGCGGTTCGAGCTGGAGCTCGGCCGGGCGCTCCTCGCGCTCGCGGTGGTGTTCGTCGAGCGGAGCGAGTTCGCGTCGGCCGTGCCGCTCGCCACCGAGGCTTCCGAGCTGCTCGAGAAGGGCGGCACCACTCGGGACCTCCTGTCCGTGCACCGGACCCTCGGCACGTCCTACTGGCGGCTCGCGGACCTTCCGCGCGCCGAGTCCCATCAGCGCCGCGCCCTGGAGATCGCAGAGAAGGAGGGCGACGCCCTCGAACGCGGTCACGCGCTCGTGGACGTCGCGAACACGCTCGGCTCTCGCGGCCCCGAAGCCCTCGACGCGGCGCTCTCCCTGTACGGGAAGGCCGCGGTCCTCTTCGAGTCGGTCGACATCCCCAGCGCCCGCGCGCGGGTGCTGATGAACACGGCTGTGTTCGAGAGCTGGGCGGGCCGTACCGACGACGCGCTGCGGGACATCGCGCGGGCCCTCGAGTCCGCGGAGAAGGCCCGGGCCCCGCTGTGGATCGGCCACTGCCTCCTGAACCTCGGGCAGTGGCAGGCGGACCTCGGTCAGGTGGAGAAGGCCCAGGCGACCATCGACCGGGCGGCACGCGTCGTGGCAGACCTTGGGGACGGGCTCGCCGACGAGCAGGTCTCCATGAGCCGCGGGATGATCGCGGAGGCCGAGCGGAAGTTCCCGGAAGCGGAGGCGTACCTATCGGGACGCGCTCGCGCGCGCCCGGTCGATGGAGCTACCTTCCGAGAGCGCCGAGGTCCTGTTCCGTCTCGCGCGCACCGCCCAGCGTCGGGGAGCGCTCGACGAGGCGCGCAGCCGGCTCGGGGAGGCGCTCGCCGCCGGGCTGCCGCGGCACCGCCCGGACCTTTCCCCGGGCGTCCGCGAGCTCGAGGCGGCTCTCGCCCCGGGCCAGTGACCTCCACCGTTAAGCCCGCGAGCGGGCTCGTGGGCTATGGCGGCGTCGTCCCCGGTGCCTCGACTCGCGTCGGACGGCTCACCGTACCCCGAGCGCGGGCTCCCGACGTTCGAGCGGGACGTCCGCCGGATGTTCGCGCACCTCTCGCGGCGCTACGAACGGTTCAACCACGCCGCGGCGCTCGGAAACGATCTTCTCTGGCGGCACTGCGCCCTCTGGGAGCTCGACCGCTTCCGCGGAGGGCCGGTCCGACGGGCCCTCGACCTCGGCTGCGGGACCGGGGAGTTTGCGCGGGCGGTCTCCGGACACTTCCCCGCGGCCGACGTGCTCGGGCTCGACTTCACCCGGGCGATGGTCGTGGAGGCGCGCGACCGCGGCGCGCCGCGGGGCCGCGCCGGCCGCCTCGCCTATGGCACCGGTAATGCACTCAGCATCCCCTGTGCCGACGGGTCCTTCGACCTCGTGACGAACGCCTTCGTCGCTCGGAACCTGCGGGACCTTCCGGCGGCGTTCCGCGAAATGCGTCGGGTGCTGCGACCGGGCGGCGCGGCCCTGACGCTCGAGATCTCCGAGCCGCCCTCCCCGATGTTCCGCCGGGTCTTCCACGCACACTTCGACAAGGTCGTGCCGATGCTCGGACGGGCGGTGGGCAACGAAGGGCCGTCCCGCTACCTTCCCGAGTCCCTCCGCGGGTTCCCAGCGCGGAGCGAGGTTCTCGGCATGCTGCGCGATGCCGGGTTTGCGCGTGCGAAGTCCCGGTCGTACTCCTTCGGGATCGTCACCGCGTTCCTCGCGGAGGCGGCCCCCGTCCCCCCCAAAGCCGTTAAGCGATTGGTTCCCCGTCGTCGGACATGACCGCGGAACCGTTCAACGCGTTCCGGTACGCTCACGCGCATCACCGCGAGGTCGCCTGGCTTTCGCAGAACACAAACCACCTCGTCCCGCCCGACGTCGTCCGGGGCGCTCTCGAAGAGGCGATCCGGGAACGGCGGTACCAAGGATACCCGGTCGCCACCGGCGACCCCGAGCTGCTCGAGCTGGTGCGGGCGGACTTCGGCCTCTCCGGCATGACCCCGTTCCTCACGGGCGGGGGGACCGAGTCCCTCTACATGCTCGCGCGCGCGCTGCTCAAGCCGGGCGATGAGGTGATCGCCTCCGACCCGAGCTACCTGATCATCCACAAGTTCATCGAGCTCTCGGGCGCGCGCCCCGTGAACCTCGACATCTACGCCCCACCCTACCGGCTCACCGCCGACCGGGTCCGCGAGGCGATCACGCCCTCGACCCGGATGATCCTCCTCATCGACCCGCTGAACCCGCTCGGCTCGGGCTACCCGCGCGAGGAAGTGCGCGCCATCGCCGAGATCGCGCACGACCACCACCTCTACCTGCTGAACGACGTCACGTACCGCGACTTCTCCGAGGGACACGCGCTCGCGGCCGAGTACGCCCCCGAGGAGACCGTGACCGTGTGGTCCGTCTCGAAGAACTGCGGCCTTGCCGGGCTCCGGCTGGGAGGGCTGCTGGCCCGTCCCGGGCTCCTCGGCGAGATCGTCCGGTTCAACACGAACGACCTCGGCGTGAACGTCCTCTCCCAGGTGGCGGCGCGCGCGGCCCTCCGCACGAAGTCGTCGTGGATCGGCGCCGTCGTGCGCCAGACCCGCGAGAACGACCGGCGGGTCAAGCAGGTCGCGGAGAGCGTCCCCGGCGCGCGCGTCCCCGTCCACCCGTCCCGGGCGAACATGACCATCATCGACATCTCGGCCACCGGGGTCGATCCCGAGGCGCTCCAGGAGGAGCTCCTCCGCCGGTACGGCGTGTTCGTCCGCGCGGGGACCTACCTCTCCCCGAAGCACGGGCGCAACTTCGTGCGCCTGTCGTTCTCGAACGCTCCCGCGGACATCGAACGGTTCGCGAAGGCGTTCCCCGAGGCGGTCCGGTCCCTCGCGGCGAAGGCGCCGGCAGCGCGTTAGCCGCCCGCGGGCGGAGCGACCCGGGCGTCGACCACGACGTGCGTACCGGCCGGGACCGTACGGCTTGACCTCTCGGGCGCGGGGCGGTTCGAGCGGACGGGCGCCCGCAGCACGGACAGCGGCCTCGACCCCGGCGATCGCCGCCGGGCAGGCGGTCCGGGCGTCCTCGACCGTGTGGACGTGGACCCAGCCCCCGGTCGGGCGGACGAGGGTCACGGCCCGGCCGACCCACGGCAGGGCGCTGGGAAGGTAGCCCAGGAAGACCCGGTCGAACGACCGCGGGGAGAGCGCGACCTCGCGGTTGTCGCCCTCGAGCGGCTCGACCCTGCCCGTAACGCCGTTCAGCGCGATGTTCGCGACCAGATACGCGTAGGCGACCGGGTTCTTCTCAACGGCGACGACCCGGGTCGCGGGACCACTCTTGCGCCGCCGGTATCGTCGAAGTCCCCTATTCCGGCGAAGAGGTCGGCGACCGCCTCGGCCGGCCGGACGAGCCGACCCGCCCGAGCGCGCTCGACCCGGTTCCCCGCCGCGAACATGACCGCGGCCGACGTCGAACCGCCAGCGCACCCCGTGCTCGACCACCTCGGTCTCCGTGCCCTCGCCGGCGATCAGTTCGGTCCGGGGACGACGCGCCTCGCCCTCGATCGGGCCCGTCCGGACCAGGACCGAGGAGACCCCGAGCTCCGTGCGCCAGGCGTCGCCGAGGAGCGCATAGTGCGGGCGGAGCGACTCGGGCAGCCGAAGGACGAGGACCCGCCCCAGCCGTTGGTACCCGGCCGGCATCGCGCGGGCCGCCTCCTCGCCCGCGGCCGAGCGCAAACGGTCGCGGACCCGTTCGGCGGGAGGACGGTGCTGGCGGACCATCTCCGGTACGGCTCAGGGCGGCGAGCCGTCGGGTCCCGCCTCGAGGATGACCTCGAGGAACTGCTTGAGGTGCGCCGTCAGGATCGGGTTGTCGGTGAACCCACAGGCATCCAGCCCCGGGGCGGCGAGGAGCGCGTGCTCCCCGTCCGCGAGCACCTCCGTCGCGCGGAGATTCTCCCGGGCGACGTACTCGACCCCCTCCGGCACGCGCTGGAGCGCGGCGGTAACGAACGTGACGTGAACGCCCCGCTTCACGGCGTTCAGGACCTTCTTGCCGATCTCGTCCCTGAGCTCGGCGAGCTGGGGGGTCGTGAGCATGAACGTGCGGCTCGACTGGTCCAGCAGGTCCCCGATCTTCGCGATCACCTTTTCCCGCTCGGAGAGCAGGTAGACCAGCTGTGGCTCGCCATGCTCGGCGACCACCCGATGCAGCTGGGCGAGCTGCTCGAACACCTCCTGGATGGCGCCCTTCAGGGACTCCGCGACCTCTAGCGGCGGCGACGGCCGGAAGAGGATCGGCTTTCCACCGGTCGGCCAGGGCGTACCCCTTCTCGGCAAGGGATTCGAGGACCTTGTAGGCGCTCGTGCGCGGGATCCCGGCGGCGGCGGCCAGGGTGGAGGCGTCTCCGACGCCCCGGGCGACCAGGGCGATGTACGCCCGGGCCTCGTAGTGCGTCAGTCCGACCTTGCCCAGCACGGCCGCCGCGCGCCGGAACTCCTCCGAGCTCTGGTTGCCGAGGGCGATCGCGGTCTCCTCTACGGATGCCATGGCGACGTCCCGTCGGAACCGACCGACCGGGGCTTAACTCCTTGGCGGCAGGGCGGGTCGGCTACGGGACCGGCTGGGTGAGCTTGAGCAGGGCCGCCTCGCCCAGCAGCGCCTCGATGTCCGCCGCGCTCAGGAGCCCCTTCTCCAGGAGGAGCTCGCGGACCGGCCGGCGGGTCCGTTCGGCCTCGTGCAAGACCTCGGCGACCTTGAGATACCCGAGGCGCGGGGTGAGGACGGTCGCGAGCGCGGCCGACTCGGCGAGGTATCGCTCGAGACGCTCCCGGTTGGGCAGGATCCCGTCCACGCACGAGCGCGCGAAGACCGGCAGGTAGTTCGTCAGGATCTGCGCCGAGAAGAGAACCTCGAACGCCGCGAGGGGCATCATCACGTTGATCTCGAGCTGTCCCGCCTGCACCGCCAGCGCGGTCGCGGCGTCCGCTCCGATCACGTGGAACGCGATCATGTCGAGGCATTCCGCCGCCGACGGGTTCACCTTGGCCGGCATGATGGACGAACCCGGCTGGATCTCGGGAAGCCGGATCTCGTCGAACCCGGTCGCGGGTCCGCTCGACAGCAGTCGGAGGTCGTTCGCGATCCGGACGAGCTCGAGCGCGAGGGTCCGCATCCAGCCCGAGGCGAAGGCGAGGGGCCAGCGGCTCTGCATCGTCTCGAACGGGTCGCGGGCCACAACGAGCGGCAGGCCGGTAAGGCGGGCGTACTCCTCGACCGCGCGCCCACGGAATCCGGGAAGCGAGTTCACCCCCGTCCCCACGGCGCTGCCCCCGAGAGATATCTCCGCGAGCGAACGCTCGACCGCGGGGAGCGCCTCGAGCACGCGGTCGAGGGCCACCGCGTAGGCGCGGAACTCGGACCCCAGCGTCACGGGCATCGCGTCCTTGAGGTGCGTGCGGCCCGACTTCGCCAGCCGGCCGAACTCCTCGCCCTTGTGCCGCAGGCTCGCGGAAAGGCCGGCGACCGCCTCGCGCAGCTCCCGGAACGCCAGGAGGGTCGCGACCTGCGCCGCCGCGGGGTACGTGTCGTTGGTCGACTGGCCCCGGTTCACGTGGTCGTTCGGGCTGAGGGTTGCGTAGTCCCCCTTCGGCTTCCCGAGGATCTCGAGACCGCGGTTCGTCAGGACCTCGTTGACGTTCATGTGGAACGAGGTGCCGGCGCCGGCCTGGAAGACGTCGACCACGAACTCAGGGTCGAACTTCCCGTCGGCCATCTCTTCCGCCGCCCGGGCGAGGGCACCGGCACGCTCGGCGTCCAGCCCGCCGAGCGCGAGGTTCGCCCGGACGCAGGCGAGCTTGAGGTGGGCGTACGCCCGGACGAGATGCCCGGGACGCGGTGAGCCCGCTGACGGGAAAGTTCTCCCGAGCGCGGAGCGTCTGGATCCCCCAGTACACGCCCTCGGGGACCTCGCGCGATCCTAGGGAATCCTTCTCGACCCGTCCGGAACCCATCGGACCGCCGAGAGGCCCCCGCGACAAAACGTTTAGGCCTAGAGGCCGCCTCGGTGGTGTCGTCCCCGGTCGGGAGGGAGCGAGTGGTCGCACCGGTCGAGTTCGCGTTCGACGTCACCTCGACCGCTGTTTCCGTTGCCCTTCCGGGAATGCTCTGGACCGGCCTGTTCCTGCTCGCGTGGGGCCACGGCCCGTTCGCCGAGAGCATCGGCCTCGGCCGCAAGGCGTTCTGGCTGCTCGTTCCCGGCGCCCTGTTCGCGTCCTTTGCCTTTCTCCCGATCACGCCGGTGTCGTACGACTGGCTCGCGGTCAGCCTCGCCGGGGCGGTCTTCCCCCTCTTCGTCGGCGGCCTCGGGCTGGGTCGCTACGCCCCGCCCCTCGGCCGGTCGCTGGGCACTTTCCTCGGGGCGCTGGCAGTGATGAGCGGCATCCTCTTCGTGATCGTCCTGCCGTCGACCGCGGGCGCCCTTGCCCAGGTCGGGTCGGAGGTTCGACTGTCGGCCGGCGGGGCGGAGATCCTGTTGGTCGCGGTGGTCGCCGCCGCGTTCTCCGTGGCCGTGGGGGCCATCGCCCTTCGGTCGCCGGACCGGTCCGCCCGCGCCGTCGCCTTCCTCTTCGCCGTCGTTTCGGCCGTCCTTGTGATGACGTTCGCCGGATCGAGCGCGATCCCCGGTCTCGGGATCACCGAGTCGTTCCCGTACTACCTGCTCCCACCGCTGGCCGCGGGCCTGATCGCTGGCCTGGTGGCGCCCCGCGTCTTCCCCCGGGAGGAAGGGTTCGCCCTGCCGGTCGCGTTCTTCGCCTCGACGTTCGGGGTACTGCTGGGCGCGGACCTGCTCCGGGAGCCACCCCTCTACGGGCAGGGGCCGGCGGGACTCTACACCATCGGCGGCGCGGGCGTGCTCGACCTCGTCTACCTTTCCGGGCTGCTCGGACTCGCGGGCGCCTACCTCGTCCACCGCCTCTACGGTCGGGGCTGGCGGCCGATTGGGACGCCGCTGCCCGAGACAATCCCCTCCCCCGTGGGATACCTCGCCCGGGCGTTCCGATCCGGCGCCGAGGGTCACCTCGAGGAATCCCTCCGGGAGTCCTCCCGGGCGGCACACGAAGCGGCCGCCCAGGCGTGGCGTCTTCGCGGGGCGCCAGCTCCGCCGGACGCGAACCCCTGGAGGGGGCTGCCCGTCCCGGGGTGGGTGGTGAGCGACCAGGCGAACCTCGATGCCATCGCGGTCTCGGAAACGACCGACTCCCGAGAGGCGTACCGGGCCTGGCTGATGGCCCGGCAGCTGGTCGCCCTCGGTCATTTGCTCGGGTACGGGCGCTTCGCGTCGATCCCGCAACGGATCCTCGCTTTCGCGATCGACCTTCTGCTCGTGGGCGGAGGCGGGATCGCCGTGTTCACCCTGATCGCGTACGGGACCCCGGGCGGCATCAATGCCCTCCTCTCGAGCCTCTCGTTCAACGCGGCGATCTACGGTTTCGTCGCCGTCGCCTTCTTCTACTTCGCGTTCGCCGAGGCGTGGGTCGGGGCGACGATAGGGAAGGCGCTCGTCGGGATCGCGGTGCGCGACAGGGACCTCCGCCGGCCGGATCGCCTCGCCGCGTTCGTCCGGAACGCTCCGATCGCACCCGTGCTCGTCTGCGTGGGGATCGGGGCCGCGATCGCGGTGGCCATCGCGGTAAAGGGCCTCGCCAGCGGGCAGCTGTACCTGCCGGGGCTCGATTTTTCGGTCGCAGTGATCGCCATCCTCGGCATCGCGGGCGTCGTGGTCGGGGCGGTCGCGCTCCTGGGCGCGTTCGCCATCCTTGCGATCCTGCTCACCTCGGAAAGGCAGCGGGTCGGCGACCTGTGGGCCGGGACGTGGGTCGTGCGCGAACCTACGGCGAGTCCCCCGGTGCGCCCGGCGGGGGGCTCCGCCGGCGTCGGGGGGAGCGGGCCCGTCCGGTTGAGCGGGATCGCGATCGAAGAGACGTTCGCCTCCCGCCCGTCGCGGTTCACCAGGCGTTCGGTGTCGATGACGATCCCGCCGATCGAGACCTGACCTTCGAGGAAACGGCGCCGGACGACCTCGACGACATCCACCGCCTTTCCGATCGCGTTGCCGCGCGCCTTGACCACCACGGTCCCCGCCCCGGAGTTGAGCTGGGTGACGACCTGGAACACGTAGGTCATGGTCGGCTTGAGGCCGATGTACACCATGGCGCCCGATGAATCCGAATCGGTCATGGGGCGGTCGCACCGCGTACCGCTACATGGCGTTTATCGAGGCCGCTCCGGTCCGCCCCCCGAGGGACGCCGGCTTCGCAAAGGTTAATGCCCGCACCCCGTAGGCGCGATTCGGCCTGCAGGGGTGGCCCAGCTTGGTCAAAGGCGCTAGGTTGAGGTCCTAGTCTCGTAGGAGTTCGTGAGTTCGAATCTCACCCCCTGCATTCCCTCTGCCAGGACCCCTTCGGAGTCTGCATCTCCGCCTCGAGAACCGGCGACCGGCTTCGGGCGCTTCATATGCTTCCCCGCGCATAGTACACGCGAATGAGCTTGCCACTCGCGACCTGTCCACGGTGCGGCGCGCTGGTCACCGAAGAGATGTATGCGTGCGCCGCGTGCAACACCGTCCTCACGCCCGCGGCGGGCGCTGCCACGGACCGGGCCGAGCGGGCACCGACCCCGGACCGGGGGCGCGCCCGCCGCGATGGCGTCGTCGAAAAAGGGGGCGGCCACGCGGGGAGCCGCGTCGAACCCGTTCACCGCGGATTTCTCCCGGCGGCTGGCCCGGCTCGCACAGTGGTCCGAATCCGCCCGCGCGCTGGGGATCGAGCTCCCGCGGGTCCCTGCCTGGGCCCAGGAGGCAGCGAGCCGCGCGACCCAGCCCGAGGCGTGGGCGGAGGTCGTCCGCGGGATCGAACGCCTCGCGCAGCAACAGATCGTGAGCGCGCTCGAGGCCTGGTCCAACCGTTCGAAGTCCCGGCTCGCCCGCCTCGAGGCCTACTCCGTCGACAGCCGGCTCGAAAGGGACCAAATCGAGGACACCGTGCACGCCGCTCGGGCCGGCGACATCTCCCAGGCGTTCGTCGCGCACCAGCAAGTCGACCGTGTCGTGACCCTCAAGGAACGGCACCTCGATCAGGCCCGGGACGAGATCGAACGGCTCGTCTCGTTCCTGAAGGACATCTCGGCGCTCGGGCTAGAGCCGCCGCGGGCGGCCGCGGACGTCGGCAACGAGCTCGAGGCGGAGCTGCGCGCAGGAAGGCTCGCCCCCCTCAAGCAGCAGATCCGCGCGCTTCGTCAGGAGGCTCTCAACCGTCTGAAGCGCGACCTGCCGAAGTACGTGGCCACCAACGGCGACCGTCTCGTACAGGAGAGGGCGCGCGGCGGACCGAGCCGCGCGGAAGCGGCCGAGCTCGCCCGGGGCGCGCACGACGTCTTCCAAGGTCGGGCCGAGGAAGGGGTCCGTCGCCTCCGAACGCTGCGGCAGCCGCGCGGTCTGACGACGTAGAGGCAACGCGGGGTGCGTGCGTCCCCCCCGGAAAAGGGACGCTAGAGAATCCGCTCGAAGAAGCGAACGTCCTCGCCGAAATCGTGGCGGTGCAGGACGCCGCTCTCCGTGAACCCGAGACGCTTGAACAGCTGGGCCGCGCCGGTGAACCGGTCGTGCGCGTCCACCCAGACCGCCGGGGAGTTCGACCGCTTCGCCCACTCGAGCGCCGCCCCGAGAAGCGCGGTGGCGACCCCCTGGCAACGTGCGTCGGACTCGACGGCGAGGCGAACGAGATGACAGCTGCCGTGCCGAAGCTCGCAGCCGATAACGCCGACCAATCGGCCGTCACGGCGTGCAGCGAAGTAGGTGACCCCTTCCATCCAGCTCGTGAACTCGAGCGGGGTCGGTTGCCACGCCTTGAGGAGCTCGGGAGGAATCCCGGCGGGCTCGGTCTCCCAGACGTGCTTGTAGAGCGTGCAGATCGCCGGCACGTCCTGGTGCGTGATCCGTTCCACCGAGAGGACGGACGCCGGACGGTCCTTCGGTGCTGGCGTGCGCTCGGGCCCCCGGTCCGAACCTTGGTCTGTTGCCACGCTGGGGCCCCCGATGAGCGAGCACCCGGCCGAGGCGCGCGCTGGCTCTTGAACCTTGCTGGGCCCGGAGCCAGTCGCGCGACGCGGCGGCGGCGTTTAGGGCGTCAGGCGTGCCGGCGTCCGCGGGAACGGGGTGGTCTCGCGGATGTGCTCGCGCCGAAGCACCCATCGCAGAACCCGTTCCACGCCGAGGCCGAAGCCGGCGTGCGGCACGCTCCCGTGCCGACGGAGGTCGAGGTACCACTCGTACTCCGCCGGGTCGACGCCCATCCCGAGGATGCGCTCGGTGAGGCGCTTAACGTCGGTCTCGCGGCAGGAAGCGCCGACGATCTCGCCGTACCCCTCGGGGCCGAGGAGGTCCGCCGCGTCGACCGTGCGAGGGTCGTCGGTCGACGGGAGCATGTAGAACGCCTTCAGCTCGCGGGGGTAGTGCGTCACGAACAGGGGCGTGCGTTGCTCGAGGGTCAGCGCCCGTTCCTCCGCGGTGCCGAGGTCGGCCCCCCACTCGACCGGGAACCCCGCGGCCTTGAGCCGGTCGATCGCTTCGGCGTACCGCATGCGGGGGAACGGCGCCTCGATCGCTAGGAGCTCCTTCGGCGGACGGCCCAGCAGCTCGAGCTCCTTCGGCCGTCGCTCGGCCAGTGCGTGGAGGGTGTCGGCGATCATCCGCTCGACAAAGCCGATCAGCCCTTCGAGGTCACACCACGCCAGCTCGACCTCGAGATGGAGGTACTCCGTGAGGTGGCGGGGGGTCCGCGACTTCTCGGCGCGGAACGAGGGAGTGAGGGCGTAGACCCGCTCGTGCGGCGCGAGGAGCGCCTCGAGGTACAGCTGCGCCGTCTGCGAAAGATACCCCGGACGGCCGAAGTAGTCGAACTGGAACGCCTCGGACCCGCCCTCCGCGGCGTTCCCGGAGAGGATCGGCGGTGTCGTCTCGAGGACCTCCTCCCGGTCGAGGAACTCACGGCAGGCGCGAAGGAACTCCGCCTTCACGCGGAACGTCGCCACGTGCTCCGGCGAGCGGATGACCAGATGCCGCTTGTCCAGCCGGAACTCCTCCGTCTGGTCGGCGAAGATCGGGAACGGCAGCCCGGCGTCGACGGCTTCGATCGAACGCGCCCGGACCTCCCGTCCTCCCGGCGCGCGCCGGTCCTCCGCGACCGTCCCTTCGACCCGTACCGACCCTTCCACCTGTACGTGCTCCGCGACGTCGAAGGCGGCCGACCCGAGGACGTCCCGCTTCCCCGTGACCTGGACAACCCCGGTCCTGTCGCGGAGGATAAGGAACAGGATGCCGCCCGAGGACCGGGACTTGACGACCCAGCCCCGGAGGCGGACCTCGCTCCCGAGCGCTTCGGGCACGAAGACGCGAGCGGTCGGCTGGAACGGTAGGCCGGTCACTGGTAATCACGCCACTTGTGGCCGCACTTCGTGCACTCGAAGATCCGGGTCTCGGGCTCGTCCGCCCCCCGCGTCTGCCGCAGCACCCAGTACGCCTCGCCGTTCCCGCACTTCGGGCACTGCTCCTGGGTCTTCGGGAGGGTGGCGACCGCCTTCTCCACCACGTCCACCGTGCGGCTCTCGGGGGTGGAGCGGCCGACCTCGACCCCGCGGCCGAGCGGCACGGTGCGATTGCAGGTCGAGCAGCGCCATACGGCGGCTGCGCGGTCCGGACGCATCAGCCGCTTACAGTGAGGACAGAACATGGAACGTGTTTACCGGGGCCGGGGTATTTACCGCTTCGGCGGAGGGATCAGCCGTTCAGCATCTCCGCCGGACCGGCGCTCGACGGCGCGGCGTCGGCGGGTGCCACGCTGAGCGGGAGCGGGGACGGCTTCGCCGCCGGGGCGAGCAGGCGGCGCACGTGTTCCCAACGGCGGGCGAGATCCGCCTGCGTGCCGATGTCGTGGCGGACGTAGTAGGTCCCCGAGACGTGGCGGAGCGCGCTCTCGACCCGGGCCGACGCCTCGTGGATGGCGCTCGCCTCGCCGGCCAGGGCGACGCCGCGGGAGCTCCCGAGACGGACCACGCCGGGTCCGGCCGTGTCCACGCTCCCGTAGAACACATGGACGCCCTCGTCCTCGATCGCCTTCTCGTCGATCGTGAGCAGGCCCCCCGGCTGGGAGAGGCTTCCGTAGCCCGGTGGCACGAGGTACTTCACGACGGTCGAACGCCGACGGAACCGCACGAGGTTCGGGTCGACGTGGCCCGTCGCCACGCCGAGGAGGAGGTCGGAGAAGTTCCCCTCCTCGTACTGGACGAGGACGTTGATCCCCTCGGGGTCGCCGAACCGTGCGTTGAACTCGAGGAGGCGGGGACCCGCCGCGGTCAGCATGAACCCGCCGTACAGGATCCCACGGAAAGAGAGCCCCTCCGACCGGAGCGCGGCCACGGTCCGCTCGAGACAGGCGACCGCGGCGTCCCGGTCCGACGCGCTGAGGAACGGTAGGAGGTGGTCGCGCTGGGAGTAGGACCCCATGCCTCCCGTGTTCCCGCCGGCGTCGCCTTCGAGCGCGCGCTTGAAGTCCTGGACCGCGGGCATCGGGTAGACCCCCGAGTCGGTGACGAACGCCATCTGGCTGAACTCCTCCCCCTCGAGCTTCTCCTCGAGGAGCACCCGGTCTCCCTGGACGAGGAGCGTCTTCGCGTAGATCGCCCCCTCCTTGGGCTCCGCGAAGTCGGAACCCTGTACGCGGACGCCCTTGCCCGCGGTCAGGCCGCTCGGCTTGACGACCCAGGGCCGGGCGAACTCCACGACGGCGCGGTCGACCTCCTCGGCCGTGGCCGGGGCGACGAACCGGGGCTGGCCCGGTACGCCGTGGCGGGCTAGAAGCTCCCTGCAGAACAGCTTCGAGGATTCTATCTGGGCCGCGGCGCGCCCGGGCCCCACGGTGGGAAGGTTGGCGGCCCGGAGGCCGTCGGCGACCCCGCTCGCGAGGGGGGCCTCCGGGCCGATGACGGCGGCGTCCACGCGCTCCTTTTGCGCGAAGGCGACGATCCGCTCGGTGTCGATCGGCTCCACGCGCACAGAGCTCCGCGCCAGCCGCTCGAGCCCGGGGTTAGCGTTCGGGCTCGCGACCACGACCTCGGCGCCCGCCCGCACGAGGGGTGCGGCGATGGCGTGCTCGCGGGCGCCCCCTCCGACCAACAGCCAGCGCATGCGCGTGACCGCGCGCAGGCCGGATGGGTTAAAGGCGCGTCGGACGGACCCGCCCCCGCGGCGGACTCCCCCCTCCGCCCGCCGCCACGCTTAAGAAGCGGTCGCCGGTTCGCTCGACTCTCGGTGTCCCGGATGGAAGTTCGCGTCGTTGAGAAGGAGCACGACCTCCTTCGCGTGGAGTTCCCGCACGGCGAGGAGACCCTCCTGATTCCGCTCGTGGAGGCCCTCCAGCGGGAGGAGAAGGTCGTCGAGGCACGGTATTTCCTCGGCCACCCGTTCCTCGACCGGCCGGCACTCTACCTCCGCACCAAGGGCGAGAAGCCACAGCAAGTCCTCAAGCGGGTCCTCAAGGACCTCGTCGACCTCTACGACGACCTCCTCACGGACTTTGAGAAGAGGGCGGACAAGCTCAAGGCGTGAGGGTCGCCCGCACCGATGCTGAAGGAGTGCGCCCAGCACGGATACTTCCGGGCCGAGACGTGCCCGGTCTGCGGCGAAGCCGGTCGGTTCCTGATGAACGACCGGGAGCTCGATCACCTTGGGCGCATCCTCACCGGAGTCCTCCGCCACTTCCCCGAGCGCTACCAGCTCGCGATGGACTCCCGGGGGTGGATCGACCTCTCGGACATCGCCCGGGCGATCTCCCAACGCCATCCGATGTACCACTGGCTGCGCCCCCATCACCTGGTCGCGATCGCTGAGACCGACGCGAAGGGCCGGTACGAGGTGAAGGACGACCGCGTGCGGGCCACCTACGGTCACACCCTGGAGGTCGACCTCGACCTTCCGACCGAGAACATTCCGGACCGCCTCTACTTCCCCGTGACCGCGGAGGAGGCGGCGATCGTGCTCGAGGTCGGCCTGAAGCCGACCGACCGCCGCAAAGTCCACCTCTCGAAGACGGCCGCCGACGCCCTGGCGGCCGGCAAGGTCCGGACGCCCGAGCCGGTGATCCTTGAGGTCGACGCCCGCCGCGGCCGGGAGACCGGCCTCGTGATCATGCAGGCCGGCAAGACCGTGTTCCTCGTGGACCGGGTCCCCGCCGACCTCCTCCGGCGCGCCGAGGAATCGGTGGCGAGCTCCCCTGCAGCGGACGGCGAAACGCCCTAGTGCCGCGTCCACCAGCGGAGTGCGGGTCGTGAATTGGTCACGCAATGGGCGTGGTTGAGCCGACGGATGGATGCCCGTACAGACTCGATCGACCTCGCCCCAGTCGGTGTAGTTCGTCCGAGTGAACGCCCATCGACGGATCGTGCGGAAGTGGGTCTCGATCGGGTTGAGGTGGCTCGCGTTGGTGGGGGTCGGGACGAAGGTGATCCTCAGCCTTCGAGCCTCCGCCACCGCCGCCGGGGTGGTGTGCGTGGAGAGATTGTCCTGGATCAGGTAGATCCGACCCCCGGACGGATACTTCGAGCGGACCCAGCGGAGGAACCGCACCCACTCGGCCCCGGTCTTCCTCCGTGAGAGAAACCCTCGGAGACGCTTGTGGTAGTAGTCGTAGGCCCCCATCAGGTAGCGAACTCCACCGAGCCGCTTGTAGGTCGCCGGGACTCGGTCGGGATGCCCCGACCGAGCCCACGTGTGACCGCCGTAGGGCTGGAGCGAGATCGGCCCCATCTCGTCGACCGACACAACGATGGGTGGGTTGTGCTGGCGGTTGGTGAGCTCCTCCAACCGACGAAGCTTCTCGGCGAACTTGGGGTCCTTCGAGCTCTTCCAGGTCTTCACGGACTGGAAGGTCACCGACTCCTCGATGAGGATCTGCCGAACCCGTCGTCGCCCACGTTCGACTCGTACTCGGTCGTGACGTAGACCCGGACCGTGAGGTGGCTGGACGTCGGATAGGGGTTCGTGAACACGAACGTGAACAGGTCCGTGTAGAGCGGGGAGAAGATGAGCCGTCCCGACGCCGTGGGCGCAATCGATACCGCCGGAGTCGCCGCCGAGCCGTTGACGAACAGGCCCCACTGGGTCGAGTTGTACACGTTGAGGGTGATCTCGGTCCCGACCGGTGCGATCGTGGTGTAGTTCCCGACCACGAAGTCACCCCCCGTGATGTTTCCGGAAAGGATCGTGAAGTTCCCCGGTCCGATCGTGTAGGCCCCGGCGGTCGTGAGCGGGTCGACCACGTTCGGTGGGCCGGAGAGCGCCGTGGAGATCATGAGATAGGCGAGACCCACGGCGGCCGCGATGACGACCAGGGACCGGAGCCCGTGGGTCATTCGGATGCGGCGCCGAACGGCCTTGGGGGCGCTGGCGAGCTCCGCCGCGGGAATGGGCGAGCCCTCGCCGCAGATGCCGCACTTCTCGGCGCCCGGGCGCACGGCCGCTCCGCAGTACCCGGCAGTTCGCCCAGGAGCCGGGTTCGACCGTGCCCATGCGCGCGGTCGAGCGAGCGCGGCGGCTTTTGTGGTTTCGTACGAACCAGGTGGGACCGGTGGCCCCCGGCCGCGCGCTCGGGGGGGGAGTGGCCCGACCTGTACGGGGGGTGACCCGCCCGGTCTACGCCTTGCGCTTCGGGGCGCCGAGGTTGACGAGGACGTTCTTTCGCCGGGTGTAGTTCTCCACCACCCGGAGCCCCTGCTCGAACCCGACCCCGCTCTGCTTGAACCCGCCGAACGGCGTCTGCGGGAAGGTGGTCGGAGGCTCGTTCACAGAGACCATGCCCGCTTCCAGCCGCCGAGCGATCGTGTGTGCCGTCGCCAGGTCGCGGGTCCAGACGGAGGCGAACAACCCGTAGGTCGTGTCGTTCGCGATCCGGACCGCGTCGTCCGCATCCGAGAACGAGACCGCGGCCAGCACCGGTCCGAAGATCTCCTCGCGTACGACCCGGGAGGCGGCCGGGAGATCGGCCACGACGGTCGGAAGGACGAAGTTGCCCGCCGCGAGGCGCGGGTCGCTTGCCTTCCCGCCCCCGGCCACGACCTTGCCGCCGTCCTGCCGGGCGGTCTCGATGAACTCGAGGACGCGGGCCTCCTGCTCGCGGGAGACCACCGGGCCCATCTCGGCGCCTTCCTCGAGACCCGGCCCGAGCTTGGTCGCCTCGGCGATCTTCTTCAGCCGCTCCATCAGGGCGTCGCGGATCGACTCGTGCACTGCGAGCCGGGACGCCGCCCAGCACATCTGGCCCGCGTTCCCGAAGATCCCCTGACCGATGCCGCGCGCGGCACGGTCGAGGTCGGCGTCGGGGAAGACGAGGACCGGGCTCTTGCCGCCCAGTTCCAGGGTCACCGGCAGAAGCCGCGAGGCTGCGATCCCTGCGATCTGCAGGCCGACCTCGGAGCTCCCGGTGAACGAGACCGAACGGCACCGAGGGTCGCGCACGAGCGCCTCGCCGATCGCGCCCCCGGGTCCGTTGACGACGTTGAGGATCCCGTCCGGGACGCCGGCATCGTGGGCGAGCCGTGCGAAGGAGATCGCCGTGAGCGGCGTGAGGCTCGCGGGCTTCAAGACTACCGCGTTCCCGGCCGCCAGCGCGGGGACGACGGACCGTAGCGCGAGCAGGAGCGGGTAGTTCCACGGGGAGATGTGGGCGGTGACGCCCAGCGGCTCGCGGATCGTGTAATCGAACCGGCTCCCCGGCACGGGGATCGTTTCGCCCTGGATCTTGTCGGCAAGGCCCGCGATGTACTCGAGGGTCCGGACGACGAAGCCGATGTCGACGCGCGACTCGCGGAGCGTCTTCCCCATGTTCTGCGTTTCGAGTCGGGCGAACACCTCCTGCCGCTCCTCGAGGAGGCGGGCGAGCGCGAGGAGCGCCTTGGACCGTCGGGCCCCGTCGTCCGAGGCCCAGTTCGATTCGCGGAACGCGGCCTCGGCGACCTCCATGGCATGATGGGCGTCGGCCGCGTCGGCGACCGCGACCTGGGCGAACGGCTGGTTGGTCGCCGGGTCCAGGACCTTTCGGGTCTCCCCGCGGTTGCCCGGCACTTCCCGGCCGCCGATCACGAGCCCGTAGCTCTCTGCCGCCGCTGCCATCTTGGTCATCGAGGTCGGCCGGTCACTTAGCGGTTCGGGAGGCATCGGGCGGTCGGACGGGGTACGAACGGCCCTTCCAGCCGACGGTCCCACCGCGCAATCCGTGCCGTAGGGACGAGGCCACGGCCACCACGTAGAACCCGACCGCGAGGGGGAACAAGAGTCCGTAGACGGCGGGAGCGCGTACGGCCCTCGCGAAGACGACGTGCTTGGCGAACAGGGCGAACGCGAGCAGGGCACCGAACGCGGTCGCCAGGTAATCCCCGGTCAGGAGCCCCAGCGGCAGGACGGCGAGCGGGAGCCAGAACAGTCCGACCAGTCCGACGAGGAATCCCACTTGGCGGGCGGCGGAGAACTCCGTCCCGTGAACGGTCTTGCGGATTCCCTCGTACATCTCCCGGCGGTCCCGGTACATCCGTGTCCGGACCAGGTCTGGAGCGAACGCGATCCGGATCGGACGGCCGGCGGCCTTGAACCTCCGGGCGAGCGCCACGTCCTCCAGCAGGTGGGATCGGATCGCGTCGTGGCCGCCGAGCGCTTCGTACTCGGCCCTGCGAACGAGGCAGAACTGCCCGTTCGCCATCGCCGTCTGGGACGAGGAGCGGTTCACGTGCGGGGCGCGGAAGTAGGTCAGCACCATCTGGATGTAGAACGGAAGGACCGTGCGCTCCCAGAAGCCGACCATCTCGATCTCCGTAGCGAGGCTCGCGAGGGCGGCGCCCTCCCGTTCTGCCCAGCCGACCGCGGTCCGGAGCGCACGGGCATCGAGGCGCACGTCCGCGTCGAGGAATAGGATCCACTCGCCCCGGGTCTCGCGCGCCCCGGTCCAGCAGGCCCAGCTCTTGCCGACCCATCCGGTCGGTAGCGGCGGCTCGTCCACCCGCCGGACCCGCGGGGCCCGGGCATCGATCACGCCACGGGTCCCGTCCGTCGAGCCGCCGTCGACGACCACCACCTCGAAGTTCGGGTAGTCCTGGGCGAGCACCGAGTCGAGCGTCCCCGGGAGGTCGAGCTCCTCGTTCCGGGCCGCGATGACCACGCTCACTGCGGGAGCGGTCCGTTCCGTCGACGGACTCGGAGCGGGGACCAGGCGTGGCATCTCAGCGGCCAGCCACAGCGCCCAACCCTGGTAGAGCAGCACGACGAGGGACGCTGCGGCCACCAGAGCCTCCAGGAACGCGCCGAGCATCTCTCGGCGTAGACCCGTCCTAATAAAGGCCCGTCCGCTCGGTCGAGGGGGTCGCCCGGCGATGGGGACCGTGGAACATCCCCGCATTCGCCCGGAGGTCCTCGAGGACCGACTCTACCAGCGAACCATCGCCGAGACCGCCGTCGAACGCAACACCCTGGTCGTGCTTCCGACGGGCCTCGGAAAGACCGCGATCGCCCTGCGCGTGATGGCCGAGTTCCTCCTCCGCCGGCCCACCGCGTCGATCCTGTTCATGGCCCCGACGCGGCCGTTGGTCGTGCAGCACGCCCGCTCCGTCGCGAGCACGCTCTTCGCACCGGAACCGCTGACGCTCACCGGCGCCGTCTCCCCCGAGCGCCGGGCCGCGCTCCTCCGGCCGCCCCAGGTCGTCCTCGCGACACCGCAGGTGGTCGCGAACGACCTCCGGATCGCGGAGTTCCCGCTCGACACGTTCTCCCTGATCGTTTTCGACGAGGCGCACCGCGCGGTCGGAGAGTATCCGTATGTGGCGATCGGGGAGGCGAACCGCCAGGGACCCCGGGCGCGCGTACTCGCCATGACCGCGTCGCCGGGGGGAGCCGCCGCCGCATCCTCGAGGTCTGGGCGCACCTCGGCATCGAGCGGTTCGAGTACAGGACCGAGTCCAGCTCGGACGTCGCACCGTACCTGCACGGGATCGGGGTCCAGGCGATCACGCTCCCCGTTCCGGTCGAGGTCCAGCACCTCGCGATCCTGCTCCGCACCGCGATCGCCCGGCAGGTCGACGTGCTCCGACGGCTCGGGCTCCTGCCGTCCGGCGACGCGGGTAAGCGTGCCATCCTCGAGATCGGAAAACGGCTCCATCGGGAGATCGACGTGAGTCGCAGGGGCGCCGGCCCCCAGTCCGCGTCCCTGTGGCAGGCCGTGACGGCTCAGGCGGCTGCCATGAAGGGGATGCACGCGCTCGAGCTGGTCGAGACCCAGGGGGTCGACGCGCTCCGGGAATTCCTGCTTCGCCAAGACCCGGCGACCGGGGGCCGACGCTCGCCCGCCCAGCGGACGTTCCTGAACGACCCGGACGTCGTCTCGGTCCGGCGCTCCCTCGACAACCTCACCCTGGAACACCCCAAGGTCGCTACGGCGGTCCGTCTCGTGAGGGAGGAGCTGCACCGGGAGAAGGACGCGAAGGTCCTCGTGTTCTCCCAGTACCGCGACACCGTCGATCGCCTGGTCGGAGAACTGGAGCAGCTATCGGACCCGAACGTACGCCCCGCGCGCTTCGTCGGCCAGGCGACCCACGGAACGGACACCGGCCTTTCGCAGAAGGAGCAGGTCGGTCTGCTCGACCGGTTCCGGAACGGGAGCATCAACTGCCTGGTCGCGACCTCGGTCGCGGAGGAGGGGCTCGACATCCCCGCGACCGACCTCGTGATCTTCTACGAACCGATCCCGGACGTGATCCGCACGATCCAGCGCCGGGGGCGCACGGGACGCTCGAGGACGGGCCGTGTGATCGTGCTGGTCGCCCAGGGTACGCGCGACGAGGGGCTCCAACGGGCGGCGTTCTCGCGCGAGCGACGGATGCACGACATGCTCGAGCAGGTGCAAGCGGATGCGGCCGGAGGCGTGGCGCCGCCCCCTCCAGCCCCGAAGGGGGTCCAGCGCCTCCTCTCCGAGTTCCGCTAGCGACCGGTGCTGCCGAACCCGCCCCGGCGGGATTCGACCGCCCGGACACGGCCGAGACGGAACCGCGTCGGAAGGTCAGAGACCAGGCGCACCTGGCCGATCCGGTCCCCCACCTCGATCCGGTACGTCCCCTCGAACAGGAACGTCAGGGGCACCTTCACCTCCCCTGCATAGTCCCGGTCGATCGTTCCGGGGGCGTTGACCATGAGCACGCCCCGGCTGGCGAGACCGCTCCGAGGTCGCACCTCAAGGAACGTACCCGCCGGGCAGCGCATCTTGAACCCTGTCCGGACGAGCGCCACGCGGCCGCGGGCGAGCTCGATCGATTCCGCGGCCGTGAGGTCGAAGCAGGCGGAACCTGCGGTCGCCCGCACGGGCACCGGCATCGGCGGGAGGTCGGGGACCCGTTCGAGGGCGACCGTCCGCGACTTCGCGGGCACGAGTTCCGTGGACGCGGCCTGACTCTTTACGGCTCCCGCGCCCCTGCGTCAGGCTTCGCCCGAGTGCTCGGGGTCGGGGACCGACCCCTCGCTCGCGAGCCAGCGAGCGACCAGGCGACCCTCGGCCCGCCGAAGGACCTTGCCGAGCCCCGGAGCGCTCCGGCCGCTCGAGTGGGCGAGCCGCGTGAGCGTGATGCGACGCGGCACCGCGTAGTATCCGAGGATCCAGGCCCGGGTCAGGAGGCGCGCCTGCAGGGCGGTGAGCGGGGTCGACCCTACCTCCTCCACCTTCGGGTGTCCGCTCGCTCGAACCAGCCGGTACGGGAACTGCTCCCGGTCGAGGCGCTTCAGCACGCGTCGTAGGGCCTTCTCCTCCCCGAGGAACGAGGCGACCGTCCGCTCGGCCGACAGGCGGAACGGGGCCGCCGGAGAGAGGCCGCCGCCCGCGAGCGAGAGCCACTGACGCAGTCGGTCGGGGTTCCGCTGCCGGACGAGCAGGATGTAGTCGCGCGTGCGCGGCCGCCGCTCGACCAGCTCAAAGCTGTCGAGGCCGTACAGCGCCCGGATCCGACGCGACTCCCGTTCCAGCTCGCCGGCGGAGCGAAGGGGCCCACGTCGCCGCACCCGTAGAAGCTCGAGCCGCCAGCCCCGTTCGAGGCGCAGGGTCTCGAGGAGCTCGACCTCCTCGTACCGGTCGAAGAACCCCGCCGGGACGACGCCGAGGCGGACGAGGTCGTCGGTGCGGAACTCGAGCGTGACCGACTGCATCCGAGCGTGGAACCCGGGGTTTCGATATGAACCTAGGGCCTCCGCGAAGGTCGTTTAATAAGTCGCAGGGCTCGGCGGCCGTCGTGGGGTTCCGGTCCCTCGGCGAATTCCTCGACGCCCTGGAGAGCCGAGGCGACCTCGTTCGGGTCCGGACCCCCGTCTCGCGGGACCTCGAGATCACGGAGCTGACGCAGCACGTCATCCGGGCCGACGGTCCGGCGCTCCTGTTCGAGAACGTGACCGGGGCGACCATGCCGGTCGTGACGAACGTCCTCGGCTCGCCGCGCCGCATCGCGTTCGCGCTGGGGGAGGAGAACGTCGACCGGGTCGCCGACCGGATCGACAAGCTCGTCCGCCTCAAGCCGCCCGCCGGTATCGTGGGAGCGCTGAAGGACCTCGGAGGGACGATCGAGACCCTCTCGACCCTGCGCACGCTCGCGCCCAAGCACGTGACGAGCGCCCCGTGCCAGGAGGTCGAGGAACCGACCGTCGACCTCGACCGCCTCCCGATCCTCAAGTGCTGGCCGAAGGACGGTGGCCGGACGATCACGTTCCCGGTCGTGATCACGAAGGACCCCGAAACCGGGGACTCCCACACCGGGATCTACCGGCTGCAGCAGTACGGTCGCGACACGCTCGGAATGCACTTCCAGGTGCACCGGGTCGGCGCGAAGAACTACCGGAAATGGGCCGCCCGGGGCGAACGGATGCCGATCGCGGCCGTGATCGGCGCGGACCCGGCGACGGTCTTCTCCGGCCTCGCGCCGGTTCCCGAGGGGATCTCCAACTTCGTGTTCGCCGGGTTCCTGCGGTCCGAACCGGTCGAGCTGGTCCGCGGCCGCGCCGTGGACATCGAGGTCCCGGCGGCCGCGGAGATCGTTCTCGAGGGGTACGTCGACCCGACCGAGCGGACGGTCGAGGGTCCGTTCGGGGACCACACCGGGTACTACTCGGCCGCCGAGCCGTTCCCGGTCTTCCACGTCACTCGCGTCACGCACCGGGCGCGCCCGGTCTACCTCGGCACGGTCACAGGGAAGCCCCCGACCGAGGACGCCGTCCTCGGGAAGGCCGTGGAGCGGGTGTTCCGTCCGCTCATCCGGCTCGTCCTGCCGGAGGTCGTCGACCTCAACCTTCCGATGGAAGGCTTGTTCATCAACGTCGCGATCGTCTCGATCCGGAAGGATACCCCGGGCATCCGCGCAAGGTGATGCACGCCCTGTGGGGGCTCGGCCAGATGATGTTCGCGCGCTACCTCATCGTCGTCGACGAGGACGTGGACATCCACGACCTCTCGGAGGTCCTCTACCGGGTGGGCCTGCAGGCCGACCCGGCCCATGACCTCGAACTGGTCGAGGGTCCGGTCGACCAGCTCTCCATCTCGAACCCTGTCCCGAACGTGGGAGGGAAGATCGGGATCGACGCTACGCGGAAACGACCGGAGGACGGGTTCCCCCGGCCGTGGCCCGAGGAGATCCGCTCCGACCCCGCCGCGGTCGAGGCCGCCGAACGGGCGATCCGGGCCGACCCGACGCTCTCCCGGCTCCTGCCGCGGCCCGCGCCGTGACCGGCCGGGCGACCTCCGCCCCCCCGGCGCGGGCGAGATGGGCCGCTTCCTCGAGATCCAGACCCTCGGGCTGAACCTCCCGTTCGCGCT
The DNA here is from genome assembly GCA_963713145.1 of uncultured Thermoplasmata archaeon. Lineage (GTDB taxonomy): Archaea > Thermoplasmatota > Thermoplasmata > Lutacidiplasmatales > UBA184 > Lutacidiplasma. The sequence continues at coordinate 103,758 of CAVQKI010000003.1, read as the reverse complement.
CGCGTTCCTCTTCCTCGCGGCCGGGGGATCCCCGGTCTCGAAACGGTCGTGCTCGTGGTGGTCGCCTTCGTCGCCGCCCGCAACGCGGGCCACAGCTTCAACCGCTGGGCGGATCGCGCGTTCGACGCGGCCAACCCCCGGACGCGCGGGCGTGCGCTCGTCACCGGCCGCCTCTCGCCACGATTCGCCCTGACGTTCACGGGCGCGAACGCGGCGATCCTTCTCGGAGCCGCCTATCTGCTCAATCCCCTCGCGTTCATCCTGGCCCCCGTCGCGCTCGTGATCCTCCTCGGCTACAGCTACTCGAAACGGGTCACGTCGCTCACGACGCCGCTCCTCGGGTTCGTGCAGGCGATCATCCCCGGGGCCGTGTTCATCGCCGTCCGCGGCGACCTTCCCTGGTACGTGCTCCTCGCGGTAGGCGGCCTGCTGGCGTGGGGTACCGCGTTCGAGACGATCCACTCGCTCGGCGACGTCGAGAGCGACCGGGCGCTGGGATTGTTCTCGCTTCCGGCGCGCCTCGGTGCGCGAGCCTCGTTCCGGCTGGTCGTGGCGCTCCACGCGGTGGCGCTCGTCCTTCTCGCCCTCTTCGGGCTCGCGCTCGGACTGTCCGTCCCGTACTACGTCGGCCTTGCCGTGATGGCAGGGGTCGCTGCGGTCGCGGACCGGAGGCTGGCGCGGGACCCGGTCAACGTCCGCGTGCCGTTCGAACGCCACTTCGTCATGGCCCTCGCCTTCCTCGTCGGCGTGCTCGTCGCGGTCTTCGTGCCGGCCGCGGGCGCGCTGCCCGGCGGGCCGCTGGCCGCCCTCGCGCCGCCTAGCTAATGAGGAACGCACCGTCATCGTTGCCTCGATCGCCATGCCGCAGGTGATGATCGGGCTCTCGGCGCGCGACTATCGGATCACGAACGAGGTTTGGCGCCTCGCGAAACGCCACCTGAACCCGGCCGTGCGTCGCCGCATCGGCTGGCGCGGCCGCTCGAGCTTCCTCCGCGAGCTGATCCTCTACGGCTTCGAGAAGGCGAGCGCCAACCCGGCCGAGTTCCTCCGGGACGTTCGCGACGTGCACGACCCGATGTTCGGGCGCCGGGGCAGGACCGAGGCGGGCGCCGACCGGCGAGAAGCGATGGTCGCGGCGTGGGAAGCTGTCTTCCCCGTCACCCGCGCCGCCCCCCGCTCGAAGAGGCGGCCGGCGCCCAGTCCGCCTCCCCCTAGGAGGCGTAGGCAGCGGCCTGTTCTCCGATGCGTACCGCAGACCGGTCCGAGGGCCTCGCGCTGCTCGGCAGCGCCACCGTGGGCTCGCTGCTGCTCCCGCTCCCCGCGCTGATGGAGAGCGGACCCGCGGACCCTCCGAGGCCCGGGTTGACACTGTCCTCGATGCCGGCTCCGTCCGGCATACCGACGGCTCCGGCTCTCGGATGGCGCCGCGGAGCTCGTGCTCGACCTGCCGGTGCTCGCTCCCGAGATCGCCGGCGTCGGGAACGGGGTCCACCGCGTTTCGGACGAGGCGTACCTCCTTCACGCCCCCGTCACAGAAGAGGCTCTCTCGGAGCTCCGGTCCGCGCGTCCGAGGCTTCTGATCCTGGGGAATGCCCGTGCGCTCTGGAACGAGGGTGCCCCATTGGTCGCGGCGATCCGCGCGATCCGGACGAAGGTGGGCGCCGGTCCCGTTCTCTGGGCCCCCCGCGTCGCCCTTCCCCACCGGCTCCCGCTCCTTGCCTACCTCGGGCTCGACCTCCTCGACACGACCGAAGGGGAGCTTTCGGCGTCCCGTGGCGAGTTCCTGGACCCGACCCTGGGGCGGGTCGATCCGTCGTCGGCGGCGGTCGAACGGATCTGCGCCTGTGACGGCTGCCGGTCCGGCGAGACTCCTGGTGCCCTCGCCGCGCACGCCCGGGAAGCGTACCGGCGGGCCTTCGCGCAGATGCGAGCCGCCCTCCGGGAAGGGCGTCTCCGGGAGCTGGTGGAGGCTCGCCTTCCGGCCGAACCGACGGTCGCCGAGATCCTCCGGTATGCCGACCGCGACCTGGCGGCCCTCCTCGAGGAGCGGACGCCGGTGACCGGGACGCGCTCGCACGACTACGTGGTGCTCGAGTCCCATCGTCGGCCCGAGATGGTCCGGTTCCGCGCGCGGCTCCTGGAGCGGTACCGGCCTCCCACCTCGAAGTCGGTCCTCCTTATCGTCCCGTGCTCGAAGACCAAGCCCTACCGCCGCTCCCACTCGCACCGACGGTTCGCTTCCGCCCTGGAGGGCCTTCGGGACCTGACCCGGGTCCACGTGGTCTCGGTCAGCTCGCCGATCGGCGTCGTTCCGCGCGAGCTCGAGGACGTCCCGCCGGCCAAGCAGTACCGACATACCGGTGACCGGCGAGTGGGGCGAGACCGAGCGCAAGGCGGTGACCGACGGGCTCGACCTCCTCCTCCTCCACGGCCGGGTCCTCGGCGATCGTGGCGCACCTCGACCCCGACGAGTACTCGTTCGTTCGCTCGCACCTGCCTACGTCGCTGCCGGTCGCATGGACCGTCGGGGACGGGGGGACCACCTCCCGCCCCGCGCTCGACGCGCTGCGGACCGCCACGGGCCAGGCCCTCGAAGGGGGCCCGGCTCTCTCCACGGGGCCGCTCGCGGTCGTGGTCGAGGAGCTCCGGGAGGTGGCGAGCGTCCAGTTCGGCCGGGCGGCCTCCGAACGCCTGTTCGTCTCCCCTCTCCGCCTCGCCGGACGTCCCTGGTTCCAACGGCTCACCGACGGGCGGAAGGACCTCGCGACCCTCCGCGAGGAGCGGGGGCTGTTCCACCTGACCCTCCTGGGAGCCCGGCGGCTCGGCGAGCTGCTCCCCCGCGTCGACGTCGACCCGGGCGTCCGTCTCGAAGGGGACCTGTTCGTCCCCGGCGTTCGGTCGGCGGACCCGGCCGTGCGTGCGGGAGACGAGGTGGGCCTCTACCGCGACGGGGCCTTGGCAGCGATCGGTGAGGCCGCGCTCCCCGGGCGCCTGATGGGGGACCTGGACCGGGGCCTCGCCGTGCGCGTCCGGAAGCGGGACCACGGTGAGACCGACACCAACTTGACGGAGCACGGGTCTCGCGACGGGGCAGGGCCGGTAGTCGAGGGGTGAAGATGCCGCGCTTACAACGCGGAGGTCGACGGTTCGATTCCGTCCCGGCCCATCCCCGCCCATCGCGGGAGCCTGCCATTCCGTCGTGAGCCGCGCCCCCGCGGTCCGGGACAAAGGGTTACATCTTCGACCCGGGGTCGGGGCGGAACGTACGGGGCGACACCGTGACCGACTCCGAGGGCCTGAACCACGATGTCGGGGCGGCCCTGGAGGGGTTCTGGGCCGGAGCGGACCTCACCGCCGAGCAGCGGGCGAGGTGGGTGTTCGCGAGCCGTCGGTACGGCCCCATCGTCGATTTCCTTAAGGCGAGCCCGCCCACGAAGGAGTCGCGCGTCCTCGACCTCGGTGGGGGCGTCGGCTCGCTCTCGGTCGCGCTCCACGCCCGGTACGGAGGGCATTATGACCTGGCGGACCTCGTGCCACCGCCCCCCGGGAAGGAGGCCCACTACGCGAAGTTCGGGATCGAATCGTTCCGCCCGGTCCGGCTCGACCAGGCGAGCTCGATGGACGCCCTTCCCCGTGGCTACGACCTCGTCCTCTTCGTGGAGGTTCTCGAGCACCTCCTGGTCGACCCGCTCGTCCTGTTCCGCGGGATCTACGACCGGTTGGGTCCTCAGGGTCGCCTGCTGCTGACCACGCCGAACATGGCGCGGGTCGGCAACCGCGTGAAGCTCCTCAGGGGACGCTCGATCAAGGAGCGCGAACGGTTCCCCCAGGATGGTTCGGGCGGCTACGGGCACGTGATCGAGTACACCCTGGACGAGCTCGACTATCTCCTCGGCTGGGAGAGCTTCGTCCGGGAGCGGTCCCGTATCGTCCAGCACATCCCCAACCCGAACCCGAGCCGGCTCCAGCGGATGGGGGTCCCGTGGCTGAACACCGGGCTCGCCCAGACGCTTCGGCTGGGGGACGACATGCTGGCCCTCTACCGGCCGGTGCCGCGACCCCCGCCGGGAACGCCTCGTCCCGCCCGCATCTGAGACCTGCGTTCCCGCCGAGGACCGAGGGGCCCGTGGGCAATCGGGAGTAACAATATATCTATAACATAAGATATATTCTCAATTGGAATTATATATATTCCCTCCACGGCCTTTGCCGTTCGATGAGGGAAAAGGAACGAGGACGGCAGGGCGGGGGCGCGCGTGCGGGCGAGGGGGGGCCGGGTCCGGGGGTCGAAGTATCGCTCCCAACGGCCCGCCGCCCTCCGCGCCCGACCGTCGCGCTCGAGTCGGACGAGCGGGTCGCCGCCATCGAGGTGCGACCCGGCGAGCCGTCGGAGCATCTCTTCCGGACTCTGCTCGGGGCGTATCTCGGTGGGGCGCGCGGGTTCGTCATCCGGGGGAACCCCCGGCTGACACCCGAGGCACGGGACGTCGTCCGCACGTTCTGTCGTCGAACGCGGCAGCCCGAGATCCTCTCGGACGAGCCGAACGCCATCCGCCTCAGCGACGTCTCCTCCGAAAGCTCCCTGCCTCTCCCGCGCAGCATCCTCCGCATGGGCCGCCTGGTGGTCGAGTTCCACCGGGATGCGGTCGCCAGCTGGACCCGCCTGCCGCTCGGCGGCGACGGCTACTGGTCGCGCCGGGATGACGAGATCGACCGGGAAGCCTGGTACATCCAGCGAATCGCGGCGGTGCGCCTCGGGCGCGGCGGAGGAGGGGACGCGTTCCTGGGTCCCTGGACGATCGCCCGCAGCCTCGAACGGATCGCCGACCACGCGGTGATCCTGGGAGAGGAGGGGCCGCGGCTCGCGGACCTCCGCGAAGGCGGCGACCCACTCACGTCGCTCCTTCAGTTCCACCGGCAGGCGATGACCCATCTCGAAGGGGCGCTGAAGGCGGAGAACGGACCGATGGCGAACGATGTCCTGGACGTCGGGGAGGCTCTGTTGTCGTCCGGCCGCGCGCTCTCCGAGAGGCTCCTACCGACCATCGGTGGAGGGGCGATGCCCCCCGCGACGGCGGCCGCGGTCGCTCGCGTCCTGGAATCGATCGGCAGGACCGTCGCGTACGCCCAGGACGTCGCCCAGGTCGTCCTCGACCGCAGCCTGGCGGCCCCGGAGAGGCCGGTCGGCGAGGTGCGCCTACCCACCCCCCTGGCTCGAGGGTGAGAGAGGCGGTTCCCGCGGGGGAGAAGGCTTTTCCCCCGGGCGCGTCCCGGCCCACCCCCGATAACGGCGATGCAAGGTGGGTCCGAGGCCGCCCGGAACGTTCGCGTGGTCGTCGTCCGACACGGCCCCGCGGAGGAAAGAGACCCCGTTCGGTGGCCGAACGACGATCGGCGGCCCCTGAGCAACAAGGGTCGGGTCCAGACCCGAAAGGCCGCGAAGGGCCTGGCGCGGGTCACCTCCCCCGTCGACCGCATCGCGTCCAGCGGGGCAGCGCGGGCGACCACGACCGCCGAGATCGTTCACGACGCCCTGCCCAGCCCACCCCGCCTCGAGACGTGGGCCGAGCTCGCCCCCGGGAACCTCCCGAACCCCATCTTCGACAAGCTTCGCCGGTCGCTCCATCCGGGTCAGGAGGTCGTGCTCGTCGGTCACGAGCCGACGCTCGCGGAGTTCATCGGCATGGCCCTGCTCGGCGACGGGGTCTCGGTCGTACACCTGACGAAGGGGGGCGCGGCGTGCCTCGAGTTCCCGACCGGGGTCCGCCCCGGCGCCGGGCGCCTCGTCTGGCTCCTCACCCGGAAGCAGCTGGCCGACGGTCGCGGCTGACCGGGGTCGCGGTGACCCCTCCGAGGCCGGGCTCCCTCACCCGGGTCCCGTAGAGCGGGGCGACCAGGCGCTGGACCTCTGCGTGCACCTGCTCGGCCGTCCGGTTCGCATCCACCCGCGCGAACCCGTACTGCTTCGCCATCCAGTCGAACTCCTTGGAGAGGAGCGCCTGGTAGAGGAAGAAGCTCTCGAACAGGTCGCGGGAAAGGCAGAGGTCCATCCCCGACTCCCAGAAGTCGAGGCTGCCGTACCGGGCGATCGCCCGGTGGAGGAGGATCTCGGGGCGCGCGTCCAGGAACAGGATGAGGTCGGGCCTCAGGGCGAACGCGTAGAGCTCCCGGGCCCACTCCCGCGAAGCGCCGCGGGCGATCGCCCGGGCCATGAGCGTGTAGATGTACCGGTCGGCGAGGACCGTCGCACCGGCCGCGAGCGCAGGGATCATCTTGTTCTCGAGCTGGTCGGCGAAATCCGCGGAATAGAGGAGCGCCATCGTGGTCGCGCCCAGCGTGTGGCCCTGCTTGGCGCGGTCGATCTCGTTGCTCACGAGGTCGGAGCGGCGAAGCCCGGTGTCGACCACGGCATGGCCCTCGATCTCGAGCCATTCCTTGAGGAGGGTGACCTCGGTCGTCCGCCCGGAGCCGTCCGCCCCTTCGATGACGATCAGCCGGCCCCGGAGCGTCTCCCGGGGCATCCCCGGCGGCCGGGTGCCGTACGTCCTACCCGTCATGCATCAGGTCCGCCCCGGTGGGGAAGTTCTGGAGGAGGGGCTGCAGGTTCGCGCGAAGGTCCGCCTGGATCGATTCGACCGCCCGGGTCGAGTCGATGATCGTGAAGTTGTCGGTCTGCGCGATCCGGTCGTACTCGCGCTTCAGCCGCGACTGGAACTTCATGTAGCTCTCGTTGACCTCGTCGGACAGGCCGAGGTCCATCCCTGCCTCGTAGTAGTTGATCTTCAGCCGGGAGGCGAGCTTTCGCTTGAGCGTGACCGAGACAGGGACCCGGAAGTAGTACGCCCGGTCCGGGCGGGGGGCGAACGAGTAGATCGTCCGGACCCAGTTCGGGTCGCACCCCCGGGCCGCGTCGCGGACGAACGCCGTGTAGGCGTACCGGTCGCAGACGACCAGGTAGCCGGCCCGGAGCGGCGGCAGGATCTGCCGGTCGAACCGGTCGGCGAAGTCCGTGGCGTGCAGGAGGCTGAACGTCGTGGGCGTGAGAAGCCCCTTCTTCTTCCCGCGCCGGATCACGTTCGCGACGAGCTCGGACGAATTCCACTCCGTGAAGAACACCCGGTACCCCCGGGACGAGAGCCACTTCCCGAGGAGCGCGGCCTGGGTCGATTTACCGCTGCCGTCCAGCCCTTCGAAGACGAGGAGGCGGCCGGGGAAGCCATGGCTCGGGCTCGAGGACTCAGCCATCCGGCACCCTCACCTCGAGGTCGAACACGCGCTCCATCGGTTTTCGAACCTTCTCCGCCCACCGGTTGGGGAGGGTCGAGTCGGCTGCCGAAGAAAAGGCCACCGCCAGCGTGCGGCCTCCGCCGGAGAAGGAGAAGCGGGGCCTCGCGGAGCTCAGGATCTCAGCCACCTCGAGGATCGCCCCGAGCCGGGTCGCGGTCTCGAGGTCCGCACCGCGTATGATCGGCAGGTAGGCCTTCTTCCACTCCGACGGGGGCTCGTCCCCCTCGTGGAGGTAGACCGCCATCGAGGCGAGGAGGCCCTCGCGTTGGTTGAGCCCCCAGATCGGGTAGTTCCGGATGAGGTAGCTCGAATGCAGGGCATGGTTCCACAGGTCGACGGCGATCCCGGCGTCGTGCATGCCCGCGGCCGCGCGTAGGGCGAGCCGCTCGCCCGTCTCCCAGCCGAAGCGGGGCGCGAGGAGCGTGAACAGGGCGAGGGCGGTCGTCGTGACCTCGCGACCGTGGTCCTGCCGGAACGCGAACGACCCTGCAGCGGCCGCGATCGACCGGTCGACGAGCTCCTCCGCGGCCACCGGAAGCTTTGCGCCGATCGCCTCGAGGGCGATCCCTTCGCGGATCCCGGCACCCGAGACCTCCAGATGGTCGACCTTCGCGGCCCGCTCAAGCTCCTCGATCACGGTGATCCCCGCGATGACGACGTCCGCCCGGTCCGCGCCGATGCCGGGGACGGCCCGGCGCTTCGCCGCGGGCATCTCCCCGAGCAGCTCCTCGAGCGCCTCGATGTCGTGGTCGTAGAGCAGGTAACCATGAACTCGGCGGACCGGGAACTCCCGAAGGTCGATGGAAGCGCGGGCGAGCGCACGAACCGTCCCGCCCACGGCCACGAGGCGGTCCGGTCGGCCCCCGAACGCCTCGACGGCCGAGGCCAGGGTCTCGCGCACGCTCTCCCGAAGGTCGTCGCGCTCGCGGCGCTTCGGGGGGTCGTGTTCAAAGAATCGCTGGGATAATCGCAGGGAGCCGAGCGGAAGACTGATCGAGTTGCGGAGCACCCCGCCGCGAACCTCCGCGAGCTGGAGGGACCCGCCGCCCTGGTCGCAGACGATGTCGTTGCGGAGTTCTCCGGTCGCAGCGACCCCGAGGTATGCGTACCGGGCCTCCTCCGTTCCCGAGACGATCCGGAGCGAAACACCGGTCGCTCGTTCGACCTCCCGTACGAAGTCGGGGCCGTTCGGGGCCTCCCGCACGGCGCTCGTGGCCACCGCGAGGGTCCGCGTGGTTCCGAGGGCGCGAACGATGCCCGCGAACCGTCGCACCGTACCAATCCCGCGCGCAATGGCAGCCTCGGAGAGCGAACCGTCCTCGCCCGTGGCGAGCCCGAGCCGAGGGGAGTCCTTCGTTTCGTAGACGGGCCGGATCGTCCCCTCGGGGGAGGTCTCGAAGACGACCAGCCGGGCGGTGTTCGACCCGATGTCGATGACCCCGACGGTGGCGGACGGGCGAACGAGGACACGCGCCCCGTCGATCTCGGACGCGCGCTGTCGGCCCACGCCCCGGTGAGGAACCCGGGACTAAGAGCCTTGGCCCGGTCGATACAGGAAATCGACCCCGGGACCGAACGGCTTACAATCGAGAAGCGCTGCGGAAGGAAAGTGGCGACGTCCACCGCGACTCGTCTAGCCTCCGCGCCGCTCCGCCTCCGGGCTCAGCTCCTCCAAGTGCTCGGCGCGGTCGACCGGTCCGTCGACACGGTCATCCGGCGACCCCACCCGCCGGCACCGCTCCTCCACGACCTCCATCGCGACATGCGCCGGCTGGTCGGCGGCCTGGGCGTGTGGACCCAGGTCCTGCCGAAGCGAGACGCGACGAAGCTCCAGCTGCTGATTCCCCGGGCCCGCCGCCTCTCCCGCCTGGTCGGACGGGTGCGCGACAAGGACGTGACGATCGCGTTGTTCTCCCGGTACGCCCAGGAGACGGACGACGCGGAGGAAGCGGCCCGCGTCCTGCGATTCCTGATGCGCCTTCGGGACGACGCCCGCACGGGGCGCGAGCTGCTCCGCGCCTTCCTGCGGACGGAGCGGGAGCGCGGCCTGTTCGCCGAGATCGGTGCGTTCGTCGCCCGCCCGCCGGCCCGTGGCCCCTCCGACCGACTGCGCCGGCTCCTCGCGGAGGAGGCAGCGACCCGTCACGGTCGGGTCACCAAGGCCCGCGAGAGGGCACGGAGGCGTCCGAGTCCCGAGCGGCTCCACCGCCTCCGCATCCGGGTCCGACAGCTCCGCCACTTTGCCGAGCTCGTCGCGGGAGTGGCTCCTGAATCCGTCGGTCGCGTGCCGCTCGTCCTTCGCCGATTGCAGAGCCGGCTCGGGCGGTTGCACGACCTGGACGTCGCGCTCGGAACGCTCGACCCCGACCTCCACGGGACTGCGTGGGCCGGACGGCTCTACAACCAGCGCCGCCGCATGCGGCGGCAAGCGCGGGTCGCTCTGGCCGAGCTGTCGAAGGCGGCGAGGGCCCAGCGCGCGAAGGCGCGTGCCCCTTAGCTCTCATTACTCCGCGGCGTCTCGGTGCCCCGTGCGATCGGCGGGCGAGGAGTTCCCGGTCGCGCTCCGGGCGGTCCTCTCGGACACCGGGGCGATCGGGGCGACCGTTCGACAGATCGCCTCCCGGCTCGACGATACACCGCTGAGGGTGGAGGCGGCCCTCGCCCGGCTGCGGCGCGACGGGGAAGTGCTCCGCATGGGCCGGGGTCTCTGGGTGCTGCGCGACTTCGAGCACCTCGAGTCCCGTGAGGACTTTGCCGACCCGGTGGAGTTTGTCGACCGGTTCCGGAAGGAGAACGGCGTCGAGCTGGACCGGTACTCGGGGCCGATCACGTTCCGGTCGAACGAATCGATCCCAGTGCACCGTTGGTGGCCGTACGTCCAGGGGTACTCGGCCGAATTCGTCGCCGGCGTGTTATCGAGAGAAGGGCTTGCACCGGGCGCCACGGTCCTCGACCCGTTCGCGGGGAGCGGGACGACGCTGGTCGAGACGCGTCGGGCGGGGCTCCGAGCGCTCGGGTTCGAGCTGCTGCCACCAGCCGTACTCGCCGCCCGCGTGAAGACGCACTTTGAGCTCGACCCGCAGGCGCTCGGCGACGTAGGCCAGACGGTCGCGGACCGGGCCCGTCGGGGTCGGCCGGGACCGCTGCCGTTCCTGAGGGAAACGCGGCGGCAGTTCACCCCGAGGGCCCTCGACGATCTCGCCCGCCTCCGTGACGCACTCCCGCCGGAAGGGAGCCCCAGCGCCGATGCGGCTCGTCTCGCGTTCGGACGGATCCTCATCCCGGCGAGCCGCCTACACCGCTCCCCGTGCCTCGGCTACTCCCGGTCACAGGACCCGGACGGGCCGTCCCCGCTCGAGCGGTTCCGCGCCTCGATTCGGGTGATGCAGGAGGACCTGGAGCACCTGGGCCGAGAGCGCGATCGTTGGGGCCCGGCCTCTCGCGTCGAGACCCGAGACGCCCGTGCGGGGGGAGCGGCCCCCCGGTCGGTGGACCTGGCGGTCACGAGCCCCCCCTACGTCAACGGGATGGACTACGTGATGAACTACAAGATCGACCTCGCGTGGCTGGGGTACGCTCGCTCGTACGCGGACCTGCGGGCCCTCCGTGCGGCCGAGGTCGCCTGCGACAACCTGCCGCGGTCCGAGACCGTCGGCTTCCTCGCGCTACGGGAGCTTCCCGACCCTTGGCTCGCGGAGATCCTGCTTCGCATACGGCAGAACATCGCGCGCAAGGGCAGCTACCGCCGTGACGACATGCACGCGGTCGTCCACCGGTACTTCGCGGACCTTGCCCGGGTCCTCGTGCGCGTTCGCGACGCGCTGAAGCCCGGAGGCCGGTTCGTTCTCGTTGTCGGGGACTCGCTCCTGGCCGGCGTCTACGTCCCCGGCGACCTGATCCTCGCTCGGATCGGGGAGAAGGTCGGGTTCTCCATCGACTCGGTCGAGGTCGCCCGTTCCCGCCGCAGCGGACAGCGGCGGAGCTTCGCCCTGCGGGAGTCGATCGTGACGCTGCGTCGCCCTCGAACCGGGTCCGTCCGTCACGCTCGCCGGCGGTAGTTCGCCCTGCGGGGGAAGGCCCGCGTGACCCGGGGGCGGTCCCCCGCCCTCCCCAGGGTGCGCCTCGAAGCAAACCCTTAACGTCCGGCGGGCCGCGTCGAAGTCCCGGCGAAGGTACTATGCCCGCTCGTGATTCGGAGCCACACTTCCTTGAGCCGCTTCTCGGCGTCGTTTTCGATCTCGATGGGACGCTGGTCCTATCGCACCACGACTTCGGAAGGATCCGGGCCGAAGTGATCCGGATCGCCCAGCGGCACGGCGTCACCCCGGGCCACCTCTCCGTGCAGGACCCGGTCCACAAGATCGTCGAGATGACCCGCGATGCGATGCACGCCGCGGGCCTGCCCGAGGGCGCGTTCTGGCAGTTCGACGCGGAGTACCAGAAGGCGATCGATGCCATCGAGATGGAAGCCCTGCCCCGAACCGTGGTCCGCCCGGGCGCGGCCGCCCTCCTCAAGGGGCTCGCCGGCCGGGGATTCCGCCTCGGCGTGCTCACGCGCAGCTCCGAGCGGTTCGCCCGGAGCGCGCTGCGCCAGACCCAGTTGGACCCGTTCTTCGAATACCTCAGGAGCCGAAGTTCGCCCGGACCGGCGAAGCCCTCTCCCGAGGCGCTCCTCCTCCTGCTGAAGGAGATGGGCGTCCCGGTACAGCGCGCCCTGTTCGTCGGGGACCACTTGATCGACGCGGAATGCGGCACGCGGGCCGGGGTCCGTTTCTACGCCGTGCTCGCGGATCCGTCGGATACGTCGAACGGATCGATGACGAAGGACCGGTTCCTCGCAGCGGGTGCCTCGGCGATCGCCCAGAACCTCGACGAGCTTGCCCGCCATCTTGGCGCCGCGGTTCCTCCGCGCGCGGCCTGAACGCCGCAGGCCCGGATTCGCGGCCGAGAAGCGCGTGGGCCGACCGGGGGGATCCCCGGCTAGGGCGTGGACGGCTTCACCGCAGCGCTTCCGAGGTACTCGGCCCACGCGTGGATGATCGCCCTCTCGGCCGACGCCCACGCCTCGGGGATCTGCTTCCAGGCGTTCCGCAGGTCGCCGATGCAGTACAGCCCCGGGATCGGCGTACCGGAGGCAGCGTCCAGTGCGCGGGAGTCGTCGTCCGTGCGAACGAACCCGTCGGGGTCGAACGCGCACCCGAGCGATCGGGGGATCGTATCGTGGAGGTCGTACCAGCCGAGCGCGGAGAACCCGCGGTCGTAGGAACGATGGCTGCCGTCGGCGAACCGGACCCCGAACTTCTTCTCCCGGATCTCGTCGAACCCCTCCATCGCAGCCTCGAACGATCCGATCTTGTGCTCCAAGAGCTCGGTCGTGAGCGTCTCCCGCTCGTCGGGCGGTGTGTCGCCAAGGAAGCGGCGGCCGTTCGTGAGCACCTCCACCGAACTCGGTCCGAACTCGAGGATGTCGAGGGCGGTCCGGGCGGCGAACGAATCGTGCCCGATCACCGCGACGGATCTTCCGACCAGTTCGTGCCCGTCGCAGATGAGGCAGAAATCGACCAGTGCCTGGTTCGCCCACGGGAAGATCGGCTCGATCTTGCCCCCGACCTCGGGGACACGGTCCACCACGCCCATCGCCAGCACGAGGATCGGGCTGCGCGTCACGAGCGTCTGCTTCAGCCACTCGAAGGTGACGGAGTAACCACCCTGGGTCCTTTCGGCGGAAACAGCGCGCGCCGGGGTCAGGTAGTCGACCCACTCGTCGACCTTCCTCACGGCCGCGATCTGCAGGTCGAGCAGCTTGTGGCCCGAAACCCCGTCCGGGAACCCGGGAATGTTGTCCATCCGAGGCGCGTAGTACGACCGGGAGGTACTTCGGACCGCGGTCGATCACGACCGCGCTCCGCCGGAGAAGGCCGGCCTTCACTCCGGCCTGAAGTCCCGCGTGCCCTCCGCCGAGGACGACAATGTCGTAGGCGTCCCTCAACCGGGGAAAGCCGGGCACGGGCGCGTCCACCCGTCGCGAGGATTTGATGGCTCGCCGCGCCGAAGTCGGTCTCGGCCGACCGAAACGGCCGGCGGGCACGGCAAGGGTTATGGGCGCATCGTTTCCTCCTTCGATTCGGGTTCCCGACGCCCGTGCCGGCCCGCGCCGATGAGACGCGCCTGGGGGGGACTCTTTTCCTCGAGGATGGGACCCGTTTCGACGGCGAAGGATTCGGGGCGGCCGCCCGACGTGTCGGCGAGGTCGTCTTCACGACCGGTATGGTCGGGTACCCGGAGTCGCTGACCGACCCGTCGTTCCGGGGTCAGATCCTCACGTTCACCTACCCGCTCCTCGGGAACTACGGGGTCCCGCCGACGCGGGCGCTCGCCTCCGACGGGCTCCCGTCGCTCGAGAGCACCGGTCTGCAGGTCCGGGCGATGGTCGTTCGTGGAACGACGAGCCCCAACCACTGGGCGATGGAGCGGACCCTGGAAGCGTGGCTCGCCCAGGAAGGGGTGCCGGGGCTGCGCGGGGTCGATACCCGACGCCTCACGGAACATCTCCGCTCACGTGGCGTGCTTCGGGGCGTGGTCGACGTCGGGCCGGCCGCGGTGCGGCCGAGCGACGAGACGCTGGCCGCCGCCATCCGCCGAGCGCCCCAGTACGCCGAGGAGAACTTCATGGAGGACGTCTCTCCCCGAAGGCCCTCCGCGCTCGGTCGGGGCTCGGGCCCGCTGGTCGCGGTCCTTGACTGCGGGGTGAAGTCGAGCATCTTCCGTGCGCTCCTCGACCGACGTGTGCGGGTCCTCCGCCTCCCGCACGACCACGAGGTTCCGCGGAAGTGGGAGGGACGCCGGGTCGCGGGCCTCCTGGTCGGCAACGGTCCGGGCGACCCGTCGAACCTTCGCGCCACGATCGAGGAGCTCGGCCGCCCCTCGAACCGGGACCTGCCCACCCTCGGGATCTGCCTCGGGCACCAGCTGGTGGCGCTCGCGCGCGGTGGCACGACCTTCAAGCTGAAGTACGGGCACCGCGGGCAGAACAAGACGATCTGCTTCCCCGACGGGCGGGCGCTTATCGTGAGCGAGAACCACGGCTACGCGGTCGACCCGGCCTCCCTGAGACGGACCGGGCTCGACGTGTGGGCGACCAACCCTGACGACAACACCCTCGAAGGGCTGCGGGACGGCTCGGGGCGACTTCTCGCCCTGCAGGGGCATCCAGAGGGTCACCCCGGGCCGCAGGAGGCCGGGTTCGTCTTCGACCAGTTCGTCCGGAGGGCCCGACGGCGAGCATGACGCTCTCCCTTCCCGAGAAGGTCCTGGTCCTGGGCAGCGGCGCTCTCAAGATCGGGGAGGCCGGCGAGTTCGACTACTCGGGGAGCCAGTGCCTCAAGGCCCTCGAGGAGGACGGGGTGTACGCGATCGTCGTCAACCCGAACATCGCGACGCTCCAGACCGACCAGCCAAAGAACGGGAAGGTCTACTTCCAGCCGCTGGTGCCGGAGTTCGTCTCGGCGATCCTCGACGCCGAGCGCCCCGACGGCATCCTCCTTTCGTTCGGCGGCCAGACCGCGCTCAACTGCGGGATCCAGCTCGCCGACCAGGGGGCGCTCGCGCGGACCGGCACCCGGGTGCTGGGGACGCCCCTCGCAGGGATCCGGGCGACCGAGGACCGCGCGAAGTTCGTCCGCGCGATGGCCCGGGCGAAGGTCCCAACGCTCCCCAGCCGCGCGGTCTACTCCCTGGAGGAGGCTGTCGATGCCACCCGCGAGCTCGGGTTCCCCGTGATCGTGCGGGTCGCGTTCACCCTTGGGGGTCGGGGGGGAGGCGTCGCGCACGACGCCGACGAGCTCCGAGAGGTCGTCGGGCGCGGTCTCCGCGCGAGCCCGGTCCACCAGGTGCTGCTGGAGCGCTACGTCGGATCGTTCAAGCAGATCGAGTACGAGGTCGTGCGCGACGCGCGCGGCAACGCGCTCACGGTCTGCAACATGGAGAACGTCCTGGCGATGCGGGTCCACACCGGGGACAACATCGTCATCGCTCCGAGCCAGACGCTGGACGACGCCGAGTACCAGCGACTCCGCCAGGCGGCGCTCCGCGCGGTCGAGGAGTGCGGGATCGTGGGAGAGTGCAACATCCAGTTCTGCCTCGACCCCCAGAGCGAGGAGTACTACGCGATCGAGGTCAACGCCCGCCTCTCCCGTTCGAGCGCCCTCGCGAGCAAGGCGACCGGGTATCCGCTCGCCTACGTCGCGGCGAAGCTCGCCCTCGGCTACACCCTGCCCGAGCTCAAGAACCGGGTCACCGGGGTGACGACCGCGTGCTTCGAGCCGTCGCTCGACTACGTCGTCGTGAAACTCCCCCGCTGGGACCTCGACAAGTTCGCCCGGGCCGACCGGCGGCTCGGGCCGGCGATGAAGTCCGTGGGCGAGGCGATGGGGATCGGCGCCTCGTTCCCGGAGGCCCTATCGAAGGCGATCCGGATGACCGACCCACGGTCCGACCTTGTCCCTCCCAGGGAGCTCCGGTCGACCGAAGCGATCCTCGCGGACCTCGGTGCCCCCACCCCCGACGTCCTGTTCTCCGTGCTCGAGGCGCTCCGGGCCGGCATCGATCCGGATGTGCTGAGCCGCGTCTCCTACATCGACCGGTGGTTCGTCGACGCCCTGGGCGAGATCGAGGCGGCGCACCGGGAGCTGGGCGCGGGACCGGGCGGGGCGGTCGAGCCCCGGCTCCTCCGTCGGGCGAAGGAGCTCGGCCTCTCGGACCGGGCGATCGGACGGGCCGCTCGGCTGGACGAGGAGGAGGTCCGCCGACGCCGCCTCTCGGCGGGAATACGGCCCCGGATCCGCATGATCGACACCCTCGCGGGCGAGTGGCCCGCCCGCACCAACTACCTCTACGTCACCTACCGCGCCGACGCCGACGACGTCACGCCGATGCCGGCGGGCTCGGCGCTGGTGATCGGGGCGGGACCGTACCGCATCGGCTCAAGCGTGGAGTTCGACTGGTCGACCATGAACCTGGTCGAGGGGCTCCGCGCGGAGGGACTGCCCGGGGTGGCCGTCCTCAACTCCAACCCCGAGACCGTCTCGACGGACTACGACCGCTCGGACCGGTTGTGACTTCGAGGAGATCACGCTCGAAAGGGTCCGCGACATCTTCGAGTTCGAAGGGTTCTCGGGCGTCGTCACCTGCGTCGGGAGCCAGCTCGCCCAAAACCTTACGCCGCTGCTCCAGGCCTGCGGGATCCCGATCCTCGGCACCTCCCCCGAATCGATCGACGCGGCGGAGGACCGCGCACGGTTCGCCCGGCTACTCGAGAGCCTGAAGATTCCCCAGCCGCCGTGGCGGGCGTTCACGACCGTCGAGGAGGCGAGCGCGTTCGCCGACGACGTCGGCTACCCCGTCCTCGTGCGGCCCTCCTACGTCCTGAGCGGGCAGGCGATGCGGGTCATGTACGGCCGCTCCGACCTCGGCCGGTTCCTGAGCGAGGCGGCCCGGGTCTCTCCCGAGCACCCGGTCGTGATCACGAAGTTCGTGGAGGGGGCGGACGAGATCGAGCTCGACGCGATCTCCGACGGCCAGCGCGTACTGGTGGGGGGCATCCTCGAGCACGTGGAGCGCGCCGGCGTCCACTCGGGGGATGCGATCTTCTGCCTCCCACCCCGGCACACGCCCGAGGAGGTCCAGCGGCAGCTCATCGACGCCGCGACGCGGCTCGCGCGCAACCTTCAGATCAAGGGCCCGTTCAACATCCAGTTCCTCGTCAAGGACCGCGCCTACCAGGTGATCGAACTGAACCTCCGGGCCAGCCGTTCGCTGCCGTTCCTGGCGAAGGCGACCGGGGTGCCCCTCCTCCGCGAGGCGGCCCGGGCGATGCTCGGGTCGGGGCTCTCGCGCGACGGCGTCGCGCCGCTACCACCCGGCCGGTGGGGCGTGAAGGTCCCGCAGTTCTCCTTCCTTCAGCTCGCCGGGTCGGACCCGTTGCTGGGGGTCGAGATGCAGTCCACGGGCGAGGTCGCCTGCTTCGGCCCGACGTTCTCGGACGCGCTCGTCAAGGCGCTGGTCGCGACCGGCGTGAAGCTCGTCCCCCGGCGGGGCGCGGCGTTCCTGTCGGTCGGAGGGCCCCGCCTCAAGGAGGAGCTCCTCCCGTCCGCCCGCCGCCTCCGCGAGATCGGTCTCCGCATCTTCGCGACCGAGGATACCGGCGCGTTCCTCACCGACCGCGGCCTGAGAGGCGTCCGCATCCTCCACAAGGTCTCGGAGCCCGACCGCCACCCGAACGTGCGCGAAACGCTCGACCGGGGGGATATCGACCTGATCCTCAACGTGCCGCTCTCCCTGACCCAGGAGAAGTTCGAACAGATGCTCGAGGACGAGTACGTCCTGCGCCGGCGGGCGGTGGAGCTCGGGATCCCGCTGTTCACGAGCCTCGAGACGTTCGCCGCGTACGTGGAAGGGATCGCTTGGCACGAGGAGCACCCCCTCACGGTCGAGGCGCTGTACGGCACCCCTCCCCCGTCGCACGCTCCCCCGCCGCGGCAGGCGCCCCCGGTCCCGCGCGGCCGGCGGCGACGCCGGCCCCGCGCGGCGCGGCACTAGTTCGCGAGCGGGAACTTCGTGACCGAGTACCTCGGGCACGAGCGTCGAGGTGTCGAGGACCTCGGGGATCCCTCGGATCCGGTCGGTCACGAAGTCGAGAACCTGGCGCTTGTTCGTCGTCGCGGGCGCGAATTCGAGGACGACCAGGATGTCCCAGTCGCCCGTGAGGAAGTGGAGCTCCTTGACCTCGGCGAATCCCTCGAGGAGGCGCCGGATGCGGTCGAGGTCCCCGCCCTTGACCTTGAGGTAGGTGAGCGCTCGGACGCTCTTCAGCTCGGTCGGCATCACCGCCGCCAGGTTCTCCTCGGTGAACTGCTCGGTCCCGACCAAACGGTGGCCGGAGGGAGAGACGAGGACCGGGAACTTCTGGACGCCGCGCAGGTGCTCCGTGACCAGGCGTTCCAGGCGGCCGGCCTTGCCGACGTCGACCACGTGGACCCGATAGCCCCGGTGGGTGGCGATCTCCTCGGTGGCCGCGGCGCAGCGGGACTGGTCGTCGGAAAGGAAGAAGACCGCGGAGTCGGCCGCCGCGGTCGCCTCGCCCATGTCGCTCGGGGCACCGCTCACGGACGCCTGCCCCATGGGCGGAACGCTCGCCGGGGTGCGGTAGAACGACGTGACGACCTTCTTGGACTGAACGTAGAGCGTCAACTCGCGCGCATCATCGGGCATGGATTCCCCCGATGGAGTGGCGCGGGCTATTTAATGCGATTCGCCCGCGGGGGAAAGGGAAGGAAAGGGTTCAGGCGCTGGGCCGGTTGGGAAGCTCAGTAGCGCTTGTAGGAGTCGGAGCGTTCGCGGCCGCCACCGCCGCCGCTGCCACCCCCGCCCCCGCCGCCACCGTAGCGGCCACCGCCGCCGCCACCGTAGCCACCGCCACCACCGCCGCCGCCCCCGCCGCGGTCACGGTATCCGCCGCCACCGCCAAAGGACCGGCGCTCGCTCTCGAACTCTTGCTGGCTCATGTCGAGAGTCTGGTTGATCTCACCAATCGTCTCGGTCGACTTCGACAGGTTGCCGTAGCGACCGACGTTGAGTCTCATGTGGCCGCGGACGAGCGAGACGTATCCGTTGTCGACGAGAATCGTCTCGTCCTTCTGGATCGCCCCGATCTGCTCGTTCCACAGCGAGAGGATGATGGTCGCCGTGTCGTCGCCGACGACGGCCTCGCAGACCTTCCTCGGGTCTCCGAACTTGCCCATCACTTCTTTCGGCTCGCCCACGTTCATCACTTTGGCGAGCACGTTCACTTGCTTCGAATTCGGCGTCAGGTCGCGCACTTTCGTCAGGGGTTTGTCGGTCATCTTGGTCGCCTCGTTCCGCGTATCGCGTTTCGTTCCGTGAAGAGCCGCGGGTAGACCTTGGTCGCGCGAACACCTGTCTCAAAAGTAGGACGGGCGGGACGCTAGACTTGGGCCAGACTCGCGAATTCCTCGAAAACCCATGGCCGGCGGGGGGTCTTAAAGGAATCGCCCCGGTCTGGGCCCGGCCGCCGAAGCCCTTCCGGACGGGGGAGGCGCTGGGGTGTCGAGCGCTATCTTTTTGATGCAGGGCGGGGCTCGGGGAGCCGCCGGGATGTCGAAACGCTTCGAGGTCGGCGTACAGCATATCCGCGCTCGCGAGTACGCGCCCGCCGCGGACGAGTTCTTCGCGATCGTCCGTGAGTCCCCGACCGACGGGGCCGCCTGGTCGTACTACGGGATCGCCCTCGCCCACCTCGGCCGGGCCGCGGACGCGGAGGCCGCGCTGTCGCGGGCCATCTCCCTCTCGCCCCGGAACGAGGACGCCTGGTTCCACCTCGGGATCGCCCGCTCGATGCGGGACGAATGGGCCGATGCGGCGACGGCGTACCAACGGGCGGTCGCGCTCGCCCCGAACGACATGGTCGCCTGGCATCGGCTAGGGGTCGCCCTCGCCGAATCGGGGGACGAAGGGGCCGCGTCGGTCGCCTTTGAACGGGCCCTGGTCCTTTCGCGGGAGGTCGGGCCGACCCAGGACCTCCAGAACCCCGTGACCCCCCACCGCCTCGACGACCACGTCGAGGAATCCGGCGAAAGGGAGGGTGCCCGGGAGGCGAAGAGCTGGCTCGACCTCGCGCTCTCGCTCCTCTCGCTCGGGGACGAGGAGGAGGCGGTCGCCGCATACGAGCGGGCCTACAACCTCGACCCGGACCGGGCCCAGCGGTCGCTCTTCCACCCGATGCTGCGCCTCCTTACGGCCGTGGAGGGCGCCGACGAGACGGCCGAGGCTGCCGGACCGAACCGCCCCGAGCGGCCCACCGGAATACGGCCCCCCGAGCCCCGACCGGAAGTGGGCTAGACCGACCCGCCTACAGCGGGTGCGGCGGCTCGGTCAGGATCGCGGATTCCGCCCACGTCATCGCCTTCTCCCGGGCGATCGCGTGCTCGCGCCGGAACGCGTGGATCTTCTCGAGCAACGCCGACTTACAGTCGCCGCACAGGAGGGCGCCCGACCGGCAGTCCGCCGTGATCTTGCCGAACTCCTCCTCCGACGGGGCGAAGCGGGTGCGCCAGAGCGCCCAGACCGAACAGACCTCGGGCGTGGCGCCCAGGCGGCGCTGCTCCTCGAGCGTCGCGCGGCCGCCGGTGAAGGCGTTCTTCACCTTGCGGTCGACCTCCTTCGGAGGGTCGTTCAGGAACAGGGCGTTGTCGGCGGCGCTCCCCGTCGTGGACATCGCAGCCTCCCCAAGGAGCCCCGGGACCATCCGGCTGTGGACGAGCGCTGGCTTGGGGTAGCCCATCCCCTCGGCGATGTCCCGCGTGAGCCGGAAGTGCGGGTCCTGGTCGATCCCGCAGGGAATGAGGCACGGAACCTGGCGGCCCTCCTTCCAGGACGGCCAGAACGCGGGAACGGTCTGGAGCGCCGTGTAGAACACGAGGCCGATGTTCGTGGACGGCTCGAACCCGAAGACCGCCTTCACGTTCGAGTACGTGATCCGGCGGGCGACCCGGATCGCGAGGGGGTAGAGGGCGGCGATCGACCGCGAGTCGAAGAAGACGTGCGTCTTCTTCGGGTCGAAGCCGAGCGCGAGGATGTCGTAGAGGTTCTCCAGCCCCCAGCGGGCCGTCTCCTCCCGGGAGAGCCCCGACCGGGCCCAGAACTTCTCGTCGTCCGTGATCTGGATGTACATCGGGATGCCCAGCTTCGCCTGCAGCCACCGGCAGAGGTCGAACGAGACGAGGTGGGACGTGTGCAGGGGGCCGGACGGTCCGCGTCCCGAGTAAAGGAAGAACGGCCGGCCGGTCGCGAACCCCTCGAGGAGCGGCACGAGGTCCCGGTGGGAGTAGTAGATACCCCGGGAGAGCAGCGGATGGAGCTCGCCTCCCGCGAGGGTCCGGATCCGTTCGAGCAGCGCCGGGGTGATCTCCTGGGTCCCGAACAGCTCGCGCAGCCTATCGTAGTCGATACGGCCCTTGACCTCGTACGGCGTTACGACGAACGGGTCGGGGTCGGGCATGGACGATCCCCGTCGTCACCCTTCGGGGAAGGTGATCTTCGCGAGGATCGATTCGCGTTCCGTGGGGGGCACCCCCGCGGAAGTCAGCGCGGACGACACGCAGGTGCGGGAGTGCTCGAAGTGGATCGTGTGCCCGCACGCGGGGCAGGTCGCCCATCCCTCGATCAGGCGTCGCAACCCCTCGCGCGACGAGGACGAATCCCGGCGGGCGAACCGGTCGACCAGGATCGCGGCCCCCGCGGCGTTCTCGAGGTTCGTGAGCGGAACGCGGACCGCCGTGTTGCAGATCGGGCATCGGGCCGCGTTGCGGCAGGTGCATGCCATCTTGAAAGGGTATTCGCAGGGCGCGCCTAAAAGACCGAGGGGCCGGCGGAAGTGGACGGATACGTTCATCTCCCCGGTCCGACGGTCATCGGCCCGTGAGCGGTTCGACGTCGGCCGACGCGGCGGAGTTCCGCTGGGAGCTCGTCGAGGTCCTGAAGCAGCTGAACCGGGCGGAGATGGAGAGCCTCGGGGTGCTGGGCCTCGAGCTGGCGGAGCTCGCCCGCACGCTGGCCCGGGGCCGGCGCCCAGGTCACGCAGGAAGACGTTCACCAGGCGATCCGGGTCCTGGTCGGGAACGGCTACGCGGAGGAGCTCAAGGACCCCCAGTACGCCTGGGACCGCAGCCGGGTCGTTGCCGACCGGTACACGATCACCACCGGGGGCAAGGAGTTCCTCGTCCGCGCGCTCCAGAAGGAAGGGCGGATCTGAGCGGTCGCCCGCGCGAGCGGGCTATAAGGTACAGGGACGCACCGTAATCGGGCCGATGTCTCCCGGCAACGGCACCGACCCCGTCCGGGCGACCCTGGTCGCCATCCTCCAGCAGCTCAACCGGACCGAGTCGATGCACGAGGGAAGGTCTCGGGACCAGTCGCTCGAGCTGGCGGACCTCGAGCGCATCCTCCGACGGTTCGCACCCGTCGACGACGGACAGGCGAAGGTCTCCCAGGCCCTAGGACTCCTCGTCCGGAATGGGATGGTGCATGCCCAGGCCGCCGAGCACGGCGGTCGGGGAGCCCACGCCCCCGTCGCCGCCCGCTACCGGATCACCGCGGAGGGCAAGGCGTTCCTTATCGAGGCGCTCCGCAAGACCGACCGGATCGCCTGACCGGCGGGGTCCGGGCCGCCCACCCACCGCCGAGAAACGGCCTCCGCGCCAAGCGTTAGGTACCGCACCCTTGTCAGCCGCCCGCCGTGTCGCGGATACACTCCGGACGCAAGGGTCGGGCCGGTTCCCACCGCCCGTATCCGGTCGTCAAGCCCGAATGGGTGACCGTCACGACCGACGAGGTCGTGGCGCAGGCGACCCAGCTCGCGAAGGCTGGCCGCTCGCACGCCCAGATCGGACAGATCCTGCGCGACAGTTACGGCGTACCGTCCGCCCGGGCGGTCACGGGGAAGTCTCTCGGCACGCTTCTGGCCGCCCAGGGCCTGCGCCCCGAGATCCCCGACGACCTCCAGGCGCTCCTCAAGCGCGTGGTTCACCTTCAGGGACACCTCAAGACCCACCCCAACGACCTCGCGAACCGACGTGGGTTGACCCTGATGGAGTCGAGGATCCGACGCCTCGCGCGATACTACCGCCAGCGCGAACGGATCCCCGAGAGCTGGCGGTACTCCGCCGCCGGCGCCGCGCTCCAGGTGGAGTAGTCTCTCCCGGGGGAGTGAATCCGCCCTAGAACCCACATTTCGAACCTCGCCGAGGGCGAGATCGCCAAGATGCCCGTCAACGGGTCGAAGTTCGTGGTCGAGCCGCATTGGTGCTTCGCACAGGCAAGGGCCGACCGATTCTTCCTGGGTCCTCCCTGTACCGTCCGTTCGAATGCCACCCGACCGGCGTACCGGGCCGCCCGGATGTGAGATTCAGTTCCAGACACATCCCTTCCATCGCCGGGTTCTCCTTCAGCAAGCGTCGGACCTTTGTTCGGTCATAAGCGAGCGACTCAAGGGATTCGCACTTGATCTCGCAGACCCATAGTAGGGGCCAAGTGCCCGTCAGTTTTTACGTCGGGAGGGTGGGATGGGTCGCCGAT
Organism: uncultured Thermoplasmata archaeon; assembly: GCA_963713145.1. Taxonomy (GTDB): domain Archaea; phylum Thermoplasmatota; class Thermoplasmata; order Lutacidiplasmatales; family UBA184; genus Lutacidiplasma. The sequence goes on along the minus strand of CAVQKI010000003.1, from coordinate 80,322 downwards.
CTTCTTGGCCCACGACCAGGTCGGGCCGCACGATCCTCCCGGAATGGAGACGGACCGGGGGCTTACAAGCCACCCGGCACCAGAACTGTCGCCCCGGGATTCCTCGGTCGGAGTACCAACGATAATTTCCTTCGAGCCTGTCCTGACCGACTGCTCGATAGGCGAGTCGAAGCCTACCAAAGAGCTCGGCATGAACGTCTGCCTCCGCCGCCCACCAGAGAGGGTTTGCTTGCCATTCTCTGACGAATCGCTCAACCGTTCGCCTGGCCACGCGCTGAATTGCCCGGTCTGAGACCATGAGGCTGAATCTGCTCCCCTCGCAAAAAGAGGCAGGCACACGGTTAGTCGAACGCCCAGGGGTGCGAGAACCGACCGTCGTTCAGGTCTTAGGACTCTCGCCTCCAGTTCGACTTCAGGCGAGCCCATCATGGCGGGGGGGTAGTCCAATTCGGTCAGAGTTGCACTACCGAGGTCTGCCGGGACTCCGTCGGCCGACATGATCTTCCCATCAACGCCCGCAGCGCACCCACCGACAACCCCCTATTCGCGAGTCGCTCCGGGAGGACATGCCTGACGAGCAAGGGGTGACACCATTTCGAAAGATGGATCGCCAGCTCCAAATTGCCTACGAAGGAGAGATTCACGACCAGGCCGTACTCGCCCATCGAGCCTACGTCCGAATCCGGACCGCTATCAAGCTACACCGGACGCCTGAAGCGGAACGGCAGCCACCCTTTCCGGACCAAGAACTAGTGGCGGTGCTGCACGAGTCGGTGATTGGATTCTTGGACGCGTGTGCTATCATCTCGAAGCTCTTCAACCCGGCACCAAGAGACCGTTCGTCTCCGGAAGCCGAGCGAGCACTGGAGCGCGGCCAGCAGCTGCGACGCTCGGAGGAAGTTGACCTCCAAGTGGATGTATTCATGTCGAGGGCGGTGCGCAACGCGATGGAGCACATCGACGAGAAGATGGACGAGTGGCTCGACGGCAACACCCCTTACTTCAAGCACACGTGGGTCGTGATTGGTCGGGCACCGGCATGGCGAGCCGTGTCGAACGCGGTCTGCGAGTGTTCAACGCGGAGACGATGGAGGTCGCGGGTCCTCGGGGAGCCGACCAATATCGAGCGGATGTACGAAGAGCTGGTACACCTCGACCAACACCTCGACTCAACGACTACGGACCTTCACGTGCGCTTCGCAGAACCCGGCCAAGCTGGTGATTCGGTGTCGATACGGCAAGCTACCGACAAGAGGTCCTTGGGAGGTGGCGACTCGCAAAGCCAGCCCCCGGCGGGGGCTCGCGGGCCCCCCTAGAACACTCGTCTAGATTGGTTCGAGCCATGCCCGTCGATCATCTTTCGCTTTCCACGAGCCCCGTCATTCGACTCGTCGGAGGGAGAGCGCTAAGCCGAGGGAGCGGGTTCTACATGTCCACGCAAGCCTTCGGTGGAACAACTCTATGTCTTGTGACGTGCGTTCATGTGTTGACTGGCTCCGCACCGAAGAGGAGGCTGCCACCGGTCGGGGACGCAATTCAATTCGAGATTCGTATTGATGGCGCGAACCCGCTGAAAGTTGTACCCGTGGAATTTCCGTTGTTGGACAAGGATGGTAGGCCGACCTGGATTGCGTCCTCTGAGTTCCCGATGGCCGATGTGGCGGTCGTCCCTGTACCGCTCGAGGGCGAAGCATTGCTCAAGCCGATACACTGCCTAACTCCGAGCATGATTGATGACCGGTGACGTCCAAACGTACCCCGGTCAGCTTGTCCACGCAATCGGTTACCCATTGGGGTGGAAGGACCGCGCGAACAAACTCCCCGTGTGGAAGGCGGGGCAGTCGCGAGCGAGCCTGAAGAACAGTTCGATAGCGAACCAAGGATTCTCATCGACATTACGGGCCGACTGGGTCTCTCTGGAGCCCCCGTGATTGCCGGCCATCGCGATTACCAATACGGCGTCGGAGGGCAGCTAGGTTTTGTCCAGACCGGGAAGTTGCTCGGGGTCTACGCGAGCAACGCTGTTCAAAGTGCAGAGGGCGACTCGTCAGTTGAGGAAATCTCACTCGAGGAAGCCTCCATCGAATCGTCGTCCAGACAGGACCCGAGGCCAGAGTTGGGTTTCATCTGGAAGAGCTCGCTCCTGATGGGCATGCTTCATGGGCAGCTCGTCGAGGGCTTCCGAGATCGCTCCCTGCCGAGGTTGGCGCAGGTTCCATTTCTAAGCGGCTGAATCCTTCGAATCGCGTCCTCGCTTGAACGCCATCGTCCTGCCTAGCCCCTGACCGGCACCCCCCCGCCGCGAGGGTCCAACTGAACGGGCTGGTGGCGACGTAGTCCATGCCGACCGAGCGCGTCTAGTATGACGTTGCGTGTCTCGGTTCGGCGTGCAGGAGAATCGGCACCATGAACGACTCACCAAGCCATTCCGGACCTACGGGCCAGGCCGAAGCGGAGTGGGCAGCGATCTGGGAGTCCATGCCCGTCGAAATTCAACTGACGGCCTTCATGCTGTACAGCTACCCCTTGGCCTTGCTTCGGGACGCCGTAATTTGCTATCATTCCAACGCCATGTTCGCGGCAGTCGTTTCATCCCGGGCCGCGGTCGAGTCTGCGGGCTACGTCGCCCTGACCTCAGTCCGGGTCGGCCCCGGCACATGGGGCTTCGATTGGCCGATGAATCTTGGAGGAAACGTTCGTAGAGTTGAACTCCAAGAAGTCAAGGAGGGACTCTCGACTCGCAATATCCTCCCGCAGGAGCTCCTCGAGCGGATCGAGCTCATACAGAAGCACGGAAACTTCGTCGCGCATCTTGCCGCGCGTAAAGCCGAGGAACTGCATCGGATAGCTAACTCGCTGCCTTCAACGAATCACGAGTTGTTCGAATTGTGGGTGAGGCCCGAAGAGGTGCGCGCGGACGTGGATTCGGCCAAGGACGTTTTGCGAGAACTGTTCACCTGGAGTCACAACCGACCCCCCGTGTGGGAATGGGGGAAGCTCAAGATCCCCGACCTGATGCTAGCAAGGGCGGCGGCGTCTCCAATTGAACAGCGTCCTCCTACTCAACCCCAGTCTCTTCGCAACTTCCGTCGCGCTCCGCTTGAACGGGTCCGGGTCGACGTTCCGCTTCCCCCGGCCTCCTGCGGCACGGAGGCCAAGCAATCGTGGGTCTGGTCCGGCCCGCCTCCTTCCCCTGACTGACCCGTGGAGGTCGTTGGAAGGGCACCCGTTTGCGAACGGGCCGGAGGGATTCGTTCCCCGGGGGCTCGATCGGCTGAGCTTTCTCGGTGCGGTCCAGGGTCCCCGGGAGGGATTCGTTGAGCCAGAGAAAGACTTCATCAGTGAGGTCGAGCCCTATGGAGCGAGGTTAACCCGGAACGTGGCGCTCTCCGTCTTTATCAGCCACTGCACCGGGAGGGCAGACCAACAGTCGTCTCCGACCTCGCGAGCCGACTGAAGGATAGAGGGATAGATGCGTACCTCGCAGAACGCGATCCTCAACCGGAAAGTCCCTCTCAGCAAAGATTCTAGAGAAGATTCGATCGTCCGACCTCTTTGCAGTCCTCTGGACTCGTGACGGCTCCTCTTCAGCTTGGGTCAATCAGGAAGCGGGGGCGGCCAATGCCGAAGGGAAGGTCGTAATCCCGATAGTCGAAATCGGGGTACGTGTAGTGGGGGCGCTTGAGGGCTTAGAATACATTGAATTTGACCGCGCAAACCCGAGCGGGGCGTTGGATTCTCTCGAGACTTACCTGCAGCGGCGCGCCGAATCGGAGAAGAATCGGGGTACGGCAGACACCACTAACGCAGTGCTGAATGCCGTGCTAATCGCGTTGGCGATTGTTGCGATCATTGTTCTCATTCTCGTTCTCCTGTGGGCGGCATCAGCAAGCTAGCCCCGAGCGTGTCTGCTTTCTTTCAGGAACGAATCCTCAGCTACAGGAGAAGCACGCTTCGCCATCCCGGTCTTTCGACTCGAGATGTGCGCAGGGTGCTTGGCTCGATTCGTTGCAACCGCTCCACCGTTGCCTGGACTTCCGAGGACGTAAGCTCCTTACGCCCGGCCACCTTTCCGGGACATAGGCGGGCCTAACCGGCGATTCACCGGACGGACCCCGATAACCGTAAAGTTCGAAGGCTCGCCACTTCAGGGACGTCGAATTGGTTCCCATTCCGTGAAAGACTCCAACGCCTTCGGAACCGCGGTCAGGTTCGCAAGGTTAGTGAAGTGTTCCGGATGGTGAGCCGATCCCTCATAAATGTGGCAAAGCCTCGAATTCTTGAAGGCGCGAGGAGAGGCACCACCGAGAGAAACCCCGTAAGCTTTCCAGAAGGCATTTGCCGCCGGCTCGTTCCTCCAGACGGTGATGCCCGCGACTTCCGAACGAAAGCTCTCGCTCGCGCTGCGTCTGCGAGTGTGCGGGTGAATCACCTGAACTTGACGATAGACATCGGGGTTGGTCCATAACGAGGTGGCGGCAATCCAATCGCAGACACTCCTGAGTCCTGCGTCGCCCACTACCTCACGAAGGCTCGTGTCCAGGTCGACCGCAGCTTCCCGCTTCGCCATGGACTTGTTGGGTGGAGGATTTCTCAAATCGCCGCGGCTTCAGATTTTGCGGAGGCGGCGAGGCCATCCAGATGCTCTCTCGCGGCCTTGGTCATACGACCTAGTAGCTCGTCGTTTCTTCGAGTCCCTGGCCCGAGAACGGTGAGAATTGCACGATCGAGTTGCGTCCGAGGTGCGAATCCGGTTCGGTATTGATCGAGTATGCTGGGCCATTGTACATGCGCGAGCGCCCGGTAGTTCCCAATAGGAACCTAGTCCTTCGCCGATAGCTTACGGGGGTCCAGGAGCGGCATCCGGTCTAGAATTTTCTTGTCCAACCTGCCCCAAGGTCCCATTGTCACGGTTCGGTTGGCGAGGAGGCTGAGCAAGAATGGTGTGCTGTTCATCCAGAGCACGAGGGTCTTTTCCTCAGACTCGTTCGATCCCCTGAGTCCATAGACGTCTCCTGCTACAAACGCTGGGAGGGACGAGCGACTCGCGATTAAGCAGGTCCCCGGGGCTACAATGCGGCTCTTGTAGGCAATCAAAAGTGTGGATTGGTCAGCCTGGACTTTCTCCTTCCAATCCCTTCGGATGGTACGGGCCTTTTCCGGGGAGGCAGCCCCGTAGACGTGCTTTAGGAGCGGGTCCACGTGGGGAGAGTATTGGCGGACAGTCAAGTCGACGATTGTCGTGGAGTCGAGCCTGTTCACGCCGGCGAACCTACGCAGATATCCGACGTCTCTGACCCGGAAGCCGAAACCTGACCCCTGGCTGTTCGAGGTCCTCAAGTTCGACAGATTGCCTCGATTTTCTCACGACCACGATTCGGTCTTGAGACTTCTTGGCACGGTCCGGCGCTGACGACCACATGATCGTGGCTCCACCCTACGCGTGGAGGCCGTGCCCCACTTCTTCAGGGGCATCTTTGAAGACTCGAACGCCTTGCCGATAAAAATCTGCCAATGATTGCGGTTAAGAACATCCTTCGTGGGCGAAACTGCGGGAGACACATCCAAGACAGCATCGATCCGACCAGACGCGGACGCGAACGACCGGGAGAGATCCGCAACGAGTTTGGGTAGGCGCTGTCGCTTGTAGCCAAGAGCCGCTCGCTCCACCTGGTGCACGACAGTAGGTCGTCTGGCTCGGTATGACCCCCGACCTTAGCTGTCGAGTGACGTTTCGAATCCTTTCGGTGTCGGCGTCGCTCCAGAGGTGGGGTCCGCGCTTCAATCCAATGAGCTTGAAGCGGTGGTCAGGCGGCGGTGGGAGCTTGTCGGCGACCAGAAGGACCTCTGTAAGTCGAGTGTCGTCCGAGAAAGCGCATCCGTGGACCCCGGCGACCAGGTACCCTCTTGGTCTTCGTTACTGACTCCGGGCAAAATACCTTGACATCCGCCGTCGAGGAGTTCCCTAGGGTCGGCGCCGCCGCCGGCATCAGTTGCTCAATCGTAGAGGTGGCTGGCCGCGACTAAAGAGCGGATCGCTTGGGGCCGGATCCGCATCCGCATATGACCCAGAGACGGACCCCTCGGCTGAGCTCCGCCAGATCGTGCGGAGCGTAACTCGCCAGCTCGTGCTTCTTCAGATGGCTCCAGACCCGCTCGTCCGGATTGAGCTCGAGTATCCCCAGCATCGGTGAACCTCGAGCCTCCGCTGCTTCCTCAGATACGCCCTCACGAGCTTCGAGCGGTGGTGAGGGCCGCTGTCCCAGAAGATGATGATCAGCCGCCGTTCGAATGTGCCGCTTCAGGTGCTCCGCGAACTCGATCACCTGAGGGCCCTTGACGAGGACTTGTGTACGTTTATAATGCCAACGCCCCGCCGGAGTGATGCCACTGATCGCCGAGAACTTGGGCCACCGTCCCTGATGGAGAATGACAGGTGTGTGGCCGACGGGAGCCCACGTCTTCGCGACGTAGGGGATAAGCAAGAACCCACTCTCGTCGACAAACACTACGACTGCCCTTCGCCGTCGGGCTTTTTTTTATACCGTGGCCAGGAGCGATGGCGCCAGTTCTTCACGGCGCGGAGATCCTTCTCTCTCGCCCTGGCGCGGGGGCGCTGGCCCAGGAGAGGCCGTGGCGCTGGAGCAAGCGCCACATCGCGCTGTCGGTGTATCGTACGCCCCACTCCGCCTCGGTGACCTGGATGATCCGTGGAATGGTCCAGAGATCGGTGGAGAACCCGTAGGCGAGCGCTCCCTTGGCCCAGAGGTCCGGAAGGGCCGCCAGTCGATCGCGAGGAACGAGGGTAGGGCGGCCCGAGCGGGGCACCGCGCGAAGGGCGGCCATTCCATTCTGATCGGTGGCGACTATTTTCCAAAGGGAGACGGCCGCGGGGGTCACCACGAGGCGCCGGGCGACCTCGGCCTGCGAGAGCCCAGATCGAAGCAGAGCAAGACCATTCAGCCAGTCGTTCCTCCGAGATTCGGTGTACCGGTGCCGTTGGGCCCATCGTCCCATGCTCCAAGGGATAGGCAAGGGCCGGATATCAAGCTACTTATTCAGGTGTCAGTAGAAGCATGTTGACCAAGGGCTCGAAGTATTTTCCCGAAAACGTGGTAAAGGGAAGGACGGCCGCGACCCTACCTCCCGGCTGGAGGAATTGCCCGCGAGCAGAAGGAACGGGACCTGAAGGCTCCAGCGCCCTTCGAGAGCCCGCTCGTGAAGGGTAATACCGCCGAACGATGTCTCGATTTGGCGTCGATAAGTGGTGGCCATGTTGTTGCAGCTTGTAAACGGAGAATTAGTGACTAGAGGTCCGGATGACCCAGCGGAAAGGGGGACCCGCGATCCTCTCCCAGTCCGACCGCTCCTGAAGTGGAGAACATGTCGGCCTCCGTGTACTGGAGACAATCCGGAATCCTCAGAGGCCACCAGAGTTCGCTGCTTGAACATCTCTCGCAAGGCTCTCGAGCTCTCTTGGAGAACGTCCCCTGGGGACTTCCGCGTGCTGTCGTCCACACCTATCTGGACTCGGTCTGTATCTTCCAACGGTTCCTGAATCGCAAGGTGCACCGCGGCAAGGTGTGCTACGAAGGCCATTACGTCGATGCCAATCAGATCCTTCTAACTAATTGCCTGTGGAGCTCGGCCCCCGATTTCGATTCCGCGTAGAGCTCTCTCTTTTGGCGGTAGGCCGCAACCAGTAAAGTGCCGCTACCGCGGCCGGGTACCATAACCTTCCAGGACGCATCATCGACGCTCAGTCTGGCCAAGAGCTCAGCTCCGCCTCGACTCGTGAAGTACGCCCCGAGGGGCTTTCGGAACGTTAGGGGGATCAGTTCGTGGAAGACATCACCCATAATTTCCCGTTGCTCCAGTCCGGGGACAGGCGCGGAATCGAATTGATGACCTTGAACAGCCCGTCATCCCCCCTGGACCTTCAAGGCAACTCGATACGTCAATCTCGAATATCGGCGGTAGTCTTTCTTGAGAACCTGCGCGAAATACTTCGGCCAAATGTCCTTCGGGTTCGGTGGGTCGACCGTCGAAATGGGCGGGTAGGTTACGGGAGGTGGCGAGGACCTCATAATAGGGCTTGATTTACCGGGAGACCCGCCGCGGAACGGAGGGCAGCCTCCTCCTCGTCAGCGTGAATCTGATATGCAAGGACCGAGTCGAAGAACTCCTTCCCACCAAAGACCGCTTTCAACCTGTCGCGTTGGACCCCAGTAAGGGCATCAGAGACTTCCGCGACAGCGAGCGAGAGGACTCGCTTAGTCGATGTGGTCTTGGGCTCCCGAACTGCGTAGACGCCGCTAACCACCTTGACTATCCGATCTGCGACCGCTTCAAGGGTACGCTCGGTCCAGTTGTCGACATCGTGCTTGGAATTCGCGAGGACCCAGACGATGTAGCGCTCACGCGGCGTCTTCGGGTAGGTAATCGCAAAGACGTCACCGAGTATCGTGGATTCCCCGATGAGTGTCTGGTAGCTTTGGGCGCTGCCCATTGCTTCAGGTTCCTTATCGGCGCCGAACCTGGCGGATTAGATTCGTGCCATTGCTGAGAATGGGCGTCCGGCTCCTCGGGCGACCCTCAGAATCGGGAAGTGCTGCTCGAATCGACGAGGAAGTCCCCTGTCCTTGAGGAGCCCTATCAGGCGGACTGTAATCGTATTCTCTTGAACACGGCCTCCGGTGTCTCCGTCACGCCGGGGGAGTCACCGTTAGAAGCACAATAACGGTTGTCTTGCAGTCATGCCGACCCAGTCCGCCTCCGGCCGAGGCAAGGTAGCTGGATTTGTTGACGCGGATGGCTGCCCCTTGAAAGTCGGGCAGAGCACTTTCATCCCCTGGCGATGGGGGCTACTTAGCGGTCATAAGGCTGCCAAAACTTGCCTGTTATCACGCGGGGTACGGATGTCTGATCCCGAGACAGGGAAGGCCCTGCCGAGGTTTCACGAAATCGCATTCGAGACTGAGTGAACGGCACGATTAGTCTGGGAGCAGTTCCCCTGTTCGTCCCTGCGCCACTGAGGTGAACCCTTTACAGAATGGGGTGTGCCGCCCTCTGAGGAGGTATGTTACACCGGGTGGAGCGTTCACAAACTAGGCGCGCCTTTAGACCGTGGGAACCCGTAGATTCCGACCGGCCGCTCTCGATGATTTGCGGAAAAGGTCTGAAGAACCCTAGGAACTTCATCGGCGTTCCTAATCGGGGCGCGTGACCCGGCAATCCCCGTGGGGACGCCCGAAAGGGTGCCGATAGACGATACATATCGTTGGGGACACTCCTAGGCTTTGACTTCCAGAGATAAACGGGGACGGCGAGGTCGCGAAACGGCTCGAGATGGCTCTCATGGTGCAGAACCCGATCCACTCCGCGCGAATACACCGTCGCACTCTGCAAGGAACTGGGCGCTGCGCTGCACCAATACTGCTGCGGCGAGGACTGAGAGGGCTGCGATCGGTTTGACGACTCCCCAGATCCATACCAGGACGACTGCACGACCTGAATGGCCGCTCGAATCCATGCCACTATGGCTCGAAACACCCTCGCCGCTCCATCGTAGAGGCGAGAAAGTCCGTCTACAATCTTCCCTCGAAACTCCTCGTCAACTGCAGCCCGAATGCCTACGTATGTCACGGCAGCGGCCAAAATCCCGATTATGATTGCCCAAGCCCAGTCGGGGACCTGTGAAAGCACCTCGATTGCGCCTGTTACGAGCCCCACTGCGGCAGATGCAATGACCTCGAGGATCTGGAACACCGCCCGAGCAAGGCCTAGGACCACTGCCTCCAACGTGTGGAAGGCCAGTTCTCCTCCCTCTCCCAAAATCACGAGCGAGAGTGATCCGCTCTCAACAGAGACAACCGTCGTAGCGAAGTCCTTCAGATACCATCGCTCGATCGAGTTCAGGTCGTCAAACGCGACGTGGTCCGTGCTGACAATGAACGGAGAGTCGGTGTCGAAAGCGACCGCGAGGAAGGGGACGTCCTCAGGAGCGTTCTCCATGAGTTTCTCCTTCGCTCGACGAAGGGCCTCGGAGGTCAGATTCTCAACGATGTGGAGTTTTCCTATGAGCATCCGGGCATGGGCGATGGCCTTCTTCTCGTCTACGTCCTTGGGGCGCTTCTCTCTGATGATTCTCTCCGACTCTTCCTTGATGTGAATGGGCGCGTAGACTTCGACGAACGGAGACTCAAACAAGCGAGCGGTAGAGGATTTGCGCCCTCGGCCCACCGAGAACGATTCGAACACCAGAGTATTGGTATCGATCACAACACGCAATTTGAGCGGTTCTCGCGACTGGTCGGTAGCGACAGCGGAACCTCGTTCGATTAGGGTGTTCATCACGCAACGGCGGGTGAACTGAAACAGCTCCGGCGGAAGCGTCCGGCTGTAACGCTTCCACGACTCCTCTAGCGTTCCTGAGAGGATTGGAAACTTCGAGTAATCGCCGGCTATGAAGTCCCCCAACATCTCGGCGGTCCCCGGCTAGTTGGAAGGATTTCCAGTCATGTGTCGCTCAGATTTCCCAGGGTCCTAATCCGTCTCGGCTAGCCCCGACGCCACCAACCCTGCTTAGGGGGCGGCGCGCTCCCGCCGCCGCTTGATGGCGCGGGGCGTGGTGCCGGCGGAGCGCAACCGGCGTGAAGCATCGGGGCGCATCGGCGGAGCTGGTCCTCTACCTGGGCCCGGGTCAACGCGATCGTCCGACCGCACCCGACCCCGACGCAGGGGACCACGAACGGGGCCTCGACCGACGGTGCCTCGAGGAGCTCCCGCACGATGTCGGACACCGGGCGGCCCCTGCTCTTGGCTATTCCGCGTAATCTCGCCGCCATCTCTGACGGGAGACGAACGCCGACAACGACCCCGCCCACCGTCCACACCACCTGTTAACCGTTAGAGGATAGGCATGGGGTTAACACTTGTTAACGGGTCCGCGCGCGTGGATCTCGCTCCGCATGGTGCGCTGTTCCCCCCGTTTCGCTTGCCGCCGTCCTAACTACGTACAGGTAGGTACCCTAGGGTTTACCCTTAGCTTCTCTGAGGTGAAACCGCCGCCGCCGACCGACTCCTCCGATCTCCCTGGTGGGTGGTCTGGGGGTGGTAGTGGGGGGGTCCCCCCTTCTCCGCTACCGTGCCCGCGTGACGCGCGCGTAGAGAGAACCGCGGCACGGGTTCTTCGGTCGTCTTACGCTGGCCGGCACCGCCGGCGCCGTTTCTCGAGGTGAAATCGGTCCCCGGGGTGTGCGTGAGGCGAACGTGAGACGACGCCGGGATCCCGGTGTACGGACTGTTAACGGTCGCTCTCGACCGTTAACCGCGGGGTTGCCTCCTGACGGTAAACACCCCGATTGGACAACGGGTGGATAGTTTATGTCTAGCCCCCGGGAATCCCTGGCGTGTTCCATCAGACGATCCATAACAGGGTTCCAATCGTCAATAGCAGGCCGCCCCCGATCAAGCCAAAAATACCAACCCCGGCGTACGATCAGAGCAATTCGTACCTGAAACCATTGTACAGGGTAAGCAACGATGAATCCAACGACTGCGAGGCTGAGGCCTAGAATCAGCAGGAATGGCGCGAGCTTTCTACGAGAAATCATCGTCTTGACCCGAAGCGTCGCCACAGGGCGTCTAGACGGAGGGACGTACTTTTAGCTACCTGTCCACCTAAAGCGTGTCACAACCAGTCAACCGCAGCAGAATTCGCGCCGCGCCCGGTTCAGAGTAAAATTATCGGTTCACACTGGCCGCGGCTTGGGAAGTTCACCGGGGAAGCGATCCGACGGCTTGGTTGGCGGAACTACCCTATTCTGTGGCGGGAGATCCCGGTCAGAGCAGTCAGTTATAGTCAATTACAATGAAATATATTATTATACTCTACCTGATATAGTTGGACCCATCTGGTCCACCTTGCTTAGTGGCCATGTGGAAGATGGAATCGGGCAGTTCGCGCTGTACTCATCGCCTTCGCCCGCTGATCTGAATTGTGATACGGCCTCGAGAGGAGGCACACATCACGTCCGGCGCATCGACGACTTCGCGGCTGGGGGTCGCACCGATCGGCAGCTCCACGCCATAATCCTCGAGCATCAGGGTTGCGCTTGGCAGTTCGGCTCGCAACAGTTCTCGTATTCGTTCTATCCTCCTTTTCAGCCATTGAGTCGGCCGGCACCACCGGCCTTGGTGGTGCGGGGAGTCCGGGCTCTGGCAACTCCACTGGGTCGAGCTCGAATGGGGGTGGATCTGCAGGGTCGGGACCCCTAACCCCCGGCTTCAGCGTAGCGACTCTTCCCGTCGGTACGACCCCCGAGTTCGTGACAAACGACTCCGCCAACGGCTACGCATACGTACCTAACTACGGCTCATCAAACAGCTCTGTTAGTGTGTTCAAATCATCTAAGGCAACATACGCCACCGCTGGATCCGGGGCCCTCTTTGCCACCTACGACACGAAGAACGGTATGATCTACGTAAGCGACTCGGCCGCGTCCGAAGTCACTATCTTCAACGGCAGTACGTTCGTCGCGAACCAACCAACGCTCGCGTCCTCTCCCTGGCTCTCAGCGTTCGATCCCGTCAACGGACAAGTCTATGTTCCCGACTATGGTGGGACCTATGTTACCGTTATCAATGGAACGTCCGACGCACGAACCTCTCGGTGCCGAGTGCTCCCTTCTCGGCCACCTACGACCCGCTGAACCAATGGATCTACTTCACCTGCTACGGGTCAGGCAGCACGAATGGTTACGTATCAGTGTGGAATGGGTCGGCCCGATACAGCGGCGTTAACGCGGCTTTAGTGGCGAACATCAACCTTGGCGTAGGTGCAGAACCTCTGGGAGCTGTGTTCGACTCGGGAAACGGGTATGTCTATGTGGCGGATAGCGGCGCGGACACAATAACTATCCTTAACGGGACGTCGATTGTAAAGAACATCTCGACCGTCGGGAACCCCCACTCGACAGTTTATGATCCGCGAAACGGTTTCGTCTACGCGCCGGACTACAGCGGTTACGTGGATATCGTAAATGGGACTGCCCAGCTGACGGGTCACCACTATGTCCAAGTTGGATACAATCCGTTGTTCGCAGCGTACAGACCCAGCGGACGAACGAATCTATGTTGCCAACTCCGGTGGCTGAAACGTTACGGTCATCAACGGGACCGCAACAATTGCTAACGTCAGTGTGGGTCTACACCCCCATTCGGCGACTTACAATCCAGGCGACAACAACGTTTTCGTTCCTAACTCTGGTAGTGGCGCGAACTCTGTAAGTGTAATCGGAGCAGGCCCGATTATCGCACCGAGCGTTTCAGTGACGAAATTGAAAGTTCAGGTTCAGGGTGGGGACTACCAGGGGTGGGTTAACTGGACCGACCCGCCAAAGTCGGCCACGACATTCAAGTGGGGCGTCACGACAGGCTACGGAACGACCTACGGATTATCGGTTCCGACCCTCTCAAACACGTCGTATGCTTACAGCGTCGACCTGAGGACACTAAGTTCCATGACCACGTACCAATTCACGGTATCGCTTGCCACGAGTTCCACTGGTGGCTCCAACCCCGGTCTGATCACGGGTTCGTTCACCACGTCGCCACCCATTACAACGTATCTGCCACCTTACACCGATGGTGCCAGTGGAGGAACCTACACCTGGTGCTCCAATCTGTTCCTTGTCGGCTGTAGCCACAATACCATCTACGCCAACACCGCCTCAGCCTCAAACGGACAGTTCTCAGATGCGGTGGAATCGTACGCAGACGTCATTGAAGGTGGTGGATCCCAGGCGACCGTGGCTTTTCAGGAGAACCTGGGAGTTCCGGGTTACACTGGCGAGGTAAAGGTGAACTTCGCTTGGTCTGTCTTCTGGTCCGCTGAGATAACTAACCTATGTGCGATCGGATACGCCGCGACAAGTGGGACGGCCGTAGTTGAGCTTGAGGCTAACGTCTGGGACGACACGAGTCAGTCGTCGGCATCAAATGGTCCGGTTTTGGACTACCTCGCCAATACCGGGAGCTACGCATGTCCTCTGCTCATTGGACTTTGGGGCGGCGGCACTTCCAATGTCAACATGCCCGTTGAGGTCTATTTTAACTCGGGGGACACCTACTCACTTCTGACATACGCCTTTGTTGAGGTGAGTGCAGTCGCGCTTGGGCTTGGAGAGTCGACGGCTCAAGCCTTTATCAGCTATGAACTCGTTGGATTGTACGGGTACTCGTACCTGAGTGATATGAGTTGGGAACCCACAGTTTAGGACGGAAAAATGTTAAGCAAGCGCCAGGTCGTGGTCGGGTTGGGGGTTCTCTCATTCGTCCCCCTGATTGTCGCAATCGCCTTAGGTCTCATGTCCGTCCAGCTAAACAGCCGACAGCTCGAGGCCTTTGCTGTGCTGAGTGCCTCCTGGGGCGGTTATAGGTCTTGGATTGTTTATCTGGGCAGGAATTTGGCTTAAGCCGCCGGCCGAGAAAACGGAGGGGGGACTTCAGTTCCTCCGGAGAAGAGGTCATTCTAAGACCGTCTCGGAGTAGAGCACCTTTGTTTGAGGGCGAAGTTGTGCCGACATCGGTGATCCTTAACTCAATCGGGCCGGGCTCGCTCTCGCTTTGACTAAATCGATTCCGAGGAGCCGGCCGTTCGTAAACGGGTGGGTTGTCAGAGGCAAGGCCCGAGGTAGTCGAACGCCCAGCCCCCGCCGGGTCCCCGGGCGCGGATAGGTTGTCGACCGCCCAGGTTCCAAAATTCGCGGGGAACTCGTACTTGAATGAAACGGCAAAGGGAAGAACAACAGGAATCAGGGTGTGCGTCCCGCCAAGCAGGGTTGGTGCCCATGCGGTGAAAAGTGGCGCGGAGACGAGCAAGGCCTGAGCCGCCCCCCCGCAAGTCGAAAAATTGGGGGTATTGGCTGCAGTAAATCCGTTCTGAAATACGAAGGGAGGCGTCCCATACGTCGCGTTTGTCGCTTCACCTCTGTCGGACAGATTGCTTGGAGTGGATATCGGAACAAAGGCAGTCCCACCTCCACCGCCTCCGCTTAGGGGCAGAAATTCCGTGAGATACGGTTGAGAACAGCGGTCGTTGGAGCCCGGCCCCCATTCAGTGACGTTCTTGGTTGCGTAAATGCTGACGTTTGTTATGGGGAAAGCACCGGCGGCAGTGCCGTTTGACGCTGGCGCTCCAAGCGACGACCAAGCGGTAGGGTAACCCGGGCGCGGGTATGTCTGGCGGAATCGTACCGTTGTTATAGACCATTCCTCCATACGGTGAGTTGGCAAGAATGGCGGGGGTCCACAGTTGCTCCGCCAGTACTCTGGTTTCCGCGGCTGCACGAGACGTGCAACACTGGCGCCCAACTCCCGATCCACGTTGGGGCGAGAAGCGCCAGCGCGATCAGGGCAATCGAAACCGAGGTAACAACTGCCCAAGTTCGACGACGTCGCGCGCCCATAGCTACTCTAAGGGAAGCCCATCAGATAAGGGTGCCACGACGCCGCTAATCCCGGGTCAATCGTCGTGGATTAACGACCCCCCCAATTGGTATGGGCAGAAGGAGGCCTAGGAGGGTTCCGAGAGAATAATGCAGAAGGGCTCTCCACTGGCTTTCCCACGGACCGGTCGATGAGAATGGAGTCCATGGTTGGGCCCGATCATCGCTGCCATCATCCTCGGCTCGGTAGTGATTCTTCTGCTGGCCGTCGTGCCCCTGCCCCAACACAAGCCAGAGTCATTCTCAATCTCAAGTGAAGGGGGCTTCAAGTGCGGTTGGGGGCCTAATCTGTCGGTTGCTCACGACGGCACTTTTGTGTTCTCCTGGTGACGAACGATAGGACCCAAGTATCGTTCGTGATTATCCCGCCGTCCGGCGCGACCTTGTTTGCGAGTAACTACCAATCCGGAGCGGGGAGCATCGATGTCGTTGGGGGCTCTCACTATGCATTCAATCTGTGTAGTGGCGGTCCCGTTACCCTTCAGGTTACAGGCACCCTGAACTTCGCGATCCCGCTGCTCTAAACGGGCACGTTGCGTGGACGCGGGGTGGTCCGTCAACGCTTGTGACCCTTGTCTAAGGAGAGAGTTGTCTAAGAGCCCCCCGAATCGCCCCGCTAACGGGGCTCGGTGGGCTTCTTGCGGCAGTTCCGGGCGCGGCGCCGGGCCTCGCGGAGACGATGGAGCCAAGCCACCCGAGCGGGCCGGAGGTCGAACAGTAAGGGGACCCAGTGTCGCGGACCGCTCCGCACAGTTCCCCGCACGGCCCGTCGGACACCACACGGCGCAGGTTGGTCGGCTTGAGCGATCGCGCCCGGCGTAGACGGAGGGACGGGGGTCGGCCCCGCTCCTCCCTCTCGAGCTGCGCCAGGAACTTACGCGCCACGTCGCCGCGCGCCCCTGCTGCTCCCGGGTGTTATGGTGCCACGTCGCTGCCGTCTGAAGGTCGACCGGCTCGCGCATCCAACGCGGACCCCGAGTCGGTCGGTTGTCCCGCCAGATCCGACCGGCGCTTGGGGCAGACGGTTTCGAGAGAGGACATACCGACCGATTGAGTCGTAGCGCCGCGAACTGCGCTCGGGGCTGACGTTCGGCCTACCGCCCCCGTCTGGACGGTTCGCGCGAATCGTACGGGTCGTTGGCCGCGAACTCGGCGAGCCCCATCCGGTCGGTACTCCGCGCCCCACCCCGTCGAGCGAATCCGAGTCGTCGTCTGTACCGCGCCGTTCGTCTCCTCTGGTTCGCGCCTCCGGCTGGCCGGCTCTGCTGCCGCCGCGTCTACCGGAACAAGGGCCTTTCCTCCAGGTGTGACAAACGGGACGGTTCGCCCTCTGCTTGCGATGGACTCACCGCTCGGGGTGACACTAAACTCGGCGGGTGGGTTTATCACGCGGGGTAAATCCCGCCGGGAGGCGGAGTACCACTTCTTCAACGAACCGGGGGGTGGTGGACGACCTTGGCAATCTGCCCCCACGTTCGACGCTTCCCCTTCGGGTCGGGGGTTTCGCGCAGCTCGCGAATGCGCCCCAGTAACTCGGGGGTGAGTACAGCGGGACGCCCCACCGGCCTACCGCTGCGAGTTGTGCGCGCTCCGGTCTTGAACGCATCCATCGCCTCCTGGGTGCGCTCCCGGATTAGATCGGCTTCGAGCTCGGCCATCGCCGCCAGGACCGTTCGGACCATGCGGCCGATGGGGGTCGCCGTGTCGATGTGCTGGTCGAGGACCACGACCCGTACGTGCTGGACGTCGGCGGCGTTGAAGAAGTCGAGAATCGACCCGGCCGAGCGGCCGAGCCGGTCTAGCTTTGCGACCGACACCTGTTCCAGTCGGCCGGCGCGGACCTCCGCGAGCATCTTCTCGAATGACGGCCGATCCGCCGCCCGGCCCGAGACGGCGTTGTCGACGAACTCGACCGCGCCGGGCGGAGGACCGAAGACGTGCGAGCTGGGTCTCGAGCGACTCCCCTTGACTCGCCGTCGAGGTCCGACCGTAGATTCCGTGACTTATTGGTGGGGCGGTCACGGGTCTCCGCCCGGCGGGAGTGCTCGCTTGGCCGCCCGCTCCTGGACCACCCTCGCCTCGGCCATCGTGCGGCCCCGGACCCAGAGGTCACGGTGCTCGGTGAGGTCGTGCGTCTGGAGGTAGCTGTGCGGGACCGCTGTGGTCCTTCCGAGGGCGGCGCACGTCTGACAACGGACGATGTCATCCCCGATGAGGCGTCGAGCACGTCTTCGGCGTTCGCCGACGCGAGTTCCAAGACGATGGTCTTGCCGGCCGCCCAGGGTCCCGACAATCCCGAGGTCGAGGAGTCGTTCGCCGGAGATGATCGCGTCGCCGCTTGTCGCCGATGGCGTGGGGGGGTCACCGGCAAGGGGGCGGGGGTTGGGGGTGGGGACAGCTGTGGCAAGGGCGAGGGCTGTGAGCCCGAGCCCTGGGGGGTTTTGTGTTTGTGTGTTCGCCGCCAAAGGCGGCGCTGCCGGGGGGCACACAAGATGGCTCCAGCGGCGTTTTGCCTCTCGGTCGTAGGCAAGGGTGACGAGTGGGGTCCCCATGGCGATCGTCTGATGGCACTTCGAGCAGGGGACCGCTTGTGTGAGCAGCCGTTCTCTGACGACCACCTTCCCCTCGACCTCGAGGGCGGGTACCGGCATCTCGGGGTGCCGGCGCTGACGATGCCGGGAGAGCGCGGTGCGCCTGAACCACCTCTTGCAGGTGGGGCACTGGCGCCTGTCTCCGGCGTGTTGCCGGCCCGTCGCCGCCGCGTCGCCGCTGCTGACGGGAGCCTGCGTCGCCGACGCATCGACGGCGGTCGTGGCTTCGGCCCTATCGATCACGAAGACCTCCTTATGGCACACTCGTGGGTCTGCCGTTCGGATCGCCGCCAGTCGTGCGCGTCGCGGAAGGGCAGCGAGCAGTAACGACGAAGGTTGCCCCCAATGAGACCGATGGGACTCGGGATAGAGGCAACTGCTTCGGGAGCCACGACCTTATGCTGTTCGAGGTTCGCGTTCACTCACAGCCTCCCGGTTCGCGGCGGGTCGCTCCACACGCGGGCCAGCCCTCTCCTGCTCGGACTCGATCTCCGCCGCCTCCAAGATTCCCGCCAGACGTACGACGAGGTCGTCGGCCGTGACGGCGTCGGGGAGACGCAGCAAGAGCTCGCGTGTCGTGCCGGGGCTGAGCCGACGCGCCGCCAACTCGCGGATCGGCCTCGTTGAAACTCTCTTCGTCTCCAGTCGCGGCATCGAACGTTGATGCCGCCGGCCCGGTTATTAAAGCCGAGTTTGCCCGAAAACCGGGCGGTTTCTCGTCAGTAAGTTAGGCCCGGACCGTGTAGATCGGCCGGCCCAATTCCTACGATCTCGGGCGAGCCTACTCGTTGCCGTCGGTCGGGTCTTCGTATAGTTCGCCGAGCCGCGCGCGTGCTTTTCGGATCTCCAGTTCGACGGCGCGTCGAGGAACCCCCAAGGTCTTCGAAATCGCGCGCGAGCCCTTCTTGGCCCTCGCCATGTAGATGATGTGCACCCGCTCAAACTCCGTAACGTCCTTGGACGGTTTCGGCCCCGGCGTGTGCTTTTGCCCCTTAGAGATCCTGGTGCTCATTTCCTTCTTGACTCTCAACAGAGCACACTGGGTCTCGCGCGTCAACTTCCGGGCGAGGGCGATGGGGAAGCCGGCAACGCCCTGTTGCCGAGGAGGTCGTTCGTCGGGATCTTGATCGCTGCATCCACCCTCCACAGCTCCGCATCGATCTCCGGCGACGTTTCGAGGCTGAGAAGGTTGGGGACGGCGTCGTGGAGATCCTCTCTCTTGCGAGCTCGCCGGAACTTCGAGAAGCGCGACCTGAAACACTCCCAAGCCAGCCGGGCGTCACAGGCAATCTCGATGTCGGTACGCCTCCCAGATGTAGGCCGGAATCGGCACGCCAAGCTGGCTTCTCTTGCGGATCTCATGCAACAGTGTAGGGGCTCTCCCGAACGGCACCGGCCCTGGGAGGCCCTTGCGCCGTCTCTGCTCTGCATCGCCCATCGTGATGATCCCGGAGAATACCCTGCGCGTCTCGTCGTCCCCGCTCCAGTCGAGAACGCGCCGCGCGTTGTCGGCACGGAGCTCTGACTGTCGAAGTGTCTTCCTCCCGTAGCGAACCGGAAGGATGGGCTTCGCCTCCCGCTGGCTCAGGTGTCCCAAGAGCCGCCTCCCGGAGCTCTGACCGCGACCCGGTCCCCCACGCTCCCCAGGAACACCCACCCGGCGCCGAGGAGCCGCTCGGCCTCGGCGACTGCGACAATCCGGTCCGTCGACTTGCCAATTTCAGTGCCCGTTGCCGGCCCGCCGCCGGGGCTGGCGGCGCCCGCCGATGTCGGTTCACCCGCGCCGAGTCTTCGTCGGAACTCCGCGAGGACCTCCTCCTTCGGTCGGTCAGCGAGCCGAGCTGCCTCAGCCGGGTTCGCACCAACGGCCTCAAGGATCAGGGCCTTGGCCTCGCTGAGCACGTCGGGCTTCTCGGCGCGCTGGTTCGTCTCGAGGAACGAGGAGGCCCGGGCGTACTCGCGCCGCGCTTCGTCTAGGAGTTCCTGCCCCCACCGCTTACCGACGTTGTAGCGGGAGGCGACCCCCCCGTTGTGACCGAGAATCGCCTCCCTGAGATCGCGGGAGATATGCCCTGATCCCTCAGCGAGCATGAGGCGGGTCGAACAGTAAGAGCGGAGGACGTAGGGTCGCCAGGTCACGCCGTCGGGAGTGCACTTCTCCAGCGCCTCCCGAATCAACCCCATGATCGCTCCCGTCGTCATGAAGGCCGAGCGGGTGATCGAGAGGGACTTCGCGGCGATGCCACGCACGTCCGACGAATGCGCCACCAAGGGACTTCCGCGCGTGAGCTTCTCCCCTTCGTTGCGTCGCTCGGCAAGGGACGCACAAATCGACCGACCGAGCTCCTCCGTCCCGAACGTCGTGTATGAGACAGACGTTTTGGAGAGGTGGGCCGGCACCCGGATAACGAACGGCACCGCCGAGAAGGTGAGCGGACCAAGGTCGAGTTCCGCGAGCGCGTCGAGCGTCAACCCGGCGGTTGCGCCGTAAGTTCCGAGCACGGCCGGTCGGACGCCTCCATGGGCCATCATCAGAGCGGCCACGCGTCCCCGGAGCGAGAGGTGCTCGAGCAGCGTCCCGAGCTCTTCCGGTCGAGGGACGCGTTCCTTTTCGAGGCTCGCGCCCGCGATGGGTTTGAGTTTGGGCCACGCCCTGAACTGGACGTGACGGTAGTCGAGGTAGCTCTTCAACGGGCCGAACGACTTCTTGACCGTCGAGTCGAGCCGTCCGTGCTTCTTGGCGGCCGCGGCGTACTGGACGAGCTGGTCAGCGAACGAATCAGGATCAGCGGATGCTTCGGCCACCGCCTCTTCCGCACCCAGGCCGACGGCCTCAAGTAACCGTGCGAGTCCACCGGTGTACATGTCAGCCGTGACCCGGCTCCGGATGGCGAGGCTGTCGTACCATGCCTTGCCGTGGGGGTCGTCCGTCACCGAGAGGATCCGTCGAGATGTGGGGCTTCTTTCGGTCTTGGCCGCGCGCGTCATCGAAGGCTTAATGGACGACCCGCTACTTAAGGAGTCGTGCCCTCGGATGACACGACTACAGGTGGAGTGATGCCCTCGGGTCCCGACGGTTTCGTTCGACATCCCCGCTACCTCGAGGAGTTCGGCCGCGCTCGCGGCCTTCTTCTTGGAAACCCCCGGCGCTGGCGCGTGGTCTACCACTACGACGGTGACGGCGTCGCCGGCGCCTCCTGCGCGCTCCGGGCGCTCGCGCGCCTCGGCTACCCGGCCCAGGCCACGGCCCTGGTGCACGTGGAACGGGAACGGATCGCCGCGCTGCTCAAGGCGACCGAAGGCCCTGTCCTCGTGACCGACACGGGCGCGAGCTGGCTCGACCTCTTCGCCCAGCACCCCCACCCCGTCATCGTCCTCGACCACCACCGGTACCCCGGCGTCCCGGACCCGCCGCCGCTCCCCGACCACGTGGCGTTCGTCAACCCCCTCGACTGGGGAGTGGACGGCATGAGCGAGATGTGTGCCTCCACCCTCACCTGGCTGTTCAGCGTCTTCCTCGATCCCGCGAACTGGGACAACGCCGTCTGGGGCCTTTCCGGAGCGATCCACGACCGGCAGCACGTCGGTGGGTTCCGCGGGCTCAACGCGACGCTCGTGGACGAGGCGATCCGCCGCTCGCTCATCGCCCGGCGCCGCGGCCTCCCCCTTCTCGGCTCGACCGTCGGGGAGGCGCTCGGGCGCAGCGTAGACCCGTTCGTCCGCGGCCTGTCGGGCCAGGTCGGGGCCGCCGAGGCGTACCTGCGCCAGCTCTCGATCGACCCGGGACGGGCGCCCGCCGACCTCACGCCCGAGGAGGTCGACCGGCTCTCGCGCGGCCTCAAGGAACGGCTGGAGCGCGCCGGCGTGCTCCCCGAGTTCGTCTCCATGATCGACACGGAGCGGTGGTTCGTTCCGTCCCTCGGGCTCGACGCGGAGGAGGTCTCGAACCTCCAGAACGCGGCCGGCCGCGAGGGGATCCCGGGCGTCGGGGTCGCGATGGCCCTCGGCGACCCGGCGGCGGTGGAGCGCGCCCGCGCCGCCGAGGCCGAGTGGCGGAGCGGGGTCCTGCGGGGCCTTCGAAGGATCGAGGAGGGGGGCGTCCATTCTATGAGCTCCCTCCGCTGGTTCGAGAGCCCCGAGACGCCCCTCGCGGGGACCCAGGCGGGCCTCGCGATGAACTACCTTCTCACCCCGGATATTCCCGTGTTCGTCTTCTCGGAGGAGGCGTCGTCGCCGACCAAGATCAGCTCCCGCGGCCTCACCCGGCAGGTCGAGCGGGGCCTGGACCTCTCGAGCGTCTGCCGCAACGCGGCGGCGTCGGTCGGGGGAGAGGGCGGGGGACACCGGGTCGCGAGCGGCGCGACCATCCCCGCGGGAACGCGGGATCGCTTCCTCGAGGCCGCGAACCGGGAGCTCGCCCAGCAGCTCGGGACGCGGGGAGCGACGGCGTGAGCGCGACCCCCGCCACCCCGGCCGAACCGCCGGTCGAGCGGGTCCGCGACCGCCCGCTGGAGCAGGAGATGCACCGCTCCTACATCGATTACGCGATGAGCGTGATCGTCGGACGGGCGCTCCCGGACGGGCTCGACGGTCTCAAGCCGGTCCACCGGCGGATCCTCTGGTCGATGTGGGAGTCGGGCGCGACCCACGACCGGGCGTACCGCAAGAGCGCGAGGACGGTCGGAGACGTCCTCGGCAAGTACCACCCCCACGGCGACCTCTCCGTCTACGACGCCCTCGTCCGCATGGCCCAGCCGTTCAGCCTGCGCTATCCGCTCATCGACGGCCAGGGGAACTTCGGCTCGATCGACGGGGACGGGCCGGCCGCGATGCGGTACACCGAGGCGCGGCTCTCCACCCTCGCCGAGGAGATGCTCCTCGACATCGAGAAGGAGACGGTCGACTGGACGGACAACTTCGACGGGTCGCTGAAGGAGCCCCTGATCCTCCCGTCCAAGGTCCCCAACCTGCTCGTCAACGGATCGGCCGGGATCGCGGTCGGGATGGCGACCAACATGCCGCCGCACAACCTCGGCGAGATCGTGGACGCCCTCTGCCTCCTCCTCGCCAACCCCGGCGCTTCGCTGGACGAGCTGATGAAGGTCGTTCCCGGGCCGGACTTCCCGACGGGGGGCTACCTCTCCGCGGAGGGGATCCGGGACGCCTACGAGACGGGCCGCGCGATGGTCCACCTGCGCGGGTCCGCCGAGATCCGGGAGCGGGGCGGCAAGGACGAGATCGTCATCACCGAGATCCCGTACGAGGTCAACAAGGCCTCTCTCCTCGAGCTGATCGCCGAGCTCGTGAAGTCGAAGCGGATCGACGGGATCACCGACCTTCGCGACGAGTCGGACCGTTCGGGGACGAGCGTCGTGCTCGAGCTGCGCCGGGACGCCCCCGCGGAGATCGTCCTCAATCGGCTCTACGAGCACACGCCGCTCGAGACGAGCTTCGGGGTGATCAACCTCTGCCTGGTCGAGGGCCGGCCGAAGGTCCTCGGCCTGAAGGCGCTCCTCGAGCTCCACCTGACCCACCGGCGCAAGACGATCACGCGCCGTACGAAGTTCGACCTGAGGAAGACCGAGGAGCGGCTCCACCTCCTCGAGGGGTTCCTCACCGCGATCGACCACATCGACGAGGTGATCCGGATCATCCGCCGGTCGAAGGACGTGGCGGTCGCGGAAACGAACCTGATGGGCAAGTTCCTGCTCTCGACGGAGCAGGCGAAGGCGATCCTCGACATGCGCCTCTCCCGGCTCACCGCCCTGGAGCGCGAGACGCTCGAGAAGGAGAAGTCCGAGAAGGAAGCGCTCGTGCTCGAGCTCAAGACGGTGCTCGCGTCCTCGGAGGTCCTCGACCGGCTCATCGTCGAGGAGCTCACGGACCTCAAGGCCCGGTTCGCGGACCCGCGACGGACCCGGATCGTGCCCGCATTCACGGAGCGCACGCTCGAGGACCTGATCCCCGACACGGACGTGGTCGTCCTGATGACGCGGGACGGCTACATCAAGCGCCTCCCGCTCGACCAGTACCGCCGCCAGCGCCGCGGCGGCCGCGGCCTCGTCCAGATGGAGACGAAGGAGGAGGACTACGTCATCCGCACGTTCGTCACGCGGACGCACGACGACATCCTCTTCTTCACGACCCTCGGACGGGTCTACATCCTGAAGGCCTACGAACTGCCCGAGGGGAGCCGCCACTCGAAGGGGAAGGCGGTCATCAACCTCCTGCCGCGCCTCAAGGACGGCGAGAAGGTCCGCACGCTCCTGCCGCTCCACGACCTCGCGGGGCCGGGGTCGCTCTTCTTCGCCACCCGCCGCGGGCTCGTGAAGCGCACCGAGCTCGCCCAGTTCCAGAACATCCGCACGAGCGGCATCCAGGCGGTCCTCCTCGAGGAGGGGGACGAGCTCGTGGACGTCGCGCTCGTCTCGGACGAGGCGACCGAGATCCTGCTCGCGACCTACTCGGGCCAGCTGGTCCGCTTTCCGCTCTCGGAGGTGCGGCCGATGGGACGGGCGACGTACGGGGTCATCGGCGTCCGGCTCTCGGACGAGAAGGACGACCGGGTCGTGGCGATGGCCCCGGTCAGCCCGAAGTTCCCGACGCTCCTCTCTCTCACCACGACCGGCTACGGCAAGCGGAGCCCCACGGACGAGTACCGCGAGACGAAGCGTGGGGCGAAGGGGGTCCGGACGATCAAGACCGGCGGTCGCAACGGCGGCGTGGTCGCGGTCCTGCCCACGACCGACGCGTCCGAGGTGCTGGTCACGACCCAGGGAGGGATCACGATCCGCGTGGCGGTGAAGGGGATCCGCACGCAGTCGCGCAACACCCTCGGCGTCCGCGTGATCCGGCTCGACGAGGGCGACACCGTGAGGGACGCGGTCGTGCGGGAGTCGTCCGCCGAACCGGCCGGGGAGGCCCCCGGCTCGCCCGACTCCCCCGTTCCGAGCGAGCCCGAAGAGCCGGAGCCCGAGGAACCGGACGCGGACGACGACACGACGGCGGACGACGGCGATGCGACGTCAGGCCCCGCCGGCCGAGCGTCCTCCTCTGCCCGAAGTGCGGCTCGTCGAACGTCGTGATGATCGCGGGCTCGATCGTCGGCCAGGTGTACCACTGCAAGGCGTGCGACTACGTCGGCTCGCTCATCCTCGAGACGGACATCCCCGAGGAAGGGTCGCTACCCAAGGACCCCTAGCGCTCGGGGTCCGCCGGCTCCACCGCGGGCGTGCCCGCCGGCGCCGCGGCTCTGCGACGCTCGATCTTGTCGACGAGCGCGAGCGCCCGGACGGTGGGGCCGACGTCGTGGGTGCGCACGAACGAGGCGCCTCGCTCGGCGGCCATCACGGCCGCCGCGAGGCCGGCCTCCAGCCGGTCGGCGGGGGCGGACGAGCCGAGCGCCCAGCCGAGGAACGACTTGCGCGACGCGCCCACCACGACCGGGTATCCCAGGCTCCGCAGTTCGCCGATATGGGCGAGCAGGTCCGCGCTCTGCTCGGCGGACTTCCCGAAGCCGAGCCCCGGGTCGACGAGGAGCTTCTCGGCCGCGATCCCCTCCGCGCGGGCCCGGTCCGTGGCCTCCGCGAGCGTGCGGTAGACCTCGTTGCGAACGTCCGCGTACTCGACGTTCTCCTGCATCGTCGTCGGGGTCCCCCGCATGTGCATCGCGATCGCCACCGCCCCGGTCCGGGCCACGACGCGCCGCATCTCCCCGGACCGTAGCCCCTCGACGTCGTTTACCACGTCCGCGCCCGCGTCGATCGCCTTCGCTGCCACTTCGGCGTGGCGCGTGTCCACCGAGAGGGGCACCGAGGTCACGGCCGCGAGGCGGGTGAGGACCGGAGCGATCCTCGCCCACTCGGCCTCGGGAGAGACGGCCGAGGCACCGGGACGGGTCGACTCGCCGCCCACGTCGATCAGGTCCGCCCCTTCGCGGACCAGCTGTTCGGCCTGGGCCACCGCTGCGTCCGGGTCCAGGAACCGCCCGCCGTCCGAGAACGAGTCGGGGGTCACGTTCACGACCCCCATCACACGCGTCCGGTCGCCCGTCGTGATCGGGCCGTGGGGACCCGGGATCGTCCGGACCCCGCGCGCCACGTACGCGCGCAGCGCGCGTTCGACCTCGTCCGCCAGCTCGGGGAGCCGGAACGGCTGGCGACGGAGCTTCGGGAGGAGGTGGAGATACTGGCCCCACGTCGCGATCAGCACGACCGAGGTCGCGCTCGCGCTGTGGTCCGCGATCCCCCGTGCGTGGGCCGAGTCGCCCCCGACGGAGAGGATCTCCTGCTTGAGCAGGGGCGCCGCCTTCAGCGATACGCCGTCGAGCCGGACGGGATAGATCAGCCCTTTTCGGGTCATGATCCCGACCCCCTCGGGGTCGCTCCCGGTCGCCTCCAGCTCGCGGGCCACCTCGGTGAGCGTCGACCAGTCGAGCACGCGGGCGGCGAACCGGTGACCGGCCGGGGGCGTCGACACGGGAACCGCGAGCCTGCCCGCGACAAAAAGGCCCCCGGCGGAGCGAAAGCGGCCGTCGCCGCTCCCCGGACGGCGACCAGAGCCCGTTTTGCGCCCCGGATGGTTCGTTCCGAGGGTTCCGTGAGCGCAAGACCCGTTGTTGTTTCGGTCGACGGTCCCTCGGCGGCAGGGAAGAGCACGGTCGTGGCGCGTGCGGCCGCGCTGTTCGGCTGGGTGCCGCTGGCGGAGGCGTTCGACCGCATCGACCCCGCCCCCGACCTTCGGTTCTCCTCGGACCGGGAGCTCGAAGAGCTTGAGCGGACCCTGCTCGAGGAGGACGCGCGTAGGTATCGGAACGCGCTGAGCCTCCGCGCAACCGGGCTCACGGTCGTCACGGATACCGGCTTCCTCGGTCCGCTCACCTACACGGCGGGGCTGGTCGCGCTCGGACGGGCGTCCCCCACGGTGCTGCGGCGGATCGCCGCGCGGGCGCGGGAGCTGGAACGACGCAGAGCGTGGGGGATGCCGGACGTTGTCGTTCACCTGGCCGCATCCCCTTCGGTGCGTCGGGCGAGGGCCCGCAGCGACCGGCCAGGGCACCCGGCGGACCTCGAGCGCCGCCACGCGGAGGTCGGCCGTTGGGAGGAACGATTCCTCCGCACCTCGCTGCCGTCCGCGTTCGCGGGAAGAGTGGTCGTTGTCCGTGCCGGCCGCGGCGCCGACGCTGTCGCCCGAAGCCTCCGGCCCGCGATTCTCCGGATCCGTCCACTTCCGGCCCGGTCGCGGACCGGGCGGGACGTCCTCGGGCTGTTTGCCCCGGCGGAACGGGCCGACCCGGAGAGGGGCGATCCGAGTTCGGCAACCGTTAAGAAGGCCACCCGGCCTGACCGACCTCCCCGAGCATGAAGCCGCTCGACCTCCTTCAGCAGAGCCTGCACAAGCGGGTTCTTGTCGAGATGAAGGGAGGACGCTCGTTCCGGGGGACCTTGGACGCGTTCGACCAGCACCTCAACCTGGTGCTCTCCGCCGCCGAAGAGGTCGTGAAGGACGCCGTCACCCCCCGTGCCGGGCTCACGCTCGTGCGAGGGGATTCGGTCGTCTACGTCTCACCGTAGGAGAAGGGAAGATGACGAAGGGAACGCCGTCCCGGCGCGGGGAAAGATCGTCCATATCATCTGCCGGCGATGCGGCCGGCACTCCTACCACCGGCAGAAGGGCGTCTGCTCCTCCTGCGGGTTCGGGGACGACTCCCGGCGGCGCGGCTACGAGTGGGCGAAGCTGAAGCGCTGAGGGCGCGACGGACCTGCCCCGGGCGGGGCCGGGAGACGTACGGATCGTCCGCGATCGCGAACCGAAGGGGTCGCTCCACCGCTCGCCGTATGCCGATCCGGGCTCCCCGTACGACTTTCGGCGGGCGTCCCACGCGCGACCTGAGCTCCAGTCTGGATCCCGCGACGGCGTCCGCGCCGTCGTCGTCGATCGACAGCCCGAGCGCGCGGCAAAGGCGCCCCGGCCCCGATGTCGCCGCGAGACCGCCGCTCACGGGGGCGGCGGCGCGGAGAAGGATCGCCTCTCCCGGGCGGGTGACGAGGTTCGCGCAGACGACCTGGTGGATCCGGTAGACGTAGAGGGTCCCCGGGCGCTGGAACATCGAGCGGGTGCGCGCCGTCGGTCCCCGGAACGCATGGCTCGCGGGGTCGCCCGAGACGTACGCCTCCGCCTCCACGATACGGACGGTCCGACGTTCCCGCGCGGTCGCCACCGTCAGGAGCGACCCCAGGAGCTCCCGGGCCATGCGGGCCGTCGGTCGGTCGAAGAACGCCCGCCCGAGGCGACGTTCCGCCCGCGGTTCAGAGGATCTTGCCGCGGTCACAGAGCGGAGCGCCGTCCACGGCGACCGTCGCCTTGCCGATCGTGATCCAGGAGAGGTACCGGCACCGGTTGCGACCCCCGTAGAGAGTGTTGCCGCCGATCGCGAGGGTGACGGTCCCCGTCTCGGCGTCCTCGGCCTGGGGCACGGACGAAGCGAGGGCCTCGTTGAGACCGATGGCGAACAGGGAGACCGTCTCCCGGCCCCGGGGCGCGACCGAGAAGACGCTCTCGAACGCCTCCCCGCCCTCGGTGTACCAATAGTTGCGCAGGCGCCCACCCTCGATCTCCCACTGCGCCCCCTCGGCACGCCCGCCCGAGAGGAAGCTCGGTCGGCTCGCGCTCGCCGTGCCCGTGGCGGACCGCTCGTCGATCGCGACCACGACGGAACCGGGCGGAGCGGTGGCGATCGGCCGACCGCGCCGCCGGTCGGTCGCGTCGACCCGGCCGTCGTCGATCCAGGGAGTCCGTCCGCACAACCGGAACTTGAGGTCGGTCCCCCCGTCGGCCGTCAGGTGCAGTTCCCGGCCGCGGGCGAGGACCCGCGCGACCCGTCGGGCCGTCGCACCCAGAGCGGGGTAGTCGACCTCGGTCATTCCACGGATGAGCTGGCTGCGCCACATCGCACCGGGCACACGCCAGAACTCCCCCTGCGGGTCCGAGGCGTAGCCGAGGAGGCACCGGATGCCGCGGACCCGGGCGGTGCGGGCGAGGGCCATCCAGCGGTCCTCCTCGCCCAGGAACGGCGAGTGCATCTCCTGGGGCAGCTCGCGGAGCCGGGGCCGGTCCTCCGGCCCCGGAAAGTAGAGTAGCGCGTCCGCGTGGCGGAGCGCTGCCTGGACCGGGTCGGTATGCCGGACCACGCCGCCGTAGACGGCGCGAGGTCCACGCTCCGCCAGAACGCGCCCTCGTCCTCGAGCAGCAGCACCGGCCGGGCGCCGACCCTCCTCGCCTCGGCGACCGCGGCGGCCGCCCACGGCAGGGTGTGGTTCCAGGTCACGACCACGAGATGCTCCCCTCGTCGGAGGGACAGGGCGTTCCCGACCAGAGCCCGGGCAACGGCCGGAGGGGTGGCAAGGTCCGCCGGCATGAGCCCTCTTGAGCGACGGGGTCTGCTTAAAGGTTTGAACGCCGCCGGAACTCGGCGACCGTCGCCTCCGCATTCGCCCCGGGCGCCGTAAGTCGCCGGGCGACGCGTACCAGAAGTTCGCCCGCGTCGCCGTCAGGGCCGCCGGAACCCCGACGGCGCGAGGGTCCGGGGAAAGCGGGCCCAACCCCCCTTTCGCCGGGCCGCCCGCGAGACGATCTCCGGGATCCGGTGGGCCCGCGCGAAGTCGTCGAGGTCGCGGAGGAGGTCGGCCGGCCACCCCCGCGCCCGGCCGAGCTCGAGGAGCGCCGCGATCTTCTCGGGGCGGTGGCGGCGGCGTCCCGCTCCCGCTCCGAGCGTGCCATTGAAGTACAAGAACGGTCCGCCGACCTCCAGTGCTTCGAGGAGGGTCCGGCTCCCCGTGACGATGCGAAGGTCGGCGTCGGCGAACCGGCGGCGCCAAGCACCTTCCTCGAGCCGACCCGTGTCGACCTCGACCCGGTCCGGGTCGAACGGGGTCCGCCACGGGCGTGGCGTGCGGACGTAGAGGCGAACGGGCGGACGGGTGGCGACCAGCCCCTCGGCAACGAGCGGGGCGATCCCTTCCGCGCTCGAGGGGCTCGCGTACCAGAACCACTTCGGCGAGCGTGTCGTTCGACAACGCGCGGCGCGCCGATATCGAGCGGGCCACAGCGGCCCCGTTTGCACCGCCTCGGGGAACTCCCGGGCGAAACGCGCCGATCGTCGGAACGTCGCGAAGACGTGCAGCACGTTCGGACGGTCGAACGCGCGGAACGTGCGGAACGCGCGGTCGAACGTCGTCACCTCCCCCAGCGTGCGTGCCTTTGCGAGGCGGGCGGGGAGCTGGCGCGAGCGGACCCCGCCCTCCCGCAGCCGCTCGAGGTTCTCTTCCCGGCTCGTCAGCGTGCGAGCGAACTCCTCCAGGCTGACGTGGAGGGTGCGGTCGGGGCCGTACGCCCGCTCGACGTCCGACGCCTCGGCGGCCCAGGGGCCGGCGCGTCCGAACGGACCCGGACGCTCGGGAGCGGCGCTCACGCCCCACGCGGGAACAACGGTCATCGCTGCGCCGCCGCGCGGGTCGAGCCGGTCGGACCGTTCGAGCCGCGGCCAGGCCCAGGGTCCGTCGACCGCCGGGGGCAGCGGGTGGCCGGGCTGGCGGTAGAGGATCGTGCGGAACCCCGCTCGCGAGAGCCGCCGGCCCGCGGCCAGGACCTCCTCGATGTCGCCGAACCCCCCGCCGACGACCGCGGGGAAAAGGTAGACGTCGACGCGGCGGGCCATCGGGTCCCGGACCTACGCGCTCTCCCGGTAGAGCGTGAGGACAGCGAGGGCACTGCGGAAGCCGGCCGCCTCGAGCGCGGCCCGGCCCCGGGCGTTGTCCGCGGTCACGACCGAGAGGATTCGCGTCGGCTTGCGCGGGGCGAGCCAGCCGGCGGCCATGCGGACGAGCGCGAGAGCGGTCTCCGCGTCGACCGTCTCGCCGATGATCGGGCTCGAGAGATTGGCCGCCTCGGTGATCGGGGAGCTGGTCGCTCCCACGTACGCCTCGGGCCCGTTCCCTCGGTCGACCACCCACGCCGCGGACTCGGAGAGCATCAGCCGGTTCGACCACCCCGAGCTCGCGTAGTCCCTCGCATGGGGGGGCAGCACCTCGTTGACCTGTGGCGGCGTCACCTTACGGGCCAGCTCGACCAACGCCCGTGCGTCCTGCCGCCGGAACGCGCGGATCCCGGCCGGCGGGGTCGGATGCGGAGTGAACGCACCGGGGGCCCCGTGGACGAAGAACGCCTTCGCCCGCAGGGGCCGGTATCCGAGCGATTCGTAGAGGGTGCGGGCGGGCGCGTTCGCCTCCAGGACATCCAGGGCGATGTACCGGCGCCCCCGACGGACGGTCGCCACGCGCGCCTGCTCGAGGAGACGGCGGGCCAGCCCCTGGCGACGGCGGGCGGGGTCGACCACGACCATGCTCACGTAGCCCGACTTCTCCGAGAAGGAGAGGAACGTGGTCGCGACGACCTGGTGGTCCGCCTCGATCACGTAGAACCGGAAGAACGATCGTCCGAGGAGGCGGAGCAGGCCAAGGAAGAAGCGTGTGTCCCAGCGGAAGACGCGGCGGACGATCCGGGTCACCCCTTCCGGCCGGGTCCCCATGAGCGCCTCCTCCTCGGGGAAGTTGTTCTTCAACAGGACGAGGAACCGCGGTGTGTCCCCGACCTTCAGCTCGCGCAGCATCAGCCGTCCTTTCGCCGGGGGGCCCCGGGGGCCGTACCCTCAAAAAGGTCGCGGACGGTCGCGGGAGATCGCCCGCCCCGCGGCTCGAAGAGCGGGAGGAGCGCGGGACGGTCGAGCTCCGCCTCGCTGAGGCGTCCCCGGGCGGCGCGGAGCGCCGGGTCGACGATCGCGTCGGGGGCTCCGTGCGCGAGCCGCTGCAGCGCCTGGACCGTAGCGTCGAAGAGCCGGCCCTCGGCGTCCGTACCCAGCTGTGCGTCACCGCCGATCGGCGCGACGGTCTCCGCTGGGTCGCGCGTGGGGCTCGCCTCGGAGAGCAGGCGGGCGAGCGGCTCGCGCGCCGCCTCGTCCCCCAGCTCACCCAGCGCCCAGATCGCGGCGAGGCGCACGTCCGGCGACGGGTCCGACAGCTCGGCCCGGACGCGGTCCGCGGACGCGACCAGCCGGAGGCGGCCGAGGGCGTACGTTGCCCCGCGACGGGGCCACGCGTGCGGGTCGTCGAGGAGGCGGAGGAGCCGGGGGAGGTCCGCCCTGTTCCCGACCGAAGCGAGGGCGATCGCCGCCGCTCCCCGGACGGACCACGCTGTGTCGGAGAGATGGGCTCGGGCGACGGCCCGGCCCTCGTCCGCCTTCATCTCGCCGAGCGCATGGATGGCGCAGACGCGGACCCAACGGGCTTCGTGCTCGGCCTCGCGGACGAGCACAGGAACCGCTTCGGGCGCCCCGATCCGGCCCAGGGCGACCAGGATCGACGGCCGCTCCCACGTACCCGGACCGTCGAGGCACGCGAGAAGGCCGGGGACGCTCGTTCGGTCCCGGTGACGCCCCGCGATGACCGCCGCCGCGGCGCGGACCCGGGGGGCAGGGTCGCGAAGGAATCGCCGTACCGTCGCGAGGCGGGCACGGTCGGCCTTCCAACCGATCCCCAGGATCGCCTGCCGTCGGACCCGGTCGGATGGGTCGCTAAGGAGGGACGTGAGCGCGCGGAGCGACTCCGGTCCCGGCACCGAGCCGAGCGCGGTCGCCGCCGCTCGCCGTACCACTGGGTCGGGGTCCCGGATCCTGGGGGAGAGGAGGGCCACGACCGCCCGCGCCGCTTCGTCCTGAGCACGCCGGGGCGTGGGACGGCGGGACGGCCTGCGTACCGACCGGGCCGTGCGGGACCGGCGGGGTCGCGCGGCCATTCCGAGTTCACGGGCCGGGGAGCTAAAACGTCCCCGCAACGCCGGACCCGCGGCCGAGCAGCGTCTGCGCGCCGGCTTCCGGCGAGCGGTAGACCGACCGCTCCGGCCGGTCGGCGGCGCCCCAGCGCCCAAGCAGCTCCTCGTGCCCGACCCCGAACGGGGCAAGCAGCGTCTCGGCCGCCCGTGCGAGGATCTCCAGGTAGGCGCCGACGTCGTAGCGCTCCGACCCGCTCAGGAGCTCGGCCGCCCGCACCCGGTCCCGGAACGACCGGCTCCGACGGTCGAGCACCACGAACCGGACGGTCTCGCCGGCATCCCGGACGGCGCCCGCTTCCGCGAGCTGTCGGAGGGCAGCGACCGAGTCGGTGAACGTGACGAACGCCCCCGGCGCCTGGCCGATCCGGTGGGCGATGAGGAGCTCGTCGAGCGGCCAGGAGCCCGCGCGGAGCCGGTCCGCGAACAGGTCGGCGCGGGCGAGCGCGCGCGGCACCCGGGCACGGACAGCGTCGGCTCCGTTCGCGCCGCGGAAGAGCGAGAGGACCTCCGCCTCGAACCGGCGGACGAGCCCGGTCGTGTCGTGCCGGCGGCCGCCGATCCCGCGGAGCTTGAACTCGCCGTCCGCGTAGAGCCCGTAGTAACGGTTCGGGACGCCGAGCCCGTGCGTCACCGCGGGCAGGAAGACGATCCAGCGGTACCGCCCCTCGTAGCCGAGCGGAAGGTCGAACCGTTCGCTCATCCGGCGGGCGAATCCCTCCGGGTCGGGCCACCGGTCCCGGTCGAGGGGGCGGAGCCAGAGCGAATCGACGATCCCGTGGACGACACGGTAGCCCTCCACCTCGGCCGCGGCGGCCAGAGAGGCCAGGAGCTCGCGGGCGTAGGCGTTGATCGCCTCGTGGCATTCGATCCGGCCGAACCGGGCGTTCCGGTACCCCTGGTAGCCGAAGGCGGTCACGAGGATCCACTTCAGCATCTTGACCCGCCGCTTCAGGCGGGCCGCCTCGTCGCGCGGGAGGCCCGGCGCCCTCAGCGCCGCCTTGTAGGCGAGCCGACGCTCGAGCAGCGGGGCGAGCGTGCGGGGGATCAGCCCGACGCGCTGCGTGCAGGAGCGGTAGCCGAGGCCGGGAGCCCGGACCGGGCTCGCGGGACAGCATCGACAGTTGAGCGTCTCCGCGGAGAGGTTGTTCCTGACCATGATGTGCGGGAAGAGGCTCGCGAAGTCGAACTCGTCGACCCCGTCGTGGACACCGACCGGCGGAAGGAAGATCACCCCGCCCCGGTCGGCCGCGACGAGGTGGTCCCCGCGGCGGAACTCCTCGGGCCGGTTCTTCTTCCACGGGACGTGCGCGTCGAGCGAGAGGGCGACCGCCATCTCCATCGCGGTGAAACACGTCCCCGGTGACTGCCGTACGACCGTCTGGAGCGAGAGCCGCGACAACCGGGCCGCGTCGACCAGGCCGGGGACCGCTGCGTCGCGGTAGAGGAACGAGTTCTCTCCGTCGATGTGGAACCGGCCGGGAAGCGGGAACGAGGCGGACCGGTGGAGGACGCGCCCGTACGATTCGAACGAGCGGGCGGGCCGGGACGGGGCGAACGGGGCCTGTTCCCGCCCGAGGACGAACTCCTCCGGTGAGAGACCGCATGCTCCCGCGCGACGGTAGAGCCACGGGAGGTCGAACGAGTCCCCGCCCTCGGTGAGGAGGAGGTCGGGGTCGGTCCGGGCGAGCTCGCCGACGAGCGCCCGGAAGAGGTCGTCCTCGGGTCCCTCCAGCGTCACGTCGCCCAGACGGATCGACCCGACCCGGCCGTCCGGCGGCGGGATCCGGCCGCGACGCTCTCCCGCGATGCGGACCTCGAGCTCCGCGACCGAGATCGGAGGCGTCACGTAGTCGACCCGCTCCGCCGGTTCGGTCACGCAGAGGTCCGCCCCGCGGCCGACGACCGGCGCGAACGGGTAGAGCCCGTGGCCGAGGTGGTAGAGCTGCGGAACGGCGAGGTCGACGTCGTAGAGCGCGAACCGCTCGTAGCCGCCGAGAGCGTCGATCTCCCGCGCAAGGGAGCGGCGGACGTTGTGGCGCACGGGGGTGACGACGAGGAGCGGACGCATCCTCCGGTCGTAGATCGAGGGATGTCCGAAGGAGAGGCGCGCCTCGGCGACGCTCGGCCGGCCGGCGAGGGTCCGACGAAGGTCGACGAGGTCGGCCTTCGGGCCGCAGACGAGGAACGGGGGGCGGTACTCGACGGCGGTGCGGCGCACGCGACCCGAACGGCTCTCCTTCACCCAGAGGACGACCGAACGTCCGTCGGCGCTCTCGGTGACGTCGAGGAGCCACCCGTCGGGCGTCGGGGCCGCCCCGTCCACGGTCAGGACCGAGCCGCCCGGGCCGCGTCGTCGGCCCGTATCCGGACCGCGAGGTCGGTGAGGACGGAGAGGAGGATCGACTCGAGGAGGTCGGGGCTCCCGACGTACGTCGCCTGGGCTGCGTAGCGTCGGGCCCCGGTCCGGACGAGCTCGAACGCCGCGCGCTCCTCGGGGGTCGTGAGCAGGCGCGCGAACGCGTCCCAGCGCCTCATCCGCTCCTCGAGCGCCTGACGGTACGTCGGGGCGGTGACGTCCCACGCGATCACCTCCTCGGTGCCGGGGTCGCCGAACTCCTCGATCCCGCGCTGGCCGGGCGCCCGGGGGACGAGCGCGAGGCGGGCGTCGTTCCGGACCGAGCGGGCCCGCAGGGTGCTGGGTCCCCGGTCGAACGTCACGAGGTCGCACCAGCGCGGTCCCTCGTCCGCAAGGCCGGGGAATCGACCGAGGCCGTCGGGACCGAGCGTGAGGAGGAGCGGTACGGAGAGCCCGTCGAGGAGCCGGCGGAGCGTTCGGGCGATGTGGCGAAGGAGCGCGTCCCGTTCGTCCTCGGGGATCTCGTCGGCCGCGAACAGCGTCGGAAGGTCGTGGCCGACCAGGAGGGTCGGCGGATGTCGGCGGGCCTCCCGGGCCCATCCGTCGACCAGCGCGACCGTCTGGTAGGCGGTGAACGCTCGCGCGAGGCGGATCCTCTCCAGGGGCTCGGCCGCGTCGAGCCCGAACGCCCGGCCAAGCTCGCCGAGGTGGTACGGACGGAACCGGTTCCCTCCCTCGAGGAGGGAGATCCGGCCGCGCGCGAGCGCGCTCCCCACGTAGAGCGACTCGAGGATCGGTTCGACCGCGGCCGTGGGGCCGGTCCAGACGGTCGCCTCTCCCGCGGAGAACCGGCGCGCGAGCCAGGGAAAGAGCGAGGGTTCGGACGGGAGGAGCGGGACGGAGCGGACCCGGCGGGACCGGGGCGCGAACCGGACCGCGGTCGAGGGCGCGGGGCGGGGTGCGCTCCGCGTTTCCGACCCGAACGGCTCGAGCAGCTCGAACGGTTCGGCGTCCTCCGGCGCGAGCGGCGGCTCGACGGCAAAGATGTCGCTCACGGTCGATCGACCCCACGGGATCGAGCGCCGAAATCGCTCTAAAGCGGCGGCTCGGGAGAGATTGAAACGGGCCCGAGAACGACGCGTTCCCTACCGGCGCGCGCATCGAGGGAGGGTCACGGTCGGCGACCTTACTGCAGCCGTCGGGGCCCCTCGGGAGCCCGAAGGCCCAGCTCCTCGGAAAGGGTCCGGCAGTTCACCGCGGCATCCCCCCGGAAATGGTTGTTGAAGAAGCCGTAGACCGTCCCGACCTTCTCCGCGAGCGACCGGACCCGGGGAACCCAGTCGGAGAGCTCCTTCGCCGAGTAGGTGTAGTCGTACCATGTCGGGTCGCCGTGGCCGTGCCAGCGGACGTAGGCGAACGGGGCGGTCGTCTCGAGCGAGATGGGAAGGTGCGGACCATCCACGATCACGTGCGCGAGGCCGAACTCGCGGAGCAGGGCGTACGACTCGGGGCGGAGCCAGGAGGACTCCCGGAACTCGACCGCCACCGGAAGGTCCCGCGGGAGCGACGCGTAGAACGCCCGAACGGTGCCGGGCTCGAACGGAAGGGAGGGGGGAAGCTGGAGAAGAGCGGCCACGAACCGCCCCGCCTCCCGCAACGGCCTCAGCACCGCGAGGAACCGGCCGAGCTCCTCGTCGGCGCCGACCAGGCGGAGCTGGTGGGTGATCGTCTGCGGGAACTTCGCCGCGAACCGGAACCGGGACGGGGTCCGTCGCACCCAGGACGCCGCGACCGACGGCGCGGGCAGCCGGTAGAAGGTGGAGTTGACCTCCACGATCGAGAAGAGGTCCGCGTAGTAGCGGAGCTTGTCGGAGGCCCCGCCCGGCGGGTAGACCTTGCCGACCCACTCCGGGTAGTCCCACCCGCTCGTTCCGAGGAGGATCTCGGCCACCGCTGCTCCGCCCGGATACGCCGCAGGGAGGCTAAAGCGGACCGCGAGAGGGGCTGGAACGCGAACCCGGGCGCTTCGGGACGGGAGACGGCCCGCAACCCGCGGGCGCCTGACGAAACGCTAATACCCCGACGTCCTCGTGGAATGGTCCCCCATGGTCCAGGTCGACATCGACATCGCGAAGTGCACCGGCTGCTCCCACTGCAAGGACGTCTGCCCGGTGAACGTCTTCGAGCTGCGTCCGCGGACGGAGGTGCCGGACGTGGTGGACGACCCGACGGTCGCCGCGAAGTTCCAGTTCCGGGGGGAAAAGTCGCTCTCGGTCCTCGGCCCCGAGTGCATCGTCTGCGAGGCGTGCCTGTTCGAGTGCGAGGGAGAGTGCATCCTGATCACGGACGAGGAGGGCCACGTGCACCACTCGGTGTACAAGTAGCGAACCATGCCGCTCTACTCCATCCCGTACCGTTTCTCCGTCCGTCTGCCGGCTCCGCCGGAGGCCGCGTTCCAGTGGGCCACGGACTTCCGGCCGGACGACCTCTCGCTCTCGGGCCGCGTCGGTACGAGGAAGGTCGAGTGGCTGACACCGGACGCTCTCCTCCTGACCGACACGATCCCGAAGGGCCGGGGGACCGACTCGAAGACGCGACTCGTGCGGCTCTACCCGAAACGACTGGCCTGGACGAACACGCATGTCCGCGGGTCGAGCCGCCACTCCCAGTTCCTCTACGAGCTCGCCCCCTCCGGGCGCGGCACCTCCCGCCTCGAGTTCACCGGGCTCCAGCTCCTCCGGCTCGCGCGCCGGCCGAGCGCCCGCGCGACCGCGACGCTGGGCCGAACGCTCGCCCGGGAGGACGCCGCGCTGTGGCGCGTGCTCGCTCGCGCGATGGCCCGGGACCTCGGTGCGCGGCGCGCTCGACGCTCTTCGCACTAGGCTCCGGAGCGCCTCCCGTGACGGCGCCGGAGTAGCCGTTAAATACGCTGGAACCCCGCCGGGGCGCCGTGCCCGATACCTCGAAGGAGCCGGGTCGTACGGTCGTTCTGGGCGAGCGTGAGCTCGCGATCGGGTTCCGCCTGATCGGCCTCACGGACGTGGTCGAGGTCACCCCCGAAACGGCCGTGCGAGAGTTCCAGAAGGCGATGGGGGACGACCGGTTCAACCTCGTGATCGCGAGCCAATCGATCCGCCCGCGACTCTCCGAGAACCAGCGGACCCAGGCCGACGCGTCCCTCCGCCCGCTCGTCGTGTTCGTCCCGACGCCCACGGGCGAGTTCGACGTCGAGAGCATCGGGTCGCTCGCGAAGCGGGTCCTGGGCGTCACGTTGGCCCTTCCGAACTGAGGAGGAACGATGACCGGGAGCGTCGGACGGGTCTCGGGTCCGGTCGTCATCGCCGACGGGCTCGACGACGCGAAGATGTACGATGTCGTCCATGTCGGCACCCTCGGCCTGGTCGGGGAGATCATCCGTCTCGTGTCGGGCACCGCCACGGTCCAGGTCTACGAGGACACGACCGGCGTCCGCCCGGGAGACCCCGTCGAGTCGACGGGCCAGGCCCTGAGCGTCGAGCTCGGCCCGGGCCTTTTGAAATCCATCTACGACGGCGTCCAGCGCCCGCTGGATGTCATCCAGAAGAGCGTCGGGGACTTCATCACGCGGGGGTTCGACGCCCCGCCGCTCGACGAGAAGAAGGAGTGGGAGTTCACCCCGACCGCGAAGGTCGGCGCGGAAGTGACCCCGGGGACGATCCTCGGGACCGTCCAGGAGACGTCGCTCATCCTCCACAAGATCATGGTCCCGCCCGGGGTTCGCGGGACGCTCAGCGAGCTCACGAAGGGGAGCTACACCGTCCGCGACCCGATCGGAGCGATCAAGACCGCGACGGGCAAGACCCCGGTGTTCCTCAGCCAGCGCTGGATCGTGCGGATCCCTCGCCCGGTCTCGCAGAAGCTGCCTCCCGCGATCCCGCTCGTCACGGGGCAGCGGGTCATCGACACCTTCTTCCCGGTCGCGAAGGGCGGCACGGCCTGCATTCCCGGTCCGTTCGGGTCGGGGAAGACGGTCATCCAGCAGCAGCTCGCGAAGTGGGCCGACTCGGACGTGGTCGTCTACGTCGGCTGTGGCGAGCGCGGCAACGAGATGACGGAGGTTCTGGCCACGTTCCCGAACCTCGTGGACCCCAAGTCGAAGCGTCCGCTGATGGAGCGGACGGTCCTCATCGCCAATACCTCGAACATGCCGGTCGCCGCTCGGGAAGCGAGCGTCTACACCGGGATCACGATCGCGGAGTACTACCGCGACATGGGCTACGACGTCGCGCTGATGGCCGACTCGACGAGCCGCTGGGCCGAGGCGATGCGGGAGATCTCCGGGCGACTCGAGGAGATGCCGGGCGAGGAGGGATACCCCGCCTACCTCGGACGCCGGGTCGCGGAGTTCTACGAGCGAGCGGGCCGCGTCGTGACGCTCTCGCCCGAGGGACGGATGGGCTCCGTCACGGTCGTGGGCGCGGTCTCCCCGCCGGGAGGGGATACGTCCGAGCCGGTCAGCCAGAACACGCTGCGAGCGGTCCGCGTCTTCTGGGCCCTGGACGCTTCGCTCGCCGCCCGTCGCCACTTTCCTTCGATCAACTGGCTCCAGAGCTACTCGCTCTACGTCGGGGACCTCGAGCCGTGGTACGTCGCCGAGCTCTCGAAAGAGTTCGTCGGCCTCCGGCAGAAGGCCCTTGAGATCCTCCAGAAGGAATCCGAGCTCCAGGAGATTGTACAGCTGGTCGGGGTCGACGCGCTCCCCGAACGGGAGAAGGCGACGCTCGACTCCGCCCGGATGCTCCGCGAGGATTACCTCCAGCAGAGCGCCTACGACGAGGTCGACACCTACACCTCGATCCAGAAGCAGCTCCGGATGCTGCGGGCGATCCTGACGTTCTCCGACCGGGAGCAGGCCGCGATCGACAAGGGCGCGACCGTCACGCAGCTCCAGAAGCTGCCGGTCCGGACCAAGCTGTCGCGCATGAAGTGGATCCCCGAGGCCGAGGTCGCCTCCCAGTTCGACCGCCTCGAGCTCGAGATGGCGGAAGCGGTCGACTCGGTCACCGCCGCCGGGGGGAACTGATGGCCACGAAGACGACCCCGCCCCCCGATGTGTCCGACGTCGTGCCCGTCGACTACCGCACGATCGACCGGGTCACGGGACCGCTCCTGTTCGTCCGGGACGTGGCGAACGCCGCCTACGGGGAGATCGTCGAGATCGCCCTGCCGAACGGGGAGCGACGCCAGGGCCAGGTCCTGGATTCGCGCAAGGGCCTGGCGATCGTCCAGGTGTTCGGCGCGACGATGGGGATCAACGTCGAACAGACCGCCGTGAAGTTCATGGGCGAGGTCGCGACCCTGGCCGTCTCCGACGAGCTCCTCGGCCGGGTGTTCAACGGCCTCGGAGAGCCGCGGGACGGCGGGCCGAAGATCGTGAGCAAGACCCGGCTCGAGATCGTGGGCAACGCGATGAACCCCTACTCGCGCGAGGAGCCGAGCGAGTTCATCCAGACCGGCATCTCCACGATCGACGTCAACAACACCCTGGTCCGCGGCCAGAAGCTCCCGCTGTTCTCCGGCGCCGGCCTCCCCCACAACCAGGTCGCTGCGCAGATCGTGCGCCAGGCGAAGCTCCGCGACTCCACCGAGGGGTTCGCGGTCGTGTTCGCGGCGATGGGGATCACGAGCGAAGAGGCGAACTTCTTCCTCCGCGAGTTCGAGACGACCGGCGCGCTCGAGCGGACGGTCGCGTTCCTGAACCTCTCCTCCGACCCGTCGATGGAACGGGTCGTCACGCCGCGAATGGCCCTCACCGCCGCCGAGTTCCTGGCGTACGAGCGCGACCTCCACGTCCTCGTGGTCCTGACGGACATGACGAACTACTGCGAGGCGCTCCGAGAGGTCTCGGCCGCGCGGGAGGAGGTTCCCGGCCGGCGGGGCTACCCCGGATACCTCTACACCGACCTCGCGACGATCTACGAGCGCGCCGGGAAGATCCACGGCCGCAAGGGATCGATCACCCAGCTCCCGATCCTCACGATGCCGGCGGACGACGTCACCCATCCGATCCCGGACCTCACGGGGTACATCACCGAGGGGCAGACGTACCTCAGCCGGGACCTCCAGCGGAAGGGGATCTACCCCCCGATCGACGTGCTTCCCAGCCTGTCCCGCCTGATGAACCTGGGGATCGGCAAGGGCCGGACGCGCGAGGACCACCGCGGGGTCTCCGACCAGTTGTTCGCGGCGTACGCGACCGGGAAGGACCAGCGGGCCCTCTCCGCGATCGTGGGGGAGGAGGCGCTGAGCGCCGTCGACCGCCTCTACCTCCGCGCCGCCGACCGGTTCGAGAAGGAGTTCGTCAACCAGCGGCCCGACGAGGACCGCTCGATCGACCAGAGCCTCGGCATCGCCTGGGACATCCTCTCCGACCTCCCCGACTCGGAGCTGAAGCGGATCCGGCCCGAGTACGTCCAGCAGTACCGCGCCCATCCGCCCGTCGCGGGCGCGCAGTAGGGATCGGACGAGCATGGCCGTCGAGAACGTGCGTCCGACCCGCCTCGAGCTCCTTCGGACGCGACGCCGCATCTTCGTGGCGCGGCGCGGCCTCAAGCTCCTCAAGCTAAAGCGGTCCGCGTTGATCGCCGAGTTCTTCTCGATCTCGCGGGAGGCGATGCGCCTCCGCGGCGACCTACGCGACCGCATCGGACGCGGCTACGAGTCGATCCGCATGGCGGAGACGATCGAGGGCCCGACGCGGCTCGAGAACATCTCCATGCTCCTTCCCGACCTTCCCGCGATCGCTGTCTCGACCAAGAACGTGATGGGCGTCCGTACGCCCCGCCTCGACCGGGAGACGTTCGTCCCGGTGCCCACGGCCTTGCTCCTCGACCTCCCGACCTCGATCCAGGAATCGGTCGTTCGGTTCCAGGGGATCTACCAGGTCGTGCTCGAGGTCGCGGAGAAGGAGAACGCCCTCCGCCGGCTCCTCCGCGAGATCGAGAAGACCAAGCGCCGGGCGAGCGCGATCGAGAACGTCCTCGTCCCGCGCCTCGAGGGGATCGTTCGCTACATCAAGTTCCGGTTCGACGAAATGGAACGCGACGCGTTCAGCATGCTGAAAACAGTGAAGCGGAAGATGGAGCAGGAGGCCGAGAATGTCGCTGCCGCCTGAACCCGCCGTTCGTCGCCTCAGCGCCCTCCGCCGGTTCGCCCTGGTCCAGGCCGCGAGCGTCGGCATCAAGATCGCGGCGGTCGTGGCGCTCCTCGTCCTCGTCTCGAAGCTCGTGGGAGGGCTCTAGCGTGACGACGGACGCCGGCCCGACCCCGTCGGACGCAGCGGCGCTGGACGCCCTCAAGCGGATCAAGGCCGCCGAGGCCGACTGGGACGAGCGGCTCCGCGCCGCCCGTCACGCGTCCGACGAAGCGCTCGAACGCCGTCGCGCCGACGCCGAGGCGACCGTCAGGGCCGTCGCGGCCGAGGCGGAAGCGGAGCGATCGCGTGCGGTGGAGATGGCCCGCGCGGCCGCCCAAGCCGAGGCGCGCACGATCATCGCCGAGGGGGAGGCGGCCGCCCGGGACGCGGCGTCCGATAAGGGAAAGCGGCCGAAGGACATGGAGAAGCGGGTCCTGGACGCCGTTCTCGGCCCGCTCGCGCCGGACTGAGAGGTACGGGAATGGCGCTGCGCCCGATCCCGATGGCCAAGATTGGCCTCATCGGGCTTCGCGAGGACGAGGAGCGTGTACTCACCGTCCTCCACGACCTAAGGGTCGCGCAGGTCGAGCCGCTCTCGCCCGACGCGCTCGCCCTCCTCGGCCCCGAACGCGGCTCGGAGACGCTCCGACGGATCGGGGACGAGACCCTGCGCTTCCGTGGCCTCCTGGGCGCGCTCCCGCCGACCGGCTCGGCGGCCCCGCGGCGGTTCGATTCGGTCGAGCAGATCCTCGAGGCCACGAAGACGGTCCCGATCGACGAGGAGGTAGGATCGCTCGAACGCGAGAACGACCGCCTTCAGACCGAGGAGAAGGGGATCGACGACACCCTCAAGCTGCTCGGGTCGATGTCGTTCTACACCGACCGGCTCTACTACCTCAGCTCGCCGAGCTTCCTCGCGTTCGTCGGCCAGGCAGATCCCGAGGCGTTCGCGACCCTTCGCTCGAAGCTCGCGCCCGAGGTCGACCCCCAGTTCCTCCTCGGCCCCGCCGGTCCTCCCCAACGGTTCATCCTCGTCTGCCGGAGCTCCGCGGGGGACGCGCTCTCCTCGACCGCCCAATCCCAGGGGATCCACCTCGCCGCCGTGCCGGCCCTGCCGGGTACGGTCGCAGAGGAGACCCAGCACCTCGAGCTACGCCGGACCGAGATCCGGGCTCGCCGGGTCGCGATCCGCGAGCGCCTCGCGGCGCTGGCCCGCGACTGGTACCCCACCGTGGCGGCGATCGAAGAAGCGCTCGAGATCGAGAACCGGAAGTCGGAGATCCTGACGAGGCTCGGGGCGAGCCGCGCCACCTTCGCGCTGGAGGCCTGGGTCCCGGTCCGCGACACGGCCCGCCTGAAGTCCGTGCTCGAGGCCGCGACCGACGGCCGCGTCCACTTCTACCCGGTCCCCACGAGCGAGGAGCCGCCGACCCTGATGTCGAACCCGCGCGGCGTCCGGCGGTTCGAGTTCTTCGTGCGGTTCTACTCGCTGCCCCAGGCCACCGAGTGGGACCCGACGCTCGTCTTCGCGATCGTGTT
The DNA here is from genome assembly GCA_963713145.1 of uncultured Thermoplasmata archaeon. GTDB lineage: Archaea > Thermoplasmatota > Thermoplasmata > Lutacidiplasmatales > UBA184 > Lutacidiplasma. The sequence continues at coordinate 36,270 of CAVQKI010000003.1, read as the reverse complement.
CCCGATCTTCTTCGGGTTCATGCTGGGCGACTGGGGCTACGGCCTCGTCATCCTCCTGATCTCGATCTGGATGATCCGCGGGTTCCCGGGCGCCCAGCACCTTCCGAAGTTCGGTCGGAACTTCGTGAAACGGATCATGGGGCCGAAAGGGATGCAGCAGCTCGCCTGGGCGCTCCTACCGGGCTGCGCGCTCGCGATCGCGCTCGGCCTCTACCTCGACGAGTTCTTCGGCTTCGCCGTGCTGCACAGCCTCATCGGGTACAACACTCCGGTCATCCTGAAGAGCAGCACGGGCTCGAGCGTTGGCCGACTCCTCCTCCTCGCGGGATACATCGGCCTCGCGATGGTCACGCTCGGGTTCCTGTTCGGGGCACTGAAGGAGTACCTCCACCACCACCCGCGCGGCGTCGTCGCGAAAGTGGGCGGGATCCTGTTCGCGTGGGGCGTGGCGTTCTTCGGCCTCGCCGTCATCCACCACGCGACCACCATCAGTTCGGACCCGCTCCTCGTGGTATGGTACGCGTTCCTCGGGGTCGGCCTCGCGATGCTGCTGGGCGGCGAGGGCCTGCAGATGGGGATGATGGGCCTGATCGAGGTCGTCAGCCACATCCTCTCCTACACCCGGCTGGTCGGGATCCTGCTCGCGAGCGTCATCCTCGCGTTCGTCATCAACACGATCTCGACCGGGCTCATCGCGGGGGGCACGATCGTCGGGATCGTCGCCGCCCTGGTCATCCTCGTCATCGGCCAGTCGTTCAACGTCATCCTCGGCGTGTTCGAGCCGGGGATCCAAGGGGCGCGGCTGATCTTCGTCGAATACTTCTCGAAGTTCTACTCGGGGAACGGAAGGCAGTTCCGTCCGTTCGGTGCCCCCCGGACCCACACGCTCTCGTCCCTGGACAAGGACGGGGCGATCCTCCAAGCCCCGAAGGGCTGAGCTGCGAACTACGCGCGCGGGCTGGCGAGCAGCGGCGCGAGGCGTTCGTTCGGGAGCCCGTAGAGCTTCCCGAACGCGATGCGGCGAAGGTCGCCCCGCTCCAGCTCGCTGAGGAGGAGGTAGGTGAAGATCACCGAGAGGGAGAGCGGGTACGTCCGGAGCCGCTTCAGCTCGTAGAGCGACCGGTCCCGCAGGATCACCGCCTCGTAGCCCGTCAGGCTGGCGTAGGCGCTGAGGTCCGCCGTCCCCTCGCCGATGGACGGGAACTGTACCGGAGAACCGGTCGGCCAGTTCGGGGACCGTCCGCGCGCTGTAGAGCTCGGGCACCTGGGAGGCGGCGATCGTTCCCCCCTCGAGCCAGCGGGAGAGCACCTCGTCGATCGGGATGTCCGCGCCCTTCGCCTTTAGGAGGAGGAGGGCGTTCCGCGCGTCGATCTCGCTCGCGATCAGGCCCCGGACGACCCACTCGTCTCCCTGGAAGAACCGGGCCGCCTCGAGGACGGAGCGGTAGGACCGGCGGTCGAGCGCATGCAGGATGGCGAAGATGTCGTGCGTCCGCTGGAACGCGTCCAGGAACGGCAGGATGGTCGTGCCGTAGCCGTACTGCACGAGCGCGGTGACGGTCGCCTCCAGCGTCGGCTGGCCGAGGAGGATGCGGAAGTCGTCGAGGGTCATCACGCCCGAGTACAGACCGGCAGGGATGTCGCGGCTCGAGACGAGGTGGTCCTCCGTCTCGGTCACGGCGCGGGACTGGGCCTTCGAGCTCAGGATCAACTCGATGTTCTGGATGTCCCACCGCCCGAGGTAGGCGGCTATGACCGGGCGGCCCGCGAACGGCGTCGGCGTCGTAGGCATGGCGGTTCCGCCGCACGAACGTGCGGTTGATCGCGATCTCCAGCATCGAGGGGCCTGGGTGCGACGTCCGCGCCCAGGCGACGTCGTCGGCGTACGGCGTGGTCTCGAGGACCTTGGCGAGGTCCGTCGTGTCCTTCGCGGCGAGGAGCGTGGCGTACATCTCCTTCGGGAGGAACGCGGGGAACTCGGGCTTCAGGCGGCCGAGCGCGCTCGCGTAGGGGGAGCCGGCCATCGCCTCGGGACCTACGCGAGGAGCTCGCGGAGCTTGTCCCCGCGGAGCCGGAGCAGCTCGTCGAACGAAAGGTCGAGCCGTCGGCTCGCGTCCGGGGTCTCCGCGACCAGCCCGCCGAGGATCGGGCGGGGCGTCGGGTCGAACGACTTCCCGGCGAGCTTGCCCAACGCGGTGGAGTCCTCCTTGCGGCCGCTGATCCGCGCCGATTCGCCGAGCGCGGACCGGGCGGCCCGGAGCATCTTGCGGAGCGCCGCGGCGTAGTCGGGGGTGTCGGTGAACTCCGAGAGGACCTCCTTCGTCTCTTCGAGGGCGTGGACCAAGCGCGCCTCCCGCGCCCCGTAGAGCATCTTGCGCGCGGCGAGCTTGGCCGCAGCGACCCGCTGGGCCCGTTCCCGCGCGATGTCGGCCGCGGTCGTGCGGGCGGTCTCCTTGCGGATCGCCTCCACGCGGGCTTCGCGGTCGGTGTCGACCTTGGATTCCTCGGCGGAACGTGCCGTGGTGATCGACCCGAGCTCCGTCTCGCCTCGGCGGCGAATCTCCTCGACGAGGCTCTCGAGCGTCATACCCGAGGAGCGACGCGCGGGAGGATACCGAGCAGGAGGATGATACCGAGGACGAACCCGATGATCCAGAGCGTCTCGGGGATAACGAAGAAGAAGAGCACCTGGCCGAACTTCTCCGGCTTCTCGGCGATGATCCCCATGCCGGCAGCGCCGATGCCGGACTGGGCCATCCCGGTCCCGATCAGACCGCCGGCGATCGCGATCCCTGCGGCGAGAGAGGCATAGGCGTCTACCATCGAGGATTCCCGCGCGGGGCGAACAAGGTTCGGTATATAACCGTCCCCCGGACGGCCTTCCCACGCCGGGGGACAGGGCGCCGGGGGTGCGTCCTTCTAGGCATGGGTTCACCCCACGGGCACCGCTTCCGGCGGTCGTTTCCGGAGCTCGCTCGGACGCGACCCGCCGCGCGGGTCTGGCCCTCAGGGGAGGTAGTTGGTGAGGTCGGCCGTCACGGCCGCTTGCGTGGCCCCCGACCAGTGGTACGTGGCCGCGAGGTCGGCCTCCGAGACCCCCGTGGTCTTCACGAGGAGCGCCATCATGAACCACGTCTGGTTCTGGACCACAAGCCACGGGTTCCCTCCGCTGGGAGCCGCCGTCTCGTTGCCGACGGAGTTCTTCACCGCCTGGTCTCCCCCGTTGGCGCCGGCGGCCCAGGGGAGAGGAGCGCAGGGTTGTAGAGCGTGCCGATGTGGAGATACTGCCCGTTGATCACGATGAACGGAATCCCGGTGGTGTACGCCGAGACTGTACGCCTGCTGGTGGCAACTCGAGGTGGCAGGGTACGCCCCGTCGGTCCCCCCGGTGTACTCCGCGACCCGAACGGCGACCGACCCCGAAGACTGGGCGTTCGCCAGGACGACCTCCGGGGTGTTCTTGTTCGGCTCGCCCGCCGCGTTGCTCGAGTACATCGAGAACGCCGAATTCGGAACGCCTGAACCGTATGAGGCGAGGGTCTTCCAGATTGCCCAACTGCTCGCCGAGCAGTAGGGGCACCAGACCGCTCCGTAGGAGAAGAGCACGGGCTTTCCGCCTTCCTGCCACGGAGAGACGTGGACCTGCTCCCAGCCTGTGACCGAGGCCGGTCCGTTGACCGGCGTCAGGCTCGCCGCCGAGGGCAGGTAGGGGCACCCGAACAGAAGGGCGGCGGTGAGGCCGACGAGACCGGCCAGGTACGAGACCCAGAACGACTCCTCCGATCAGCGTTCCCCGGAAGACCGTCGACCAGCGTCGGCCGGGAGTCGCCCGCCAGAGCGCGAACGCGAAGAGGAACGCGAGGACCGCCAGGACGAGCGCCAGGTATGGAAACGCAGGGACGAGCAGGCCCACCGGCGATGGGACGACGTACGCAAGAGCGAACCAGACCGCCACCAGGGGCAGGGTCAGGTAGAGGATGCGCAGCCAGCTCCATCGGGCGCCTCCCTTCGCGCGCTCCGCCTTCGGCGCACTGGCAGTCTGGGTTCCACGACTGTCCTTTCGCCTTGCCTCGATGGTAGAGCGCCCTGAGCGCCTGGCCTGGGTCGCCCGCCGATGGGTCCGGATGGAATCCGACCTTCGGGTCGGCGGCGACCTTCTCCCAGTCCCACCCCTTGGACCGGAGCTCCTCGACGCGGTCCCAGTCGACCATCGGCAGACGATCGCCAGTCTCCTCTTCCACCTTCCCTAGCGGGGAGAGGAGGTTTCCGGGACGGACGAGGGACGCCGGGGGCCGCGCGACCTAGGTCGGCTCTGCGGTCGGCGGCTCGTCCGAGTCGACAGAGACGCCCCGCACCGGTTCGCGGGTCTTGCGAACGAGCGCGATAGCCCCGATCCAAGCGAATCCTCCGAACAGGTACGCCGCGATGCAGACCGGGCAGAGCGCGTGGATCTCCGCGAGCTCGACGTAGAGGAAGTAGAACGACAGGGCGACCCCGACCGTGGTGACGAGGAGAAGCGCGTAGGGCCAGGCCTTCTCCTGCGGCCGTTTCTCCGCGATACCGGCGAACACGAGGATCACGACGAACCCTCCGATCCCCCAGAGGTAGTCCTGGATTCCGAAGGTTGTCGTCAGCCCGCTCCGGTCCACGAGCGAGCACGAGAAGAACGAGTTGATCGAGCAGACCGCCTCGAGGGACGCGTCGAAGAACTCGGCCGCCGCGAACATCGCGACGAGGAGGCCAACGCCGGAGGCGAGGTAGATCGCCGAGCGGATGGACCGGATCTTCATCGTTCCGTCAGGAGGTCTGGTTCATGTCGCTCTCGACCGCGCTGATCGTGGCAGCGCTCCACTTCGAGGCGCCCGGCCAGTCGGAGAGCTTGCCTATGCTCAGTCCCGTCGCTTTCGCGAGGTACGTCATGATCCACCATGTCGGCCCTTGGATCGTCGACCAGGCCGCCCCCGTCTCGTTGAGCACGGAGCCTTTGACGGTCAGGTCACCGGTGGCCGCGAAACTCTTGAGGTCGGCCGGGTTGACGAACGACGCGCCGGCGTGGACGTACTGGCCGTTCACGACCCCGAACGGGATGGAGCCAGCCCCGTAGGCGGCCACGTACGCGAGCTGGAAGCAGCTCGTGGTCGCCGGGGAGGTCCCCTCGACGCCGGATGTGTCCTCGCTGACTTGGAAGGAAATGGTGGTCGAGCTAAACTGCATCCCCGCCAGGACCACCTCCGGGGTACTAGGGTCGACGTCGGTGGGACTCGAATAGGCAGTGAACACCGCTCCGGAAACGCTCCCGAACTGGGTAAGCGCCTTGTAGAATGCCCAGCTGCTCGCGGAACAGAACGGACACCAGGTCGAGCCGTAGGAATAGAGAACCGGCTTTCCGTTGTCCTGCCACGGCGTCATGTGTCCGACCTCCCAGTTGTCGGGTTCCGACGTGAGCGACGAGGCGGGGGGCAGGTACGGGCACCCGAAGAGGAGCGCCCCGGCAAGGCCGATGAGTCCCGAGATGACGAGCCCCAGGACGATACCGCCGATCAGGGTACTCCGATAGACGGTCGACCAGCGACGTCCCGTGGACCGCCAGAGCGCGAAGACGAGCACGAACGCCACGACGGCCAGGACAAGCCCGAGGTACGGGATTGCGGGGACGAGCAGCCCGACCGGCGACGGAACGAGGTAGGCAATCAGGAACCAGATCGCGACCAGGGGGACGGCAAGGAATCCGACCCGGATTAGCGTCCAGCGGGACTCCCCGGCAGCCGACCCCGCTCGGGGGGACGCAGGGGCCTGGGGCTTGCGCCGTCCCCGGGCCTTGCTCCGGTGGTAGAGCGCCCGAAGCGCGCGACCGGGGTCCCCCGCGGACTCGTCGGCGTGGAACCCGACCTTCGGGTCCGCGGCGATCTTCGACCAGTCCGTCCCTTTGGACCTGAGTTCCTCGACCCGGTCCCAATCGACCATCGAGGGTCGAACGAAGCGGCGCTTTTCCCCTTTGTCCCCGCGAAAACCGGCCGACCCCGGTCCACCCTGTCCCCCGGGAAGACCGTTTCCGGGCGGTGGACCCGCCGGCTTTTACCCCAGCCCGGCCAACGGGTCCCGTGCGCGTAACGTTCCTCGGGACCGCGGGGTCCTGGCCCACAAAGGAGCGATCGGCCAGCGCCATCGCCCTCGACCTCGAGAAGGAGCTCATCCTCCTCGACTGCGGCGAGGGGACCCAGCGGCAGTTCTTCCGCTCGAGCGCTTCGTTCATGCGCGTTCGCCGCGTGTTCATCACGCACTTCCACGGCGACCACTTCCTCGGCCTCCCGGGCCTCATCCAGAGCATGTGCCTGAACCATCGGGAGGAACCCCTCGACATCTACGGCCCCCCGGACGCGAAGGAGATGGTCGACCGGGCGCTCCGGATGGGCTACTTCACGCTAAGATTCCCGGTGGAGATCCACCCCCTTTCCCCCGGGAGCACCGTCCAGCTGGACGGATACGAGGTCCGGACGGCGGCCGCGCAGCATCCCGTCCCTGCCCTGGCGTACCGGATCGAGGAGGCCCCGAAGCGGGGGCGGTTCGACGGCCCTAAGGCACGAGAGCTCGGCCTGCACGGCAAGGACTTCGCGCGCCTCGAAGCGGGCGAGGAGGTCCGGGTCGGGGAGCACGTGGTTCGCCCGGAGGACGTGATGGGACCCCCGCGCGCGGGCCGGTCTCTCGTCTACTCGGGCGACACCGCCCCGACCGACGCGGTCCGCCGGCTCGCGGAGCGCGCCACGCTGCTCGTCCACGAGGCGACCGCGGCTCAGGAGATCGAGAAGGAGGCGAACGAGTGGGGCCACTCCTCGGCACGCCAGGCCGCCGAATGCGCGCGCGTCGCCGAGGTCGGTGCTCTGTTCCTTACCCACTTCTCCGCGCGCTACAAGGAGCTCGAGCCGCTTGAAGAGGAAGCCCGCATCGTCTTTCCGGGGTCGACCGCGGCCCGCGACCTCCTGGACCATTTGATCCTCCAGCCATGATCCGGGCCGACCTCGTCGTTCGGGACCTCGCAGAGGTCGCGACGCTCGCGGTCGGGGCCGTACCGCGGATCGGGGCGCAGATGCGCGAGCTCGCACGAATCCCGGACGCCGCCGTGGCGGTGAGCGGGGACCGGATCGCTTGGGTTGGGAAGGAACGTGCCCTCTCCCGAGAGGTGCGCTTGCGGTCGGGCGGAACGACGGTCGACGGTTCCGGGGGAACGCTCGTCCCGGGGTTCGTCGACGCTCACACCCACGTGCTCTTCGCCGGGGATCGCGCGGCGGAGCTTCCGCTCCGGGTCGGCGGCGCGAGCTACGCGGAGATCGCACGGCGCGGCGGGGGCCTGTACTCCACGGTCCGGGCGACGCGCCGGGCCGCGAGCGACCGAGAGCTGCTTCGTGTCACCGGGGCCCGCCTTCGCCGCATGGCGTCGAACGGAACGACCTCCTTCGAGGTGAAATCCGGCTATTCGCTCGACCACGCGGGAGAGCTGCGACTCCTCCGGCTCGATACCCCGCCTCGCCCGCAGTACCGGTCTCGAACTCGTGCCCACGTTCCTGGGGGCGCACGCCGTGCCTCCCGAGTTCCGGGGGCGGGCGGACGCCTACGTGGACGACATGGTCCGGCGGACGCTGCCCGCGGTCGCTCGCGAGCGGCTTGCTCGGTTCTGCGACGTCTTCTGCGAGCCCGGGGTTCTTCACGGCGCGCCAGTCGGAGCGGCTTCTCCGGGCGGCGTCCCGGCTCGGGCTCGGGGTGAAGGTCCACGCGGACGAGTTCGTCCTCTCGGGCGGCGCCCGCCTCGCGGCCCGTCTGGGAGCGAGGTCCGCGGACCACCTGCTCGCAACCCCGCCCTCCGACCGCGAACGACTGGCGCGCGCCGGCGTCACCGCCGTGACTGCTGCCGCTCACCGCATTCGCCTCCTCGCCCGAACGGAGGAGCCCAGGCCGCGAGATGATCGACGCCGGCGTCCCGGTCGCCCTCGGCACAGACTGCTCGCCCAACACGTGGGTCGAGTCGATGCCGTTCGTCCTGGCGGCGGCGGTCCACGGGGCGCGGCTGACGCCCGCCGAGGCGCTCACCGCGGCGACCGTCAACGCCGCCCACGCCAGCGGCCTCGAGCGCGCGGGCACGATCGCCGTGGGCCGCTCGGCGGACCTCGCGCTGTTCCCGGTCCGCTCCGCCGACATCCTAGGATACCGGTTCGACGTGCGTCCGGCACTCGTTTTCCGTCAGGGAAAACCGATTTCTCCGCCGTGACTCCGTCAGTATATTCAAATAGGGGGGCTCTCCATCCCGCCGGTCGAGGTCCCCATCATGGCGGAGCGCGTAGGCAAAGAGTTGAGCAAGCGAGAGAAAGGCTACCTGTACTACCTCGGGAAGGACGGGTATCTCTGGAAGACCCCGACGAAGCTGAACAAATCCGGCAGGAAGGCTCGCGTCGGGACGGAGAAGATCACTCGCCAAGACGGGTACATGTATTTCCTCGACAAGAAGGGCTACGTTTCCCGGGCCCGAATGAAGAACGCCTAAGGTCGATCGCCTCATCCCGGGGGACCTCTTCGGGGGCCTCCCGGGCCCGTATTTTTTTCCACCCTCTTTCGTCTCCGACCACGAAACGATATACCGGGTCCGCGTCCCACCTCCATCGATGGTGTGCCGCAACGACCCGGACGACCCGAGGAAGTGCGAGCGCTGCGGAGAGTTCCTCTGGGTCGCCGAGGAGGGACTGTTCTGCGGCGAATGCGGGGTGCTGATGCCCTGCACGATGCGCGTCCTCCCTCCGCCGGCGGAGACGCCCGCGGCGCCACGGTAGCCCCCGGCGCTCCGGAGCCCGTTCTCCCGAGGAGGTCCGGGGCGCGCGACCCCGAGGGAACACCCCGCCGAGGGACGGGGTCGTCCCCGGCCTCGCGCATCCTCCGCCTTTCTCGGTCCCGGGGGCTGTGCTATGGCTGGTGCGAGACCGCGATAACTCAGGAATGCCTTTTTCGCATCGCACGTCGGATTTCCGGGACTTCTTCGCTCGTGTTCGACCCAGCACACTTATACCGGGTCAGTGTAGGCGCCCCCCGGAGGGTTTTCAAAGTGGTCCGCGCGCTACTGTCCCCGTTCCCCGAGATCCCTGGCTCGATGGAAACACCCCACCTTCAAGGGTGTTCCACCGACTGCCGGAGCCTCGCTTAGGAACTCGGACCGACTGTCGACGTAGCACCGGCATCCCGCTCGACCCCCGAGGAATACTGGCTCATGGCAGCCTCAAAGAAACGCGCCGTACCGTCCGTGGAGACCGCTGCGCGTCCGGCCCCCCGGATCGGGCACGAACCGATCCCCGTTCCGAGACTCGTGCCGAGAGGCAAGACCGCGTTCGACACCGTCGCCTGGAAGACCCACGACGCCGTCATCAAGAACGCCGAAGGGAAGGTCATCTTCGAGCAGAAGGGGATCCGCGCCCCGGCGAGCTGGTCCGAGACGAGCGTCAACATCGCCGCGTCCAAGTACTTCCGAATCATCCAGGGTCACCGCGAGAACTCGATCGACGGGATGATCCGACGCGTCTGCCACTGGATCTCCCAACAGGGAATCGACCTCGGCTACCTCGACACCGCCGACGAGGCGACCACGTTCGAGGAGAACCTTTCGTACCTGATGGTCCAGCAGATGGCGGCGTTCAACAGCCCCGTCTGGTTCAACGTCGGGGTCCGCGACCCCCCTCAGTGCTCGGCGTGCTTCATCCAGTCCGTGACCGACGACATGGACTCCATCCTCGCGCTCGCGACCAGCGAGGGACGCCTGTTCAAGGGTGGCAGCGGCACGGGCACGAACCTCTCGCCACTCCGCGGCAGCCGCGAGAAGCTCGCCGGCGGCGGGATCGCCTCGGGCCCCGTGTCGTTCATGCGCGCCTTCGACGCGCTCGCCGGGGTCATCAAGTCCGGCGGGACGACTCGCCGCGCCGCCAAGATGGTCATCCTCAACATGGACCACCCGGACATCGCCGACTTCATCGACTGCAAGGTGAAGGAGGAGGACAAGGCTCTCGCCCTGATCCGCGAGGGATACTCCTCCAACTTCGACGGCACCGACCCGGATTCCGCCTACGCCTCCATCGCCTACCAGAACGCGAACCACTCCGTCCGGATCCCCGACGGGTTCATGGACGCGGTCGTCCGCGACCGCGAGTGGAAGACCTACGACCGGACGGACCGCGCGGTCGCCGGAACGTTCCGTGGCCGCGAGCTTTGGCGCAAGCTCGCCTACGCGGCCTGGCGTTGCGGCGACCCTGGCGTCCAGTTTGACGACACCACGAACGACTGGCACACCTGCCCGAACTCGGGCCGCATCAACGCTTCCAACCCGTGCAGCGAGTACCCGTTCCTCGACGACACGGCATGCAACCTCGCCTCGATCAACCTCCTCAAGTTCCTGGACGGGAAGGGGACGTTCGACTTCCAGCAGTTCCGCCAGGCCGTCCGCACGATGATCCTCGCGATGGAGATCGTCGTGGACGCCTCGAGCTACCCGACCGCGCCCATCGCGCAGAACTCGCACGAATATCGGCCGCTCGGGCTCGGCTACGCGAACCTCGGCTCCCTCCTCATGCGCTACGGGCTCGCGTACAATTCGGAGCCAGGTCGGGCGCTCGCGGCCGGCATCTCGGCCCTCCTCTCGGCCGAGGGGTACCACATGTCGAGCGAGATCGCGAAGCGGGTCGGCCCGTTCCCCGGGTTCGAGAAGAACCGGGCGCCGATGCTCCGCGTCATGGGCAAGCACGCGAAAGCGGCCGAGAAGGTCGAAACCGGCGACGCCCGCATCGTGCCTCTCCTCCGGGACGCGGTCGACCGCTGGCGCGACACCGTGAAGGCCGGCGAGCTCTGGGGCTACCGGAACGCCCAGATCTCGGTCATCGCGCCCACCGGCACGATCGGACTGCTGATGGGGTGCGACACGCTCGGCCTCGAGCCGGAGCTCTCCCTCGTCAAGACCAAGAACCTGGTCGGCGGCGGTGTCCTGAGGATGGTCAACCGGACCGTCCCCGACGGGCTCCACGCCCTCGCCTACTCGGCCGACGAGATCCGGGCGATCACCCAGCACCTCGAGAAGACTGGGACGATCGAGGGTGCTCCCGGCCTTGAGGCGGCCGACCTCCCGGTCTTCGACTGCGCGCTGGCCCCGACCGGAGGGAGCCGCACGATCCCCCCTGTCGGCCACCTGAGGATGCTCGGGGCGGTCCAGCCGTTCCTGTCGGGGGGAGCCTCGAAGACGATCAATCTCCCGCACGACGCGACCGTTGAGGATATCGAGAAGATCTACCTCGAGGCGTGGAAGCTCGGGATCAAGTCGGTCGCGCTCTACCGGGACGGCTGCAAGGCGTCCCAGCCGTTCGACACGGGCAAGAGCAAGGCGGCGGCACCGCTCGTCGGACCCCGCGGCCCCGCGCGCGAGAAGCTGCCCGACGAGCGGAAGGCGCTCACCCACCACTTCCAGGTCGGCGGCCACGACGGCTACGTGACGGTCGGCCTCTACCCGGACGGCCGGCCTGGCGAGATCTTCTTCCGCGTCACGAAGGAAGGGTCCACCGTCAACGGCCTGATGGACTCGCTAGGGATCTCGATGTCGATGGCGCTCCAGCACGGAGTGCCCCTCAAGGACCTCGTCCGGAAGCTCGCGCACCTTCGGTTCGAGCCGGCGGGCGCGACCAACAACGCCCGGATCCGGTTCGCGAAGTCGATCCCCGACTACGTCGCCCGCTGGCTCGCGCTCGAGTTCCTCACCGAGGACGTCCGACGCTCGATCGGCCTCGAGAACGCCCCGGAGGGCAACGGGAACGGCCACGGCGCCGCGGCCCCGGCACTCGAGAGCCAGACGGTCAAGCTCGAGACGCGCCGCCTGGACTCGTTCTCCCCCGAGCGCTCCAACGAGGGCGCGTCGAGCGAGGACGCGCCCTCCTGCGCGATCTGCGGCGGCATCATGGTGCGGTCGGGCACGTGCTACGCGTGCACGGTCTGCGGCTCCACGAGCGGCTGTTCGTAGGGCCGACCGGGCCGCGAAGGGCGATCCGCCCTACGGCGTCGGGCCTGTCGAGGGCATCGGGGCCGGGGGGCCCTCGGCCGGAGTGACCGACTCGGTCGGCGCCGAGGACTGGTGCCCGAGGCGACGGCCGTCGGCGTGGAAGCGGAAGTTCCGGAGACCCAGGGACAGCAGGCTGCACACGGCACCGATCCCGGCGACCAGGCCGAAGACCACCTGGTAGCCCGCCACGTGGTAGTTCTGGAAAGTGAACCCGGGAGGCCCCTCTGTGAACACGTAGCTGGCGAGGATCGAGGTGACGAGCACCGGGCCGATCGCCGAGCCCAGGTTCCGGAACGTCTGGTTCATGCCGGTCTGGACCCCCATCGTCTTTGGGTCCACCGATAGGACGATGACGTTCGTCATCGAGATCAGGACGGCGACGTTGCCGACCATGACCGGGATCGCGAACACCGCGACGGAGACGACCGTCCGGTTGAACGCGAGGAGCCCGAGGGCGCCCACGATGATCAGAAGGAACCCGAGGATCATGATCGGCTTCGGGCCAAATCGGCTGATCGACCGGCCGAGGAACGGACCCGTGACCATCATGCTAAGGACCGCCGGAATGAACACGAGCGCTGCGTTGAACTCCTTCAGGCCGAAGCCGGGGGACGGGTACTCCCCGAGGATGATCAGGACGGTGAACAGCAGGAACATCGTCATGCCGACGAACACCCCGTTGATGTTCGAGATCAGGATGTTCCGCTCCTTGAGCGACTGGAACGACACGACGGGGCTCGGGGCCCGCGGTTCCCAGTAGAAGAAGAACGCGAACGCGGCCAGCGCGAGGAGGAGGAACTCGGGGACGCCCCACGGCACGCCGCCGAGAGCGACGGCCGAGAAGTCGGTCCAGCCCCAGTAGGCCCCCTCCGTGATACCGAGCATCAGGAAGGTGAGCCCGACGCCGAGGCTCACGATACCGGGGAAGTCGATCTTCCGCTGGAGGCGGACCTGGGACTCACGGATGAGGACGGCCGCGAGGATGAACACAAGGATGGCGATCGGGATGACCGTGTGGTACGTCAACTGCCAGCCGTAGTTCTGGGCGATCCACCCGCCTCCGACGAGACCGGCCGCGGCTCCGGTCGCGAACATCCCCGAGAGAATCCCTTGGGCCTGGCCCATCTGGGCCGGTGGGAACACCTCGGGCAGCATCGCGAAGCCGAGCGGGAACATCGCCATCCCGATCCCTTGGACCGCGCGCACCGCGATCAGAACGTAGATCTGGTTCGGGCGGCTCAGTCCGAACGCGGCACCGATCTGGGGCGTGAACCCCGCGATGCTCACGGCGACCGCGTAGACTCCCATCGCCACGAGGAGGATCCGCTTCTTCCCGTAGATGTCGCCCAGCTTGCCGAAGATCGGAGTCACGACGACACCGACGAGCAGGTACGCGGACAGGATCCACGCGATCGTGCTCGCGTCGGTGACGTGGAAGAAAGATTCGAAGCTGCCGAACGCAGGGAGCACCATCGTCTCGACGTAGGTCACCATCATGGCCATGCTGGCGAGGATGAGCAGGACCGTCCAGGCGTACCGTGTGTCGAACGTTCGCGGGGCGGTCGGGTTCACCGCGGTCATGCCGCGGCTCCCGGTCGAGCGTCGGCGGGCCCGAGGCGCCGGCTCAACTCCCGAAAGACGCGGACCGCGGTCGTGACGTCCCCCGGCGGCAGGTCGACCGCGGCCTCGGTCATCAATCGTCCGATTCGGCTCCAGACGCGGGACTCGACCTTACGGCCCTTCGGGGTCAGGGTGAGTTCGACCGCGCGGTGGTCGCGCTGGGACCGGGCCCGTGCGAGGAGCCCGGCGGCTTCGAGTTCGTCCACCTTGGCGCACACCGTCGGTGCCGAGACCGAGAGATGACGGGCCACGGAGCTCAGCGATGCCGAACCGAGGCTCGAGACGAGATGGAGCGCCCAGAACTGCCCCATCGAGATCCCCTCCGCCTCGAGCACGGGATGGGCGCGGTGCAGCACCGAACGCATCACGTCGTGGACCGAGACGACGAGCTCGTCGGCGGACGACGATCCTCGGGGTGAGACGGCGGCGGTGGCGACCATGAGGGTACCTAAGTATTCGAAACACTAATCATTAGTTAATATAAATATTTCGACGCAGGGGGTCTCACACCAGGGCGTATCGGGCGAGCTCGACCACGTCACGCAGCGTGGGTCGCGTGTCGTAGGGCGGGGGCGTCGGCCCCCACATGGCCACGAGCGAACCCGCGGGGAACGCCGGGTCACGACCCGCGTTCCCGGCGCCCAGCGCCGTGGGCAGCCCTCGGCTGTCCGCTTCCAAGAGGAGGGCGAGCGCCCCGACAGGACCGGAATCGACCGCGACCCCGCCCGACCGGGCGGTGCCCCAGGTCTCCACGCGCGCCTCCTCCTCGTGGAGCGCGGCGATGCGGGCCCGGTGTCCCCGGGGGCGGGAAGCGAGCGCAGGGGCATCGCGCCAGCGGATCGCCCCTCCGGCCGCCCTCATCCGGGCGAGGAGGCCCGCGTCGATCGGCAGGGGCGCTCCCGTCACGCGGCCTGCCCCCGCCGTCGCCAGAGAAGGCAGTCGGGTCGCACCGAGCAGGGCCCGCAGACCGAGAGATCACGCTCCTTGGGGCAGTCCCCCGAGATCCCGGTGTGGCAGAGAACGAAGTCGTACCGTACCGGGTCGATCGGATCGATCCGGCGGAGCGCCTCGCTGACCTCCTCGACCGCGCTCCAGGACCGCGTGCGTCGCCCGGTCAGGCCGAGGTGGTAGGCGATCCAGTGAACGTGCTGGTCGAGGGGGATCTTCAGCTCGCCGGTCGGCACGCGTCGCCAGACGCCCAGGTCCGGATAACGCTCCCGGACCATCCAGCGAACGAACAGGGTCAGTCGCTTCGAAGGGCTCCTCGAGCGGTCGAGCGGGCTGGGGAACAGCGCCACGTATCCCGCCGGGGGGCGCTTCTGCCCTGTGCGCGAGCCGCGCTCCCGGACAGAACCGGCGAGCGCGTCGATCCCCCGGGCGAAGCCCCCCTCCTCGAGTCCGGCGAGGAATATCGTCTCGAGGGAAGGGGTCGATTCGTAGATTTCCGTCAGGCGCTGTGCCAGGAAGTCGAGCTGGTCGCCGCGTATCCACCGGTGTCGGAACGAGGCGAGCCGGGCCTTCCGCCGGGCGGCCCACGCCGGGTCGACGAGCCGCGCAACGTCTCCGTCGACCACGGCCGCGAGACGGGCGATGGCCCCCCGAATCGCGGTCGTGTTCCCGATTGCGAGGGTTGATGCGAAGATCCCGGCGACCTCCGCGCGGCGAGCGTCCCACGCGAGCGGGCGGATCGCCGAGATCGGGTCGTCCGCCACGGACCGGTCGAACGGAAACCCCGCGTAGAGCGACTCGAGATGTCGCGGAAACTCGAGGGTCGGGCGGTGGGCGCGCACGGTGATGCACGACCTGGGAGGCGGATTTACCGTTGCCCGCCGGTCGCTCCCTCGAGGCTCACCGAGGAGGTAACTAGCCCGCGCGCCCTTGCGAGGGGAGTGAAGGGAGTCCCGGTGGAGCTGCGGTCGACCATCGACTACCGATGGCTCGAGGAGGCCGCGAAAGCGGACCCGATGGTCCACGCCTACACTCTCTGGAACCTTCTCCACTATCCGGACCGGATCCGATTCGTCTCCGCCGTCCGGGGCGGCACGACCGTAGGATACCTGCTCGTCTGGCTGGGTCGGCCCGCCCGGCCCGTGGTGCATTGGTTCGGCCGCCTGCCCGAGACCGCGGCGCTCGTCGCCGCCCTACCGCCACCCCCGTTCGCGACGGTCGTCCCCCCCGAGATCGAACCGCTCGTCACGGGGACCCGGGGCGCGGCTAGCACGCACGCCGTCCTGACGATGCTGCGGGGTCGTGGGGCGGTCGATCGCGACCCCACCCGTGCCGCCGTCCGAAGGCTCACGCGCCCGGACCGACCGGCGCTCGAGGCGTGGGCGCACCGCACCCCGGATCCGGTCGTCGTGGAGTACGCCGCGAGCGACCCCGGGGCCGAACACCTGTGGGGGGTGTTCGAGGGCGACCACATCGTGGGCATCGCGGGGGCTGCCGTCCGGCTTCCGACGATATGGGTGGTCGCCGGGGTCTTCGTGGACCCCCTCGCCCGCCGCCGTGGCGTGGGCCGAGCGCTCATGACCACGATCCTCGGGACCGCGGACTCCGCCGGGGCCGCGGTCGGACTACATGTTCGAGAGGACGCGCGCGGGGCCAGGGCGCTCTACGACGGCCTCGGGTTTCGCCCGGTCGGGAGGAACCTCTGGCTCGAGTACGCGGGCGTTCCGCCGCCGGGATGACGGGAACGAATATGCTGCGCACGGTGCTGTAGCGAGGTCGAATGCCCTCGAACGCCGAGGCAGCGGAAACCCTCCGCGAGATCGCCGACCTGCTCGACGTGCTCGGCGAGCGGTTCAAGCCCGAGGCATACCGGCGGGCTAGCCGCTCGATCGAGTCCCTCGCGGAGGGGCTGGATGCGGTCTCGCTGCGCGGCGAGCTGCGCTCGATCCCGGGAGTGGGCGAGGCGATCGAGGAGAAGCTACGCGAATACCTCGCTACCGGGGAGATCGCGTACTACGAGCGTCTCAAGAAGGAGGTTCCCGCCGGGCTCATCGACCTCATGCGTCGGCCCGGGCTTGGGCCGAAGACGGCTCGACGATTCTGGGTCGAGCTTGGGATCGAAGGACCGACCGAGCTCCGCGCGGCGATCGAGGCCGGACGCCTTCAGGGCGTGAAGGGATTCGGCGACCGAAAGATCGAACAGATCCGGACGGCGCTCGGGGGGAGACCCGGCCGTCGGGGGCTCCCGACAGCCGATCGAGAGCGTGTACCCCACGGCGCGACGGATCGCCGAGACCCTCCGGACCCGGTCGCCGGCCCGGGAGGTCGCGATCGCCGGCAGCTTCCGCCGGGGACGCGAGACCGTCGGCGACCTCGACATCCTGGTCACGTCCGATGAGCCGACCCGAGTCTTCGACGTCCTCACCTCGCTCCCGGAGGTCGGGGAGGTCCGGATGCGGGGGGGACGAAGGAGACCGTGGTGCTGAAGAACGGCCTCCAGGTCGACGTGCGGGTCGTCGAGCCGTCGGAGTTCGGCGCCGCGCTGCTCTACTTCACGGGCTCGAAGGACCACAACGTCCGCCTCCGGTCCCTTGCACGGGAGCAGGGGCTCAAGATCAACGAGTACGGGGTGTTCCGGGGCGACGAGCGGATCGGGGGCCAGACCGAGGAGGAAGTCTACGCGACGCTCGGCCTGCCGTGGATCCCCCCGAACTGCGCGAGGATCGCGGGGAGATCGACGCCGCGCGATCGGGGAGCCTGCCCCGCTTGGTCGACTCGCCCGACCTCCGCGGCGATCTCCACGTCCACCTGCCGGACGAACCGTCCCTCCGCGACCTTGAGCAGCTCCGCGCGGACGCCGGTGCCCGAAAGCTCGTCTACGCAGCGGTCGTTGTGGGGGGTGTCCGTTCGGACGGGTCGACCTGGCGAGCGCCGGCGCCGATCGTGGCGGCGGTGACCGGTCTCCGCGACACGACGTTCCGGGCGATCCCTGCTATCGAGGTCGGCCCGGGCGCCGTTCCCGACGAGATCCAGCGGCTGGGCTGCGAGCACCTCATACTCCGACCGACCGGCCCTCCCCCCGCACGCTTCGAGACCCCGGCCAGATCGCCGGCGAGCCGCCTGGTCGCACACGTCGGTGGCACTCCTGAAACTATCCGGCCCTGGCTCGACCTGGCACGGGCCGCCGGAGCCGCCCTGGAGGTCGGTCCGGGCTCCGAGAGGGCCGATTCGACCGTCGCCCGATCGGCACGGGAATCCGGGATCCCCCTCGCGATCCCCACTGGGCTCACCGAACCGGATGGCTCCGCGACCCGTGAAGTGGCGGTAGGCTTCGCTCGTCGCGCAGGAGCCCGGAAGGAGGACGTCACGAACGCCGGCAACGCCGAGGCGCCTACGCCCGCTTCGAAGCGGACGCGCCGCTGAGCGACGCCGTGCGGCGCACCGGCCTACCGGCGGCTGCCGCCGGAGCCCGGGACTCGCGCGCGGAGCAGACCGCGCACCGGTGATCCGCCGGAGAGAGACCGTGGTGCCAGTAGCAATCGGTGCAGAGGGCGCGGCCGCACCCCCAGCACCGGGGTGTCGCATACTTCCCCGAGGCCGCGCCGCCACAGTTCCCGCAGACGCCGGATCGGGCCGCGAGGTGGCCAGGGAACGGCGGTGGCTCGGGGAGACGACCGGTCGCGGGGAGGGACGTGACCCTCGGCCGCGCGGGTCCCCGAGGGGGCTCGCGAGGGCGGAACTTGAGGGGGACCACGACCCCCGGACGGCGCGGGGCCTTTTAGCCGACGCTCCGGGGGTCTCGGCATTCCCTTCGACGCGCGGGTTCATTTAGGGGCGACGGCGAGGCCGGGGGGTGTCGACGTACCGCGAGTATCCTCCCCCGTACGTCCGCCCGGCGCGGCAGCGTCCGAACCGGATGGCCGAGCCGGAGACCCGGCGCTCCAACGCCGCCATCCCGGTCGCGGTGATCGTGGTGATCGCGGGGCTGATCCTCGCGCAGTACTCGATCCTCGTACCGGCCCTGCTCGGCTTCGTCCTATTCGCGTCGGGACTCTCGTTCCTCTCGACCCGGCTCAACCCGCTGAGCGCGCATTTCTACCTGACGCGCAAGCCGTCCTGGGCCGCGATCGGGGTCGTCTTCCTGGGCGCGCTGGGGCTCTTCGCCGAGACGTACACGCTCTGGGTCGCGAAGGCGGGGCCGTTCCTGCCGAAGCTCTGAGGTCGCGGGGTCACGTCGCGACCATCCGCTCCAGGGCGCGACGCGCCTTCGCGGCGATGTCGGGCGGGACCTCGATGCGGTACTGGAGCAGGGAAAGCGAATCGCGGATGTCGTCGAGGTCGATCTCCTTCATGTACGGGCAGATCGCCCCCGCGTCGAGTGGGGTGAACGTGGTCGTCGGGTTGAGCCGCCGCATCCGGTGCAGGATCCCGACCTCGGTCGCGACGATGACCTCGGGCACTCGAGTCTCCTCAGCGAACCGCACCATCCCGTCGGTCGACAGGATCCGGTCGACCTGAGGGAGCACCTGGCTCGCACACCCGCACTCCGGGTGGGCGATGATCGGCGCCCCCGGGTGGTCGATCCGGGCCCGCGCGAGCTCCTCGGGCCGGAGCTTGGCGTGGACCGGGCAATCGCCGACCCAGAGGTGCATCTTGCGGCCGGTCCGGCGCCGGACGTAGTCCCCCAGGAACATGTCGGGAAGGAACAGGATCTCGCGGTTGGGGGCGACCTCCTCCACGATCTTGACCGCGTTCGAGCTCGTGCAGCACGAGTCGGCCTCGGCCTTCACCTCGGCCGAGGTGTTGATGTAGGCGATCACGGCCGCCCCGGGGTGCTCCGCCTTCCACGCCCGGACCTGCTCCGCGGTGATCGAGTCGGAGAGCCCGCACCCGGCCTTCGGGTCCGGCAGGAGCACCGTGCGCCCGGGGTTGAGTATCTTGGCCGTTTCCGCCATGAACCGCACGCCCGCGAAACAGATCACGGAGCGGTCGGACTCCATCGCCTTACGGGAGAGGTAGAGGGAGTCGCCCACGAAGTCGGCGAGGTCCTGGACCTCCGGGCGCTGGTAGTTGTGGGCCAGCAGGACCGCGTCCCGCTGCTCCTTCAACGCCCGGATCTCCGTCTCGATCGACATCGTGGACCTCCCGGACGTTGCTGACCGGCGTGGCGTCTTAAGAGGCCCGGCCGGAGCGTCAGATGGAACGGCAGCGCCGGGGCCGAATGCGTGAGGGCTCCGAGGCTCACGGCGTCCGCGCCCACCGACGCCCACCGGGCGACCGACTCCGGGTCGATTCCCCCGGAGAGCTCGACCCAGCGGCCCCGGCGCAATCCCGCCCGCTCGAGCGCCCGCACGATGGCCCGGGCCTTCGCCGGGGTGGCGTTGTCGATCAGGAGGGCGTCCGCGCCGGCCCGGGCGGCCCGTAGAGCCTGGGGGGCCGTCCGGACCTCCACCTCGACCCGCATCCCGGGACCCGCCCGGCGTCGCGCCCGGACGACCGCTTCCTCGAGGGGGACGAGGGCGAGATGGTTGTTCTTCACAAGGAGGTCGCTCGCGAGGTCCCGGCGGTGAGGGTGCCCCCCGCCGTGCGCCACGGCCGCCTTCTCGAGGTCGCGAAGGCCCGGGAGCGTCTTTCGGGTCGCCCAGACCTCCGGCGGCCGGCGGGACCCGCGGGTCGCCCGGACCGTCCGGTCGGCGAGGGTGGCGACACCGCTCGCGTGCATCAGGAAGTTGAGTAGCGTTCGCTCGGCCGAGAGGATGCGGCGCGCGTCCCCGGTCACGACCAGGACCACCCTCCCCGGCCGCAGCCGAGACCCGTCCCGCGCGGCGGATCGCACGGAGAGCCCGCATTCGGAGGCCACCGCCCGCGCGGCTGCGATCCCGGAGAGAACGCCCGTCGCCTGGGCCGTCACCACCCCGGTCGCTGCGACCGGGCGCGGCAGGAGCGCCCGCGTCGTCCGGTCGTCGCGAACACGGTCCTCCGCGAGCGACCGGCGGACAAGGCCGGCGAGCGCCGACCGCGACCGGTCAGGGCGTGGCGCCATCGACCCCGCCGGGTTCGCCCGGTCCGACCGCCCTCTTGAGCTTCTCGAAGTCGGCCACCAGGTCCGGCCGGAGCGCGGGTAGGCTCTGTCGCTCGAGATCCTGCACGCGACGGCGGGCGCTCGAGAGGTCCCGGCGGGCGAGCGAGAGCTGGGCGAGCCGCAGGACGACGTCGACCTCGTCCGCCGGGGCCTTGAGCTCGCGGACGAGGCGATAAGCATCGAGCAGGTCCGCCTCCGCATGGTCGTACTCCTTGCGGTCGAGCGCGATCTTTCCGGAGATGACCATCGTCTGCACCAGGCCGAACCGGTCCCCGACCCGGTCCAGGAACTCGCGCGAGCGGCGGTTGTAGTCGCTCGCCTCGTCGAGACGCCCGGCCTGGCGGAGGATGTCGGCGGTGTTGAACAGGGACCAGCCGACCCGACGTGGGTCGTGCGCCTTCTCGGCCAGTCGGATCGACTCGGCGAATTCCCCGATCGCCTCCTCGAACCGGCTCGCATGGGTCCGCGACTCGGCGGTCACCACGCCCAGGAACAGGTGGGCGTGCGAGGCCTCGCGCAGGTCCCCGAGCTTCTCGAGCGAACGGCCCGCCTCGCCGCCCTCCTTGAGCGCCTCGTCGACCTGGCCCACCATCGCGAGCACGCGGGCCCGGCGGGCCTGGCCGAGCGCGGCCTCCCGTTCGCCCCCGGTCTCGCGCGCGAGGCGGATCCCTTCGGTGTGCTCCGCCAGCGCGTCGGCGTAGCGGCCCAGGTAGTACAGCGACTCGCCACGGAGCCGGCGGACCGCGAGGAGGACCAGGGGATGCTCCAGCAGCTCGGGTCGGCCGAGGATGCGCGTGGCCGCCTCCTCCGCAGCCCGCCAGTCTCCCCGGTCCGCCTGGATCCGGGCGAGGTAGAGCTCGGCCAGAGCGAGGAGGGGGCGCGGGATCTTCGCACCCAACCCCGCGCGCGTGAGATGCCCTCGAAGGAGCGTCTCGGCCTCCTCCAGCTCCCCGACAGCGTCGATCTGCTGGGCGAGCTCGAGGACGAGTTCCGTCTCGCCGGCGAGGTCCTCCGGGTTGAGCCGCCGGAAGCTCTCGAGCGCGCGTTCGAGATGCTCCCGCGCGATCCCGGGGGCGTAGAGCCGGGCGGCGATCTCCGCCGCCACCCGGTTCGTGCGGTACGCCTTTTCGTCGACCTTGCCGAGGTAGAAGTGGCGAGCGAGCGCGTAGATCGTCGCGAGGTCCGCGCCTCCCATCGCTTCCAGGGCCTCCCCGACCCGGCGATGCAGGACCCGGCGCCGGCTTTCCGTGAGGCTACCGTAGAGCTCCGCCCGGACCCGGTCGTCGCGGAAGGTGAGGACCTCTCCCGCGCGTTCGAGCAGCAGTCCCCGTGCGACCAACCGGTCCACGGCCTCCGCCAGGCGCTCCTCGTCCTCCCCGCTGGCGCGGAGGAGAACGGCGAACGGGACCTCGGGCCCGACCACCGCTGCGACCGCGAGGCTGCGTTCCTCTTCCTCGCTGAGCGGCGGGCCGGGGGCGTTCGCCACGGAAAGGGCCGCTGCGTCGGAATCCGCCGGGCCGACCCCCGTGGGGGCGCCCAAGCGTCGATCGAGCTGCTCGAGGAGGAGCGGGTTGCCGCCGGTTTCCGAGTACCGGCGGGCGATCTCTTCGTCCGTGAACTCTCGGTCTGGCTCGCGGTCGCGCAGGAACTCCGCAACCTCGCCCGACGTGAGGGGGCGGAGCGGGATACGCTTCGCCTGGGTCTGCCGCTCGAACGCCTCGAGGCGGGCCCGGCGCGACGACGTCAGCGCGGAGAACGGCCGGATGGTGGCGAGGATCCAGAGCGGCCGGTTCGCGAGCTGGCGGGCGACGAGCTCGATCGCCTCCAGGGACGGGTCGTCCGCTCGGTGTATGTCCTCGAGCACGAGCACCGCCGGACCGTACCGGGTGAGCTCGAAGAACTGCTCCGCGATGCCGATCCCCAGCTGACCGCGGAGCCCCTCCTCCCGGTCGTTGGCCTCGCCGAGGGTCGCGAGCAAGCGATCCTCGATGCGGACGGACGTGCGGAACGCCCGGTCGTCAAGTCCCGGGGCGAACCCGATGATCACTCCGTCGGGCAACGGCGCCGGCATGGGAAAGCCCCCTTCGGTCTGCTCTACCTCCCGGGCGCTCTCGAGCGCGGAGCGGAGGAGGCCGAACGGGGGAGGTTCGTCCGCCGGGACGGACTTTCCTTCGAGGACCCGGGCCCCGCGGGCCCGCATGTCGTGAACGAGCCCGGCGACCAGCGCGGACTTGCCGACACCCGTCTCTCCGACCAGCAACGTAACGCCCCCGGCGCCCGCCCGGGCGTCCTCGAAGCGGCGGTGGAGAGCCTCGACGGCTTCGACCCGGCCGACGAAGGGACGGTTCCCGACCTCGGCGGCCATCGATGTATGGTAGGAATGGGGTGGACCCACTATTTACGGTCGCCCCGGCGCCGTGCGGACGAACGGGAGCTTGACGACCTCGCCGGCGACCTGGCGACCCCGGATGTCGAGGGTGAGCGGGGTTCCCGGCGCGGTGAGCGCGGGCGGCAGGTACGCGAGGGCGATCCCCCGACCGAGGCCGGGCGAGAGGCCCCCGCTGGTCGTCTCCGCGACGCGTTGGCCGTTCGAGAGCACCGGCGTTCCGTGTCGTGGGATGGCGCCCTCCGCCCGGACCTCGATGCC
Source organism: uncultured Thermoplasmata archaeon (assembly GCA_963713145.1). Lineage (GTDB taxonomy): Archaea > Thermoplasmatota > Thermoplasmata > Lutacidiplasmatales > UBA184 > Lutacidiplasma. The sequence continues at coordinate 12,906 of CAVQKI010000003.1, read as the reverse complement.
CACGAGGCGAACCGGCAGACCGTCCTTCCGCTCCTTCTCGAGCGCATCCCGGCCGACGAACGGGTGGTCGAACTCGACGAAGCGATCCTGCCCGGCCTCGAGAGGGGTCCGGTCCCGGTGGAACTCCTGGCCGGAGAGCAGGTACCCCTTCTCGAGCCTCAGCGTGTCCCGGGCGGCGAGGCCCGTCGGCCGGGCGCCGAGCGAGACGAGAGACTCTGCGATCGAGTCCACCGCGGGCGACGGGATGAACAGCTCGTAGCCGAGCTCTCCGGTGTAGCCCGTGCGGCTCACGAAGATCGTGCTCTTGAGGTCCGCGGGGAAGATCGGGCCCAGGCGACCCGCCGGGTCCGGCCCCCCGGGGGCGGACGGGAAGAAGGCGGCGTGGTAGAACGCGAGCGACCCGAGCTGCCAGCCGAACCGCTTCTCGAGCATGGCACGCGATTCAGGGCCCTGCACCGCGAGCAGCGAGACCTCGCCGTTCCATCGACGAATGGTCGTGTCCGGCGCCCGGTGCTGCCGGAAGATCTCCTCGACCTCGGCCGCCCGGGCGGCGTTGGGGACGACCACGAAACGCCGCGTGAGCTCGGACCCCGTATCGATGCGGCTGATGAGCAGGTCGTCCACGATGCCGCCGGTCCCCTCGAGGAGGAACGTGTACCGGACCTGACCGGGCTCCAGCCGCTCCACGTTCGCGGTCGTGCGCCGCGAGAGGAGCTCGGCCGCGTGGCCGCCGTCGATCGTGAGGATCCCCATGTGGGATACGTCGAACAGCCCGACGGCGCTGCGCACACCGCGGTGTTCGTCCATGATGCTCGCGTAGTAGAGCGGCATTTCCCAGCCGGCGAACGGAACGAGGTGGGCGCCGTGGCGCCGATGGAAGTCAAAGAGAGCGGTCCGGACGAGCGCCGCCGGAACCGGGGCGGGGGTGGGAGCCGGGGTTGGAGCTTCCGGGCTCATGTGACGATCTCCTCCAGTCGGCCTTCGGCAGCGGCCCGGCGGATCTCGAGGGCGATCCGACGGCCGGTGCTCATCGGCGTACGCCACAGGGCGTTGCCGTACGGGTGGCCGAGCGCGAGGTGGACGTTCGTCCCCCCTCCGATGCGCGCCGCCACGTCGAACACCGTCGCGTGCCCGTTCCGGTCGAGGCACGTCTGCAAACAGAATGGTCCAAGGATCCCCGGTGGGTACCGTTCCCGCGCTGCGTCCACGAACTTCTCCCCCAAGCGATAGACCTCGTCGAGTATTGACTCTCGTACCGTGAGCGTGCCGTGCCCTACCACGGTATACTCGGGGATCCGGGCGGACTCCGAGAGCTCGAGCTGCTGGGCGGCGGGGAGCCGAACGAGACCGTCGAGGTCGCTCTCCCGCCGTTCGTCGACCCCCAGGAGTTCGAGCCCCTCCGTCCGAGGCACGAGCGGCGAGAAGAAGTAGTTGAAGTTGAAGACCGGACCCAGGATGTACTCCTCGATCCGCGCGGTCCGGAGGTCCTCGGGAAGGATCGTCCCGCGGGCCAGGAGCCGCTCGGTCTTCTCGCGGGTACTCCTTGGGCGACGCCGCGGTGAAGAAACCCCGCTCGAGCCGGCGGGTCGCGTGCGGGAGCTTCACGATCGCGAGCCGGTCGATCGCGTCGGGGTCCGGCGAGACGGGTCGGTGTCGGGATCCCGGCCTTCTGGAGGAGGGTGTAGTAGTTCTCCCGCTCCGTCCGCTCCTCGATCCGGAGCAGCGAGCGGCTTCCGACGATCGGGACCCGAAACTCGTCCTCGATCGCGGAGAGCGGAAGGTAGGAGCTGAACGCCCGGTTCGGCACGAGCACCGCGCCCTTCCGCCGGAGACGTTCCTGCACCGCCGGGGCCGCCATCTCCGCGAACTTCGGGTACGTCCAGACCTCGTCGACGCACCCCCGACGGGGAAAGCCGGGCGGGCCGCGCATCGACCGGAAGTATCTCGTGTACGTCGCGTCCCGGCCCGCCTGAGCGAGGACGAGCGTCGCGAGGCCCTCGCTCGCGGCGCCGTCCGCGATGTCAAGGGCGGAATGCGAGCCGACCGTCGCGACCACGGGGGTCGCCGGGTATCCGATAGGAGCCCGCGCATCTCGGCCACGGGAAGCGGCATGGCCGCCGGGACGGTCAGACCAGCTTAAGGGCTCGCGCGACGCGCTCGGCCGAGAGCGGGAGCTCCGTGAGGTGGACCCCGCACGCGTCGCGGACCGCCGCAGCGACCGTCGCCGGCGACGGGTATGATCGGGGGCTCTCCGATCCCCTTCGCCCCGAAGGGTCCCGCGCCGGGGAACCCCTCGACGAACGTCACTTCGATCGGCGGGACCTCCCCCAGCGTGGGGATCCGGTAGTCGAGCAGGCTCGGGTTGGCGAGCCGGCCGTCCTCGGCCCAGACCGCTTCCTCCGTGAGCGCGATCCCGAGCCCCATCACGACGCCGCCCTCGACCTGGGCCCGAGCCGTGGCCGCGTCGACGACCGTCCCGACATCGTGGAACGCCGCGTACCGCACGACCTTCACCGTGCCCGTCTCTCGGTCGACCGATACCTCCGCCGCGTGGGCGGCCCCGGTGAAGTCGTGGTACGCGTAGAAGCTGCCCGCCTCCACGAGCGACTCGTCGATCGTGCCCGCCTGGCCGTAGAGGCGGCCATCGACCGAAATCCCTCCGTCTTTCGCTTCCGCGACCGTCAGCAGCTCGGCGACAGGCCTCCGTTTCGCGCCCCGGACCACCGCGATCCCCCCCTGGTCCACCTCGAGACGCACCGAGCCAGCACCCCCGACCCGGCGCTCGAGCTCCGAGAAGAGGGCATCCACGGCGTTGTCGACCGCGCCGCCGAGCGCTCCGAGTGTGCGGCTGCCGAAGACGCCGGAGTCGAACGGGGCTCGGGACGTGTCCCGGTATTCGACGCGGATGCTCTCGCGGGGAAGGCCGGTGCGTCGTTCGGCCACCGCCGAAAGTCCCACGATGACGCTGCCGCTCCCGATCTCCCTCTCCCCCTGAACGATCACGAGCTCCTTCGGTCCCAGGACGAGCCGGGCCTCGCCGCCCGCGCCCGTCCCCGTCGACCAGAATCCAATCCCGACCCCGATCCCGTGATCTCGGGGCGCGGTGGTCCTCCACTCGCGTGCCCGGGCCCGTGCCGCCGCGAGAGCCGACGGAAGGCCGAACGGACCGACCTTCTGGCCGTACGGGGTCGACCCTCCGGCTTCCCAGAGATGCTCCGCCCGGAACTCGACGGGGTCGGCGCCCACGGCGCGAGCAACCTCGTCGAGGTGGGACTCGACCACGAACGCGCACTGGGGGGCGAACGGGGCACGGTGGGGGCCGAACGGGGGCTTGTTCGTCCGAACCGCGTACCCCTCCACCTCGAACACGGGGGTTCGGTACGGACCGAGCAGGAACCCGATCGAGTACCCTGTCGCGAAATCGCGACCGGGCAGCGAGCGTCCAACGTCGAGGAGGAGGCGGACGCGGCGGCCGACGATCCGACCGTCCTTCACGCCCGTCTCCATGCGCACGACCGAGGGGAGGGTCGACCGGCCGAGGAGGAACTCCTCGCGGTAGGAGAGCGCGATCCGGACGGGTGCGTGCGTCGCTCGAGAGAGCAGGAGGGCGTACGGTTCGAGCAGCGAGGCCCCTTTGCCGCCGAACCCACCGCCGACCCACGACCCCTCGACCACGAGGGACGTCTCGGGGATCCCGAGGATGGACGCGACATCCTCGCGAACCCCGAACGGGCTCTGGGTCGACGTGCGGACGTGCCAGCGGTCTCCCACGACCTCGGCCACGCACGCGTGGGGCTCGAGCGGCACCTGGTGGATCCCGGCCGTCCGGTACGTTTCCCGAACGACCACGTCGGCGTCCCGGAACGCACTCTCCACGTCCCCCCTCCGCGCGCGGACATGGCCGGCGACGTGCGGGTGCGGGCCCACGGACGAGCCGGGCCACTCCGGGAAGGCCGACTCGAGGTCGGTGACGAACGGGAGCGGGTCGACCTCCACGCGGACCGCGCGGGCCGCCCGTCGGGCCGCCTCCCGGCTCGGCGCGGCGACGGCGGCCACGGGCTGACACGAATACTCGATCGTATCCCGGGGGAAGGGGGGCCGGTCGGCGTCTCCGGGCCCCGCCCCCGTCAGGCCCGCCACGTCGTCCGCGCCGATCGCGACCACACCGGGGATGGCCCGGGCCGGCGCGAGGTCGACCGAACGGACCTTGCCGTGCGGAACGGGGGCGAGGACGAGCGCACCCCAGAGCATGCCTTCGACGTCGAGGTCCGTCCCGAAGACCACGTCACCGCGGACCTTCGCCTCTGCGTCGGGCCGGATCGCCCTCATTCGTGCGTCCTCCGGTGGACCGTCTCGACCGCCCGGACGATCGCGGCGTAGCCGGTGCAACGGCAGAGGTTCTCGCCCAGCTCCGAGAGCAGGTGCTCCGCCGGCGCGGACCGACCCTCTTCCTTGAGGAGCCCCGTGAGCGTCACGACGAACCCGGGCGTACAGTAACCGCACTGGAGGGCGCCGGCGTCCCGGAACGCCTCCTGCACCGACCGGCCCACCGGATCGTCCGCGACCCCTTCGACCGTGGTGATCTCCGCGCCCTCGACCTCGTGTGCGAGCGTGAGGCAACTGAGGGCGCAGGCGCCGTCGACGAGGACCGCGCACGCACCGCACCCACCGGTGCGGCACCCCTCCTTCGTTCCCTTGAGGCCCAACCGCCAGCGCAAGGTGTCGAGCAGGCGCTCCTCGCCCGGAACGTCCTCGATCGACCGCGGACGGCGGTTCACGGAGAGGGAGAGGCGGGAGGGCGTCACAACGAGCCCTCTCCGCGCGCGACAGCGGACCGGACGGCGCGTGCGAGCAGGACGCCGGCGATCTGGCGTCGGTAGTCGTCGCTGGCCCGCCGGTCGGTGACGAGGGAGGCGTGGGCCGCCGCGCGGTCGGCGGCGGTCCTCACGGCCTCGACCGAAGGCCGGGATCCTACCAGGGCCTCTTCCGCCTCGGGGACGCGGACGGGTCGGGGAGGGATCCCTCCCAACGCGACACGCCACGACCGGTCCCGCGGGGCGTAGGCGACCCCCACGGACAGCTGCGAGATGTCGTTCGCCGGCCGGACCCGCTGCCAGAGGTACGCGGACGGGCGTGCCTCGGGGATCCGGACGGACCGGATCAGCTCCGCCCGGCCGAGCTCGGTCCTCCGCGAACCGCGGACGAACCGGTCAACGCTCATCGTCCGGGCGCCCCCGGGCCCGACGAGCTCGACCTCCGCATCGAGGACGAGCAGGACAGGGATCAGGTCGGACGCCGGGGCCGCCCTGCCGAGATTGCCCCCGAGCGTCGCGCGGTTTCTCAGCGCGACGCCCCCGACAGCGCGCACGGCTTCGTAGAGCGCGGGCAGGCGACGCTTCAGGTCCCGGTCGGTCTCGAGGGCCCGCAGTGGCAGGGTGCTTCCGATCGTCAGCGCGGGGCCGTTCCAGTCGAGGGTCCGCCACGGAAGCCAACGGAGAGAGACGACGGCCCGAGGCGCGGACCGTTCCCCGTCGAGGTCGAGCAACAGGTCGGTCCCGCCGGCGAGGACGGCGACCTCGTCGGCCGGGTACGACCGGATCGTCGCCAGCGCCTCCTCGACGGTCCGCGGTGAGAGAAGGTCGAACGGTGCCATTCCGCCAACGGAGCAGCGAGGGCGCGCTTATCGCTTCGGCCGGTCCGCCGTACGCCCGTCTTTTTATGCGGAACGCCATCCGGGACACCGGCGTTACATGCCTTTCGAACTCGCGTTGCGTTACAGCACACCGCTCACTCCCGTCTCGGACCTCGACGAGGTCCTGCGCGAGTTCCTTCGGATGGTCGGGTACCTCCCCGACGGGGAGGAAGGGCGGGGCTCCGAGGGACCGATCTCCCAGAGCCTGGCGTTCCGTCTCGTCCGCGAATGCCTCCTCCGCGACCCGAGCCGGCCGTGGTACGCGGACGAGCTGACCGCGGTGCTTCACACCTCGAAGCCGACCGTCTACCGGCACATCAACAAGTTGAAGGCCCTCGACCTGCTCGAGGAGGTCGTCGGCATGGGCGAAGGTAAAGGGCGCAAGGGGTACCGCATTCGTTACGGGAACATGGCGCGAGCGTGGGATTTCACCGAGGCGAACGCCCAGAACGCCCTCCGCCGGTATCGCGAGACCGTGAACCACCTGCAGACGCTCATCGAGGTCTCGGGCACCGGGCCCGCGCCCAAGGTCGCTCCGAAGGTGGCTCCGATCGTGCGCACCACCGTACGCGAGCGAGGTCCCCGATGACGCCGGAGGGCCCACCGGCCAAGAGGCCGGCGATCACGCTCGCACCGGGCTCACGGGTCCGCATCCAGTCGGCCGGCCCGGAGGACAAGGCGATCGTCTCGACCGGACTGTTCCGGGGGCTCGTGTCGATCGGGGGCGACAACGTCCTCGCCATCGAGCTCGACGGCACGGACGCGGCGTTCGGACCGGCCTCCGCTGGCGAGAAGGGCCGCATCCGACTGGTTCCGATCTCGGCGCTGTTGGCCATCGACATCGTCGAGGCGGCGAAGCCCGAGGAAGAGAAGCGGAGCGAACCCGCCCAGTCTCCGGGCTACTTCCGGTAGTCGCCCGGGAACGGGCTTGCTGGGAGTTCCGCCGCGGGCATTCCCACGATTTCGAACCCAGGTCGTCGGCTTCGAAGGCCGACAGGATAGTCCAGACTACCCCACAAGCCCGACGTCCGCTCGAGAGGGCGCGGCCTATTTGGCCGTTCCGCGCCGGCGAGGCCTCAGGGCGCGACGGCGTCCGGAGGGGACGGGCGCGCTGCGGAGCGCTCGAACGCGTCGAGCGTGGTCTGGGCCGTCGCGCCCGGGAACAGGCTCGCCAGCGAGTCGGCGAGAACGCGGATACGCTGCCGGATGTACGGCGTGATCCCCTCCATCTCCCCGAGCCGCTGCGACAGGGGCAGGTCCTCCGGACGGACGCCTCGTAGACGGTGGACATCAGCTCGCCGTCGCAGGCGCTCGCCCCACCGGCGACCCGCGTGACGCAGCGCCCCGAGAGCGTGGGCCTACGGTAGATCACGCCGCAGACGCGGCAACGGAACTTCTGCGTCGCGTACCCCTTCAGGTTACCCATCACGTCGGGGAGGAAGTGGGCGTTCAGCACGAGGCCCACCGCCAACCCGACGTCGACCGCGCGGATCTGGGTGGTGAGGAGGACGGAGCGTTCGACCAGGTCGGTCATCGACCGGCCGTCACGGTACGCCGACCGGACCGGGCCGCCCGCGATCCTCGACGTGTCGTGCGTGAACCCGTAGCCGGAGAGTGACCGCTCGGTCCCGAGCCGCTTCCCGACGAGGTCCACCAGCGGCTCGATCTCCTTCGGGTGCTTGCCCGCGAGCGCGGCGCGGTAGAGAGCGAGCGGGTAGCGGCTCCCGACGTCGACGTTGTGGGCTTCCTTGTCGACCTCGGTCGCCTCGAGACGGGTGGTCAGGACGAGCGGCTTGTCCATCAGCGCCCCTCGGCTGTCGGGAAGGTACGCGCGCGAGAAGTTCAGCAGGGCGTCCATCAACAACGTCACCGAATCCTCGTCCCCGTCGCAGTTGCGACGCTTGGCGGCGTGGAACACCGGGTGGGCGAAGCACGCCTCCGCGGTGGTGAACCCGATGATCCGGCCCGCGACGCCTCCCGAGGTGTGCGGGGCCAGCGCTACCACGATCGCCCCCGCGAGGTCCTCGGGCCGCTCCGCGCGGTAGAACGGCTCCCCACCGTACAGGCGGACCAGTTCGTCATCCACGAACTGCGCGAGCCGGGTCAGGTAGTCACCGCACGACCGGGCTACCACCAGGTCCTGAGGCAGGAGCTCGACGACCTGCTCGGGGTCCGTGAGCTCGGCCCCCGCCGTGTCGCGGGTGTAGCCGAGGCGCCGGAGGGTCACGATATCCGTTCCGATCTCGACCGGTCGGAAGTGGGTCAGCGGGAGGTTGGTCAGGTCGAACCGGGCCGTGCCGTCCTGGTAGACCGAGATCTGGTGGGAGGCCCGGAGGATCCCCTTCTCGATCGGCTCGGGAACCTTGCCGGGCGACATCAGCCCCTTCACTCCCTTGACCGCGGGGGCTTTCGACATGTTCAGGCGGGAGAGCGCCTCGCTCCACAGCGGCGCGATCGGCAACGAGTGCGTGCGGACCTCCCCGGTCGGTTCGGTGTGGGCGCCGCATTCGCAGCGGCACCAGACCGAGTGACGACCGCAGGAGGGGCACCGGCGAACCCCGAGGTCGACCCGGCTCCCGGTGCCCATCGTGCTCCGGGCCGCGTCGGTGAGCAGGCGCTTCGACCCGCCGGCCTCGCCGACCGGGAAGAGCGCGTGAACGTTCGGCTGCATCGCGCGGTGGTAGGCCTTCTCGGGTCGGCCGACGCGCCCCCCGATCCGTGACGGTGCTCGGGCCCGGAGGGTGACCCCCGCAAGCCGGCTCGCGTACGCGAGCGGGTCGGTCCCGACAGGCTCGAAGTTCGTTACACGGACGAGGGCCTCCGTTCCCACCTCGAGGCCGAGGCCGCCGACCAGCGCGGCGCTCGCGTCGATCTCGACGCGGAGGCGGTCCGGGGCGCATGGGCGCGAAAGGACCCCGAGCCGGAGGAGGAGCGCGCTCCACGCCACGTCGATCGGGAGCTCGAGCGCGCCGTCGCGCCAGACCCCGTGCTGCTCGACGAACTCGGAGAGGGCACGGATCTCGGGCGGTGCGAGGTCGTGCCAGAAGAGCAGCCAGCGCGGGTGCAGGGGCACACCGTGGGTCTTCGAGACCCGTACGGCCTCCTCGTAGGTGGCGACCGCGGCACCCAGCTCTGGGTCGACGCCGACGGCACGCAGCTCCTCCACATGCCAGTCGAGCGAGTATGCCCCGGGGACGAGCGGGCGATTGTTCTCGAGGAACTCCCCGAACCCGACCAGGATCTCACCGAGGTCCACGATCCGCCGGACGAACGGAAGGAGCGCTTCCGCGCGCTCGACCTCGTGGACCGCGGTGACCGTCCCGTCCTCGAGCTCGACGATCGGTCCCTCGACCGTGTCGCAGACCCCCATCGCCGAGGCCTTGCCCGGGAACTCGAGCTTCACCTGGGTGCCGATGGCCACGAAATGTTGCAGGACGACCATGGACGCCGGGTTGACCGCGCACGCGGCGAGGCCGGACGTGCGGGCCCTACCGTACACCAGCCGGAAGCCGCCCGGCCGATTCGGGTGGGCGAGGATCGGCCGACCCCCGACCGCTTCCTGCAGGTACTTCGGCGTGGTCGGGTCGTCTTCCTCGGTGGGCCGGTGCCCCAGGTCCGCGAGGAACTCCCAACCCTCCAGGCCGAGCTTGTCAACGATCTTCCGGAGCTTCGCCGCCTTCTGGCAGAGCCCCTCGGCGATCACGAGGCAGGCTCCGCCCCGGATCCCGTTCGTGGGGACCCGCGGGAGGTTGCGGAACGCGCTGACCTCCGCCTCCCCCTCGGTCGACTCGCCGGAGATCGCGACGGGGACGTGGGAGACGACCTGCTCGATCTCCTCGGGCGTCGGGTACGTACTGGAGGTGCTGATGGTACCTGTACAGGGGAATCTCCTCCTTGTACCGCTCGACCTCCTCCCGGTCCGCGTGGAAGGCCGCGAGCCCCAGGTCCCGGCGGACGATGTCGGCGAGAAGGACGCTCAACGCCTGGGCCGTCCCTCCGGCCGCGCGAATCGGGCCCGCGTAGGTACAGCTCGATGTAGGGCGCACCGTCCCGGCCCTCGTGCAGGTGGACCTCCGCAAGACCTTCGAGCGGGGCGACGAGGATCCCTTCCGTCAGGATCGCCAGCCCGACCCGGAGAGCGGCATCCACTCGGGAGGCGGTCGAGCCTCCGCGGGAAGCGTCCTGGGCGATCCGACGAGTGATGGAGACGGCGACCTCTTCCCGAGGCATCGTCGCCGCGAGCGCCCGGATCTCGGTGGAGATCCCTTCGATGCCGAGGTGGGCGAGTAGCTTCTCGACGCGGGAGGCCATATCCTGCGCCCGGGGAATCTCGGTCCCGACCGCGGGGTCGAGACCCTCCTTGCGCGCGCGGTCCGCCACCTCGTAGGCGCGATCGACGCTGCCCTCGATGGTGCGGAAGTACCTCTTCCACGGGGCGCGGAGGGGACTCTCGGACTTAACGAGCCGGCCGTTGCGCCCGTCGGACGGCGGTCCCCGACGGCGCCCGGCCTCGGCGAGGGGCCCTCGGGGGAAGCGATAGATTGTTAAGGGACCCGTCCGTCGGGACGCCATGCCCAGTCCGGTCGCAGCCATTGATGCGATGCTCAAGGAGCGCCACCTGCTCAAGCACCCGTTCTACGTAGCCTGGTCGAACGGTGACGTCCCCCTCCCGACGCTGCGATCCTACGCCGCTCAGTCCTACCAGTTCGAAGTGAACTTCCCGCGGTACATTGCGGCCGCCTACTCGCACCTCCGTCGGCCGGCCGACCGCCGCATGCTCCTCGAGAACCTGATGGACGAAGAGGGCCGGTCGCCGACCCACCCGGAGCTCTGGCTCGATTTCGCCGAGGGGATCGGTGTCTCGCGGCGAGCCGTCCGTTCGGCGACCCCGCTCCCGGCCACTCAACAGCTCCTCGACCGGTACGAGGAGTTCGGGGCCCGCGGTGCAGGACCCGCTCTGGCCTCTCTCTACGCCTACGAGTCGATCTTCCCGGAGGTCGCGGCCGAGAAGTCCCGAGGGCTCCGCGCTCACTACGGCGTCAGCGACCCCAAGGCCCACGAGTTCTTCCGCGTCCACGAGGGCGCGGACGTAGAGCACTCCCGCGCCGAGAGGGCGCTCCTCTCCCGCGAGCTCCAGAGTTCCCGTTCCTCGCCGCGCCAAGCGTTCTGGGCTGCCCGTCAGACGATGGGCGCCTGGTGGTCGTTCCTGGACGCGTTCGACATGCCGTCGAACCGCGGCTCCTCCGGCACGGGCCGCCGCGTCCGCTCGTAGACACCCCCGCACGCCGCCGCATCGCCCGGCAGAGGCCGGGGCCGAACGCGATCCCGGAGGCCCCAGCGCGACCCGGACCGCCTCGTAGAACTCGCGGCGGACGATTCGAGGAAGAGCTCCGGGGGAGACCACCGGCCGCGGAACGACGCGGGCCGGAATCTCCTAGCGTTGTAGGAACGCGGATGCCTTTCCAAAGGGACGATTAAGTATCTCCCGTCGCGTTACATTTGCCCGAGGTCCGGAGGTGAATCAGGCAGGTGAAGTCCATCATTCAAGAGACAGTAGCAAAACACCAGGAAGGCCAGGCCCTGCTGGGGAAGCGCACGCCGGAGACTGCTCTCGGCCGTAGCGTCGACGACGAAGAGATCGAAAAGATCGCCGAGGCGCTCAAGGTCAACATCCGCGTCGTCGGCTGCGGCGGCGGGGGATCGAACACGATCAACCGCTGCATGGAAGAGGGAATCCAGGGCGCCGAAATGTGCGCCCTCAACACGGACGTAAAGCACCTGCTCTCGATCCACGCCTCCCGCAAGGTGCTCATCGGCCGTCGGACCACGAAGGGCCTGGGCGCGGGGGCTCGCCCCGAAATCGGCGAGGAAGCGGCCCGGGAGAACGAACAGGAGATCCGCCAATTCCTCCAGGGCGCGCAACTCGTCTTCGTCACGGCGGGGATGGGTGGGGGGACCGGCACGGGCACGGCCCACCTCGTCGCCCAACTCGCGAAGGAGCAGGGCGCGCTCACCATGGGCGTCGTCACCCTTCCGTTCTCGGGCGAAGGCGCGGCTCGAATGGAGCAGGCCAAGGACGGCCTCGAGCGCCTGCGCGGGTCTGCGACACCACGATCGTCATCCAGAACGACAAACTGCTCGAGCTCGTCCCCCGCATGCCCCTCGACTCGGCGTTCAAGCTCGCCGACGCGGTCCTGATGACCGCGATCAAGGGGATCGCGGAGATCGTCACGCGCCCGGGCCTCGTCAACTTGGACTACTCCGACATCCTGGCGGTCATGAAGGACGGCGGCATCTCGCTCATCGGGCTCGGGGAGAGCGAGAGCGCGACCGACCGGGTCGCCGAGGCCGTCATGGAGGCCGTAACCTCCCCGCTCCTCGGGGACGTGGAGCTCAAGGACGCGACCGGCGCCCTCGTGCGCGTGATCGGCGGCCCCACCATGACCGTCAGCGAGGCCGAGAAGGCCGCAGCCCTAGTCGGTGGGAAGATCTCGAAGCGCGCCCGCATCATCTGGGGCTGCTCGGTCGAGAACTCCCCCGAGATGGAGAACACGATCAAGGTGCTCCTGATCATCACGGGAGTCCGCGCCGCCAGCCTCCTGGGCCAGAAAGGGGGCTACGCCTCGGCCGAGTCCGAAGAGCTCATCGAACTCGTCCGATAGGCAGCACCCGAACCACCGAATGGGCTGACTGGTTCACCATGGCCCAGGAAGATCTCGTCGACCGAATCTCCCGCGCCCTCGAGGACTTGGGCGGAGAGGCTCGACTCGCCGATATTCGCACCGCGTATGGCTAGAGCTCGGAGGACCGGACTCGAGCCGCTCTCAGCACTACCACCGCATCTCGTACACGATTCGTCAGCACTCCCAGGGTCACGGCTCCGACAGATTCGAGAAGGTCGACGAGGGGCGCTACCACCTGAAGGATTCGTGGCTGTACCGCCCCACGCAATCGGACGGACGGTAGAGCACGGGCGTCGTCGTACGGGATCACCGACGGATCGACTCCTCGGACCGAGGTCACCGACCCGACATCGGACGCGCCGCCTGGCGACTCCCGGGGATATAGCTCGGGACAGCACCAATCCACACCAACCCGTTCGTTGAACGGAAGGGGTCGCCCCTCAGCCTCGAGGCGGCAGACGTCTCGACCCGAGACCGGTCCAAGAACCGGCCGGGACTTGGCGACACCTTCCGCTATACGGAAGTTGTGCC